>JAVXVG010000058.1:0-10883 GCA_032229975.1 Acidobacteriota bacterium | reverse complement strand
AACGAGCGCAAAGTCGAAAAGTCTTTCCATCACCTTGCCTACCTCGTCCGTCTCATTCTCATTGTAGTTATTCGCTGCCAGTGCCTCCGTGAGGGAAAAACCTTCCTCTGAGCAAGCACTCAAGCGTAGGAAGAACTTGGTGTATTCATCGTTGTCGAGCGCGACGAGACTGAGCGTAATGGAAGCGTTCAGGCTCAGATTCGGATCGCTGCTGCTTCCATGCCTCGCCAGTATATTCTCCTTATTTCGTAGGTCGTCTGCGTACTGATTGAGCGTCTTATACTTCGCTGTCCCGCGTTGCAGCGTCGTGCCAGCGATCCTGATCGCCAGTGGAAGGCGGCTCAATGCCTTAATTATCTTATCGGCGGCAGCAGATTCCTCGCGCACTCGCTCCGGCCCGATGAGTCTGCCCAGCAAGTCCTTCGCCTGCGCGTCGTCGAAGACGCCCAATGCGATCTCGTTACCGAGAGGGATGCTGAGCGCGCCGCCGAGATCGCGGCGGCGGGTCGTGATAATAACGGCGCACTTGTCGCCGCCCGGCAGCAAGTCGCGGATGTTGTGACTCTCTTCCGCATTATCGAAGATCAACAGCATCCGCCGATCGCCGAAGGTGCGACGCATCAAAGCTGTAGCATCCGCCGCATCATGCGGTCGTTCTTCCGAGTGACAATACGAAACGAACTCCTGCGCCAACTCTCTCTCGCTCTTCTTGCCAACACGCACGCTGATAATGCCGTCGGGGAAGTCCGCCTTGTGCTTAGACGCGAAGACGTGAGCCAGCGTAGTTTTCCCGATTCCGCCGGGGATATCCCCGACGCTGATGCAGCATACTTTGTTGTCGCCTTTGATGAGGCAAGTCTCGAGTCGCTCTAACTCCGCGTCGCGTCTGACGAAGGTGTCCGCGTCGAAGGAAGGTAGTGGCAGGAACATCGGCACTTTGCGCGGCGGCTTACCGGCAGGGCTGATTGAAGGCGGCGTGACGGGCGACGCTGCTGCGGGCTTGGTCGGCGCGGCGAGCTTTTTCGGAATACTCCGATTGCCCACCTCTCCGTCGTGATAGTTGTAGATGTAGTGAATAATGTTGTGCTTGTCGCGCGCTTCGCCTAGATAATGAAGTTTCGATTCCCAGTCTTTCATGCGTAGGAGTATGGCCGCCAAGTTTTTAGAGACGAGAATATGACCAGCTTCGCCGAAATCCATCACGCGTTGGGAGTCAATAATGCCGTCGCCGCTAACGTTAGGTCTTCCGCTCATATCCATAATTTTCTTAACTGGACCTTGGCTAAGCCCCATACGCACCTTGATCTCAGAGTGTCCTTTCAGCGCATGGCTAATTTCAATGGCACAAAGTAAGGGCGGTACATAGCCATTGAAGAATGCTAGTGCAAAGCCGTCACCCGCAGGGGCAGGGGTCACCTTATTGCCCGCTTTTTTGAATGCGTCCGTACTCTGCGCAATGCTTTGCAGGATTTCTAGTTGCTGATGTTGTTCATCGAGCAAAAGTAGCGAGAATCCGACAATGTCAATGAAAAGTACAGAGGCGGCTACATAGCCCTCAAGTTTTCTGGCTGGCATGTGAGAACATCTCCTGATGGGGAACGGGTGTCGAGACGCCGAAGCCGCGTGAGATTGCTAATCCAGACGAGTGGGCATTATACATTACCTGCTTCGCCTTCGACGGGCGCGCCCGAATCTTTCCAAGCTTTCCAACCACCGGCCATCGAGAAGATTTTGCGATAGCCCATGCGTTGCAGATAGTCGGCTGCGAGCGCGGAGCGAAAGCCGCCGCCGCAGTAGAGGATCAACTCGGTATCCTTGTCTGGATGTGCTTGCTCGATGTCGCGCTCGATGATGCCGCGCCCCATGTGCGTGGCGTCTGCCGCGTGGCCCTTCTCCCACTCATTATCCTCGCGCACGTCGATCAGTTTCGCCGCAGGGTTCGCGCGCAGATGCGCACGCGTCTCTTCGACCGAGAGTTCGTTGATGCGCGTCTTGGCATCGTCAACCAACTTCAAATAGCCTTCCGAGTGTTGCATCTTTTGTAACCCTTCCCTTCGCCGGATGAAAAAAAACTTGATAACCATTATAATCCCTGCTTGCAATACCACTCAAAAAATTGACGGCTCTTATCTTGACGGGCGAGGCGCGGGAGCGTTGCGCGCGCGCGTCGTTCGATGGCGGGAGAGTGAAACTTGGCGACAGAACAGTTTGACGTGACGATCATCGGCGCAGGCCCCGGCGGCTACGTCGCCGCGATTCGCGGCGCGCAGTTAGGCTTGAAAGTGGCCCTTGTCGAAAAGGACAAGCGGCTCGGCGGCACGTGCGGCTTGCGCGGCTGCATCCCGACGAAGCAGCTCTTGCAGTCGGCCCACATCTACGAGCAGATGCAGCACGCTGGCGAATTCGGCGTGCAGGCGACCGGCATCCAACTGGCCTTCGCAGATGTGCAGAAGCGCAAAGAGAAGATCGTCGCGAAGAACGCGGCGGGCGTTTCATACCTGATGAAGAAGAACAAGGTGACGGTCTTTCAGGGAACGGCGAAACTCGCGCTCCCCGGCAAGGTGGAAGTCGCGGGCGCGGACGGAACGAAGCAGACGATTGAGACGAAGAACATCATCATTGCGACCGGATCAGTTGTCCGACCGATACCGGGCTTCGAGACCGATGGAAAGATCGTCGTCAACAGCGATCATATTCTGGAACTCAAGGACGTGCCGAAGTCTTTGGTCGTGATGGGATCGGGCGCGGTCGGCGTCGAGTTCGCGTCGATCTATTCGCGCTTCGGCGCACAGACGACCATCGTCGAGCTGATGCCGCGCATGATGCCGCTCGAAGACGAAGAAGTGTCGAAGGAGATCGAGAAGGCCTTCCGCAAACGCAAGATCACGGCGCTCACGGGCACGAAACTTGAGAAGATGGAGAAGACCGAGGGCGGCGTGCGTGTGACGGGCAAGGATGCGAAGGGCGGCGAGGTCTCGATTGAAGCGGAGATGCTGCTTGTCGCCGTCGGTCGTATGCCGTACCTCGAAGGCTTGGGCCTAGAAGGCACGAAGATCAAAGTCGAGCGCGGCAACGTGCAGGTCGATGAGTTCTGTCGCACGGGTGAGCCCAACGTCTTCGCCATCGGCGACGTGATCCCGACGCCGTGGCTCGCGCACCTCGCGTCGAAAGAGGGCATCCTCGTTGTCGAACAGATCGCCGGACTACAAGCCCAGCCGATCAATATGCGTCAAGTGCCTTCGTGCACTTATTGCGATCCGGAAGTCGCGTCGGTCGGCTTGACGGAAGCGAAGGCCCGCGAGGAAGGCTACGATGTGAAGGTCGGTAAATTTCCCTTTTCGGCGTCGGGCAAGGCGCGCATCCTCGGCGAGGAAGAGGGCTTCGTTAAGATCATCGCCGATAAAAAGTATGATGAGATACTTGGCGCGCACATCATCGGCCCACACGCCACGGAGATCATCCACGAGTGCATCGTCGCGATGCATCTCGAATCGACGGCGGAAGAGTTAGGCCGCACCATCCACGCGCACCCGACCGTCTCCGAGTCCATCATGGAAGCCGCCGAAGGCATACACGATCTGACGATTCACTTTTAAGCGCGCAGCATTCAGCCGTCAGCAATCAGCCAGAGAGTTAAGGCTGGATTTGTTGAATGCTGAACGGCTGAACGGCTGAATGCTTTTTTATGGCAACCGAGACGAAACAAAAATCAGCGCGCGCACAGTCGAAGCAGTCGCGCGACACGAAGACGGAAGGCGCGGGCGATAACGGCGCGTGGTCGAACGTGTCGAACGAAACGAACGTGTCCGGCGTGTCGAACGTCGCGGGCGCGAGTCGTCTGCCGAACGTGTTCGGCAGTTACGTCACGCCCGCCGAGGATGCGCCGTGTCGTGCGGAGACGACGCTCAACGCGGATCAGATGCTTGAGCTTTATCGTTACCTGTTGCTCACGCGGCTCGTCGAAGAGAAACTCGTCGCGCTCTACAAGCAGACGAAGATCGTCGGCGGCGTCTTTCGCTCGCTCGGTCAAGAAGCAACAGCAGTCGGGTCGGCTTACGCGCTCAAACCGACAGATTTCATCGCGCCACTCATACGCGATCTCGGCGCGGTCTTGGTGAAAGGCATCAGAGCGCGCGAGATTTTCGCGCAGTACATGGCGAAGGCTTGGGGGCCCTCCGAAGGGCGCGATCTCAACATACACTTCGGCGACATGGCGCGCGGCTTCGTCGGGCCCATCTCGCACCTCGGCGACATGATCCCGGTGATGACCGGCATCACGCTCGCCGCGCGGATGCAGAAGAAGGACGCGGTCGCCATCGCATATATCGGCGACGGCGGCATGAGCACGGGCGCGTTTCACGAAGGCCTGAACTTCGCCGCCGTGCAAAAGCTGCCGCTCGTCGTCGTCGCCGAATACAACTACTACGCTTACTCGACGCCTACGCGCTTTCAGACGGCGGTCGAACATCTCGCGGACAAAGCGGCGAGCTACAATATCCCCGGCTACATCGTTGACGGTAACGATGTCGTCGCCTGTTATGAAGTGACGAAAGAGGCGGTCGAGTTCGCGCGCTCAGGCGGCGGCGCGGTTCTCATCGAAGCGAAGACTTACCGCCGACGCGGGCACGCGGAGCATGACGATCAACGCTACCTGCCCAAAGGCGAACTGGACTTCTGGGAGAAGCGCGACCCTGTGGATCGCTTCGCGCGCCATCTGCTCAAGCAAAACGTCGCGACGCAAGAGAAGCTCGACGAGATCGTCGCCGACGTGCGGCGCGAGGTTGATGAAGATTCGGCTTGGGCCGAGTCTTCACCGATGCCGGATGCGGAGCGCGCGGCTTTCAACGTCTTCGACAACACGCGTGTCGCGCCCGCGTTCAGACCTAAAGTGTTCGGTAGAGACGAATGACAACGGCAACTAAAAAAGAGCACAAGTCGAACCGCCCGCAGCGCGGCGGCGTGGTCACGTTCGTCGAGGCCATTCGACAGGGCATCTGGGAAGAGATGGAGCGCGACGCGGACGTGTTCGTCATCGGCGAAGACGTGGGCAGTTACGGCGGCGCGTTCAAGGTGACGGAGGGCCTGCTCGCAGAGTTCGGCGAGGGGCGCGTCATCGACACGCCGATCTCGGAGGCGGCCATCGTCGGCGCGGCGTGCGGCGCGGCGTTGATGGGCATGAAGCCGGTCGCGGAGTTTCAGTTCATCGACTTCATCTCCGCAGGCTTCGATATGCTGACGAACTACGCGGCGAAGTGTCGCTTCCGTTGGGGCGCGGGGATTCAGGCTGTATTCAGGGGGCCCTGCGGCGCGGGCGTGCATTCCGGCCCCTTCCATTCCTTGAACGCCGAGGCGTTTTTTCAGAACACTGCTGGCTTGAAGATGGTCGAGCCCTCGAACGCCTACGACGCGAAGGGCCTGATCAAAGCTGCGATACGCGATCCCGATCCGGTCATCTACTTCGAGCACAAGAAACTATATCGACTGCCGCGTCTGCGCGAAGAGTTGCCGGAGGACGACTATATCGTCGAGATCGGCAAGGCAAAGGTTGTCAGAGAGGGCCGCGATCTGTCGATCATCACGTTCGGCGCGCAGGTCTTAAACGCGCTCGACGCGGCTGAAGAGTTGGAGCGTGAAGGTCTGGACGTTGAAGTCGTCGATCTACGCACGCTCGCGCCGATGGACAAGGCGGGGATACTCGCTTCGGTGAAGAAGACGAGCAAAGTTTTGATCCTGCACGAGGCTTCGCGCACGGGCGGACTGGGCGGCGAGATCGCAGCGACGATTGCCGAAGAGGCTTTCGAGTGGTTGGACGCTCCCGTAGTGCGCGTCGCGGCGACCGACACTCCCGTGCCCTACTCGCCGCCGCTCGAAGAGTATCACTTGCCGCAGGTGCGCGATGTTGTCGCGGCGGCGCGCAGGCTCGCGGCTTATTGACGAGAACAAGCATGGGTGGGAATAGCCTTCAAACTTTAGATCGGAGAAAAGACGAATGCCGAAATTTCTGATCGAGCGTGAGATTCCGGGCGCGGGCGCGTTGTCCGCCGAACAGTTGCAGGCGATATCGCAGAAGTCTTGCAGCGTGCTGCAAAACTTGGGGCCACAGATTCAGTGGCAGCAGTCTTACGTGACGGGCGACAAAATTTACTGCGTTTACATCGCACCGAACGAGGAGATGATTCGCGAGCACGCCGCGCAGGGCGGCTTCCCCGCGAATCGCGTCTCCGAGATCAAGTCGGTCATCGATCCGACGACGGCGGAATAACTATAGAGGATAGAGGTCAAAGGTTAATGAAAGGCGATCTGTTTTTACTAACCTCTATCCTCTGACCTCTTTTCTTGGGGGACATAAATGGCGACAGAAGTTGTGATGCCGCAGATGGGCGAGTCCATCGCCGAGGGGACGATCACGCGTTGGATGAAGAAGGTCGGCGAGCGCATCGAGCGCGACGAGAACCTATTCGAGATTTCAACCGACAAGGTTGACGCGGAGATTCCTTCGCCCGCCGCCGGAGTGCTCATCGAGATCAGAGCGCAGGAGGGCCAGACGGTCGAGGTCGGCGCGATCGTCGCGATAGTCGGCGAAGAGGGCGAGCAGCCCGCAGCAGGCACGACGCAGGCGAGCGCGACTCCGCAAGCGAGCGCACAGCCCGCGCAGGCGTCGAACGCGCAAGCGTCTCAGCCGCAGGCGAGGGCCACACAGCCGACGGGCCCACAGCCGCAAGCGAACGCGCAAGCCGCGCAACAGTCTGCACAGTCGCAGGCATCGCAGTCGTCTCCATCCGCGCAGTCTGCTTCGACAGAGTCGGCGCAGGTCGCGGAGGTTGCAGGTCGAAGCTACGACTATCAACGTCCGGGCGCGGAGCAGCAAGGTTTAAGTGCGACGCGCGGCAACGGCGATGCGCAAGCGATTGAAGCAGGTGACGGGCGCGAGCAATCGGTCGAGGAGTTGCGACGCACGAAGTCGAGCCCGCTCGTGCGCAACATCGCACGGCAGCACAACATCGACATCTCGCGGCTCGAAGGCACGGGCGCATCGGGGCGTGTAACGAAGAACGACATCCTCTCGTTCATCGAATCGGGCGGCGCGATGTCGCCGCAGCAGGCCCGCGATGGTGGCACTGCGACTCAGATGTCCGCGCAAGCCGCGACTTCGCAAGGGCCGCCCGCGACGCAGGCGGCCATGGGTGATCGCATCGAGACGATGAGCGTCATGCGTCGCAAGATCGCGGAGCACATGACGATGTCGCGGCGCACGTCAGCACACGTGACGACCGTCTATGAGATCGATATGACGCGCATCGCGCGCCTTCGCGACAAGCACAAGTCGGAGTTCCAGCAACGCACGGGCACGAAGCTCACGTTCATGCCGTTCATCTTTCAAGCGGTGACGGCTGCCATCCGCAAGTTTCCGGTCGTGAACTCGCAGGTCTCCGGCGATCAGATCGTTTACAAGCAGGACATCAACCTCGGCATGGCGGTCGCGCTCGACTGGGGCTTGATCGTTCCCGTCATCAAGCGCGCAGATAATCTCTCGATCTCCGGTCTCGCGCGCGCGGCCAACGATCTGGCGGATCGCGCGCGCGCCAAGCAGTTGAAGCCGGACGAGGTGGCCGGCGGCACGTTCACGATCACGAACCCCGGCGTCTTCGGCGGTCTCTTCGGCACGCCGATCATCAATCAGCCACAGGTGGCCATCCTCGGCGTCGGCGTCATTGAGAAGCGCGCGAAAGTGATCACCTCGGAGGAGGGCGACGACGTGATCGCCATCCGGCACATGGCATACTTCGCGCTCTCATTTGATCACCGCATCATCGACGGCGCGGACGCCGAACGCTTTCTCTCCTTCGTCAAGCAGACGCTCGAAGCCGGACGATTCCAAGTCTGACGCGCGGCGTCGCAAAAGTGTTTCCGCAACGAAAGGGCCGGTTGTCCGTACGGACAACCGGCCCTTTCGTGTGAAGCCGAGGACGTGTGCAGCGTCGTCGCTACTGATTATCGACCCTTGCCTCGATCACCGCCTGCGTGGCGACGGGGACGTTGGAGAAGAAGTCGTAGCCCGTGAGTTGTTCGACCTGATCGACGCTCACGCGGTAGCCCTGCCACGTGTTCGTGCGGATGCCCTGCGCGTTTGGCATGATGACGGCTATCGTGCGCGTCGAGGTCGTCACGCGCGCCACGTCGTTGCCGCCCGCATCCGGTATGACGATGATCACCTTCCAAGTCTGCGCCGGAACGGCGACGTGCCCGCTCGCGATCGTCGTCGTTACACCGCCGTTCGAGCCCGTGCCGCCGGAGCCCGTGCCGCCTGCGACGATGTAAAGTTCGTTGCCTTGACTGACGAGCGTGCGGCAGTAGGTTTCCAACGCCGCCCACGGGCCCTGATTGTTGTCCGGGGCTTGCGGCATCATGTTCGTCATGAGGAAGGTCGCGGAGTTGTCGGCGACGGTGAGTGTGCGATCTGCCGAGGGACAGTGATGGCCCCGGTCGAAGCCGGAGCCTGAGTAGTCCGTGCCGAGCACTTGATACCAACCGGCGGGCAGGGTCGTGTCATTGCGGAAGTCGTCTTGTCGTGGCGTGCTTCCAAGCCACGTGCTCGACAAGTGCCAACTCACCCAGTTCGGGCGGCCCAAGTCACGACTGTAGCCGACGGCGTACTGCGGCTTGTCGAGCAGGTAGTTGTTCGGCTGATTAACGTCCACCACTGCGTTCGACGGGTTGCCCATCGTTAGGTGTTCGCCCCCGGAAGGCGGCGTCGGCGTCGGCGTCGGCGAGGAGTAGGGCGAGATGGTGACGTTATCGACGTTGATGCGATTCGCGCCGCCCGACACTTTGCGTATGGAGAAGCGGATCGGCGAGGCGGAGTTGACCGTGAAGGTGGCCGTGGTCAATGTTGTCGAGGTCGTGTTGATGGTGTTACCGACTTTGAAGTAAGACGAGCCGCCGTTCGTCGAAGCCCATAGCTCCCAAGACGACGAGCCATCCGTGCCGAAGACCGCGTGCTGGACAGTGACGCTACCTGCCGTCGCTACATTGAAGTCCATCTGCACGATGCCGATGTTGCGGATGCGCGCGGAGGCGGCCCCCGTTTTGCGATCCGTCGAGAGGTTGCCGATAAGCGCGTCGTTGAAGTTCCAGAAGCCGGTGGCGAGTTGCACGTCGGCGGTGGCGTAGGCAGTCTTCGTGCCGGTCTCGAAAGTTTCGTTGAAGGTCTGCGCGTGAGAGCGCGGACTGAATGGGACGGTGAGAGCGACGAGGGCCAGTAAGACGAGTGAGACGGTTAAGGCGAGGCGTGTACGGTGAGTTTTCATCTGTGATCTCTCCTCTGTGAGATGGCGGGCGGGGTAAGGCTCGACGCGCGGGACGCAACCCGCACGCACACTTTGAGCGTTCTCCGTGTCAGCAGAGCTTGACAGGATTGTTTGAACCCGGCGTGAACGGCGTCGATTCACGCAGTTGAATTGTCTGTCGGTGAAGAAGGAGGGAAACTAACGGGCCAACTCTAAAACGGACTGGCCCGGGCCGCAAGAGAAATCTTTCTTACACAACCGGCCTTCGCGTGCCGGCCGGCCGCGAAGGGCTAACGCTCCATCTAATAAGGTCGCCGTCCTGCCTGATGAGTAGTTCAATCGCGAGTTCCGGAGACGAAACTTCATCTCTTGTCTTTCATCCTTCGCTTTGTTGCGATCAAGTGACGAATGGATTGTAAATCGTCGCCGCGCAACCTTTTTCCCCTCGTGCGTCATCAACGCTCTTGACCCCTCGAAATCTTTGCAGTAAACCTGTGGGGATTCGATCTCCCGTCGCACAAAACCTCGCGCGGAAAAGTTTCCGCCAAGCGATAAGCGCCCGACCTCGGCGGCGGTGTGTCGCGAAGGGCGCGCTGGCGCAATCTGCCGAAGGGAGCAAGGGTAAAATTTTAGGAAACGAAGAATGGAGAAGGAGCTAATGATCGTGAACAGGAAACCACTTCAACTCGCGAGCCTCGCACTCGCCGCCATCACCGCGCTCTGCGCGAACGGCTTCGCGCAGGACACGACGCAGAAAACTTCCGCGTCCACCCCGGCCAACTCGCGCACCGTCGCCGATGGTCAGAAGATGACCATTAAAGGCGTCGTCACTCGCCGCAACATCGACAAGAATACCTTCGACGTGCAGGACGCCAACGGCGTGACGACGACCGTCGCGCTCAACGACCGCACGAGCATCAAGACGAAGGGTGGCTTCTTCGGCGGCGGATCGAGTTACGGCGCGGCGAACATCCTGCGCGGGCTCAATCTCGAAGTCGAAGGACGCGGAGACTCTTCGGGCCAGCTCGTCGCGACGAAGGTTCGTTTCGGCGACACCGATCTCCGTGTCGCGCAGTCGATCTCTTCGCGCGTCGATCCCGTCGAGTCGCGCGTCGGCAACGCAGAGGGCCGCATCGATCAGGTCGAATCGAACTCGCAGCGTTTGTCGGGCCAGTTGGACGAACTCGCTGCGGTCTCTAATGCCGCGCGCGGCGGCGCGAAGGCTGCGCAGGAGAGCGCGGACGCCGCCATCTCCGGCGTCAACATGACGAACGAGCGCATCTCTTCGCTCGACGACTACACGGTGCAGCAGAGCGTGAGCGTCAACTTCAAGGTGGCGAGCGCGCTGCTCACGCCCGAAGCCAAACAGTCGCTCGATCAGATCGCACAGCAGGCTCTCAAAGCGCGCGGCTACGTCATTGAAGTGCGCGGCTTCGCGAGCGCAGAGGGCAGCGCGAAACTGAACGAGACCTTGAGCCAGAAACGCGCCGATGCCGTCGTGCGTTACCTCGCGGAGACGCATAACGTTCCGCTTCGTCGCATCGTCACGCCGTTCGGCTATGGCGCGGCACAGCCCGTCGCCGACAACAAGACGCG
>JAVXVG010000057.1:0-12561 GCA_032229975.1 Acidobacteriota bacterium | reverse complement strand
ACGCTTGAGTGCTTGCTCAGAGGAAGGTTTTTCCCTCACGGAGGCACTGGCAGCGAATAACTACAATGAGAATGAGACGGACGAGGTAGGCAAGGTGATGGAAAGACTTTTCGACTTTGCGCTCGTTAATATGACTGTCCCTGCCTCGTCCGGTGCCGATCGTTTCGTCCTTCACTCGCTCATCTACCTTTACGCGCATATGACTGCCTACAAACGGGCGGGGGTCTCCGGCGGCGATAACCTGCTTGCCGAGGCGATGTGGAGTCATGCGGAGTTCTATCGCAGCTATTTCGAGCGTAAAGCGGCGAATGATTCCGCTCTCGCGACATTCCTCGCCGACGAGATGGACGGGATCATCATGGCGGCGAGACACTGGTACGGCAAGAAGCAGACCGCCGACGCCAATGACTTAAGCAATGCCATCCTTGAAGTCTTAGATCGGCAGAACCGACGCAAGGCAATCGAGTTTATCTACGCCCTGCTGGAAGTGGCGCATGAGATGAACGACGCGGAAGCTGAGGTCAACCTGCGTATCAGTTTAGCCTCGCGCTTGAACAAAGATAATCTCTTCGGTCAAGCGCGAGATGAGCTTGCGCCCATCGAGAGACTAATCCCCCAACTCGTCGGCGATGCGCGACTGGATTGCACGGCTCGATGGAAGAATACACTTGCCGTCGCCCTACAACATTTGAATGATCTGTCCGGAGCCGAGACTGCGATAGGCGACTGCATCAGAGCTAGGCAAGAGCAGGGAGGCGGAAAAAACTTGGCGTTCGCCTATAACACTCAAGGCATCATTCTCGATCTGCGGGGAAAGACAGAGGAAGCATTAGCGGCTTTGGATAAATCCATCGAAATCCGAAAAAATGATCTGCACAATCTTCCCATCTCATTAGTCAGTAAAGCCAAAATATTGCGTGGAAACGGCGCGGATGATGAGGCCAGACTTTTAATTGAACAAGCTCTCGCGGCTTTCAATCGTGATCATAATTCCTCAGGGCAGGCACAGGCATTAACCGAATTTGGCAACGCCTTGTTGGAGGAAGGCAGTCATTTTTTCTCCGACGCCATGAAAGCATTCACTCGTGCGGAAGAGATTGAACGCGGAAATAATCCTGCCGGACTCGCCATCGTGTTGACGAGAATCGGCACGGCATACCTGAATGCCGGTAACGATCCGGCGCGCGCCATCACAAGCCTCAAGGAAGCGTTCCAGCTTGAAGAAGAGCGTCACCACGCTCAAGGACTCATCATAGTGCTGCGCTTACTTACAAAAGCCTTAAAGAGAACCAATCGTTCTCGAGAGATTGAGGGCTACCGTCGCCGCGCGTTGACGACTGCGCCAAATGACCCCGAAATAGGTCGGCTGACAAACGCAGGCAGAAGGCTCGAGTCAGAGCACCGCGTCTCATCCTATTAGCGACGACTTTCCAAGACCACGAAAACTTTTTGCCCCGCCGCGTCCTCCTCAAAGCGACGCACGATCTTGTAGCCGCGCGACGCGAGCAGTTGCAACACGGGAGCTTCCTCGTCCCATTCCGCACCGCGCAGAGCGATCCAGAAATGATCTTCGCGCATCGCCGCGTCTGCCGATTCGACCGAAATATCATCAAAGCCGCGCGGCAAAAAGAATGCGCGATCCGCAAACGTGCCCGGCACATTTCGCACGACCGCAACGCGCAAACTTCGCTCACCG
This sequence comes from Acidobacteriota bacterium, assembly GCA_032229975.1. GTDB lineage: Bacteria > Acidobacteriota > Blastocatellia > Pyrinomonadales > Pyrinomonadaceae > JAIVGV01. The sequence goes on along the minus strand of JAVXVG010000057.1, from coordinate 10,865 downwards.
CTCGCGCGCAAGATGTGCCAGAGTTGATATGCAGCGAGGTCTTCAAACGTATAGAGCTTTGTCGCTTCTGCCTTCATCACCTCGGTCTCGTGTGGCGTTGAATCGTCGTGCGCGGCAAGTTCGCGCGCCGCCCTCGCTTCCTCGTGCGCGGCTTCAAGGGCGAGCGTGTCCCACGCGCACCAGATGTGCGGAGGCTCGCGGCGCGTGAGCGCGACGACCGACGCGAGCACGAGCCAGCAGCCGAGCAAGACCTTGACGAAGATCGCGAGCCACTGCGCGCGCACGCGTGCAAGCGCGAGCGCGACGAGCAAGAGGTATGCGGGCGCGACGACGATCAAATGCCGCACGCCCCAGATCGATTGCGGCAACACTTGCGCCAGCGCGAACGCCAGCACGACCGGCCCGAACGAGAAGAAGAGTAGGAACGTGAGCGCGAGTCTCTCACTAGCCGCACGCGAGCGTGCAGTGGCCCATGAGTTCGTTTCATTGCGTGAGTCTGCTTCATTGCGTGAGTCTGCTTCGTTGCGAGAACTGATCGTCTCGGTCGAGTCCGCATTGTGCACTTGCGCCCTTTGACTTCGCGCGAAGACGCGCCAGCAGAGCGCGACGAGCGGCGGCCCGAAGACGAAGAGTGCGAGCAGCGCGTCCACTGCCAGCACCACTGGCTCGTTCGATTGTTGCTGCGCGCGGAAGGGTTCGTGCAGCGAGAGGTATGGCAAGAGGAGTTCTATCGTGTGCGGTCGCGCAGCCCAGCCGAGGTTCTGTTCAAGCCCGCCGCCCGCCGCGTGTGATGCGCTCCACACAGCCCAGGCCCACGGCGCGAAGCACGCCGCGAGCGCGACGACCGACACGCCGAAAGTTTTCAACCGCGCACGCACGAACGATGCGAGGAACAACGCTTCGAGCGCGACGACGAGCCAGCCAAAGTAGTGCGTATAGACGAGCAGCACGTTCGCTGCGAAGAGCGCGAGCGCAGCGCGTCGTGCGTTATCGCGAGGGCCAGCGTTGCACAGTCGCGCGAAGAGCCAGAGCGAGCAGGTCGCGAAGCAGAGCAGCAGGCTGTACATCCGCAGCTCCTGCGCATACTTGATCAAAGTCCCGCTCACAGCCGCGAGCAGCAGCGCGAGATTCACGACGCGCACACGCAATCCCAACTCGCGTGCCAGCAGCACGAACGGCGCGATCCACGCGAGCGACACCGCGACCGGCAACAAACGCAGCCACCACACCGACGTTGCCCCGAACGCTCCGGCCCACACCTTCAACACCGCATAGAACAACGGCGGGTGTATGAGATCGAGCGCGACGAATCTCCACATCTCGCCCCACCCATGCCACGCCGCCGCATGCACCCCGAATATCTCATCGAACCACAAACACGCCGCATCCAACCGCCACACCCGCGCCGCAATGTAGAGCACACACGCGAGCGCAAGCAACGCGAAGTTGATTCCGCGCGATGCTTCGTCAGTCGGTGCGTCGAACTTAAACTCTGGCCCTCGTCGCGTGCTCATCGTGTCGAACGTCTAACAGCTAAGGGTAACAAAAGTCTAGACTACTGACGTGATGCGGCAGATAATACGCCGCGTTTTGATGTGGAGACTTTAACGCGAAAGCGTCCGGCTGGCAGGAACAATGTATGGATACCTCACCCGATTTTTTGACGAGCCTGTATAGCCTCTGGCACAGCCTCCGCGAAGGCATTCGCGATAATGTTATCGCGGAAGTGATATTCGCCAGCTTGTCGATTGCGGTGGTTGTGTCGCGCAAAGCTCTCGGTCGCGGATACCAGCGATTGTTCAAACGAGATGCGCTTCCAACTCAATCGCCTCAAATGCAGCAGCAGCAAATTCCGCAGCCAACGCAAAAAGTGGTTGTTGAATTCGACACGACCCGTCTATTCATACCTGCGCCACCCGAATCTCCGAAAGTTGAATCGCCGAAGCTCGAACCGCCCGCGCCTTCACCTGAGTTTCTGCGACCGCCCGCCTTCGGCTTCGTCGCACGCCGCGACGAGCATGGGGGTGACATCATCGGACGCTTGAAGGAAGAACTCGCGCCGCGACGGAATCAGTTGGTCACCCTATCGGGGGCAGGCGGTGTGGGTAAGACAACACTGGCAACAGAAGCGTTCCGTGTGTTGGGCGAGATTTACGCGGGATGTCTGGCGTGGAGCGACGCGACGGCACGCGCGGGTTATTCACTTGCGACGATGTTCGACGATGTGGCGACGCAGTTAGGACGTGCAGACTTGCGCGCGCTCGCGCCCGAAGCGAAAGAGGCGGCGTTGCGCGCCATCTTAACCGCGACGCCTGCACTCATCGTGCTCGATAACTACGAGACGATTGACACAGCAGCGCGGGAAAGCATTGAGCGTTGGCTCACACACGCGCCTTGCGCCGCGCTCATCACGTCGCGACACAAGATTAACGAGACGGTCAATATCGTTATTCCAACGATGTCGCCGGAGGAGGCGCGAGAGTTTCTGGCGAAGCGCGTCGAGCAGACGCAAGACAAACAACTCTTCACGACGCAAGTGCGCCAGCGCATCTACGAGGCGGCGGAGGGCAACCCGTTCCTCATGGAATGGGTGGTGGCACAGGTTGACGATGCGCAGGAGTCGGACATGGTGCTTGAAGAGTTGAAGCACGGCGAGGGCGACGCCGCCGAGCGCGTCTTCGGTCGCTCCTTCATGCTGCCGCAGGTTGGCGAAGACGGTCGCGCCGCGCTGCTCGCCCTCTCGCTCTTCGTGCCGAGCGCGTCGCGGCGCGCGCTCACAGCCGTCGCGGGCTTTGGCGACGACGAGAAGCGTCTGAGCTTAGCGATCAAAAGTCTCCATGCGCTGTGGCTCATCAAGGGACTGGACGAAAACAGCCGCTTCACGGTCGAAGGATTGACACGCAGCCTGACGAACGCGCGCCTGTCGAAAGAAGGACGCGCGTACGAGTTCCGCCAGCGATTCACCGCATACTTTCTCCAATATGCCGAGGCGCATGACAAGCCGATGCCGGAAGATTACGACGCTCTGGAAGCAGAGAGAGACAACCTGTTGAGCGCGGCGGACGTGGCAGACGCGCGCGGAGATTGGAGAAGCGTCGTGCGAATGACAGACGCTCTAGCTATCCCGCCAACCGGAATGTTATACGTGCGTGGATATTGGGCTGAGGGTTTACGAATCAACGAAATCGCTCTGAAGTCTGCTCGTTCAGCACAAGATAACCCTAACGTGGCGAGGCTGACGCATAGCGCGGCTATAATGTACGGAGCACGCGGAGAGCTTAACGAAGCGCGCAAACTTTACGACGAGAGCTTGGAGATTAGCAAGCGAGCTGATAATCAGAACGGCGTCGCTAACGTGCTGCATGAATTAGGCAGACTCGCACAACATCGAGGCGCCGTTGAAGAGGCTAGCAAACTCTACAATGAGAGTTTGCAGATAAACAAGCGGCTCGGCAATCAGAGTTTCGTCGCGGCCACGCTGCACCAGCTAGGCTGGCTCGCGCGAGACCAAGGCAAGCTGGAAGAGGCGCGCAAGCTCTACGACGAGAGCTTGGAAATCAAGAAGCGGCTCGGCGAGCAGAGCGGCATCGCCGTCACGCTGCATGAGCTAGGCAGACTCGCGCAACATCAAGGCAAGTTGGAAGAGGCGCGTAAGTTCTACAACGAGAGCTTGGAGATCAGCAAGCGACTCGGCAACCAGAGCGTCGTCGCTGCCACGCTCGCCGGACTAGGGCTAATTGAGAAAAGTGAAGGCAACGTTGCGGAAGCTGTCCGGTTGCTGAACGAGTCGTTGAAGATTTTTGAGAGACTTGGATCGCCTTATGCCGATTGGGTACGTCCCTCTTTGGAAGGGTTGAAGGATAAGGCTAAGGCTTGATTGAAGCATCGCGTGTGCGGGTTGATGTTTCCGGTTGTGGTAGATGGCATTTCGGTTTGTGGGATGAGACATTTGAGTAGGTGGCGCGCGAAGTGTTGTAAAATTCAGTTGCTGTGATCGAATTATATTAGGGTGCGTCTTTCGTCGTAGGCGCGGGTGTCGGGGCAAGTCGGGCCGCCGGAAGAAGAGGAAGAAATTTTTATGAGCGGGAACGCGGTGGAGCGAAGTGGTGAAGACATGAGAGAGGATGCAGGCGCGACGCGGACGGAGAGCGATACGATGGGGCCGGTTGAGGTCGCGTCGGACAAGTATTGGGGGGCGCAGACGGAGAGGTCGTTGCATCATTTCAACATCGGGTCGGACGTGATGCCGCGCGAGATGATCCGCGCGCTCGGTGTGTTGAAGAAGGCCGCCGCGCTCGTGAATGAAGACTTGGGGAAGTTGTCGGCGGAGAAGGCGCGTCTGATCGAGCAGGCGGCTGATGAAGTGATCGATGGAAAGCTGGACGGACATTTTCCTCTGCGCGTGTGGCAGACGGGGAGCGGGACGCAGACGAACATGAATGCGAACGAGGTGATCTCGAATCGCGCGATTGAGATTGCAGGCGGCGTGTTGGGTAGTAAGAAGCCGATCCATCCGAACGATGATGTGAACATGTCGCAGTCGTCGAATGATACGTTCCCGACGGCGATGCACATTGCGGCGGCGGAGCAGTTGAACGCGCTCGTACCGGCCATCGAAAATTTGCGTGATGCGATTGACGCGAAGGCGAAGGAGTATTCGGATGTCGTCAAGATCGGGCGGACGCATTTGCAGGACGCGACGCCTCTGACGGTGGGACAGGAGTTTTCGGGTTGGGTCAGTCTCTTAGGTCGCGACGTTGAGCGTTTGAAGTTGGTGTTGCCGGGTCTCTACGATCTGGCAATCGGCGGGACGGCGGTGGGGACGGGCTTGAACGCGCACCCGGAGTTTGCCGAGCGCGCGGCGCGGAAGATCGCGGAGCTGACGGGCCTGCCGTTCAAGTCGCATCCGAACAAGTTCGCGGCTCTCTCGGCGCACGACGAGATCGTGTTCGCGAGCGGCACCTTGAAGACTCTCGCGGCGTCTCTGATGAAGATCGCGAACGACGTGCGCTGGCTCGCTTCGGGCCCCCGTTGCGGACTGGGTGAGTTGTCGCTGCCGGAGAATGAGCCGGGGTCTTCGATCATGCCGGGCAAGGTGAACCCGACGCAGAGCGAGGCTCTGACGATGGTGGCCGTGCAGGTCTTTGGCAACGATGCGGCGATAGGCTTCGCGGGCTCGCAAGGGAACTTCGAGTTGAACGTCTTCAAGCCCGTGATGATCCACAACCTGCTCCATTCGATCCGTCTCTTGAAGGATGCGTCGCGCGGCTTCGTCGAGTTCTGCGTCGAAGGGATCGAACTCAACCGCGCGCAGATCGACGCACACTTGCGCGGCTCGCTCATGCTCGTCACCGCCTTGAATCCTCACGTCGGCTACGACAACGCCGCGCGCATCGCGAAGAACGCGCACAAGCGCGGCCTCTCTTTGCGCGAGTCGGCAATCGAGTTGGGGCTGCTCACCGGCGAGCAGTTCGACGAGTTCGTCAAGCCCGAAGAGATGACGCACCCGTGAAGGCAAGGCTGATCAATGAAGAGCGACGCGGGGAATTGAGAGACGTGGGGAGACGGAAAAAGAAGGCCACCTCTCTGCGCTTCGGGTTCTTAGACAATTCACGTTTGACGATTCACGATTCACCCTCTCATGGCTGATGCGAACGATAAGGTCGCTGAGAACGCGCCCGGCACGTACTACGTCGATAGTGCGTGCATCGACTGCGACGTGTGCCGCGACACGGCCCCTGAGAACTTCACGCGCCACGACCGTGGCGGCTACTCCTACGTCTTCAAACAACCCGCAACCGAAGACGAGCGCGCCCTCTGCGAAGAGGCCCTCGTCTCTTGCCCCGTCGAAGCCATCGGCAGCGATGGGTAGTTAAACGATGAAGTAGGAACGATGAAGGATTGATCCATTGATCCATTTCTTCAATGAATTAATGAGCCAATGAGTCAATCTTCCGCTCATCGTTCCGACTTCATCGTTTTCAGACTCTAATCTTGATCCAGCCGTCTTCGCTGATGACTTCGTAGGTCTCGACGGGTGCGGAGGCGCGCGTGAGACAGTGGCCGGTTTTGAGATCGAAGCGCCAGCCGTGCCAGTCGCATTCGATGGTTGCGCCGCAGAGGTTGCCGTCTGCCAAGGGCGCGCCGCGATGTGGGCAGAAGTTATCGACGGCGTAGAAGGAAGCGTTGACGTGGAAGAGGGCCAGTTGCGCGCCGTCCTTTAGTTCGACGGTCGCGCCGCGTCCTTCCGGCACGTCCTCTGCGCGACCGACGGTGATGAGTTCGCCCGTGCGCGTGGGGCGTTTGAGGTTGGTGTCGAGCGGATCGAACGATTGCATCGCAGGCTTGAGCGTAACAAAATGGCGCGGGCGAAGCTAACGTCCAGACGACGTTTAGAGTTCAGCCTTCAGGCTGTCGGGAAGAGCACGCTAAAACGTGAACCCTAAACCGGAGAGGCCTGCGCACCGCTATGAGAGCGTAAGATGGCGAGCGCACGCTCGTTCTTCAGTTGCGCGCATTGAGTTGAATGTGCGCCGCGCGCGTCTCGGGCTCTCCTGCGTGGCGCGTCGATTACGGGATGACAAAGGAGCGGAGAGAAATGTCGAAAGCAATGTTGAGAGCGGCGGGAGTCGTCGCTTTGTGTCTATCGATTGCTGCGGTCGCGGCGGCGCAAGAAGTAACGGTGCGTGGTCGCTTGGGCCGGACGGTCGAAGCGGGCGGGTGGACGCTCGTCGCGGCGAAGCAGAAGTATCTCGTCATCAACGCCGCGAAGTGGAAGGACGAGTCTTGGTTTCGCGAGGGCGCGGAGGTGGAGGCGACGGGCTCTGTGCACAGGGACGTGGTGACGACGCAGATGGAAGGCACGCCCTTCGAGGCTCGCACCATGGGCCCTATGGGAGCCGCGCCGGACGCGTCCGACGGCGCGGCTCAGCAACAGTTAAAGATGAACGGCGTCACGCGCGTCGTCGTCACGGGTGATTCGCTCGTGCGTTCGCGACCCGATACGGCGAACATCACGGTGGCCGTCATCACGCAGGAGCCGACGGCCCTCGCGGCGCAAGCCGAGAACGCGCGCAAGACCGACGCCGTCGTGCGTGCAGTGAAGTCTGCGATGGGTGCGGGCGCGGAGGTCGAGACATCCGGCTACAGTTTGCAGCCGCAATACACCTACCGGCAGAACGAGCAGCCGCTCATACAGGGCTATCAGGCGCGCAACGGCGTGAACGTCACGCTCGGCGATCTCACGCGCGTCGGCGCGGTGATCGATGCGGCGACGACGGCCGGCGCGAACAACGTGGACAGTCTCTCGTTCACGCTGCGACAGGACAGGGCAGCACGCGACGAGTCGCTCGCGGGGGCGACGCGCGAGGCTCTGCGCAAGGCGCAGATCATGGCGCAGGCCCTCGGTGGCCGCGTCACGCGCATCGTCGAGGTGCAGGAGTCGGGCACGGTGCAACGTCCCGTGCCTATCTATGCCGACGCGGTGATGTCGCGCATTAACTCTGTCCCGCCGCCGCAGACGCCCGTCGAGATCGGCACGCTCAACGTGCGCTCGCAGGTGCAACTCGTCGCGGAGATCAGCACGAACCAGTAAGGACGAGATCGACGATCAACGTCGAGACGCGAAAGGCGAAAGGCGAGGGAGCTACGAGACGATCAGTCGCACGGCTCTTTTGCCTTTCGCCTTTCTGCATCTATAATCGCCGCGTTCCCTTGAAGTGAAACGAAGCTGGAATGACAAGCACTCAGCTAAAAGCTAAGACTGGCTTTGCTGATTGCTGAGCGCTTCTTTATGGCTCGTTCAATCGACCGTTACCTGCGCCTGATGCCTGCGGGCTCGCGGCAACGCCCTGCGGAGCGACACTGGTCGCCTGCGGCTGACGTGTATCAACTGAAAGAGGGCTGGCTCATCAAGCTCGATCTGGCGGGCGTCAGTCCCGAAGAGATCGAGATCGCTGTGGCCGGTCGCGTCGTCGTCGTCGGTGGCAGTCGGCGCGATGCCTTCTGCACGGAGACGGTGAGCTTCCAACAGATGGAGATCACTTACAGCCGCTTCGAGAAGACGCTGCGCTTTCCCTGCGCCATCGATGGCGCGCGCATCGAGCGCGACTACCGCGACGGCTTCCTCCTCATCTTCCTACACAGCGACGAGCAGGACTGTGACGAGAGCACTCAGCACTCAGCCGTCAGTAATCAGCCGGAGGAATGAGCGCGCAACCGATGGGCCACCTTTTCGGTTCACGGGTTTGGCTGAATGCTGACGGCTGAGTGCTCCTTAAAAATTTATGGTCGAGAACCAGAACAACATTCATCCCGTCGGGGCAGACGAGACGGCAGCCGCCGCCGAGCCGAACAAGCCCGCGCTCACGGTCGGCGAGCCGTTCGAGGTGGCCGTGCTGCCGCTTCTGAACACGACGCTCTTCCCCGGCACGGTCGTGCCGCTCGCGGCGGGCCGCACGCGCTCGGTCGCAGGCGTCGAAGCCGCGCTCGCGCATCCCGAAAAGCTGCTCGCGTGCTTCACCGTGCGCCCCGACAAGGTGACGGAGGACGAGGCTGCGCCCGCAGACATGTACGACGTGGGCACGCTCGTCATGATCAAGCGTATGTTTCGCGGCGACGACGCGCTACAGATCATCGTGCAGGGGACGGAGCGCGTGCGCGTCTTGGAATGGACGCAGGAGGCCCCGTACTTGAAGGCGCGCGTGCAGATTCTCGCGCCGCTCTTGACGGAGGATGCAGAAGAGGTCGAGGCTTTGAAGCGCAACGTGCAGATGCTCGTCGAGCGCACGCTCGCGCTGATGCCCGCCGTGCCGCCGGAAGTAAGGACGCCGATCCTCGGCGCGCAAGACCCTGTGCAGATGGCCTACTTCCTCGCGTCGATCCTGAATCTCGGCAACGAGCAGGAGCAACAGATGCTTGAGTCGAACACAGTGGATCGACTCCTGCGTCTCGCGCACGTGCGACTCGCGCGCGAGGTCGAGATTTTGCAGATCAGATCGCGCATCGCAACGGAAGCGCAGACCGAGATGAACAAGGCGCAGCGCGACTACATCCTGCGCCAGCAGATGAAGGCCATCCAGAAAGAGCTTGGCGACGACGAGGGTGGCGAAGCTGCTGAAGCCGAGCAGATGCGCGAGCGACTCGCCGAGGCGAATCTCCCCGAAGACGTGCGCAAAGAATCCGAGCGCGAGTTGAAGCGCATGGAGCGTCTGCCTTCGGCTGCGCCCGATTATCACGTCATACGCACCTACCTCGAATACGTCTTGGAGTTGCCGTGGCTCAAGTCTTCGGAAGATAAACTCGATCTCAACGAAGCGCGACGCATTCTCGATGAGGATCACTACGGGCTCGAAGACATCAAGGAGCGCATTCTCGAACACCTCGCCGTCGTCAAACTCCGGCCCGACTCGAAGTCGCCGATCCTCTGCTTCGTGGGGCCCCCCGGCGTCGGCAAGACTTCTTTAGGTCGTTCAATCGCGCGCGCGCTCGGTCGCCAGTTCGAGCGTCTGTCACTCGGCGGCGTGCGCGACGAGGCAGAGTTGCGCGGCCATCGTCGCACCTACATCGGCGCGATGCCGGGTCGCATCATTCAGTCGCTCCGGCGCGCGGGCGTGAACAATCCCGTGATGATGCTCGACGAGATCGACAAGTTGGGGAACGACTACAGGGGCGATCCTTCGGCGGCTCTACTAGAGATTTTAGACCCGCAGCAGAACTCTACGTTTCGCGATCACTATCTCGATCTGCCCTTCGATCTCTCAAAGGTCTTCTTCATCGCGACGGCGAATCAACTCGCGCCGATCCCCGCGCCGCTTCGCGACCGCATGGAGATCATCGCGCTTGCGGGCTACAGCGATCAGGAGAAGCTGCACATCGCTCGTCAGTATCTCGTGCCGCGACAGACCACTGAGAATGGCTTGCAGCCCGGACAGTTCTCGCTCTCGGACGATGCCGTTATGCTCATCGCCGCACGCTACACGCGCGAGGCTGGCGTGCGTCAACTCGAGCGCGCGGTGGGGAGCGTCGCCCGCAAAGTCGCTTTGCGGATCGCGCAGGGACAGGCGACGGAAGTCAAAGTCGAAGCGAAGGACATCAAGGAGTTGCTCGGTGCGCCGCACTTCTATCCGGAGGAAGCGCGCAAGGAACTTCCGGCGGGCGTCGCGACCGGCATGGCTTGGACTGAAGCCGGCGGACAAATCCTCTTCATCGAAGCGACGCTCTTGCCCGGCGGATCTGGGTTGACGCTAACGGGCCAGCTCGGCGAAGTGATGCAGGAGTCGGCGCGCGCCGCACGATCATATCTCTGGTCGCACGCGGCGGAGTTCGGCATCTCGGCGGAGATGTTCAAGAGTTACGGCGTGCACCTGCACGTGCCTGCGGGCGCGATCCCGAAAGATGGCCCTTCCGCCGGTGTCGCGATGATCGCCGCGCTCGCGTCGCTCTTCACAGGTCGCAGAGTCAACCACAACACGGCGATGACGGGCGAGATCACTCTCTCCGGTCTCGTCTTCCCTGTCGGCGGCATCAAGGAGAAAGTTTTGGCGGCGCATCGCGCAGGCATTCGTCGCATCATCCTGCCCGCGCAGAACGAGGCTGACCTCGAAGACCTGCCCGAAGAGGTGCGCGCTCAACTCGAAATCATCTTCGCCTCACGCATCAGCGAAGCTCTCGACGCCGCGCTTGACCGGCTCGTTGCAGACCCGCCGCCCGCCGCGAATGCGCCGGACGCAGCCGCGCGCGAGCAGACTCCGCAGCAGCCGGAGCCGTTGCGCGTGCGCGGCACTTGAGAAGATTCTCCCGCACGCGCCGCACGCACGCGACGATTACAACTTAGATCAGAGAAGTCCACGCGTGATCGCGATCAC
>JAVXVG010000056.1:0-133912 GCA_032229975.1 Acidobacteriota bacterium | reverse complement strand
ACGAGTTCGCTTCTCTCAGAGCGCGCGACACCGACTTCGTCTTCGGGACGGGCCGGTCAGGCTCGGGGCAGGTTCGTCCCATCATGCTCGCCTCCGGCTTCCTCGCCGACAACGTGACGAACAACGGCCAGCTCTTCTTGGCAACGAACGGCAACGTCGGAATAGGGAATCTCTCGCCGCAGTCGAAGCTCGACGTGTCGGGCAACATCAAGATCAGCGGCGCAGGCAGCGCACTCTATTTCGCGGATGGATCGAGCATGACGACGGCTGTGGCCGGTGGTGGTACGCCTTCAGGCGCGAGCATCGTCAACGCGATTAATGATCCGGCCACCGTGGGTACGATTGGCGACAACCGTCTCTCGTCGAACGTCGCGCGCTTGAACGGCGCGAACGCTTGGTCGGGCGCGAACATCTTCAACCTCGGCTTGTCGGCGAACAACGCCGCAGTCACGAACGTCGGCAACCCCGTCAACGCGGGCGACGCCGTCAACAAATCTTACTTCGACGCGAACGCCGTCCGGTTAACGCCCGCCGCGCCGCAAGTCTCTGTGGGCGACGCGAACGGCACGGCGGCGATGTTGAGTTTGCGTGGCGGCTCGACCTGCTGTAGTGGCCCCGGCGGTTTCACACCCGCCGACTTCAAGGTCTATCAGAACGGAAGTTTCTTGGCGACGGGCAGTCTCGGCATCGGCACGATCCCCGTCGAAGGTCAGGGCTACCGGACGATGTGGTACACCTACAAGGGCGCGTTTCGCTCGGGCTATGCCGCCAACGAGTGGGACGACGCCAACACGGGCTTCTTCTCTTGGGCCGGTGGTAGCCAATCGACGGCATCGGGCCTCTACTCGTTCTCCTTCGGCGATACGAACTTCGCGCGCAGCACGTCGAGCATCGCCTTCGGCAGTGGCAACGAGGTGAAGGGCGCGGCGGGCTTCGCGGCGGGCGCGGGCAATCGTGTGTGCGACACCTACGGCGTCGCCTTCGGCAACAAGGCGCAGTCGGGTGGCCCTCTCGTCAACGGCCAGTGCGACCCCGACAGCTTCAACCTGACAGGGCTTGCCGCCGTCGCCATCGGTTATAACGTGACCGCAGACAAGGATCACTCGACGGCGATGGGCAAGTTTGCCTCGAACAACGGCTTCTCCGGCACGTTCGTCTGGAGCGACGGCTCGGCGACCGCTTCCGCAGACACGTTCAAGAACATCGCGAACAACGAGTTTGCGCTACGCGCCACCGGCGGCTTCCGCTTCCGCACGAACCTGACGGGCACAACGGGCTGCAACCTGCCTGCCGGATCGGGAGTCTTCAACTGCACTTCGAGCCGCACGACGAAAGAGAACTTCCTCGAAGTGAACGGCAACGACGTACTCTCGCAACTGCGTCGTCTCCCAGTCTCGACATGGAACTATATCGACGAGGGCCGGCAAGTGCGTCACATGGGGCCCATGGCTGAAGATTTCTACGCGACGTTTGGTCTCGGCACGAACAACGTCTCCATCGGCGTGCAAGACCTCGCAGGCGTCTCGCTCGCCGCCATCAAAGCTCTCGAAGCGCGCATCGCCAGCCTGCAACAGAGCAACGCGCAACTGAACGCCACACTGCTTGAGAAGACCGGCGAGGTGGCGCAGCTCCGCGCACAGCTCGACGGCATGGAGCAGCGTCTCGCCGCCCTCGAACGCAACGCGCACGCGAAGCCACGCGCCGCACGTCGCTAACGTCGCGCACCGAGATGAGGACGAAGGCAAGTGTAAAAACCAAGAGGCGCTTCCGGTTTGGAATCGGAAGCGCCTCGACCTGTTAGTTGCAACATGCTCGTACTCGAACGCGCGCAGCTTTCGTTCACAGGATCAGGTCAGGCGTGCAAATTGCGATTTGCACGCCTGACCTTGTGTCTGGTTTATTCCGCCCGGATGCTTACACGGTGATCGCCACCGCTTTGGTCCAGTTCGCACCAGCCGGCGCGTTCGCAGGCGGCCCCGACGTGATCGTCGTGTTAGTGCCGCCGGTGGTGAGGGTGATCGTGAACTGCTGCGGGCCGCCCCAGTTGATTCCGACAAAGATCAGGGTGTACGCGCCCGCAGGCAGAATCGACTGCGGGACGACGACGTATTCCACCGGATTGTTGAATCCGGATTTGATGTGGCAGATTTCAGAGCTGCCAGAAGGAGTTGACGCGAGAATGTAGAGTTCGTTGTCGGTGGCGGTGACGTGAATCTTTGTGGTAGTGGCCATGGATGCTCTCTTTCTTTGTGAGTTTCCTGCGAGATACAGGAAGGGCTAGGTGGGTAACACGCGCCGTCGCTACCGGGCCATCAAATACTCCTTGAGGCAGAGGATCAAGCAAAACGTCCCCGGCGCGCAGTTCATTCTTTCCAATCAGAAGCGACGCCCAAACAATATTCAAGCAATACTTATACCAACCGCTCTACCAAGCGATTACCGCGACAGACAAGTTTTTTTGACTCAGTGGAACTAGTAATCGTCTATTGGAGTGGACACGATGTCTCTCACGCGTCCACACTTGATGACACCTATTAAAACTCGATGAAGGCCACTGCCTAACTACTATAGAACCTGCGCTGCGCAGTTTATCTACCCGTTCATTGCAGGTGCTCCCCACGCGGCTACGAAGCCGAAATTATTGGACGAAGTCCGTTGGATGGCAAGACTGAAACACCTGAGTCCGCCCGCGCGCCGCACGACAATTCGCTCGCCGACCGTTATAATCAACTCTTAAATTTAACGAACTCATCGACGGGTAAGGAGTGTAAAGAGACATCGTGGAGACGACGACGAAGCGACCCGCGCGCATCCGGTTTGAAGGGCGCACACTGTTTTTGACCGAAGACATCGCGCTCATTCGCAGCCAGCTCGAAGCGGGCGTGGACGTAGAACACGATCCGTCGCGCCCTTTGATGGACAACATCTCGACCGACGAGATCACGCCCGGCTGGGTGTGCTTCTACTACGACGAGACCTTAGGCGAGTATGTCTATGTCGGGATGCGCGAGCAGGCTGTGAAGAAGGACGAGGTGAAGCAAGGCGGCTTCTCTGTCGTCGTCTCCGGCCTCTCGAAAGGCTGCGGCTCTTCGCGCGAGACCGCGCCCTTTGCCGAGAAGGCCGCCGGTATTGAACTCGTCATCGCACAGACGATTGAAAAAATCTACGGGCAGAACTCGCAGAACATCGGTCTCTTAACCTCGACCGACTTCGGACTCATCGAGCGCATCAAGCAAGGCGAGGAAATTCCGCTCGAAGAATTTACGCGCGGTCTTGATTCGATCTCGCGCGACATCGTCGAGTACGGCGGACTCTTCAACTACAACAAGGCGCGACTCGCAGGGCAAGTCTCTCCACCCGCGCTTGAGACGAAGCGGCGACCGATGAACATCGTCGAGAAGATCGTCGCGCGCCACGCCTTCGTCAGCGCGGGCCGGATAGGCGTCGAAGCCGTCAAGCCCGGCGACGCTCTGTTCGCCGTCGCCGACGTGCGCTTCTCGCACGAGTACGTCACGCCGATGGCGGAGAGTTTGTTCAAGCACGCGTTGGGTAAAGACGCGCGCGTGACCGAGCCGGAATCGGTCTATGCGTTTCGCGATCATTTAACTTTCCTCGGTCGCGTGATGCCAGAAGAGAAACGACGGATGGGCCTGCTTGATCGCGCGAACGGTCTCGCGACGACGCAAGCTGCTTTCACCACAGAGCAGGGCATACGTCTCTACGGCGGAACGGAGGAGCGTGGCTCGGAAGCGATCTGTCACAACGCCGTCGTCGAAGACATCGCGCTGCCCGGTCAACTCGTCATCGGCACGGACTCGCACACCTGCATGGCCGGTGTGCTTGGCTGCTTCGCTTTCGGCGTCGGCTCGACCGACATGGCCAACGCTTGGTACACGAAAGACATTCGCGTCAAAGTGCCGGAAGTCGTGCGCTTCACTTTGAACGGCGCGAAACGCGCGGACGTGTCCGCCAAAGACGTAATGCTCAAAATCCTCTCGTCCGATTACATGAAGCAGGGCAAAGGCATCGGACAAGTTTTAGAGTTCGCGGGCGAAGGCATCAGTGATTGGTCAATCGACGAGCGCGCGACCTTAACCAACATGGCGGTCGAAGCCGGAGGCTTCACAGGCATCATCGAACCCGACGAAGTAACGCTTCGTTACTTAACGCGCGCGCGCGGACTCGACGCCGGAGAAGTCCGCAAAGGTTTCTTGAAGAGCGATGAGGATGCTGAGTACGCCGCGCGCTTTGAAATTGATCTGAGCGAGATTCGACCGATGGTCGCGCTGCCCGGCGATCCGCGTAACGGCATCAACATCAGCGACCTCACAGATGAAGTGAAGATCGACGCGGCTTACGGCGGCTCTTGCACCGGCGGCAAGATGGCGGACATGGACATGTACGCCGAAGTCTTGCGGCACGCAGTCGAGCGGGGCAAGAGGGTGGCCCCCGGCGTGCATCTCTACTTGCAGTTCGGCTCGCAGAAGATCAAAGAGTACGCTCGCTCGCGTGGCTACATCGAACTGTTCGAGCGTGCGGGCGCGGAGTTGATCGATCCCAGTTGCGGCGCGTGCATCAATGCTGGCCCCGGCGCGTCGAAATCGCCTGAGACCGTCACCGTGAGCGCGCAGAATCGCAACTTCCCCGGCAGGAGTGGCCCCGGAAAAGTTTATCTCGCGTCGCCATACGTCGTCGCCGCGTCGGCCATTGCGGGCCACATCGTCGAGCCGGAAGAATACTTGCGCGAGCGCGAAGAAGAGTTGGTCGGCGCGTAATGGTTGTGAAGTATCTGGGCACGGCGGCTGATGTTTCGGCGAAGCTCATGAAGTACGCGCGCATCGAGCGCGAGCGGCGATTCCTGCTTAACGAGTTACCGCCCCTTCTTCGCGTTAACGATCCGCACACGCAAATCTTCGACAACTACATCACGGGCACGCGCCTGCGCCTGCGTAAGATTCGCGACCCGCGAAAGCGCGAGTGGACGTGGAAGCTCACGCAGAAGTTCGCGCCCGACGACGCCGATCTCTCTCGCACCATCATCACAAACATCTATCTCTCGCAGTATGAGTATGAAACCTTTTCGGTCTTCGAGGGCAACGAGCTACGCAAGAATCGCTATCCTTTCGAGCACGACGGGCGCAAGTTCTCAGTCGATCTCTTTCTCGGCTCTCTCTACGGGCTCATGCTGTTAGAGATCGAGTTTGACATCAACGAAGAGATGCACGACTTCACCCCGCCCGCGTTCGCTGCGCGCGAGGTGACCAACGATCCGCTCTTCACCGGCGGCACTCTTGTTTACAAGACGATTGACGATCTGCGCGCCGAACTCGCGCGTCGCACGGGTGAGAGATGACAGCGAACACGCAGACGGTCGTTTACACCATCGGTCACGGTCGCCACGCTTGGGCGGACTTTCTCGCGCTGTTGCAACAGTACGAGATCGAGTTGCTTGCCGACGTGCGAAGCGTAGCGCGCTCAAGGTGGCCCCAATTCAACGGGCAGGTGTTGGAGGCTGCTCTGCTGCGTGAGCGGATCGGCTACGAATGGATTCCCGAATGTGGCGGCAAGGTCGTCGCAGTGCCCGCAGACCTCGTGCGCGGTCTGGATCGCATCATTGAACTCGCGTCGGATGCACGTGTCGCGATCATGTGCTCAGAGTCGCAGCCGCTCACGAAACACAAGCTGCCGCGCGCAAACTGTCATCGCGTCGGTCTGCTCTCACAACCCTTGCGCGAGCGCGGCGCGCGCATCATACACATCCTGCCCGACGGCAAGTCTCTCGAACTCGACGAGTCGCGTCTGCCTTCGATCTGGTGACAAGTTGTCTGTACTTAAGTCGCGGAAGCGGCTGGCCCGACGTGTGCGAACTCTTTGTCGCGGGCGTGTGCGCGTGCGAAGTAGAGTGCGAGTAGGAAGGCGATGAACATGATGGCGGCTGCTGCGCCGAAGGTGTGGAACATCGAAGCGTCGCTCAGGTTGTGCGACTTACCGTCCCGGCCCGGATAGGCGATTGCGCTGTAGATGAGCCAAGCGGAGAGCGTGGGGCCCACCGCGCGCGCAAGACTCGCGACTGATTGTGTGACGCCGAGCACGCCGCCCTGTTCGCCCGCGCCCGCGCTCTTCGAGGCGAGCGAGGTGAGTGAAGGCGTTGAGAGGGAGTTGCCGATGGCGAAGAGCGCGCCGACTCCGAGCAGCAGCGTGAGCCCCGTCTGCGGGCTCGTGAACGGGATGGCGAGCAGCGAGACGGCGAAGAGAAGCGAGCCGACGACTGTCAGTGGTAGCTCACCGAATTTTTTCGCGAGCCGACCGATGAGGCCGCCCTGTATGATCGCGCCGACGATGCCGACGAACATGAACATATAACCGTTGTGCGCGGCGTCGAAGCCGAAGCGGTACATCGTGAAGAGTGCAAACGAAGTCGTCATGATCGAGAAGGCGACGACGAAGAGGAAATAGATCACGAGCACGTAAGCCAGCCGTGCATTCTTGAGCGCGCGTGCAAGTTGCGACCAGCGTCCGGTCGCGGCTGACGTGCGCGCGGGATGTTCGGGCGTGACGGTCTCAGGCAGAGTGAAATAGAGAAGGACTGCGTTGGCAAACGCGAGGCAGCCTGCGAAGATGAAGGGCACGCTGATGCCCCACTTCGAGAGCACGCCGCCGATGGCTGGCCCAAACGTGAAGCCCAGACCGAAGGCCGCGCCGATCAAGCCCATGCCTTTCGCGCGCTCCTCCTTCGAGGTCACGTCGGCGATGTAGGCTTGCGCGGTCGAGATGTTGCCGCCCGTGATGCCGTCGATGATGCGCCCCAGAAAGAGCATCCACAGCGTCGTCGCAAAGCCCATCACGAGGAAGCCCGCGCTCGTGCCTAACAAACTCAGGAAGAGGATGGGCCTGCGCCCGTACCTGTCGGAGAGTCTTCCCAAGATCGGTGTGAAGACGAGTTGCATCACCGAGTAGGACGCGAAGAGCAAGCCGACCATGCGGGGGCTGGCGTTGAACTTCGTGCCTTCGACGTAGTAAGGAAGAACGGGGATGACGATCCCGAAGCCGACGAGATCGATGAAGACCGTGACGAAGATGACGACGAGCGGGGAACGCTTCATGATCGGTAAATGGTCAATCGCAAATGGTCAATCGTGATTGAGTGTCGGCTGCGTCGCGCGATGAGCATTCGTGTCCAGTCGGCGTTAACGTTTCCATTTACGATTAACCATTCACGATTGACCACTTCATCGTCTGCGCGCGCGCGGGTCTTGGAGCGCGTGGTCGAGCGAGGCGCGACCGCCGCCGGAGATGAGCAGTGCGACGCAGACGAGCAGCGCCGTGAGCGCGTACTCCATGCCGCGCGGCAGGAAGAACGAGCCCCAGTGGACGCCGATGACCGCCGTCAGCATCGAGCACGCGATGAGGAACGCGCCGACGCGCGTCAAGAATCCCGTGAGCACGAGCGCCCCGCCGACGAGTTCGCCCAACGCCGACGCGGCCATCCAGAGCCACGCCGGGCGCATGAAGGCGAACGGCGGCGGGAAGGCCGTCCACTTCGCCCAACCGGGGCCATCCCACGCGCCGAAAGTTTTCTGCGCGCCGTGCCCGATGAATGCCAAGCCGAGCGCGAGCCGCAGCGGGACGGTGATCCACGTCGCCGTCGTTGCGATCAGTCTCTGAAACATTCTTCCAAGCCCTCCTACGGACGTTCAATCGTCTCAACGGTCGGCGCGTGTGGGATGGACGCGCGAGTCTCGCCCGCCACCGCACATCTCTTTAATTTGTCTGACGCGAGCCGTGCTGTTTTACCACAGCCGCGAAACAAGGCGAAAGCGAAAAGGGCTTGCGCTCTCTGCGTGCATTGATACGCGCGCCCCTGCATTTCATCATTCTCAAGCGCGTGCGCGCCTCCGTCGGCTGTCAAGATGCGCCCGCCGCAGTCTGCTTCTCAGCCCCGCACGCTTCGCGCTAAACTGCGCGGCACACGCGAAAGTAGAGAGACGAAAATCGCGAAAGCAGAGAGACGGGAATTCAACCCCCACGGAGTTTTGATGACGGACAGAGGAACAACCACGCTCAGGGTTACGCGCGTCCGCCGACAGGCGCGCGACGTGCGCTCGTTCGAGATGAGGCCGGAGAGCGCGTCTAAAACTGTTTATGAGCCGGGGCAGGTGGCCCGTCTGCGCGTCCGTCAAGCCGAATCATACTTCGCCATTGCCAGCGCACCCGAAGACGATGCGCTCGAATTTCTCATCAAGCGCACGGGCGGCGCGAGCGGCGACGCGGGTGGCCCTTTCTACAACTTGAAGGAGGACGACCGCGTGGAACTCGCCGAAGTCCTCGGTCGCGGCTTCACGCTCGATGCACACGCGGGGCGCGATCTCGTCTTCGTCGCGATGGGGACGGGCATTGCTCCCGTGCGCTCCGCGCTGCGCCACGCCATCGCGCGCGCTGAACGCTTCGGCCAGATCGTCGTCCTCTACGGCGCGCGCACGCCCGAAGACTTCTGCTACGCGGATGAGACGGAAGGGTGGCAGGCGGCGGGCGTCGAGCTGCGTCAGGTCATCTCGCGCCCCGACGGCTACGAGTGGGCCGGTCAGACCGGCTATGTCCAGTCGCTCCTCGACCATGTGCTCCCAAACTTGAGCGCGCCCGTGGCCTTCGTCTGCGGCTCGCGCGAAATGATCGAACACACGCGCGACCGCTTGCGGGAGATGGGGCTCGATCCGGAAAACATTCTGACGAATTACTGACTCAAGTTTGAAGTCTCGGAGTCTGGAATCTCGGAGTCGGAAGCTGATCCGGCAGTAGGTTCGGGTGTGAAGTAAGAATATCTTGAATGAGAAATCAATTACCTGAATGAGAAATCAATGGTCAGAGAAACGCACACCTCTTTTTTACGACCCGCCTCCGTTTGATTGGGCCTTCAACATCTTCAAGAGCGCGCGCTCTTCCGGCAGATAGTCGGGCTGCTCGCGCCCGATGCGTCGCTCCTTGCGCGGGCGAAACTCTTCGAGCGTCACGCCTTTCAAGTAGCTCTCGATGACGAGCGGGTGGATGTAGGAGGCCCGGCAGACGGTCGGCGTGTTGCCGAGGCGTTCGGCGACGCGCTCGACGGCTTTCGCGATATTCTTCTTCGCGCGCTTCTCGTCCTCGGTTGCGCCTAAGTCCGCGAGCGCGACGGCGCAGAGCAGCGTCCCGCCCCACGTGCGAAAATCTTTGGCGGAGAACTCTGTAGAGGTCGCCGCCTGAATGTACTCGTTCACGTCGCGCGGCGTGACGGGTCGCCGACGCTTCAATTCTTCGTCGTAGAACTGAAAGAGTCGCACGCCTCTCAGACTTTGAATGTCGCGCGTGAGCGTTGCGAGTTCTTCATCGACGAGGACGCGTCGATGCTCGATGTGATGTTTGCCGACGAAGGCGAAGACAAGACGGCCACCGCGCTTGATCTCAAGATGTCGATTGCGCAACGTCGTCACGCCGTAGGTGCGATATTTTTTGACGCTCTCTTCCGAGCCGACGCGGAAGTAGAGATCGTTGATGAGGCGTATGACGACAGCGAGCACGCGCGCGCGCGGCAGGCCCTCTCGCGCGATGTCCTCGTTCGTTCGTTTGCGAAGCGTCGGGAGTGATTCGCCGAAACGTATGATCTTCTCAAACTTCTCGCGCTGCCTGCGCGCCGCGAAGGCCGGATGATAGACGCGCTGCACGCGACCGAGTTTATCGATGCCGATGGCTTGCAGGCGACAGTGTGTGCCCGGCGCGATCCGCACGTGCTTCCACGCCGGTGGGATCGCGAGCGACTTGATCCGCTCCAGAGATGTCTCGTCCGTGATGCGGCCACTGCGCGCATCTTCATAGAAGAAGCCGCGCGACTTCGATCCTTGCCGACGCCACCAGCGCGCGCGCGCGCCGCGCTCGATTGCGCCGGCCACGGGCTTCGCAGATTTCTGAGCGACAGTAGTATCAGTTGCGACAGGCGCGTGCCTCGTCGCCGCATCCGTCGTCTGAGTTGTCGCCTCTGCGCCCGTCGTCATGCCCGCTTGATCCTCCTCGACTCGACGGAGGCTGTGCAATCACGATGCCGTGCGCGAATCGCGTAAAAACGATGGAGATTGGCGGGAAATTCGCCGCAAATGAAAAGAGCCGGACTGCTCGCAGCGTCCGGCTCTCGTTCTTATCGCGATGATTGATCTCTGATTTTAGGACAACGACGGACGACGTTTGATCGCTTTATCGTTGCTCGTCGAGCCTGCTTGCAGTCGTCGTCGATCAGACTTTAAGAGACGGTCTGCGCGTGCTCAACGTTCGCGTTCGCGTAGTAGAGTATGCGATTGCAGTTGTCGCAGGTGACGATCTCGTCGCCGCGCCTGACGATTGACATGACCTGCGGGCGCAGAGACATGAAGCAGGCCGTGCACGCTCCGTTCTTCGCCTCCGCGACCGCCACGCCGTTTCTGATGCGCTTGCTGATGCTGACGTACATCAGGCCCATCGGCTTCGGCAACTCCGCGAGCAGACGCTCGCGCTCGCGCTTGCAATCTTCCAACTCCTGTCGCTCGCGCTCGACCTGTCCTTCAAACGTCGCCACGTGCTCGTCGCGCTCTTGCCTGAGCTTCGCCACTTCGGGCTCAAGCTCCGCCATGCGTTTCTCCGCGCCCTCGACCGACTCCATCTGTTCGAGTATCTGCGTCTCCAACTGCGAGGCGTGCTTGCGCGCCGCGTCAGCCTCGCGGATGGCCGCCGTGTACTCCTTCTCGTTCGTCGAAGCCATCAGCGCGCGGTCTGAATGCTCAGCTTTCTGCTTCGTCTCCCCTAGCTCCGCCTCAAGCGTCGCGCGCCTTTCGCGTGCGGTGTCGCGTTGCGACTCGGCGGTCTTAAATTCAAAGGCGCGCTGGTCGAACTCTTTGTCGATCTCAGCGCGCCTTTCTGGAATCGCATCCAGCTCAGCCTTTAGCTTGCGGATGCACGTGTCTGCGTTCTGTAAAGCAATCAACTGTTTCAACTCCGCTTTCACTATCAAACCTCCCGCATCAGGCAGGAGACGCCCCACGCGCTCCTTCTGTAAAAGTAAATCATCGCACACACGCGGAGAGAGTGACAAGCAGGCACAAGCCGCGACAGGTAAACCGCGTAGCTTGACAGATCATGAATTGCGAAACGAGAGCTGCGTCAAGCGATCATTCACGATTTACGATTCACGACTTACGGTTCACGATTCACGACCTTACGATTTACGATTCACGATTTACACGCTAACGTGTGCGCGATGAACGCGGAGACTTTCGTGATCGTGAACCACTCGGCGGCGCGTGCGCGCGCGGCGTGGATCGAGGTCAGGCGCGCGCTCCTTGGCGCGGGCGTCTCGTTCGATGCACACGAAGCGCGCGAGTTCGGCGACGCACGTTCGTCTGCGCGCGATGCGCTCGCGGCGGGCTATCGCACGCTCGCCGTCGTCGGCGGCGATGGCACGCTTGGCGAAGTCGTCAACGGGTTCTTTACAATCGAGAACGAAGCTGAACGCAATGTGATCAAGAGCGACGTTGATCGCACGTCAGGGCCAGAGGCGAGCAACTCTGTCGTCGTGCGCGCGATCAACCACGCAGCCGCGCTCGCCGTCCTACCTGCGGGCACGGGCAACGACTTCGCACGCGCTCTCGAAGGCCACCGCGCCTCGCTCGCGCACGGGATCGCGCGGCTCATCGCACACTGCCGCGCCGAAGTGGACGCGCACTCGAAGCTAAGTGTAGATGCGGAACTCGTCGAAGAGATCAATCGAACTGAAGAGACGACGCGACGTGTGGACGTGCTGCGCGGATCGGTTGATGGCGGCACGCGCTCCTTCTTCTGTTTGAATGCCGTGACGCTCGGCATCGGCGCGGAGGTGGCCGCGCGCGTGGCGGCGCAGGGAAGACTCGCGCGTGGGTTATCAGGCGAGGGCCGCTTCGCGCTGGCTGCGCTGCCCGCGCTGGCGCGTTGGCGAGAGAGACGCGTGCGCGTGCGTGTTGACGACGGCGACGCGCGCGAGTTAAGGACGAATCTGATCGCAGTCGTTAACAGTCGCTTCGCCGGTGGCGGCATGATGTTCTCGCCAACAGCGCGCATTGACGATGGACTGCTCGATGTGGTCACGGCGTCACGCCTCTCTCGCGCTATGCTCGCGCGCGAGATGACGCGCATCCACGCGGGCGGCCACGTCGCGAATCCGCGCGTCTCAATCGTGCGCGCCTCGCGAGTCATCATCGAGCACGTGACCAAAGCCGACGCGCTCACAGTTGAAGCCGATGGTGACGTGCGCGGCATGACGCCGCTCGAACTCTGCGTCGTGCCACGCGCTCTGCGAGTCGTGATCTAAATGATGAAGTAGGAGCGATGAATGATGAAGTGAAGACGGTGAAATGGGAGCGATGAAATACGAGTGATAAGTGATGAAGCGAAGAAGATGATTTGTCTTCCGTTCATCATTCATGTTCCTACTTCATCGTTTCCTGTCTTTCGATGTCGAGGACTTTGGCGAGGCGGCGGCAGTGACGTTCCTCACCCGTGAAGCGCGCGGCCACGAAGGCGCGGACGATCTCCATCGCCAACTCCGAGCCGACGACGCGCGCGCCGAGGCAGAGCACGTTGCAGTCGTCGTGCTCACGCGATTGGTGCGCCGAGTAAGTGTCGCCGCACAACGCCGCACGCACACCTTTCAGCTTGTTCGCCGCGACCGACGCGCCGACGCCGCTGCCGCAGACGACGATGCCGATCTCTGCGCGCCCGTCGCGCACCGCCTCGCCAACCTGTCGCGAGTAGTCCGGGTAGTCATCCGGCTGCGTGCCGTCGTGCGTGCCGAAGTCTTCGATCTCGTGGCCCGCCGCGCGTAGCTCCGCGATGACACGCTCGTTAAGCGGGTGGCCCCCGTGATCTGCTCCAATGGCGATTCGCATGAGAAGCAATCAGCAATCAGCGTTCAGCAAAACGATTGAGCCTCGCTCCTTCGTTCTATCTTCCGGATTAGGTCATCACGTTAAGAGAGCCTTCGCGCGTGCGACGACGTTCTCGACGTTGAAGCCTAAGTTCTTGAGCGCGACTTCGCCGGGCGCGGATGCGCCGAAGCGATCAATCGAGACGCAGTCGCCGCGCGCGCCGACGTAGCGATCCCAACCCATGCGCGCGCCCGCTTCGATGCTGAGTCGCGCGTTGATCGAAGGCGGTAAAATCTCTTCGCGATACTCAGCGTCCTGCTCCTCGAACAATTCCCAGCAGGGCATCGAGACGACGCGCGTGGGCGTGCCTTCACGCTGCAACTGTTCACGCGCTTCGAGCGCGAGCGAGATTTCCGATCCGGTGGCGATGATGACGAGTTGCGGCGTTGTCTTTGCACTGGCCGCGTCGGTCGCTTCGACGAGCGTGTACGCGCCGCGTCGCAAGCCTTCGGCGGGCGCGTAAGTTTTACGATCAAGCGTCGGCACTTTCTGGCGCGTGAGGACGAGCGCGGTCGGAGAATGGCGACGGAGGATCGCGATGCGCCACGCTTCGCTCACTTCCGCAGGGTCTGCGGGGCGTATGACGTGGAGATGTGGAATCGCGCGCAGCATCGCGAGTTGTTCGATGGGCTGATGCGTAGGGCCATCTTCGCCGAGTCCGATGGAGTCGTGCGTGAAGACATAGATGACCTGCACTTCCGAAAGACACGCGAGGCGGATGGCCGGCTTCATGTAATCAGCGAAGCACATGAACGTGCCGCCGTAAGGGATGAGCCCGCCGTTGAGACTGATGCCCGTCAACGCCGCGCCCATCGCGTGCTCGCGTATGCCGAAGTGAAAGATGCGACCGGCGTAGTTGTCCGCCTCGAAGCTGCCGCCGTCTTTGATGTCAGTGTTGTTAGAGGGCCCCAAGTCAGCCGAGCCGCCGACGAGCGCGGGGATGATGGGCGCGAGCGCGTTGATCACTTCGCCCGAAGCGGCGCGCGTCGCCATCGCTTTCGCGCCCTCGAAGGTCGGAAGTTTCTCTTCCCACCCTTCGGGCAGATCGCCCTTCATCAAAGTCTGCCAAGCGCGTCCCTCGGTCTCGTTCGCGCGTGCATAGCGTTCGACGAGTTCGTTCCACTCCTGTTCCTGCATCGCGCCGCGCTCAAGCGACTCGCGAAAATGTTTGAGCGCATCTTCGGGGATGAAAAATTCTTTGTCCTCATCCCAACCTAGCGCGCGCTTCGTCGCGCGCACAGCTTCCGCGCCCGGCGCATCGCTGTGCGCCTTGCGCGTGCCCTGCGTGGGCATCCCGAAGCCGATGGTCGTCTTGACGGAGATGAGCGACGGTCGATCTGTGACGCTCTGCGCTTCGCGGATCGCTTGCTCGATTGCGGCGAGATCGTTTCCGTCTTTGACGGTCGAAGTGTGCCAGCCGTAAGCCTCGAATCTCTGCGGCACGTTCTCGGAGAAGGCGAGCGAGGTGAAGCCCTCGATGGTGACGTGGTTATCGTCGTAGAGATAGATCATCTTGCCGAGTTTCAAGTGGCCCGCGAGCGAGGCGGCTTCGCTTGCGACGCCCTCCATCAGATCGCCGTCAGAGACGATGGCGTAGATGAAGTGATCGATGATCGGAAATCCATCCTTGTTAAATTTCGCCGCGAGATGCGCTGCGCCCATCGCGAGCCCCACGCCGTTGGCGAAGCCCTGACCAAGTGGGCCAGTCGTGATCTCGACGCCGTGCGTCAAAACATTTTCGGGATGACCCGGCGTCTTCGAGCCGAACTGCCGGAAGCGTTTGATCTCTTCCAGAGGCAGATCGTAGCCCGTCAGGTGCAGCAGCGAATAGATGAGCATCGAGCCATGACCGGCGGACAAGAGAAAGCGGTCGCGGTTCTGCCATTTCGGGTTCTTAGGGTTATGGCGCAAAAACTTCGTCCACAGAACGTAAGCCGACGGAGCCATGCCGAGCGGCAAACCGGGGTGGCCCGACTCGGCTCGCTGCACGGCGTCGAGCGCGAGCGTGCGGATCGTGTTGACGCAAAGTTGTTCGAGTTCCGTGTTAGTGCTCGGAGATGTCGGCTGCGTTGACGCGCTCATCTGTGCTCCTCGGTTCTAATGTCGGACTTAATGAAGACGATCAATCACTGATTCGTAAAGCGACTCTTGCCGCGCCAGCGCATCACGGTATCGCGCGTGGGCCTCCGCGTCGGGCTCGAAGGTTTCATAAACGGGTGCGTGCACGTCTGTCAAACTTTTTACCGCGCCGAGGTGTTCAAGCGCGAGCAGCGCGACGCCGCGACTCGAAGCCTCGCGCGCTTGCGAGAGTCTAACAGTGCGACCCGTGGCGTCGCAGATTACTTGCGTCCACGCGCGCGAGTGGCGCAGCGCGCCGCCGGATGCATAGAGATTCGCGCCGGGCGCGAACCCGTCGAGATCGTCTGCGAGCGCAGCGAAGCGGAGCGCGACCGCTTCCAACGCGGCGCGCACGATCTCTGCGGGGCGCGTGTGCGTGCGAAGCCCAAAGATCGCGCCGCGCGCGCGTGCGTCCCAGTGCGTGCTGCGCTCCCCGGCCCAGAAGGGCAGCAGGGTCAGGCCGTGCGCGTCCGCTTGCATTGCGGCGAGTTCGCGTTCGAGTTGTTCGTCGTCCTGCGCGAGCACGAGCGTTTCGCGCATCCACTCGTACAAGCCGCCGCCATCGGAGAGTGCGCCGCCGATTGCGACGCGACGCCGATCCAGACGATAGCACCAGAGGCTCAAGGGCAGTTGCGCGGGCGGCTGGCCCTCGAAGACGACGCGCATCGCGCCCGATGTTCCGATCATCAACGCGATCTCTTCACGCGTGACGCAACCCGCGCCGACGTTGTTCGCGGGGCCATCTCCGAAGACCGGAAGGACGGGACGAGCAGCGAGCAGCGACCAGCGCGCAGCGTATTCATCCGTGAGCGTGAACGTCTCTTCGTCGGACGCGAGTCGCGGCAGTTGTTCCAACTTGAGACCGAGACCTTCGACGATCTCCAAGTCCCACACGCAAGCATGAACGTCGAGTAGCCCCGTGCCCGAAGCCGTCGAGACGCTCGCGACTTGCGCGTTCGCGCCGCAAAGTTTCGACATGAGGTATTCGCCGAATGAGAGCCAGCGCGCAGCGCGCGTGAACGTCTCACCTTGCGTGCGACGCAGCCAAGTGAGCTTCGCCGTCCAGTAGCTCGCGTGAAAGCGACAGCCCGTGCGCGCATGCGTCGCGCTCTCGTCGAACTGTTTGCGTAAAGCATCGACCTCAGATGCCGCGCGCATGTCCGCCCAACCGAAGACAGGCGTGACGGCATCGCCCGCAGCATCGACGCCCACGAGACTGTGCATGAAGCAGGAGACGGCCACCGCCGCGACTTTAAGATCGAGAGCGACGGCGCGCGCGTGTGCTTCGTCGATGACGCGGAGCACGTCCGCAAACAGATGATCGGCATCGTCCTCCGCGCCGCCGTCTTCGGTTGCGCGGAATTCGCGCAGGATGCGCGCGTCGGTCTCGAAGAGTTCACGCGCTGCTGCGTCGTAGAGGGCCGCGCGCGCAGAAGAAGTTCCGATGTCGATGGCGAAGACGAGCGGCTGCGTCGCGACGCGCGCGTTTGTTTGATCGTCTGTCTGTGCGTCGCTGCTCATCGCGGGTTAGTCGTGCTGCGGTTTCGACGAACGCTCGCGCGCAAGAAAATGTTCGACGACGAAGAGGATGTCTTCGCCGAAGTAGTGGTTGACGAGTCGCAACGCGCGAATGGTCTCGGCGCGCGCAACTTTGTGCGCGATCTCTGTCTCGACGACGAAATTAAAGACGCAGTCGCGCAAAAGTTCCAGCTCGCGCAAGAGGTCTGTCAGCGAGTAGCCTTCGGCGGCGCGCACGTAGCCGTGTTCGCTCGACGCGCGAATGGTCTGGAAGTCGGGCTCGGAGTCGCGGCGCAGCAGCGCGCAAAGCTCTTCGAGTATCTGCGGGACATGATCGATGATCTGCGGGAGCGAGAGCGTGTCGTCGGACTTCATGTAAGGATCGTGCTGGACGCGGCGGGCCCAATCGATGGTGATGTTATCGATTGATGCGCTCAACTCGCGGCATAGGAGATCGTCGTTGGCTTCAGTCACGTGAGCACTCCGTTAAATTGTGAGCGCAGAGTATTGAAGAAAACTGTCGCTGATAAATTTGCTGACGCATTGTTTCGCGCGTGGCGAAAAACTTCAAGCCCCGCGAGACTGTTGGCAAGTCTCGCGGGGCCGGTTGGGTTGCGTCAAAAAGTTTTTCTCTCGTCTCACTCGGCGCGCACGGCGCGCGCGGCGTTGAGTCGTCCGCCGGTCGAGACCTTGCCTTCGAGCGCGGGGAGTTTATCGACCGACGAGAGCAAACGCTCGCGCAACTCTTTCATTGACATGTTCGGGTTGGCCGCGAGGATGAGCGCGGCGACTCCGGCGACTTCCGGCGCGGCCATCGACGTGCCCGAATGCTCCTCATATTCGTTGCCGAGCCAAGTGCTCATGATCTCCGCGCCGGGCGCGGCGATATTGACCGAGCGCGCGCCGAAGTTCGAGAAGCGCGCGAGTTGGTCTCTGCGATCAAGCGCGGCGACGGAGACGACGTTCGGCTGCGCGTAGTTTGAAGGATAGTGCGGCAGGCGGTCGTTGTTCGTCGAAGAGTTTCCGGCGGCGGCGACGAAGAGGATGCCCTCTTCGCCCGCGCGCCTGATCGCGTCTTCGAGCGCGCGCGAGCCTATCATCGAACCCCAACTCGCGCTGATGATGCGGACGTTGACGCCGTCGCGCTTGCGCGCGATACAGTAGTCGATGCACTCGATGGCATCGCGCAACGTGCCGCTGCCGTTGGCGCGCAGGAATTTCAAAGGCATGATCTGAACATGCCAGTTGACGCCCGACACACCTTCTTTGTTGTCGCCTTCGGCCCCGATGATCCCGGCGCAGTGTGTGCCATGACCGTTATCGTCCAACGGATCGCCGTCCATGTCTGCGGCATCGAAGCCGTGCAGATCGTCGAACGTGCCGAGCTCTTTGTCTGTGTAGGGCGCGAGGCTCGCGGGGCGCGTCCAGATGTTGCCCGCGAGATCGGTGTGACGATAATCGACGCCCGTGTCGATGACGGCGACGACGACCTTCTTGCTGCCCGTCGTCTTCGTCCAAGCGCGCGTCGCGCAGATGTCCGCGCCCGCCTTGCCGTTGCGCTGTCCGGTGTTCAGCAAAGGCCACTGCTCCTCGAAGAGCGGGTCGTTCGGCGCGGGAGCTTTGACGACTGGAGGATCGTCTCCGCCTCTATATACAGGTATGTCTTCGCCCTCGTTCGGGTCTAAGTTGATCTCGGCGTTCGGTTCGGCATAGACGACTTGCGGGAGCGCACGATACTCGTCGACTACTTGTTCGGCCGTGCGGCCATCCTGATCATCGATGACCGCCTCGTTGTCAATGTTCTCAAAACGATCTTCGACGCGGTCGTTCAAGCGCGCGGTGATGCGGTTGATCTCTTCATCTGAAGTGCCGGGGCGGAAGCGCACGATCACTTCGGCATCGTCCGCAGTCTCAGCGTCAGATGCTTCATCCCGATCTTGGGTCGGCTCGGCGACGAGGACGGGGCGACCAACGGTGAGCTGGCCGCGCACGCGTCCCGCGCGATGAATCTGTCCGGCGAAGGCGGCGAGGAAGACGAGCGCGAGCGCGAGCGTCAAATGTTTGAAGAGGTTCTGACGATTCATTAACCACACCTCGACTTGTAATCCTTGATCTCACGTTGCGGATCAAACCTGATGGTTCGCGCCGCGAAAGTTGACGAGCCGCATTCGATTGCGGTTCGCGCGATACTCGTAGCTTTCGCCGCGCGCGCGCAAACGGATGCGCCAACCCGGCGTGATCATCTGCGCGCTCATTTCGCCCGGCGAGCCCGCGCCAAACGACGCATCCGGAAACTCCGCATCCTCGACCGAATCCTCTTCAACCTCATCTTCTTTGACGCCGAGCCGCGCGGCCAGATCAGCCTTCGCGCGCTTCGTCGCGTCCTCCTTCGTCATAGCCATACGCACGACGCTCCTTCGAGGTTCTTCGGCGACACGTTGCGATCAAAGGGAGAGTTTCGCGCGATCAAGCGAGCGAGACCCGCCCGTTACCTTTTCGCGTCGTTTGCCCTACAGATTCATTCTGCTACCGCGCGGGTTGTTTCGTCAAAATTTTCGCGCGTGATGAACGACTCGTGAACGACGCAATCACACCAGATCGCCACACGTGTGTTGTAGCAGCGCAGCGACGACCACGCCTGCGGTCTCCGCGCGCAAGATGCGGCCGCCGAGCGTGACGACTTGCCAGCCCGCTTCTTTCGCCTTTTCGATCTCCGCGTCCTCCCATCCACCTTCGGGCCCGATCAACGCAACGACGCGCGCAGGCTTCGCGCCCCATCCGGCAAAAGTCTCTATGAGCCCGCGTCCGCCGCGCTCTGCAAAGATTAGACGCCGACTCGCGATTTCTGTTCCGCGCGTCAGCACGTTCGCCAAACCCTCCGGCGCATCGATCACGGGCACGCGCGCGCGGCCCGTCTGCTTCGCCGCTTCGAGCGCGATGCGTCGCCAACGCTCGACGCGCTTCGACGAGTCTGCCTCACGCGCGCCGCGCGAAAGTTTCACATCAGCACGCGTCGTCTCGACCGGCACGACACGCACGACGCCCAACTCCGTCGCCTTCTGCACGACCACGTCGAACTTCTCACCCTTCAACAGCGCGCACGCGAGCGTCAATTCAAGCGGCGACTCGGCGCACGGCGGCTCAACCGGCCCCCGCACTTCGAGCACAGCCTCGCGCGCCGCCCCCCGATCATCATCTGCCATCACCGCGCACAAAAACTCTCGTCCCTCTCCATCGAAGACTTGCACTTCGTCGCCTGCCACGAGTCGCAGCACGCTCGACAAGTGTCGAGTCTCTTCGCGCGAGAGCGCGACGCGCGTCGCGTCATCCGAGAAATTTTTGGCCGGTGCGTAGAAGCGTCGGAGAGACATAAGCGGAAACGATGAAGTCGGAAACGATGAGCGATGAAGTAAGAACGACTAAGCGGGAGCGATAAGGCGGAGACACATTGTCTTCCGCTCATCGTTCCGACTTCATCGTTAAATTGTGATCGCGATCCACTCGCCGTCGGCGGCCGTCGCGAAGTCGTTGATACCAAGTTTGCGGAGCGCTTCGCGGACAAACTCGTCTTGCGTCGCAAGGATGCCGGAGAGGACGAGGCGACCGCAGGTCGCAGCCGTGAGCGCGGGCAGCAAAGGAACGATCACGTCCGCCGTCAAGTTGGCGCAGACGAAGTCTGCGGATGTGGTCTCCGTGCTGACTGAGCCGACGCGGAAACTGATCCGGCCCCCGACGCCGTTGAGCCGCGCATTCTCTCTCGCGATCTCGACGGCGTCCGCGTCCGTGTCGCAGGCTTCGACGCGCGCCGCAGGATTCAGTTTCGCGGCGGCGATGGCGAGTATCCCTGTGCCCGTGCCCACGTCGAGAAAACTCGCGCCGTCGAAGTGTCGCTCAATGGCTTCGAGGCACAGCCGCGTCGTCTCGTGCGTGCCCGTGCCGAAAGCCATGCCGGGCTCGATGCGTATGACGATGCGATCAGTCTCGTCAATCTCGCTCCACGGCGGCGCGACGATGAAGCGTCCTCCGATGCGCGCGGGCTGCCAGCTCTTCTTCCACTCGCCGAGCCAGTCGCGCGCCGCGACCTCGCGCACGTTCATGTCGCGTACCGACGAAGAAGGCAACGCGTAGATTCTGAGCGCCTCGAACAACTCCACTCGCACGCGCTCGCGATCCGGCATCTCATCGAAGTAGGCGCACACGCGCACGAGCCCGTCCATGTCCAACTCGATTGTCTCTTCCGTTCCCAACGCGCCCGCTTCCATCAGCGCATACTCCACCGCCTCGCGCGACGCGGCTTCGAGCATGATGTCGAGTGCGTACCAGACCATAGTCAAGAGTCTGGAGTCTGAAGTCTGGAGTCGGAATCAGATGACTCACGACTTCAGACTTCAGACTCTCGACTTTCCTTTGATACCAATCTCGTCGAGCGCGCGCTCGCTGTTGCGCCAGTTCTCTTGAACGCGGACGAAGAGTTCGAGATAGACCTTGTGGCCGACGAGTCGTTCGATGTCGTGTCGGGCGGCCGTTCCGATCTCTTTCAGACGCGCCGCGCCCTTGCCGATGATGATCTTCTTCTGCGAGGCGCGCTCGACGAAGATGGCGCAGTAGATGTGCGCGAAGTCTTCGCGCTCCTGATCGTACTTCTCGGTGACGACCGCCGTGACGTAGGGAATCTCTTCGCCCGTCGTCCGCAGGATTTTCTCGCGCACGATCTCCGCGACCATCGCGCGCACGGACTGATCCGTAAACTCGTCCTCGGCAAAGACGGGCTGGCCTTCCGGCAAGTGCTTGATGATCTCCGCGACGAGCGCATCGACGTTCTCGCCTCTGCGCGCCGAGAGCGGCACGAACGCACGCCAGTCGTACGCTTGCCCGTACCACTCAAGGAGCGGCAAGAGTTGCGACTTGTCTTGCACCTTGTCGGTCTTGTTCAAGACGAGCAGCGCGGGCTTACTCGATTGCTTGATGAGTTCGAGCACGAAGCGGTCGCCGTTGCCCGTCGGCACGCTCGCGTCGCGCATCAAGACGACGAGATCGACGCCTTCGAGCGCGTCGTGAACGGCGGCCATCATGCGTCGGTTGAGTAGATAGCCGGGTTGATGCACGCCCGGCGTATCGACCAGAACGATCTGCCCTTCGGGTTTCGAGATGACACCCTGAATCTGGTAACGAGTCGTCTGCGGCTTGTTCGACACCGCCGCGATCTTCTCGCCGACGAGCCGGTTCAGCAGCGTCGATTTGCCCGCGTTCGGTCGCCCGATGAGCGCAACGTAGCCGCTGCGAAATCCGGCGACAGACTCTTTATCTTCTACTTCAGCCATCGTCCTGTGAAACGAAACGCGCTGCCGAAAGTGTCGCTCGACAGCGCGTTCGTCAAAATTCATCGCGTTGGATTTAAGCGTTCGCGCCCTGCTGCTGCGCCAGCTCGCCGTTGAGTTTCAAAATTTCGAGCGTCATCTCGGCGGAGGCGTAGAGGTCTTTCACGTCGAGCCATTCCTTGACGGTGTGGATGGCCCGCATCCCCGTGCCGAAGTTGGCACACTCGATGCCGCGCTTGTTGAAGATGTTGGCGTCGCAGCCGCCGCCCGACGAGCACGCTTCAACTTTCTGACCGAGCCGAGCCGCCGCTTGATAGACCAACTGCACGACGCGCGACGATTCGGGCACGTCCATCGCGTAATACTCGCGCGAGACGTTTGACTCGATGCGGCCCTTCGTCGTCACGCCTGCGACCGTGACCTCGTGCTTCGCGGCGGCCTCTTCCAGACACTCGATCATGTGCGCGGTCTGCGCTTCGAGCTTGGCGTCGTCGAGCGAGCGCGCTTCGCCGAGGAGCGTGACGAGGTTCGTGGTGATATTCGTCGCCTTGCCGCCCTCGATGACGCCGATGTTGGCGGTCGTCTCTTCGTCGATGCGTCCGAGCTTCATGTTGTTGATCGCCTCAGCCGCGATGCGGATCGCGGAGATGCCTTCTTCGGGCGCGACGCCCGCGTGAGATTCGAGCCCGTAGATTTTGAACTCCATGTGATTGGCAGAGGGCCCCTTCGTGAAGAGGAAGCCGGGATCGTCTGAATCGAACACGAGACCATATTTCGATTTCAGCTTCGACACGTCGACGTGCTTCGCGCCGAGCAGTCCGACCTCCTCGCAGATCGAGAAGACGGCTTCGATGGGCGCGTAAGGGACGTTCTGTTCTTGCAGGCAGCGGATCGTCTCGATGATGACAGCGCAGCCGGATTTGTCGTCGCCGCCTAAGACGGTCGTGCCGTCGGTGCGGATGATGTCGCCCTCAACTATCGGCTTCACGCCTTCGCCGGGGACGACCGTGTCCATGTGGGCCGACATCATGATCGTCTCGACGTTCGTGATCGTTCCGGGGAAGCGCGCGATGACGTTGCCGGAGTTGCCGCCGACCTTCGCGCCCGCGTCATCGATCTCAACTTGCGCGCCCATCTCTTCACAGAGTTTTTTGATGTGCTCGGCAACGTCGCGTTCTTTGCGCGAGATGGAATCGATCTGGACGAGTTCGAGTAAGAGATTCTTGATGCGCTCCTGATTGATCATGGCTCCTCCGAGAAAACGTGCAAGGGTTGAAAGGCTGTGGCGCAATCCTACTACACGCCGCGCGGCGCGCGCCACAGTCGAACGTTGTCAGTCGCAGATCGAGTCGAGTGCGCGTTGCAACTCGTCGCGTGCGGCTTCGAGCGCGGCGTCGTCGGCGTCGGGCGCGACGTAGATGGGCGCGGCGATGCGGACGCGGGCGAGGGAGAAGGGGAGAGGGATTTGTAATCGATCCCAGCTCGGCGCGGCATAAGCGTGCAAGGGCGTGATGGAGAAGGGGAGGACGGGGCAGCCGGTCTTCTTCGCCAAGAGTACCGCGCCCATCTTGGCGATGCGGCGGGGGCCCCGTGGGCCATCTATCGTGAAGGCGGTGGGGCATCCCTGCCGCATGAGCCTGACCATCTCGACGAGCGCGGAGACTGCGCCGCGTGTCGATGACCCGCGCGACGCGCCGTAGCCGAAGCGTTGGATGAAGCGCGCGATGTACTCGCCGTCGAAGCTCTGCGAGGTCATCACGACGATGCGTCGTCGCCGCCAGAAGTAGGTCGAGAGCAGAATGTGCTCGTGCCAGAAGGTGTAGATCGGCTGCAAGCCGCCCTGCGTCGCGGCTTCAAAGTTCTCCCAGCCTTCGACGCGGAAGCGGGCCGTCGCGCCGAGTAGTTGGATGAGAAGGTAGAAGACCGCGTCGGCGGCGCGGATCAAGAGTCGCTGCTTGAAAGTGTAAGTGGAGAGACTTGCGAAGGCGTAGGCGCGCGCGACGAGCGAGGAGTCGCGCGTGTCGCGCGCACGCGTCGCACCCTGCGTAGTCTGGTTCTCGGTCGTGGCTGGCATGGAAAGTTGTATGCGTAGAAGCGACGGCGCGAGTCTAGCAGAGTCGGCGCGCGTGGCGCGGGAATTTCGCGTTGAACGGGCGCGCTCGTGTGCTATATTCTGCGAACCTCGCGCGCACTCACGGCGTAAATCGCTTTCGGTAAGCGTGCGCTCAGTGCGGTTTCAGGCAGGCCCTCCCCAAATTTTAAGAGACACGGACGAGAATGTCGGCTGATGGAGAAACGGCGAATCCTGATCGTCGATAGCAACGAGGAACTGCGGACTCTCTTGAGCCGCGTCCTCGCAGACTTCGGTCACGAGGTCGTCGCCACCGGCAATCGCGACGACGCGCTCGCACGCGAAGACCTCGAAGACTTCGATCTCGTCATCAGCGATCTCACCGACGACGCAGATGGCGGCGTCCAGATCGTCAGCGAACTCAAACGCAAAAGTCTCCTCATCCCCGTCGTCGTCTCATCTGATGAGATGCATCCTGCCGGAGTCATCAAGGCTTTCAAGATGGGCGCGGCAAATTACGTCCGCCGGCCCTACAGCCACGAAGAGCTGCGCGACATCGTCGAGAAGACGCTTTCGTACAAGCTGCGCTTCATCGAGGACGTGAAGGTCCTGCCCTTCGTCCACGAGAAGATCGAGTTTGAACTGCCGAGCGATCTCTCGCTGATGAACGGCGTGCTGCATTACTTACACGAGCGCGTTGTGCAATTAGGTCTCATCAATCCTGAACGCTCGAATCTCTTCATCGCGCTCGACGAGGCGTTCGTCAACGCCGTCAAGCATGGCAACCGGCAAGACCCGCACAAGATCGTCCGCATCACGGCTGACCTGTCGGCGAAAGAGGCGCGCTTCACGGTCGAGGATCAGGGCGCGGGCTTCAAGGTCAACGAGATTCCAGACCCGCTCGATCCGGCCAATCTCTTCAAGACTTCCGGGCGCGGCGTCTTCCTCATCTACAACATCATGGACGAAGTCATATACAATGAGCGCGGCAACAGCCTGACCATGATCAAACGCCCGGAGGAGACGCTCGAACACAAGCTGATCGATGAACTCACGCCCGATGACAGCAACGACCCCCGCACCGACCACTGACCGGCCCCGGAACGAACCTCTGACAACACGACTCTCAGCGAGCGACACGGACGACGACGCCGACAACTCGCCGCGCTCGCTCCTCAAAGCATGGCGTTGGTGGCTGCCCGTCGCGCTTGCGTCATTCGCGCTTGCCATCATCTTCGCCGATCCGTTCGCGGGCGACTGGGACGCGCTCGATTACACGATTCTCGCCGTGCGTGGCGAGCCCTCGACGATGCTCTTCGGGCGCATGCTCTTCATCTTCACGAATCACTTCGCATACAAATTTACTCACGCGCTCTTCGGCCTTCGGGTCGAGCACGCTTACCTGCTCTTCAAGTACATGGTCGTCTGCGAATCGCCGCTCGCCATCGTCGCGCTTTGGACGCTTGCGCGCGATCTGACAAATTCCGTGCGCGCCGCGACCATCGCCGCGCTCTTGCTCGCGCTCTCGCCCTTCTATGTTTTATACAGTGGACAGGCGATGACGGAGATACCTTCGCTCCTGTTGCTCTCGGTCGCACTCATCGTTCACCTGCGCGGGCTTCGACAAAGAAGCGCGTGGCTCGTCATCTTAGGTGCGGCTTTGCTCGGCGCGGGCAACAACGTGCGCGAGGTGGCCGCGCTCTACGGCGTGTGGCTCGTCGTCGCGCCCTTCGCGTGCGGTTGGAAATTGACGAGACGTGATCTCTTACTCGTCGCCGCCTCGTGCGTCGTCTTCTTCGTCTGCGCGTTTGCGCCGTTCGCCTACTATTATTTCGGCGACGTGAACAGCTATCGCGCGGGCTGGCAGGGATGGGTCGAGTCGATGCGCTCGGAAGAGTCCGTGCATCCGGTGCGTCTGAGAAACTTCGCGCCGCTCTTCTTCTTCTTCTTTGTCGCCGCGCCGCTCGCGCTCGTTGCGCTTCCCGTCGCGGCGTTTCGGGAGTGGCGCGCGCGTCGCTTCTCGCCTCTGCTCGTGCTGGCCGTCGTCGGCCTCTTCGCGAACCTGATGCTCGTCACTCACTACAGCACGATCATCAACGGTCGCTACCTGCTGACGGGCCTGCCCGGCCTTCTCCCGCTCATCGCCGCCTTCTTCGTGCGCTACGAGTCGCGGCGCGCGCGCAACCTGCGACGCGGCTTCGCTGTCGTAGTCTGCGGCGTCGTGATCACCGCGCTCTGCTTCAACGCGTTCTTTCTCGTCGCTTCGTGGCATACCATTCAGGCGCACGGCATCACGAAGGAGTACGGCGCGCGCCTCGCGCTGCTTCCGTCGGATGCCGTCGTCATGGCGGGCGGGCAGACAGTTTCAGTGAACTACTATCGCGGCATCGGTCTGGGCAACTGGGACGTGATCGGCACGGGCGGCGGCTTCCCCGACGGACGACTCGCCAAAGTGATCGATGAACATTTGAGGGCCGGTTGTCGCATCTTCCTCGATACCGATCCGCGTCTCTGGTTCAACGACGCATGGCGCGGCGGCGAGACACGCGAACTCATCTCGGTCGCGCCACGCTTCCGCTTCCGCCGCGTCTCCGACACCATCTACGAGATTCGTCCCATTGATGACGAGTCGGCGCGCGACGATCCAAACTTGCAGAGACTTCTCTACAAGCCGCCGACCGCGATCCAGAAACTCGGCGGCAAGTTCAAAGACCAGAACTGATCTCTTGAAACGGACGCGCTGACGGGCCGCTCTCTTGATCGTCTCGCGCGAGACCATGCCTTACGAACTTTTTCTCGCCTTGCGCTACCTGCGCGCGCGTCGCGGCGCGGGTCGCACGGGCGCGCGCGTGACTGCGCTCGCGGCTCTCTGCGGCGTCGCGTGCGGCGTCGCCGCGCTTATCGTCGCGTCGGCTCTCGCCAATGGTTTCCGCGATGAGATGCGCGACAAAATTTTAGGCGGCACGGCGCACGCCACAATCGCGCGCGCTGACGGCGAAGCGATCACGAACTGGCGCGCTCTCGCCGCGCGACTGCGCTCCGTCGAAGGCATAACCGACATCGCGCCGACCTCTTATGCGGGCGCGCTGCTCGAAGGCGCGGACAACTCTGCTTACGCGGTCGTGCGCGCCGCCGATCAAACATCGGCGCGCGATCTCTCGGAGATTCAACGCACGCTCATCAGTGGATCGGTCGAGAACTTATTTCAACCCGCGCCGCGCCAAACTCCAGAGACGCGAAGCGACAAAAGCGCGATGTCGCGCGGCGCGAATGAAGATGAATCGCCCGCGCCCGTTATCATCGGCGCGGAACTCGCCAAGCGGACGGGCCTCTTCGCGGTCGGCGACGAGGGCCTACTCGTGACTGGAGAGAAGATCGATGCGCCGCCCGGATTCGCCACGCGCTCGCGCAAGGTGCGCGTCGTCGGCGTTGCGCGCACGGGACTCTTCGAGTACGACTCGACGTGGCTCTACGCGCCGCTTGCTGCTGCGTCGGAGATCGCGGGCGGGCCGAAAGATTCCGCCGCAATGTTGAGCATCGAAACATTCGATCTCTATCGCGCGCCGGAAGTCGCCGCGCGTGTGCGTGCCGCGCTCAATGGTGAGTTCACGGTCGTCGATTGGCAGGAGGCGAACCGGCCCCTCTTCGCCGCGCTCGCGTTGGAGCGACGCACGGTCTCGATCATCGTCGGTCTCGTCATTCTCGTCGCCGCGCTCAACATCACGACGACGCTCGTGCTCGTCGTCGCCGAGCGGCGCGCAGACATCGCCATACTCGGCGCAATCGGCGCGCGCCCCGCGAGCGTGATGCTGGTCTTCATCGTCGAAGGCGCGATCATCGGCGCGCTCGGCTCGCTCTCAGGCGTTGCTCTCGGACTCGCCGCGTGCTTCGTCGGAGATCGCTACAAGATCGTGAGCCTCCCGGCGGACGTTTACTCGCTCAGCTTCATTCCCTTCCACGCGCACGCTGCGGAGACCGCGCTCGCCGCGCTCGCGGCATTCATCGTCTGTCTTGTCGCGACGATCTATCCGGCCCGAAGAGCAGCGCGCCTGCGACCTACGGAGGCTTTGCGCTACGAATAGAAAAGTCTGGAGTCTGAAGTCTTGAGCCTTGAGCCGGAAGATCGGTGGAGTCGCGCGGTTGGTGCGGAGGTGCGACGCACGTCTGACAACACGAGACGCGTGTCCTCAGGCTCCAGACTCCAGACCCCAGACTCAGGACTGTTAGTCGAAGGCTTGCGCAAAACTTTCGCGTCGCCTGCGGGCGCGAGGATCGAAGTCTTGCGCGGCGTGTCGTTCGCGGCTAGGGCCGGTGAGTTGTTGGCTATCGTCGGCGCGTCGGGCGCGGGCAAGTCAACGCTGCTGCACGCGTGCGGCGGGCTCGACACGGTTGATAGTGGGATAGTGCGCGCGGGCCCTTTCGACGTGACGCGCGCCGCCGCGACGGAGTTGATCGAGTGGCGCAGGCGCGCGGTCGGGTTCATCTTTCAATTTCATCACCTGCTGCCCGCCCTCTCCGCGCTTGAGAACGTCGAGCTTCCGTTGCGCATTGCGCGTCGAACACGTAGAGAGGCGAGGGAAGCGGCGACGGAGTTGCTCGAAGCGGTCGGGCTTGCGGATCGCGCATCACACTTGCCGGGCGAGTTGTCGGGTGGCGAACAGCAGCGCGTGGCGATTGCGCGCGCGTTAGCCTCCGCGCCGCCACTCGTCCTCGCCGACGAGCCGACGGGCAATCTCGATGCGCGCACGGGCGCGGAGGTCGGCGCGCTGCTCGCACGACTCGCACGCGAGCGCGGCGCGTGCGTCCTCGTCGCTACGCACAACGAGCGATTGGCGCGACTCTGCGACCGCACACTCACGCTTGCCGACGGACGGCTTGCCGAGCCAGCGACTTGAGAGGTGGCCGACAATTGCTCACACTCGCCTGTCGAACCTTTTTCGTGCCCACTCTTTCGGCGTTTGCTTCGTTAGGCTATAATGCCGGTGGGCGCACGTGAGTTCTCCGGTTTGCACCCGCTTTACCTCGCGCGCGCCACATCAACAGGCTCTCATTCGGCACAAGTCGGGTCTTCATCTTATGTTTGAACGCTACACGGAGAAGGCGCGTCGGGTCATCTTCTTCGCGCGCTACGAAGCGTCGCAGTTCGGCGCGCCCGCGATTGAGCCGGAGCATCTCTTGCTCGGTCTGATGCGTGAGGACAAGACGCTCACCGCCCGCTTTCTCGCGCGCGCGCAAGCCTCGCTCGAAGCCATACGCAAAGAGATCGAG
Source organism: Acidobacteriota bacterium (assembly GCA_032229975.1). GTDB lineage: Bacteria > Acidobacteriota > Blastocatellia > Pyrinomonadales > Pyrinomonadaceae > JAIVGV01. Next base: position 104,663 of record JAVXVG010000056.1, on the reverse strand, counting down.
GGGCGGGCCCCCTTGCGCGAAAAGATTTCCACTTCAGTTGAACTACCGCTTGCGCCTGAGACAAAGCGCGTGCTCGCTTACGCGCACGAAGAATCCGATCGACTGCAACACCGACACATCGGGACGGAACACCTGCTGCTCGGACTCCTGCGCGAAGAGCGTTCGATGGCGGCGGAGATTCTCTACGAGCGTGGCTTGCGACTCGCCGCCGTGCGCGAAGAGGTTGCGCGCGCGACCGGATCAGACACGCGCTCGTCGCAGAAGAAGGACACGCCACACCTCGCAGAGTTCTCGCGCGATCTCACGGACGATGCAGCCAACGACAAGCTCGATCCGCTCGTCGGTCGCGAAGCAGAGATAGAGCGAGTCATACAGATTCTCTGTCGTCGAACGAAAAATAATCCGGTGCTCATCGGCGAACCCGGAGTCGGCAAGACGGCCATCGTCGAAGGACTCGCGCAGAGGATCGTGCGCGGTGAAGTCCCGTCGTTTTTAGAGAACAAGCGGATACTGTCGCTCGATCTGTCGCTCATCGTCGCAGGCACGAAGTATCGCGGTCAGTTCGAGGAGCGTCTGAAGCAGATCATGCGGGAGTTGATCGACAACCCGCAGTACATCGTCTTCATCGACGAGTTGCACACGCTCGTCGGCGCAGGCTCGGCCGAAGGATCGCTCGATGCGGCGAACATCTTGAAGCCCGCACTGTCGCGCGGCGAGATTCAATGCGTGGGGGCCACTACTCCGGCGGAGTTCCGCAAGTCGATTGAGAAGGATCGATCTTTAGAGCGTCGCTTTCAAGCGGTGAAAGTTCCGCCGCCGACCGAAGAGGAGGCCGTGCAGATTTTGGGCGGCGTGCGCGAGCGTTACGAGGCTTTCCATCAGGTGCGCTACACCGAGGACGCGCTCGAAGCGGCCGTCTATCAATCGAACCGCTATATCCCCGACCGCTTCCTGCCAGACAAAGCCATCGACGTGATCGACGAAGCGGGGGCCCGCGTGAAACTTCGCGCGCGACGCGAGACGACCTTTGGCGATCCGCCGCGCACCGCCGCCGAAGAGCGTCTGCACACGACCTACATCGTCGATAGCCTGACGGGCGCGCGCATCACTGAAGAGGACGATATGCTCCTCTCGGTCGCCGTGACGAAGGACGATGTGGAGGAAGTGATTGCGCGTTGGACAGGCATCCCCATCACGTCGATGAAGGAAGAGGAGTTGCAGAAGCTCTTGCGCATCGAGGACGAGTTGCGTCGTCGCGTCATCGCGCAGCGACCGGCCATCTCCGCGCTGGCGCGCTCGATCCGTCGCTCGCGCGCAGGATTAAAGAATCCGCAAAGGCCCGTCGGCTCGTTCCTCTTTTTGGGGCCCACAGGCGTCGGGAAAACTGAAGTCGCAAGATCGCTCGCGGAGTTTCTCTTCGGCAGTGAGCGCGCGATGATTCGCTTCGACATGAGCGAGTTCATGGAGAAGCATTCGGTCTCGAAGTTGATCGGCTCGCCTCCCGGCTACGTCGGGCACGAAGAGGGCGGACAGTTGACCGAGCGCATCAAGCGTTCGCCTTACTCGGTTCTGCTCTTCGACGAGATCGAGAAGGCCCATCCGGACATCTTCAACGTGTTGCTGCAAGTTTTTGAAGACGGGATACTGACGGACGCGCTCGGCAATACGGTCGATTTCAAGCACGCGATCATCGTGATGACCTCGAACATCGGCGCGCGCTTCATACAGAAGCGCGGCACGATGGGCTTTCAATCCGGCCCCGCCGACTCGCGCGAGAAGCTCGAAGAGATGGTCATGTCTTCCGTCAAACAGACCTTCAACCCGGAGTTCATCAATCGTCTCGACGAGATCATCATCTTCGATGAACTCCACGAAGATGAACTTTTGGAGATCGTCGGTCTGCAAGTTGATCAACTCAACCGCACGCTGCAAAGGCGCGGGCTTGAAGTGCGAATGACTGAAGAAGCCAAGCGTTGGATCGTGCAGAAGACTTGCGCGGATCGCTCTTACGGCGCGCGCCCCTTGCGACGGGCATTACAGAAGCACGTCGAAGACCCGATCTCCGAGGCTCTGATTCAGGGCGAGCTTGAGGGCACGTCGGTCGTCGAGGTCTTCGAGGACGCGGGCGTGCTCAGTCATCGCCCGGCGCGGGTCGAAGAGTTGGACGACGAAGTGTTGATTCACTGAAAAGTCTTCAAGTCTGGAGTCTCAAATCTGGAGTCTGAAGTCTGGAGTTTTAGGGTCAGCGAGCGCGGCTTTTCCGGCTCAAGACTCCAGACTTTAGACTCCAGACTTTTTCCAGACTTTGTTTTCCCGCTTTCTGCCTTGTATAATGCGCGCCTTTGCGAAGGGTCGGCGGCTGGCAACGCGGGCGCGCCGGGGTGGAATCAAAGTCCCATCGACCGAGTGACAAGCGCGCGCGCCCTTTTCGTCTCCACTACGTTCCCGTCTGCCCGCGAGCGCCGCGTCGGTCGCTTCGAGAGTTTTAACCGGCGACAACCGATTTCCTGTCTTCCTAAAGTTTTCATTCGGCTTTGAGGCTAAGCGATTATGCGAACAAGCCCGCTCTGGCGGCTCACACTACTGGCTGCGCTCGTCTTCACGCAGATGACACTGCCGCTCGCGGGGCTCGCGCGCACGACGACGCTCGCGCAGCAGCCCGCGACGCAACAGCCGCAGGAGCCGCAGAAGCTCGTCGAGGACGTGGTCATCACGGGCAACCGGCGCAACCGCACGGCTGATCTGCTCTTCTACATCCAGACGCGAGCCGGCGACCCTTACAACGAGGCGCAGGTGCAGAAGGACTTCACGACGCTGATGAACCTCGGCTTCTTCAATCGCACGGAGTCGCGCGTGTTGCGCGAAGAGGGCCCGCGCGGCGGCGTCATCGTCACCTTCCAAGTTAAAGAACTCCCGATCATCCGCGACTTGCAATTCGAGGGATTGAAGAGCGTGCCCGAATCCGACGTGCTCAAGGCTTTCCGCGAGCGCAGAGTCGGCATTCAGAAAGAGAACGTGAGCGATCCCGTCAAGCTCGCCAACGCCACGCGCGTTCTCAAAGAACTGCTCGCGGCGAAAGGCCACCCGAACGCGACGGTCGAGGTCAGGCGCGACGAGGTCTCCGGGACGAGCGAGGCTGTCACATTCGTCATCAAAGAGGGCGACCGCGTCCGCGTCGTCGAAGTGCAGTTCGAGGGCAATCAGCACTTCTCTAGCGGCGAGTTGCGCAACTCGATGAAGTACGTCAAGGAGGCCGGGCTCATCACGCGCTTCCGCGAGCAGGACATTCTCGACCGCGAGAAGCTCGACGTTGATCTCAAGCTCGTCCGCAATCACATGGCGGCGAAGGGCTACCTTCAAGCGCGCGTCGGCGAGCCGCGCATCGAAGGCTTGGGCGAGCGACGCACGGGCTTCCCCATTCTGCCGCTTCCCATTCTTTCTTCGACGGATGAAGCGTTGCGCATCACGATTCCCATCACCGAAGGCAAGCTCTATCGTCTCGGCGAAGTGAAGATCGAGGGCAACTCGATCTACTCCGAGCAGGTCATACGCAACGTCATCGGCCTCAACAAGGGCGATGTGGCGAGCGGCGAGCGCATCTACAAAGGCTTCTACGAAGACCTCAAAAAGATTTACGGCAACTCCGGCTTCATCCAGTATTCCGCCGATCCAGAGCCCACATTCAAAGACAACCCGACGAACCCGAACGAAGGCATCGTCGATTACACGGTCTCAATCGACGAGGGCAAGCAGTTCAGTCTGCGTCGTCTCGAATTTCAGGGCAACACGTTTACGCGCGACAACGTCTTGCGTCGCGAGTTCGTCTTGAACGAAGGCGACATCTATAATCAAGGCTACGTCGATTACTCGGTCTTGCGCCTCAACCAACTCGGCTTCTTCGATCCAATCGACAAAGAGAAGGACATAGACTTCCGACAGGATGAGGAGCGCGGCGAGGTCGATACGACCGTCAAGGTGACGGAGCGCGGTCGGCAGTCGATCACTTTCAACGGCGGCATCAGTGGCATCGGCGGCTCGTTCTTCGGTCTCGACTACTCGACGAACAATCTACTCGGTCGCGGTGAGTCGCTCTCTTTCCAACTCGCCGCCGGAAATCGCCAGAACTCCTTCGTCTTCTCTTTCACAGAGCCCTACGTTCGCAACCGACCGATCACCGCAGGCTTCTCGATCTTTTTGCAGTCGCTGAAATTCTTCGGCGAGGGCACGTCCCTCTCGCAGAATCAGGGCGCGCTTCAGGGCCTGCTCGGCACGCAGGCCGACTTCCTCAACACGAACGCGTCGAACCTGTTTACGCAACGCACAGAGGGCGCAAGTCTCTTCGTCAGCGCGCCGCTCACGGAGTTCTACAAGAAGCGGCCCTTCACGCTCTCGACGCGCCTCGGCCTGACCTACTCGTTCTCGCGCACGAGCATTCAGGACCCCGCCGTCAACTCCGACACGACGAATCCGCAGAACTTCATCCCGGTCATCTTCCGCCAGCCGAACATCATCACGAGTCGCGTGACGCCCACCGCCGTTTACGATTCGCGCGACCTGCGCGGCGTCGATGCCATCAAGGGATCACAGATCACACTTTCGCTTGCGTTCGCGGGCTTGGGCGGCGACGTTCGCACTTACGAGCCGACCCTCTCTTATCAACATTTCATCCCTGTCCGACACAAGCGCGCGAAGATTCCAGAGGTCTTCGGCTTCCGCTTGCTGGCCGGCCACGTCGGCAGCTTCGCCACCTCCTCGAAGGTGCGACAGGCGCAGGCGTCGAGCCTCTCGTTCGTCGATGGCGTGCCCGTGTACGAGCGTTTCTTCCTCGGCGATGAGTTCACCGTGCGCGGCTACGGCTCGCGACAGATCAGCCCCATCGTTCCGTTGGAGTTGTTCGTCACCTCGCAGAACGTCGTCATTGCGTCGAACGGGGCGGGCGCGGTCACTGATGCGACGCGCGTTGACAGCTTGCAACGCTTCGCCTCGCTCGGCACGTTCACGGGCGCGTCGGGCACAAACTCTCGCTTCATCAGTCGCGGCTTCCAGCCCATCGGCGCGGACACGGAACTGCTCGGCAACTTCGAGTATCGCGTGCCGCTCTTCGGGCCCTTGAGCGCCGCCGCTTTCGCCGACATCGGCTCAGCTTTCAACATACGCAAGGGCGCGGATCAAATCTTCTCGACGCAGTTCCAATCGGACGATCCGTTTCTCTCGCAATCGGTCGGGGCCATTCAATGCTCGCAGGCTCCGCTCGGCATCGCTCTGCCCACGCTCTCGGCGCTCGCCGCCTGCGCGGACACTTCACCGCTCGCGCTCTCGCTCGCCGGCGGCTTGGTCGCGCGCGACGGTCGCATTGTCACGCGCGACGAGTTGAACGAGGCGTTGAGAGTTGGCCCCACCGGCCCCGACGGTTTGCCCTATGGCTTCCAGTCGGTCTTCCTGCGCGGGCAGGCGCAGACGAACACCGCCGTGCGCTTATCGCAGAGCGCGTTCTCGAAAATCGGCGACTTCCGTTCCAGTTTCGGCGCAGAGGTTCGCATCCAACTTCCGGTCGTCAACGTTCCGTTCCGTCTCATCTATGCGTTCAATCCGCAGGCGCGCAACGGCGTGAGCGATCAGGTTCCGCTCTTCTTCACCGAGAAGAAGAGCGTCTTCCGCTTCAGCATCGGGCGGACTTTCTAGTCGCCTTCTGGTAAACTTCCGGGTTTGGAGGCGCAACCGCCGCGACTCCTATTCGCATCATAGGCATCTGAGTTTGAAATAACGTTAAGGAGCAGTACGAGAGAGTTATGAAGTCACTTCGTTTAATCGCCGCCGGTGTCGCGCTCGCGGTCGTTTCAATCGCCAACGCCAGCGCACAGACCGCTCGCCCCGCCACGTCGCAGCCTGCCGCAGGCAATGCTGCGGCCCCCTCGCTCACCGGCAAGATCGCCGTCATCGATTCCAGTGCGTTTGCCGATGAGAAGGCGGGCATCGCGCGCGTCGTCAACGCTGTGAAGGGCATCAGCGCGCAGTTCCAACCCCTCAACAACGAGTTGCAGGGGATGCAGACGCGCTACAACACGCTCGCCGAGGAGATTCAGAAGACCGGCGCGGTCGCCGATCCGAAGACGCTCGCGGCAAAGCAGGATCAAGCCGAGCAACTCAAGCGCGACATGGAGCGCAAGGCGCAGGACGCGCAGGTCGCTTTGGAGAAGCGACGCAGCGAGGTCTTGGGCCCCCTGCAGGACGACGTGTATAACGCGCTCCAGACTTACGCGCAGCAGCGAGGCATCGCCATCGTGATCGATTCCAACCGCGTGCCTGTCCTCTACGTCGCCGACAGCGTGGACATCACGCGCGACTTCATCATCGAATACAATCGCACGCATCCTGCGGTTGCTGCCGCGACGCCGGGTCGCCCGTAAAGTTAACGCCAGTCGTCAGCGGTCGGCAGCCGGCAGCAGCGAGTAGTCTCGCAAGTTGTCGGCTGCTGACTCGCTTTTAGCGGGCACATGCGCTCGCGAATTTTCCCCGCCGCCCGAAGAGGTTTAATGAAGCACATCCGATCCGTTGCCGCCGCCGCTCTCATCTGCGCCGCACTCGTCTCCGCCGCCCACGCGCAACAACCACCCGCGTCAGCCGCGAAACCAAGCCTCGAAGGCAAGGTCGCCGTCATCGATACAAGCGCGTTCGCCGACGAGCAGACGGGCATCCGACGCATCGTCGAAGCCCTGCGCCGCATCGAAGGCGAGTTCACGCCGCGCAGCAACGAGTTGCAGCAAATGCGCGCCCGCTACGATCAACTCGTCAAGGAGATCAACGACACGAAGACGGTCGCCGATCAACCTGCGCTCCAGCGCAAAGCCGACGAAGCCGAGCAACTCAAGCGCGACATCGAGCGCAAGTCCGAGGACGCGAAGGCGGCTTACGAGAAGCGTCTGCACGAAGTGGTAGGGCCCGTGCAGGACGAAGTCTTCAAATCACTCGACGCCTACGCCAAAGAGTACGGCATCTCGATCATTATCGACGCCAGCCAAGTGCCACTCATCTACGGCGCGCAGAGCGTGGACATCACACAGCACTTCATCAACATCTATAACCAGCGCAACCCGGCGGCGGCCGGAGCAGCGACCACGCCCGCCGCGCCACGTCCCGCCGCGACGCGACCCGCCACGACCGGCACGCCGTCGCCGCGCAGACCTTAGACCGCGAACGGGACGCGAAAGCAACGGGGTTCGATCATGGACACCATCCTCGACCTGCGCGCCATACAGGAAATCCTGCCGCATCGCTATCCGTTTCTGCTCGTCGATAAGATCGTCGAGCTTGTCCCGCGCGAGCGCATCGTCGGCATCAAGCAAGTGACTATCGGCGAGCCCTACTTTCAGGGCCACTTCCCCGGCGCGCCCGTCATGCCCGGCGTCCTCATCATCGAGGCGCTCGCGCAGGTCGGGGCCATCCTCGCGCTGCGCGAGTTCGCGGATCGCGCCGACAAGCTCCCGCTCTTTACCGGCATCAAAGAGGCGCGCTTCCGCCAACCCGTCATCCCCGGCGACACGCTCATCCTTGAAGTGACCGCGCTCCGCACCGGCTCGCGCGTGCAGCGCATGAAGGGCGAAGCTCGCGTCGAGGGGCGCGGCGTCTGCGCCGAGGCGGAGATCACCAGCGTCGTTATCGACCGCAGCGCGATGAAATGACAGGGCGGAACACAGAGGGCAGGAGACGAATGTTTACGCGGAGCCTCGCGGCTTCGACGCAATTCAACCTTGATCCGGATCACGCCGCGCACGCATCCTCACTTCATCGTTCATCGCTCATCGTTCATCGTTCGATTCAATGATTCATCCGACCGCAATCATCGGCGCGAAGGCGCAGCTCGGACGCGACTGTCACGTCGGGCCATACTCCGTCATCGGCGACGAAGTTACTTTAGGCGAACGGGTGCGCGTCGAGTCGCACTGTGTCATCGAAGGCTTAACGGAGATCGGCGACGAGACGCACGTCTTCCCCTTCGTCTCTCTCGGTCTCGCCTCGCAGGACATGAAGTACAAAGGCGAACCGGCCCGCACGCGCATCGGCAAGCGCAATCGCATACGCGAGTTCGTTACCATCCATCGCGGCACGGAAGGCGGCGGGATGCTCACAGAGATCGGCGACGATTGCCTCATCATGGCGCAGGCCCACGTCGCGCACGACTGTCGCGTCGGCAATCACGTCATCATGTCGAACGCAGCGACGCTCGGCGGTCACGTCCGCATCGAAGACGGCGCGAACATCGGCGCATATTCCGGTGTGCATCAATTTTGTCGCGTCGGGCGCGAGGCTTACATCGGCGGCTACTCCGTCATCGCGGGCGACGCGCTGCCTCATGCGCTCACGGTCGGCAACCGCGCGAAATGTTATGGCCTCAATCACGTCGGGATGCGTCGGCGCAACTACCCGCAGGCCACCATCGACACGCTCCACCATGCTTTTCGTCTTCTGCTCTCTTCAAGGCTCAACACCACGCAGGCCATCGAGCGCATCCGCGCAGAGATCAACGACTCGCCCGAAACGGAAGAACTCCTACGCTTCATCGAAACTTCCGAGCGCGGAGTGATCAAGTGACGCGCTTCGGTCTCATCGCGGGCAACGGAAGTTTCCCGTTCCTCGTCATCGAAGGCGCGGCGCGCGCGGGCGCGGAGCTGGCCGTCGCGGCGATCAAAGAGGAGACCGATCCGCAGATCGAGCGCGCTGCCGAAACCATCGGCGGGCACGTGCAGTGGATCGGCATCGGGCAACTCGGAAGGATGATCCGCTTCTTCAAGCGCGAGGGAGTGACGCGCGCGATCATGGCCGGGCAGGTCAAACACGTGCAGATTTTCAGCGGCGCGATCCCCGACGTGCGTATGCTCAAAGTCTTAGTCTCGCTTCCGCGCCGCAACACAGACGCGCTCATTGGCGCGGTTGCAGACGAACTCGCGCGCGAAGGCATCGAGCTGATCGACTCGACCTACTTCCTGCAAGATCAACTCCCGCGCGAAGGCACGCTCACGCGACGCGCGCCCGACTCGCGCGAGCGCGGCGACATCGAATACGGCTTGGAAGTCGCGAGAGAGATCGCGCGGCTCGATCTCGGTCAAACCATCGTCGTGCGCTCGCGGGCCTGCGTCGCCGTCGAAGCGATGGAGGGAACAGACGAGACGATCCGTCGGGCCGGAACACTCGCGCGCGGTCGTCTCACAGTCGTCAAGGTCGCCAAGCCGTCTCAAGATATGCGCTTCGACGTGCCTTGCGTCGGGCTTCCGACAATCGAGTCGATGATCGAAGCGGGCGCGACGTGCCTGTGCCTGACCGCAGGCAAGACTCTGATGTTCGATCCCAAAGAGATGATCACGTTTGCCGACAAGCATCGCGTCAGCATGGTCGCCGTCGCGCAGGCGTAAGCATCGTCAATCAAGAGCGCGACGAAAACGTGAAAGGCTCACAACCGAGGTCGTGAGCCTTTCGCTTTCTGGTGTTTCGCTGTTGCGGTCTTTACTGGCTCGCCGCCTGCTGGGCCGCCGCCTTCGGATCGTAGGGCGTCGCGAGAAACTGCTTGGCGGAGCGTTGCGCGTTGTCGTAGTTGATCCCGGACTCGACCGCCTTGTTGTATTCATTGACGGCGCGCGTGCGGTCGCCCTTCGAGTCGTAGGCGTTGCCCATCTTGATACGCGACCAGACCTCGATCCACGAAGGCTTGAGATTGCCCGCAAGGGCCGCCTTGAAGTTGTCAATCGCGGGATCGTAGTTGCGCTGTTCGAGATAGACCAAGCCGAGGTTGTAGTAGATCCACGAGTTCGACTTGTCGAGCTTCAAAGCCTCTTCCAACTGTCTCTGCGCTTCGGCGTACTGCCCGTCGCGAAACAACTCGATGCCGCGACGCGCGACGATGGAGATGCGCAACTCGTCTGAGAGCCGCAGTATTTTGTTGTTCGGATCGACGATGACCTCGACGGGCGCGCCGTTCGATTCGATGTCGAAGTCCTCGCTCTTGTCTTCAACTTTCACGGTCTGCGTCTGGTTGTTGGTGTCGCCCTCGGCCCTGAGCATCAATTCGACGGGCATATTCAGGCCCTCGAAGTTCTGCTTCACCGTCCCGCGCGCGCGAAACTTGCCCGCACGCGTGCGTATGATCTGATAGTCAACGGAGAATTCAGGCACGCCCGTGCCTTCGACCCAGCGCGCGAAGAAGAAGCGCATCTTGCGCCCCGCAATCTGATCGCTCAGCTTCTCAAAGTCGTCGATGGACGCGCTCTGCCCGCGATACTGTTCGACGAAGGTGCGTAGAAGTTGATCGAACTTCGCCTTGCCCATCGTTTCGCGCAGCATACGAAAGACCATCGAGCCCTTGTAGAACATGACGGACTGATACTGCGGCGACGTGTCGTCGAGCGCCGACGGCGCGCGCAAAAGCGAGGCCGACTGCTCGAACATCAAAGCGCGCTCCTGCATATCGCGTTGCGCGGCGTCGAGTTGTGGCCCCTGCAAAGTCGCCTCGCGGAAAGCGAAGCCGCTCCATTCGGATAAACCTTGTGAGAGCCACGCATCATCGAAAGATTTGAGACCGACAGTGAAGCCCCACCACTGGTAAGCCAGCTCGCGCTCGACGCGCTCCTCCTTCGCCGCGCGCTGCGGATCGAAGAAGCTCGCCGAGAGAAACTCCATGCCGTTACCGGCGTAGGCGTCGAGGCTCTCGTCGTCGATCTCCGCGACGACGTAGTGCGTGCCGAAGGCCGGCGCGCCGTAAGCCGTCGTGTAGTATTCCAGAGCCTTGCCGGCCAACTCGCCGTAGCGTTCGATGCGCGCTTCCGAGCCGGGCTGGACGTAGAAGTCGATCTGGTAGTTGCCCATCTTGAGCGTGCGCGTCGAGTAGTGTGCGGCGGCAAAGTTGCCGACGAGCGTGGGCGTCTTGTGAACGAAGTGGAAGCGTGTGTTCGCGCCCGACTGCTGCGCCGCGACGGGCTCATCGCTCGTGCCTGCGACGACGATGCCCGACGGAACCGTGACGGTGATGTCACTGGTCGCGCGGTCTGCGGCGTAATCGTGGAAGGGAAACCAGCGCGAGGCGTACATCAAATACGACCCTTCGCTGCCGACGTAAGCTAGCCGCTTCGTCGCAAGGGGGCCCCCTTCTGGCGTGACGAGCGCGCCCGACCACTTGAAGCGCAAAGTCACGGGCGTATTCGCCGCAACCACTTCACCGAGATCGACGCGCACGTTCGGCCCCAACTGATCGAGCCCGACGGGGTCTTGCACGAAGTTCACGACGGGCTTGCCGTTGCGCTCCACCGACTCGACCTTGAGCGCGCCGTTCAACTCGAAGACGACCGTGCGCGTCGTGTCCTGCGTCGTGAAGTTCACGTCGGCCGTGGCGCGCAGGATGTGCTCGGCGGGTCGCAGCTCGGCATCGATGCGATAGCTCGTCACATCGAACTTCGCGCGACCGGGCGTTGCTTGCGAGGGCGCGGCGTGTGCGGCGAAGGCGAGCGCGAGGCAGGCGAATGCGCCCGCTAATGTTCTCGAAAGGCGTGCGGAAAAGTTGCTCATCATCAGGACTTTCTTCAAACGAATCAAAGACGATCTATCGTTCTCACGATTATAACGCCGCCTCGACCCACGAAGCGACGCAGTAAAACTAGCGGCGACCGGACACTTTACGCACAACTGAGATTCAGAAAACATTTACGATGGAAGCTGCAAGCATGACGGCCAACCGCCACCCGCTTTTTCTGTCTGTGCGGCAAGCATTTTGATGACCTCTGAGCGAGCGGAGTTGGCTGACACGGCGAGGAAAAGCAACGCGCATTCGTCGTTTGCGGTCAACGATCCTGAATGCCTATATCGCCATCGCTTGACAGCCCGAGCCGCGCGCACGCATCCTCTCATCTCGCATGAACACTTACCGCGACCCTGCGATCCGTCTGACGCTGCTCCCGCGCGATACCAACCCGCAGGGCACGATCTTCGGCGGCGTCATCCTCAGTTACATCGACATCGCGGGCGCGGTCGAAGCGCACAGGCGCACCGGCGTTGAGCGTTTCGTCACCGTCGCCATGCGCGAGGTGGTCTTCCACGAGCCGGTCTTCGTCGGCGACTTGGTGAGTTTCTACGCGACGACGACGCGCCTCGGGACGACCTCGATCACCGTCCGCGTCGTCGTCGAAGCCGAACGCTACGGCGGCACATCGGAGCGCATCAAAGTGACGGAGGCGGAAGTCATCTACGTCGCCGTCGATGCCAACCGGCGGAAGATGAAGATCAACCGCGATGCGCTGCGCGGCGACACCTCCGCCATCGAGCAGCACCAGACATCTTGATGCACATCCGCATGTGTGCCGGGAACTTCAGAGACGATTGAGCCGATGCCTCCGACACGCAATAGAAATCCGCAAAAGCTGAACATCACTTTAGCCCACGCGCCTGCTAAGTCCGACGCGCGCGACATCACGGCGCTCTGCGTCTTCGGCGCGCACGCGCGCGACGCGGAGCTTTGCAGTGCGAAGGGCCCGTTGCTCGAAGCCGTGCGCGCGATCCTCTCTGCGGGAGAGTTCAAAGGCGACGAAGATGAATCGCTACTTCTGCACACGTCCACGCAAGACGGCGCGCAACGCCTGCTCCTCCTCGGCATGGGCCAGCGCGAGGGCGAGCGTAACGCGCATGAGCGCGACGACACGCGCGGCGTGCGACGCGCAGCAGCCGCAGCCGTGCGTCGAGCGAATGAGGCAAAGGCCCGTGGCGTCGCATTCATCCTGCCCGCGTGCGAAGACCCTGCGCGGATCGCACGCGCCGCAGCCGAAGGCGCGCACCTCGGCTCTTATGCGAACGATTTTTACCAGAGCGTCGTTGATGGTGAAGACGGAAGCACGCTCGTCGAGTTCGTCATCATCTCGGACGTGCAAGACGAGAGCGTGCGTGCGCGCATGAACGAGGAGATCGGGCGCGGTCGTATTGTCGGCGAATCAATCAACTGGGCTCGCTCGCTTGCAGACGAGCCGGGCGCGAGTCTGCCGCCGCGCGAGTTCGCGCGCCGCGCCGCGGAGATGGCCGCCGAGTTCGGTCTCGTCGTCGAGACGCTCGGCGCGGAAGAGATTCGCGCGCGGGGCATGGGCGGCTTGTGGGGCGTCGGTCAGGGCTCGGACGAGCCGCCCGCATTGATCGTCGTGCGCTACGAGCCGGAAGAGTTGAGCGAGGAAGCGGAAGCTGCGCGCGTCAACTCTGACGCAAACGGCAACGCGAGTGTCGGCGACGAGTTGTTCGCGTTCGTCGGCAAGGGCATTACGTTCGACACGGGTGGCATCTCGATCAAGCCCGCGAAGAACATGGAAGAGATGAAGGCGGACATGGCTGGCGGGGCCGCCGCGCTTGGCGCGTTGCGCGCTATCGCGCAACTCAAGCCGCGACGACGCATCGTCGCCATCGTGCCGACCGCAGAGAATATGCCTTCGGGCAAGTCCATCAAACCCGGCGATGTCGTCCGCACGCTCGCGGGCTACACCATCGAGGTCGTTGACACCGACGCCGAGGGCCGCCTCGTCTTGGTTGACGGCATCACCTACGCGAAGAGTCTCGGCGCGACACGCATCGTCGATCTCGCGACGCTCACCGGCTCGATCATCGTCGCACTCGGCGATCATCGCACCGGACTTTTCAGCAACGACGACGCATGGGCGGCGCAAGTTACGCGCGCATCGGAGCGCGCGGGCGAGCCCGTCTGGCGGATGCCCGTCTCGGACGATTACGAGAAGAAGATCGAGAGCGACATCGCAGACTTCAAGAACTACGGTGGCCGCCCCGATGCGACCGGCGCGGCGTTGTTACTCAGCAAGTTTGCCGCGCCGACTCCGTGGGTTCATCTCGACATCGCGGCCACCGCTTGGCTCGAAGAGCCGACCACTTACTCGCCTGCGGGGGCGACCGGCACAGGCGTTCGCACACTCGTCGAGCTAGTATGCGGCTCGGAGCACGGTGCTCGATAGCCTCGCTGCAAACTTCGATGACATCAAGCGAAACGATCTTTCTCACGGGCTTCCCCGGCTTCATCGCCGGTCGGCTCATCGCGCGGCTCGCGGGTGACGGCGGCCGGTTCATACTGCTCGTGCAACCCGCGTTCGTCGAACGCGCGCACGCAGAGATCGCACGACTCTCTGCGGAGATCGACGCGGGTGCGGATCGTTTCCGCATCGTCGAAGGTGACATCACGAAAGATCGACTCGGAATGTCCGTCGCAGACTACGACGCGGCTGTGGATGAGACGGCGGCGATCTTTCATCTCGCGGCGATCTACGATCTCGGCGTCGAGCGCGATCTCGCGCACCGCGTCAACGTCGAAGGCACGCGCAACGTCAACGCGTTCGCGCGCGGAGTGAAGAATCTGCGTCGCTACAATTACGTCTCGACGTGCTATGTGGCCGGTCGGCGTGAAGGCGTCATCGGCGAGAACGAGTTGCGCCACGACGCGGGCTTTCGCAATCACTACGAGGAGACGAAGTATCTCGCTGAGATCGAGGTCGATGATCTGAAGAGTGAATTGCCTATCACGATCCTCCGCCCGTCGGTTGTCTGCGGCGATTCGCTGACGGGCGAGACGGCGAAGTACGACGGCGTCTATTACCTGATCAAGTACCTGCTCATGCAGCCACGCCTCCTCTCGCTCGCCAACATCGGCAACCGCGACGTGCGTCTGAATGTCGTGCCCATCGATTTCGTCGTCGAGGCGATGGCGGCCCTCGCGCGAGACGAGCGTGCGGTGGGTGCGACCGTCCAAATAGCAGACCCGCAGCCTCTCACCACGCACGAGTTGTTCGAGACCATCGCGCAATCGCTCGCGCGTCGCGGCTCGCTCTTGACTGTGCCGCCCGCGCTCGTGCAAAAGTCGCTCGCCTTTAAAGTCTCCGAAAAACTCACGGGGCTGCCCCGCGTCGGCGCGCCCTACTTCTTCCTGCGACAGACCTACGACACCGCGCGCGCGCAGGAACTGCTCGCGCCGCATGGCATCGCTTGCCCGCCCTTCTCATCTTATGTGGGCGCACTCATCGGCTTCGTCGAGCAGCACCCGACGCTTTGAATCAGTAGCCGGAATGATCCGTCTCTACCAACTATCTTGCGCTTGACAATTCTTCGATTTAGAATTATTCTAAATCCAGCTTAAACAACCATGAGTTCAAACACGGAGACACGGGGCGGCGACGGGGCGCGTTCGCTGACGAAGCAGCGACGGGTCGTCCTCGACGTGGTGCAGGCGAGCGAGGGCCACCTGACGGCGGCGGAGATTTTCGCTGTCGCGCGGGGGCGTCAGTCTTCGATCAGCTTCGCTACCGTCTATAACTCGTTGCGCTATCTGAAGGACGCGGGACTGATTCGCGAGATCACCTTCGGCAACGCCGCGAGTCGCTACGACCGCGAGACCTCGCGGCATGATCATGCCGTCTGCACCGCTTGCGGCAAGTTGCTCGACTTCGATCTGGCGGAGACCGCCGCGCTCATGCGACTTGCCGCGCGTCGCTCGCGCTTCAAGCCGCAGTCCATACACCTGACGCTCTACGGGCTGTGCCCCGACTGCAAGACGTGATGCCTTGCGTCGAAAACTTTTGTCCGAACGATTCAGACATTTCGGCGCGGCGACGACGACGAGATCACCAAGACGCGCGGCGCGCTTGAAGAAATCATCAACCATGCATGGAGGAGATAGAGATGGCAATTGAGACGATGCAAGAGACAGCGCAGGTGGGAAAACCCGCGCCCGATTTCGACATGGCTTCGACCAAGAACTTGGAGAAGCTCGATCAGAACGTGAAGCTCGCGGACTACAAGGGCAAGTGGCTCGTGCTGCTCTTCTACCCGCTCGACTTCACCTTCGTCTGCCCGACGGAGTTGACAACCTTCAGCGATCGCTACGACGACTTCCTCGGCATCGGCGCGGAAGTGATCGGCGTCTCGACCGATTCCGTCCATTCGCATCGCGCGTGGATCAAGACGCCGAAGGATAAGAACGGCGTCGAGGGCCTGAAGTATCCGCTCGGCGCGGACATCACAAAGGAGGTCTCGCGCAAGTATGGAGTCTTGATCGAGGACAAGGGCATCGCGTTGCGCGGTCTCTTCGTCATCGATCCGGAAGGCGTCCTGCGCTACAAGGTCGTACACGACTTGAACGTCGGTCGCTCGGCGGAAGAGACTCTGCGCGTCATACAGGCCCTGCAAACCGGCGGACTCTGCGCTGCCGAATGGCGACCGGGTCAGGCGACGCTCAATGCGTAAGTAGCAATCAGCGCTCAGCAGTCAGCAGTCAGCCAAACGAGATGGGCTGTCTTGCTGACTGCTGAGTGCTTTGTGAGGTGTTGTCATGCCGATGAGAATTGGGACACAGATGCCTTCGCTCGAAGGCGCGACCGAGTGGATGAATGCGACGGGCGCGCACGCCGCGCATGAGGTGGAGGGCCACCCGACGCTCGTGCATTTCTGGTCTGTGAGCTGCGGCGTCTGCAAGGAGAATTTGCCGCGCGTGGCGCAGTGGCGCGAAGAGCGCGGGGCGCAGGGCCTGCGCGTCGTCGCCGTTCATATGCCGCGTTACGAGGCGGATTCCGACACGGAGTTAGTGCGCGATGCCGTGACGGAGTACAACATCACGGAGCCGTGCGCCGTCGACAACGAACACAAACTGCGCGACGCGTTCCAGAACGAGCAGGGCTACGTGCCTGCGTATTATCTGTTCGACGCGGAAGGGAAGTTGCGCTGCTTCGCGGCGGGCGAGCGCGGTTTCTCGATGGTCGCTGCCTCGCTTGATCGTTTGCTGCCGAAGGCGGAAGAGGCGACGGCTTCGTGAACGAAGCGGAGCGAGAGAACTCGCCGCTAAAAGTTGAAGGCGACGCGCTCACGCGAGCGCGTCGCCTTTTTCGTTGCTGCTAAAGTCTATCGCGTCGCCCGCCACTCAGAACAGACGTTGAAGACCGGCGAAGGCGTAAGTGAGCGCGTAGTAGGTGACGACGATTGAGCCGATGAGCAACGCGACGAGGAAGAACATGATGAGCGCGACGAAGAGCCAGTCGGAGAGCCGACCGTGTCGCGCCTCTGCTGCGGAGACGGTCGCGCGCCGACGAAGCAGCTCGACGTTCATCTGGTTCGACTTCCAAGCCGCGTCGAAGAGATCGCCGACGAGGGGAATCGAACCGACGACGTAATCGACGGCGATGTTGACGCCCATGCGCAGCAGCGTCACTTTCGGCACGCGGTAGCGCACGCCCGCCGCGAGGATGTAGAAGGAGACGATGGTCGTCAACGTGTCGCCGACGCCGGGGACGAGCCCGACGATGGCATCCAAGCCGAAACGCCAACCCGTGCCAGGAACGCGAAAAAGGCCATCCATCCAACGGCTCAACTGTTCGAGACTATGCTCGACCTGCGCCGGCTCATGTCGTTTAGTCGCAAGCGCACGCACCGCGCCGCGCGCGAGCTTTCTCGATCCGTTCAACGCGAGTTCTTTCGTCGAAGTCATCGGCGGATACGCCCTCCTCCGGCGTCCACCTTTAGATGCGGCGCGCGATGGAAACGTGTTGGGAAACTGATGTGGAGATTTACGAGACTGACTTAGCATAACATCAGACACGACGCATCTAGCGGATGCGCGTCATCTGTCGCCAGAAGAATTTGCCGAGGCGTGAGAAGCGGTTGCCGTTGTCTTTCATGCTCTGCTCGACGCTTAGACCGAGCGCGGAGGCCAGTTGTGGATTGGGCGGCGAGATGTCTTCGTCGCCGTGTCGCTCGGAGAGCCAACGGTCGAAGGTGCGCGCCACGGCGCGTCTCTGCTCGACCGGCGTCTCGGCGATGAATGCGCCGACCAAGTCGCTCGACTCCGCGATCTCCAGACGGTTCGCCTCGTAGTAGCGACGAAGGGCCGTCAAAACGCGCTCGTTGCCGACGAGTCTCTCAAGCGCGACGAACATGAGCGCGCCCTTCGAGGCGACGATTGCGGCGTACTGGAAAGAGTTGTGATACTCGCGCGCGGAGCGCGACGCGGGCAAATCTTCGCCGCCGAACGTGCGATAGATTTCATAGACGCCGCGCAGTTGATCATCGCTTGCTGCGGTGGCCCGCTCCGCGCCGTAAGACTCGCGGTAGTAGAGCAGCGCAGACCAGTGCGCGAGTGATTCATCTAAGACAGGCTCGCGTTCGGGATCGCTGCCTACGACAGCACCCCACCACTGGTGAGCGCACATATGCGCGACGGCGAACTCCAGACTGTCCTCGACCGAAGCTCTCTGCTCGCGCACGATCTCCGGCAGGTTACGCACGGCGGGCGAATCGAAATCGACGTAGAACGCGCTCGCGATCACACTCAGGCCAGCGAACTCCGCGCTGCCCACTCCGGCGACGAGCGGAGCCTCTGCAATCGTCACCTGCGCGAAGGGGAGCGCACCGAAACGCGCGCTGAACATCTTCACCGCGCGCGTCGCCTCTTCGAGCACGCGTCGTCCCGTCCGTTCGTGCTCGCGCGCCCAGACCGCGCGCACTCTCACGCCTTCGACCGTCTGCTCTCCCGCTTGCAAGCCGCGACCCGCGACCACGGCGAAGCTGCGCAGGTTCTCGCCCGCGAACGTGCGCGCGACTGCTGAACGCACCGCCGCGCCTTCGGTCTTTTTGTCTCCTTCGATCTTCTCGACATGCAACGCCGCGCCGTCCGTCTTCGCGCGCTCGATGGCCGAAGTATAGAGGGCCACCTCTGCCGGAGCGTCGATAGAGACTTCGTAGTCCGCCGCATCCGTGTACAGCCAGTCGCCGACCGTGGCGCGCGCCTCGCGCTGCCAGTCGCCTCCGTCGCGCGCGGCGAGCATGGGGTAGCACGCGCCGAGCAGCATCACGCCGCGCGAACGGAAGTTGATATCGCGCGCGCGCCGCACCTCGCGCGTGTCGCGCACCGCCGCACCCAACTGCTGTATGACGTGCGACGGCAGGCTCGTCTCGTCCGCGTCGATTTCGGGAACGCGGCCCTTGAAAACGATCTCGACTTCGGTGGCTGCGCCGGGCGCGACCGCGTCGCGCAAGTTGACGCGCATCGTCGTCAAGCGGTCGTCTAAAGAGAACTGTAACGGCATGCTCGACGCGGAGCGCACCTGCGTGATCTCGACGCGCGGCTCATCGTCCGCCGCCGCAGTCGCCGCCGTCGTGGTTTGATCGTTAGATGATACGTCGGGGGCCGTCGCGGGTCGTGGCGCGTCGGTTGGCAGCGCGCTGCGCACGTTCGCGTAGAGGTGGAAGTAGAGCGCGGAAGCGGGCCGGTCGTCGCGGTTCACCCAGCGCACGCGCTCTGTGCCCGCGAACGTGCGCGCGTCGAAATCGACGGCGAGATCGATCCGGTAGCGAGTGCGCTCTTTAGTCGTTGCGCCAACTATCTGCGTTGGCTGCACGCGCACCTGCGCCCGTGTAGCAGCGACGAGCGTGCACGCGATGCAAGTGGCGACGAAGATTGTGCGGCGTGGGTTCATTTCAGCGAATTGAATGATGAGAGAAAGATGTCTTAGAAGTTGTTTGAAAGCTGTCACTCCGTAGGAGCGGAAATGTTTATAGGCCCGGGGCGTTAGAACTACGGCAAGCTCTGGTTAGGAGCGACATATCAAATGTCGCCCCTGACGGGACTCTAAGAAATATAAGTGACTATAAACATCACGTCCCTGCGGGACTCCCAAAACGCTTTCTCAGATCGATAGTTCTTTGTCGTCCCTCATCCGTCACTCCGTCATCTCCGCTTCGGCATCTCCGTCACTGTGACGGTGCGGATGCGGTCGCCGCGCGCGATCTTGTCAACCACTTCCATCCCTTGCGTGACGCGACCAAAGACGGTGTAACCGCCGTCGAGGTGCGGCTGCGGCGAGTGCGTGACGAACCACTGCGAGCCGCCCGTGTCCTTGCCTGAGAGGGCCATGCCGACCGCGCCGCGATCATAAGGGACTTCGTTGATCTCGCAGCGAATCTGGTAGCCGGGGCCACCATTGCCGTCGCCGCGCGGGTCGCCGCCCTGTATGACGAAGTTCGGGACGACGCGATGGAACGCAATGCCGTTGAAGAAGCCGCGACGCGCCAGCTCGACAAAGTTATCGACGTTCAAAGGCGCGTCTTCGGGCAGCAGCTCGATGGTGAACGGGCCCTTATCGGTCGTGATGATGGCCTGCACGCGCGAGTTGCGGCGTGCGAGCGCGCGTCGATAGTCGGCGACGTGGTAGCGCGTGGCGGCAGTCTGGATGCGCTCTTCCGCGCCTTCGCCGGGGTTCAAGGAGTGCAGGAGCGTGGCGGCGCGCACGCGCAAAAGATAGTCGGGCGATTCGAGCGCGGAGCGGATCGCTGCGGCTGCATCTTCATCTTTCTGCTTGGCGAGCGCTTCGAGGACAGCGAGTGCCGCATCGTTCATCTCGTCGCGCATGGCGCGGGGCAGCGCGGCGGCGAGCGCGCGCGTCGTCTCTACTCCGGGCGACTCGTTGCCGAGAAGTTCGGCGGCGGTCGCGCGCACGATCACATCATCGGAGTGTAGCAACTGCTCGCGCATGAGCGTGTCCGCGTCGAGCGGCTTGAAGGCGGCGACGGCGCGCAGCACGTCAGGCAGCGCGAGCGCGGGCGTCGCGTGGTCGCTCAAGATGGCCCTGAGTGCGATCTGCGCATCGGCCTGCACGGTCACGAGACTGTTGCCCGCGTGCTCGCTCGACATCGAGCCAACTTCCGCGAGCCCCTGCGCGATTGCGGAGATGGCCTGCCACGCGAGCTTGTTCTCCGTGGCCCGAAGATAGAGATTCGCGAACGGCTTCTCCCTCATGTACTGCGCGGGCGCGATGCGCGCAAACGCGATCTCGGTTTCGGGATCGACGTAGCCTTCCGTCTCGCGCACGGCGCGCAGCAGCGTGAGCGTGCGATTGTCGGAAGTGTTCGCGAGCACGCGACCGAGAGCCGCGATGATTTCGAGCATCTCGTTCAATGACGACGGGTGCGCCGCGCCGCCCGACAACTTCTCCGACTTGTACTCTGCGAAGAATGCTTCGCCGCGCTTGAGCAGAGCATCAGCCGCGCGCGCGTCGCGAAGTTGCGCGAGGGCCCGCAGTGAGCTGACGCGTGCTCGCTCATCGCGGTCGTTCACTGCATGATCGAGTAGTAGATCAAAAGCTGACTTGTCTTCGGCTGATCCGAGCGCGCGCGCGGCGTTGGCGCGTGCGACGCCGTCAGCGTCCGATGAGAGCACGGCGCGAAGCTGTTCGTTCGCGTCCTTCGAGCGCAGGCGAGAGATCGTGTTGGCGGCGTCGGCGCGCACGCGCGCATCCGGGTAGTTGAGATAGAGGGCCACTACTTTGCCAGCGTCGGCGGGCCGCGCGCGCAATGCGGCGGTGAGACCGAGGAGAATGACTTCGCGACTGGGCGCGGGGCGACGCGCGCGCTCGAACGTGAGCGCAGACGTGATGGCGTCGCCAAACAACTTCGCGCTCACCTTATCGTCGCGCGGGAGCGCGGCGGCGATCTTGCCGAGAGCTTCGACGGCCCGCGCGCGCACGGCATCGGGCGTAGGGAGACGCGTGGCGGGGATGAGCGCAGTCGCGTCTCTGACCGCTTCGATCTCGCCGAGCGCGAAGGCGGCCATCGCGCGCACGGACACGTCTCTGTCGTTCTGCATGACAGGCACGATGGAAGGTACTGCGCGCGGATCGCCGATGCGACCGGCGGCGAGCACGGCACGCTCGCGCACGGCGGCTGAAGGGTCTGAGAAGAGCGCGCCGAGATCGTCTATGTCCCAACGTCGCTCGTCCTCCGCGCGCATGATCCTGATTAGAGTCTCTTCAGGTACGAGCGGCGCGGCGGTGGCCGTCGCGGGCTTTGTCCGTGCGTTGCGCGGCGTGCGAGAAGTCTGTGCGTGCGCGTTCGCGACCAGCGCGAGGATGAAGAGGAGCGGCGCAAGCGAGCAAAGATGCGTCGCGACGAAGGGCCACGCGTCGCGCGTGTTCGCTGGTCTGGTCTCATCTCTGGTCTCGACGGCGCGCGCGGGCGCGCAGGTGGAGCGTTCGTTTCGCATGTCTCGTGTCATGGGGTTAGGTCGCTGCGGGCGCGGAACATGATAGCATCTCGCGCAGCGCGTGCGTCTTTCATCTGACGGGGAGTCTCTCGCGTCCATGTATGTGCGAAGCGGGCGCGCGCTGTCAAGTGCGACGACGCGCGGGCCATCAGGTTTGAGTGATTAAGCATGGAAAGTTTCGTGCGCGTCGCGCGCGAGGAAGCGCACCACTTGTCGGAATTTTCTTGCGGAGGTCGCGCTCGCAGCGACTTGAGGGCCACGTAAATAGCGGGTTTTGATGATGAGACACGCGCGGCATCAGGGTTGCGATGTGCATGAATGATTTACTAAGTCGTGATCTGCGGGTCGCGACATGAAGGAGGCAAAAATGTTCAAGAAGATTTTGACACTCACGCTCGCCGCGCTGGTCTTCGCAACGCAGTCGGGCACGAGAGTCTTCGCCGCCACGCAGGCAACGAAGAACGCGGACACACAGGAGAAGGTGAAAGCGAACGTTGATCGCGCGGGGCTCGGCGCGAAGGCGCGCGTGACGGTGAAGATGAAGGATGGGACGGAGCGCAAGGGCTACGTCTCTGAGCGGCGCGACACTGAGTTCGTCCTGCGCGATCACAAGACCGACGCGCCGACGACCATCGCCTACAACGACGTGGCGCGCGTCCACGTTGATCACGGCCACTCGACGGCCCGCAACACGACAATCGGCGTCCTCATCGGCGTGGGCGCGGTCGTCACTGTGCTGGCGGTGCTCTTCGCTTCGCTCAACGACTGAGAGGAGATTGATTCATCGGCTCATTGATCCATCGAATCATTGTCTAGCTACTTACGATCCACTTCTCCACCGGCCCGCGTGAATCAATGGGCCGGTGGCTAAATGATTCAATGGGTCAACTGATCAATGAATAGTTTCACGCGAGCTTTTCGATCTCGACGAGCGCGTCGTAGAAGGTTGCGCCGCCGCCCATGTCCGTGAGCGTCTGCGAGGTGAGTTGATTGACGTTCACGCCGTCCGGCGAGAGCTTGTTCCACCAGACCGAAGGCGAGACGACGACTCCTTCGCGTGCGCGCTCGGTGACGACGGCGCGCAGCTCGCACGCGCCGCGCGCGTTGAAGGCGCGGACGCGGTCGCCGTCCGAGATGTCGCGTGCGGCGGCGTCTTGCGGATTGATCTCGACGAAGGGCACGCGCTCCTGCTTGAGCTGCTTCGGCAAATTCGCGAAACTCGAATTGAGAAAAGCGTGCGCTGCGGGCGTGAGCAACGCGAGTGGAAACTCTCGCGCGAGTTCGGGCGCGCTCGCGCGCGATTCTCTCGGCGGGATGAATTCGGGCACGGCGGGTAGGCCCTGCGCCGCGAGTCGCTCGGAGTAGAGCTCGCACTTGCCTGAGACAGTCGGAAAGTTTCCTTCGGCGAACGGCGCGAAATCTTCAGCGAGATTCAGACGGGCCCATCCTCGCTCGCGCAAAAGGTCGAGCGTGATGCCGCGAAGCGCGGGGTGATCTGAATCGAGAGCCTGTCGAGCGATCTCTTCGTCTGAATCTTTAAAACATTCTTCTTCGAAGCCAAGGCGCGCGGCTAAAAGACGGAAGACTTCGGAGTTGGGTTTCGCATCGTGGAGCGGCGCGATGGCCGGTAGGTTGATAGTCAGATACAAGTGGCCGTAAGCCGTGTGCAGATCGAAGTGTTCGAGTTGCGTGGTCGCGGGGAGCACGATGTCCGCGTAGTCGCACGTGTCGGTCATGAACTGTTCGTGGACGACCGTGAAGAGGTCTTCGCGACGCAGGCCCTCTAACACGTTGCTCTGATCGGGCGCGACCGCCGCAGGGTTCGAGTTATAGACGTAGAGAGCGCGCACGGGCGGATCGGTGACTCGCGTGAGCGCGTCGCCGAGCGATGACATGTTGAGCGTGCGCGGTCGCTTGTGTGGAATGAGATCGGGCCGTTCGAGCGCGTCGTGGTTTAAGGGAAACGCGCCGGAGGTGGAGAGCAGCGCGCCGCCCGCCGCGTCGCGCCACGCGCCGGTGACGGCGGGCAGGCACATCACAGTGCGCACAGCCATGCCACCGCCCGCATGTCGCTGCAAGCCGTAGTTGAGACGAATGACGGCGGGTCTCGTCGTCGCATACTCGCGCGCGAGTCGTCTGATCGTCGCGGCTTCGATGCCGCAAATTTCAGCGACGCGCTCAGGCGAATACTCACTCGCTCGTCGTCGCAAATCCTCCGCGCCGATGGTGTGTCTCTCTAAATAATCTTTATCCTCTAAACCTTCGGCGAAGATGACGTGCATCAGTCCGAGCGCGAGCGCGGCGTCAGTGCCGGGCAGAGGCGCGATGTGTTCGTCGCATTGATCGGCGGTGCGCGTGCGTCGGGGATCGATGCAGATGAGGCGCGCGCCTTTCTTCTTTGCTTTGAGGATGAAGGGCCAGAGGTGGACGTTCGACGAGATCGTGTTCGTGCCCCAGAGGATAATGAGTCGCGCGTCGGCGAAGCGTTCGGGGTCTGTGCCGAGTTTCGCGCCGAGCGTTGAGATCATCGCTTCCGTGCCTGCGCTCGCGCAGATCGTGCGATCAAGAATCGACGCGCCGAGACGATTGAAGAAGCGACGATCCATCGACTCAGATTGGACGATGCCCATCGTACCGCAATAGCTGTAGGGCATGATCGTCTCCGCGCCTTCCGCAGATTCGGCGAGCGCGCGGAAGCGCAAAGTGATCTCGTCGAGCGCAACGTCCCAACTGATCGGCTCAAACTTTCCTTCGCCCTTCGCGCCGACTCTTCGCAGACAAGTCTGTATGCGGTCGGGGCTGTGCGTGCGCTCGTGATAGTTGGCGACCTTCGTGCAGAGTGAGCCGCGCGTGAAGGGATGTTCTGGATCGCCTGCGACCGCGACCGCGTGACCGCGCTCGACCGTGACGAGCATCGCGCAAGTGTCGGGGCAATCATGCGGGCACGCGGCGCGGATAATCTCAGTTGTGTTCTCGCTCATAAATTTAAACCGTGGAGTTTCGATCAAGAGCCTGTTCGTTGAAGTTGCTTCCCCGTCGAATGTCTCTATAATTCTCAGGCTAATCAGCGACAGGAAAATTATGGCACAGATTTCAGAACAAAGCGTGCTCGGTGCGCTCAGCGCGGTCATCGATCCCGATCTGCACAAGGACATCGTGACGCTCGGCTTCGTCAAGGATTTGAAGATCGAAGGCGGCGACGTGTCGTTTCGCATCGTGTTGACGACGCCCGCGTGTCCGGTGCGCGAGCAGTTGCAACAGCAGGCGGAGGAAGTGGTGCGCGCGATCTTCGGCGTCACGTCGGTGAGCGTGAAGATGGACGCGGAGGTTCCGCAGGGGCGCGGGCTTGGCGAGAAGGTGACGATGCCGGGCGTGCGTAACATCGTCGCGGTCTCTTCGGGCAAGGGCGGCGTAGGCAAGTCAACGGTGGCGGTGAATCTCGCTGTCGCGTTGGCAAGGGACGGAGCGCGCGTCGGTTTGATGGACGCGGACGTTTATGGCCCGAACGTGCCGTTGATGCTCGGCGCGTCGAAGGTGCGACCTGAGATCGCGGGCAACAAGCTCGTGCCAGTCGAAGCGCACGGCGTCAAGCTGATGTCGATGGCCCTCTTGAAGCCGGGCGACGAGCCGATGATTTTGCGGGGGCCCATCCTGCATGGTCTCGTCAAACAGTTTCTTCAAGACGTGCTGTGGGGCGAGTTGGATTATCTGATCGTCGATATGCCACCGGGGACGGGAGACGTGCAACTCTCGCTTGCGCAACTCGTGCCCGTGCAGGGCGCGGTGCTGGTGACGACGCCGCAGGAGGTCGCGGTCGCGGACGTGCGTCGCGCGCTCAGGATGTTTGAGACGGTCGCAGTTCCGATCCTCGGCATCGTCGAGAACATGAGCTACTTCGTCGCGCCGGACACGGGCACGCGCTACAACATCTTCGGCGAGGGCGGCGGGCGCAATCTCGCTGAGACTTACAACGTGCCATTCCTCGGGGCCGTCCCGCTTGGGCTGGAAGTGCGCGAGGGCGGAGACAGGGGCGTGCCGGTTGTCGTGGGGCAACCCGACTCAGTGCAGGCTGAGGCGTTCCGGCGCGTGGCTGAAGAGGTCGCGCGACAGGTGTCGATTGAGGCGATGAAGCCGGAGTTGAAGATCGTGATGGGCAGCGCGTAGAGGCTGTCCGTTGTTCGTGGCTGGTCGCCCGTTGTTTGTCATACGGCAGTTGAGCAGTTAAAATGAACGGGTCAGATAGCGTTAACAATGGCCGACGGACAACTGACGACGGACAAAATCATCTTAGTGACGGACTTTGGAAGTTTGAGAGGAGAGATTTAGATGGCGACAATGACGATGCCGACCGTGGCGCTCAACGTGACTGAACCGGCGGCGGTGGAGATCAAGAAGTTCATGGCGGACGAAGAGGGCCTGCCCGAAACCTCCGGCTTGCGCGTGAGGGTCGTGCCGGGCGGCTGCTCCGGCTTCCAATACAGCCTGAACATCGAAGAGGAGTCGAAGCAGGGCGATCACGTGCTTGACGTAAATGGCGTGCGCCTCTTCGTCGATATGTTCAGCGCGCAGTATCTGAATGGCGTCGAGATCGACTACGTCAGCAGCGTCATGGGACAGGGCTTCGCGTTCAAGAACCCGAACGCCACAGGCTCCTGCGGCTGCGGCACTTCGTTCACGGCGTAAAGTTCCAGCGCGGGCTTTGATGCCTGAATAGATCGAACGCGGTTTCATGCACGCGTTAAGCGCGTCGCGCTTTCGTCTCACTTGAGAGATGAGAGCGCGGCGCGCTTCTCTGTGCGCGTACCGCGTTTTTCGTTTTTCGTGTAAACTACCGATCAAACAGTCAAGCAATTACAACTCGAACGAGCAAGTAAGGAGTGGAACAACCATGCCTAAAATTGAGGCGGAGGCGGCCGCAGGGACGCAGGTTTTCGAGGCGGAGGCGGGACGCAAACTCGTCCTCGCGATTGAGGACGCAGGCATAGACATCCTGCATCGCTGCGGCGGCAACGCCAAGTGCACGACCTGTCGCGTCGAAGTGCTGGCGGGCGACCCCGGCGAGATCGGCGACGCCGAGCGCGCACGACTCGCGCTTGAGACCGGACTCGCCGAGAACGTCCGTCTCTCGTGTCAGATACACGTCCTAGATGATCTCAAAATTCGCGTCGTCAATCAGGCGAGCACGCGCGGCATGGACGCGGGCCCAAGACCCACGGAGTAGAGGTTAGAGGGCAGAGGGCAGAGGTTAGTAAAAGGCAAGAGTGTTCTTACTAACCTCTAACCTCTGCCTTTTTATTGCGCCGTGTGAGTGTTGGTGCTAATCTCACGCCCGCAATCGCGCACAGGCAGTCTCCGCAGTTCCGCACCGAAACACCAGACACTTTCGGAGGACTTATGCTGATCGAATCAAGCACGCATCTCCCCGTCGGTCTCGCCCTTCTCGATAATCTTTTCCACGCGCCGGAAGGCAAAGACATCGCGCGCATTCTGCTGCGCTGGGGCCACTTCGTCTTCGGCATCACGTGGATCGGGCTGCTCTACTTCTTCAACGTCGTCAACGTCCCCTTCCAGAAGGGTCTCGACGCCGACACGAAGAAGAAGGTGAACCCCGATCTACTCACACGCACGCTCTGGTATTTTCGCTGGGGCGCGGTCGGAACAGTCCTCGTCGGTCTGACCTATTACGCGATGTACATTCTGCCGACCGACGTGACAAACGCCAACGCGCACGACGCGGGCGTGAACCTCTGGGTCGTGCTACTCGTGTGGCTCTTGATCCCGATCATCGTCTTCGCCATCGAGTACCTGATCATCATGAAGGTTCCCGCGCTGACGAAGGACGGGCGACTCTTCGCCGTCGTCGTCGCCGTGCTCGTCGTCGTCATGGCATACGTCATCATTAGTTGGCTCGACGGACAACTCACGGTCGGGCACGATCACTACGCGTCGAATAAGACGTTCAGCATCGGCATTGGTGGCGCGCTCGGTCTGATCATGCTCTTGAACGTCTGGGGCATCATCTGGCCCCTACAGAAGCGCATCATCGCGGGCACGGCGGGAACGGGCCCTGCCGCGCCGCCGGAGTTTGCGCGCCGCGCCTTCCTCGCCTCGCGCACCAACGCGTGGCTCTCGCTCCCCATGCTCTTCTTCATGG
Source organism: Acidobacteriota bacterium (assembly GCA_032229975.1). Lineage (GTDB taxonomy): Bacteria > Acidobacteriota > Blastocatellia > Pyrinomonadales > Pyrinomonadaceae > JAIVGV01. The sequence continues at coordinate 76,470 of JAVXVG010000056.1, read as the reverse complement.
CGACCTCGCACGGCGACTGGATCATCTTCGGGCACTAAGAGCGAAAAGTCTGGAGTCGAAAGTCTGGAGTCTGGAGTCGAAAGTCTAGGAGTCGAAACTGACTCCAGACTTTCGACTCCAGACTTCTTTGCGCGCGTCGTCGGGTGTAAGATTGGGCACGCCTGAAAATTCATCCCGCGCGAGTGAGGTAACAAGATGATCAATAAATTCACTTACCAGCCGAAGGACTTCAGCCTAAGCGGGTTGAATGGAATTTCGGACAAGACTCTGGAGATGCACTTCAAGCTCTATCAAGGTTACGTCAAAGAGACGAACAAGCTGACGGAGAAGATTTCCGAATTTCTCTCGGACGGCAAAGTCGATCAGGAGGAGATGCCCGCTTACTCGGAGCTGACGCGCCGTCTCGGCTTCGAGTACAACGGTATGGTCTTGCACGAATACTACTTCGGCAACATGAAGCGGCAGGGCTCGGTCGATCCCGATAAGACTTCAACGTTCTTCAAGCTCGCCGGAGATAGTTTCGGCAGCTACGACATCTGGAAGTCAGACTTCTCTTCGGTCGGCAAGATGCGCGGCGTCGGCTGGGCCGTCTGCTCGCAGAATCCCGCGAACGGCGCGCTCTCGAATCACTGGATCAACCTGCACGAGACGGGCAACGTCGCGGGCTTCGTGCCCCTGCTCGTGATGGACGTGTGGGAACACGCCTTCATACTCGACTATGCGCCCGCCGACCGGCCCAAGTACATCGAAGCCTTCTTCTCCAACATCGACTGGGCGGCGGTCGAATCGCGAATCAAGACGGACGCCGTCTCGCGTCCAGCGACTGCGTAACACGAATTGCGTAATGCGGATTTCGGATTGCGGAAACGTTCTTGGTTTCAAAACCGCAATCCGAAATCCGCATTACGCAATCTACCTTCGCCCCGCCTTTCGGTCTATACTTCACAACGCACGCTTTCAACTTCATCTCGAACGGAGGCACTCGATGAAACTCTCCGCACGTCTCTTCCTGTCCGCCGCACTCGTCGCGGCCGCGCTCGTCGTGGCCGGTTGCGCGACCACCGACAACACAAACACGAACGCAACTGCGACGACGAACGTTGCGCCGCCCACGTCCGCTCCGTCGCCGCAAGTCTTGTCCGAGGTCGAACGCCCGCAGAAGATCAAAGACATGATGTCGCAGCGCGGCGCGCAGGACGACGCGAAACCAACGCTGCGCTTCGTCGAGCCGCGCGAAGGCGCGACCATCAACGGCTCGACCGTCAAAGTTCATCTGGCCCTCGGCGGCGATCTCAAAGGCTATGAGCCGCACAAAGACCCCGCGACGGGGATGGGCAATCACGTCCACGTCATTCTCGACAACTCGCCTTACGAGGCTTACTACAATTTGGGTGAGCCCTTCGAGCTGCGCAACGTCACCGACGGCAAGCACATCCTGCGCGTCTTCGCCTCGCGCCCGTGGCACGAGTCATACAAGAACGATGGTAACTTCCAACTTGTCACCTTCACAGTCAAAGGCGGCGGCGACGCGTCGAAGCCGACCACGACCGCGACGGGCCAGACGATGGCTGACAACAAGAATGCGTCGGCGAATCACAACGCTTCAAACGCCAACGCCGCGAAAGCATCGAACGTGAATGCGGCGAACGCGAACGCAGCGAACACTAACGCCGCCCCCACGCCCGAAGGCAAAGACATGCCCGCGAGTCAGGCGCGCGACGTTGATCGCGCGAAGCCCCTGCTCACCTACAGCCGGCCCAAAGGCGAGTATAAGGGTGCGGACTCGGACGCTATCATGATCGATTTCTGGCTCACGAATGCGAAGCTGCAATCTGAAGGCGGCGACTACCGCGTGCGCTACACGGTCGATGGCGGCGATGCGAAGTTCATCGACAAGTGGCAACCGATCTGGCTCACCGGCTGGAATGCGGGCACGCACAAGGTCAAGCTCGAACTCGTCGATAAGAACGGCAACCCAGTCGATAACGGCGGCTATAACTCGACCGAGCGCACGATCACCGTTACGAAGTAAGCGAGCGAAAGCGTGGCGATGATGTGCAAGGCAATGCAAGTGTTCGAGACTACGAGATGAGCGAGACTGTCCAACAGATCGCGGCGCGGACGTTGTCGCTCGAAGAGACGCACCGGCGCGCGGGTGCGCTCATAGTCGAGCGCGAGGGCCGGCTCGTGCCCGCGTCTTACGGCGACACTGCGGCGGAATACGAAGCCGTGCGCGGCAGCGCGGGCGCGGGGCTCTTCGATCTCTCGTCGCGCGGCCGCATCGAGGTGAGCGGCAGGGAAGCCGTGCAGTTCTTGAACGGTCTCATCACGAACGACGTGAAGACGCTCGCGCCCGGCGCGTGGATGACGGCGGCGTTTCCGAACCCGCAGGGCCGCCTGCTCGCCTTCGCGCGCGTGTCGAGATCGGGCGATGAAGAGAGTTTTCTCTTCGACACCGAACCGGCCACGCACGCTACAGTCTTCCGCAGTCTCGAACGCTTCACGCTCGCGGGCGACTTCAAAGTCAGAGACTTCACCCGTGAGACCGCGCAACTCTCCGTGCAGGGCGCGCGCGCAGTGGAGATCGTCAGCAAAGTTTTTGGCGATGCATACGCACGACTCGAACGCGGTCATGTCCTTGTCGCGACGCGCGCAGGGAAGCAGAGCGTCACACTCGCGCGCGCGACGCATACGGGCGAGGACGGCTTCGATCTGATCGTCGAGACGCAAAGCGCACGCGAGTTGTGGGACGCGCTCATCATCGCGGGCGCGCGAGCGGTGGGCTATGACGCGCTTGAAGTTTTGCGCGTGGAGTCGGGCGTGCCGCGTTACGGCGTTGATGTGTCGGAGGCGAACGTCGTCACGGAAGCGGGCTTGGACGAGGCGGTGAGCTACACGAAGGGCTGCTATGTCGGGCAGGAGATCATCGCGCGCATACACTGGCGCGGGCACGTCGCGAAGAAGTTGACCGGACTCGTGATGGATGAAGAGGGCCAGAACGATAGCATAGCGAAAGCGACGAACGACGACACCAAGCGCGAGTCGAAGATCAAGACGACGGACGGCGCACGCGAGATCGGTCGCGTTACGTCGTCTGCCTTCTCGCCGCGCCTGCAAAGACGAATCGCGCTCGGCACGATCAAGTACGACTTCCTTGCGCCGGGCACGGAAGTTTTGATCGAGTCCGAGTTCGACTCGCAGCGCGCGCGCGTCGCCTCTCTCCCGTTCGTGCGCGGCGGTTGGTATGAAGACGGCGCGGAGGCCGCGACGTGAGCGAACAGACGCCGAAGCCTGACGTGAACTTGACTGAAGCCGCGCCACGCGATCTTGACGGCACGCAGGCGCGACTCGCCTACTCGATCATTCAGACGCTGCTCACGCACACGCGCGTCACAGGCGATCTCGTCGCGCTCATGGCGCAGGTCATCGAGAAAGACACGCTCGAAGCTCTCACCAACACACCCCACTGGGCCGCCTACCTCGACAGTCGCCGCACACTTGAGCGCGCACGCGAAGAGCTAGATCAATTCACAGAGATCATGACGCGACTCGGCGGCGAAGACGCGGCAACGATGAAGTAGGAGCGAGGAACGATGGAGTAAGAACAGTTAATCTTCACTTCATCGTTCATCATTCATACTTCATCATTCATCGTTCTGACTTCATCGTTTGATTCGCGCGGTCGTACTTCTCTTTCTTGCCAGCCGCCAGAGCCTCAATGGCCTTCACGATGCGGCGCGCGCGCGTCTCAGGCTGCTTCGCCTCCTCGATCCACTGCGCGTACTCCTTGCGATGCGTGTAGCTCAATCCGTCCCAAGTCGTTCGTGCCTGCTGGTCAGCCTTGAGCGCGCGCGTGAAGTCGGCGGGCGGCGTAACGACACGGGGCTCTTCGTCGCGCTCCATCGTGACGCTGATGATCTCGCCGCCCTTGAGATTCGTGGCGGCGCGAATCTTTCCGTTGACGACCATGAAGTGTTTGCCGTCGCGCACGGGGAAGATCGAGCTGCGATAGGGGAAGCCGTTGATCGTGCCGCGCACGGGGACGCGCGCGCGTGCGCCGAAAACTTTCTGCACGTCGAACGGAATGTTGATGCCCGTCGCGACGCTGCCCGCAGGGTCTTTTTCTAACAGCACGCGGAAGCGTTTGGTCGGCGATTTAGTCTGCGTCGTCGCCATCTCTGTCTCTCCTCTCGTGCTGGCCCTGCACGCCTAGCGCGTCAGGGGTTTGGTCGCCGTTAGCAATCTCGAAGGGATGAAGAAGATGAAACTCGGCGCGTGCAGCTTCACATCAATCATCCCGCACGCGCGCAAGCTGCGCGCGTAGTCGGCTGCGTGGCGAGGGCGGCGCAGAGTCTAGCACAACTGTCGCGCGTGGTGGCGGGACGTGATCTGTCAGAAGAGCGACTGCTGAGTTTCGAGTTCGTCGGGCGAGACGATTGGCAGATCGAGCAGAGCTTTGATCTTGTTCGCGCTCGCGGGCGCGAAGCCTTCGTAGAAGTTGCTGAAGTAGGCGAAGACCTGTGGCACGCGCGCGCAGAGTCTCCTGATCGCCTCGGCCCATAGCTCAAGGTTCTTCTCCTGCGGTCTTTGCACGGCGTCGAAGCGCGAGAGATCGCGCTGGCCCATCCAACGGATGTAAGCGAACTCCGCCGTCAGACTCTCGACGCACTGCCACATCGCGCGGCGCGTGATCCACTGTCCCTCGACGAGCGTGAGCGCGACGTTGTGGCGATTCAAGAGATCGATCACCGATTCGTTAAGCCAACTTGCGTGGCGAAACTCGACGGCGAAGCGCAAATCACGTGGCAGTCGCGGGAGGAAGCGCGCGAGCGCGCGTGTGTTGTCGGGCGCGGCGTCGAAGTGCGGCGGGAGTTGCACGAGGACTGCGGCGAGCTTGTCTTGCAGCAGTCGCGCGTGATCGCAGAACTCCGCGAGCGAAGCATCGCCCGCTTTGCCGAGAGCGAACTCGTGCGTGATCTCACGCGGGAGCTTGAGCGCGAAAGAGAAGTGTGCGGGCGTGCGCTTGTGCCACGCATCGACGACGGAAGCGGAGGGCACGGCGTAGAAAGTGGAATCGACCTCGACGGTGTCGAAGGCGCGCGCGTAAGTTGCGAGCATATCAGTGTCGCGCGTGCCCTGCGGGTAGAAGACCGGATCGCTTCCGGCGGGCGGCGTCACCCAGTCGGCATAGTTCCAACCCTGACAGCCGACGTGCGCGCATACTCTTGTCGAAGTCAACGCCTGCATCTCCACCCTGAATTGATCTCGCGTCCGAATCATGTCTTGATGACGCGCGAAGATTCTATCAGACCTCGCACGCGATGAGCTGCACGCGCTTGACCGTGCGCGTGGCGGGTGTTAGGTTGTCGTCCGTCAAGCTAGACAGCTCGACCGCCAAGCAGTTCTTTGCCACACGAATCTATTGCATCGCTATTCGACCGCGCGCAGTCGTAAAAAACGTGTGCGGTTGACCGTCACAGGTCGCCCCGTCCGAGAGGGGCGCACAAGGGAAGTCGGGTGAAAAGCCCGCGCGGTTCCCGCCACTGTGTACCGGCGATTGTGCCGCACGAACGAGTAAGCCACTCGCGCTCGCATAGCGCGGGGAAGGCGCGTGCGGCGCGCTTGAGCCGGGAGTCAGGAAACCTTGCCTGTTGGAATAGCGCTCAGCGATCAGTAGTCAGCACTCAGTATTTGGGCCACTCAAAACTGAATGCTGATGGCTGACGGCTGAGCGCTTCACAGACGGAGGCGACCGCTAACGCTCCGGGAAAGAGCGAGTGGCGTCTGTGCGTTCGACCGGACTAGACGAATGCGATCCCCGGATCGCGTTCGCGCGCTGATCGAATAAGAAAACTGACGCGCCCTCGATCTTGCCGCCCGGCAGGATCGGGGGCGTCTTCATTTTCAGTGGAAAGTTTTCCACGCGCCAGACATTTTTCTCCTACACAATTCCCCATGAGCCTCGCGCGTCGTCTCCTGCTCCAAGAGAGAATCGCGAGAGGAAGTCATGAAGAAAACTCAGGTCAGCAGCATCGTCAAACTCGCCATCATCTGCGTCGTCGCGTGCGCTAACGCGCCGCACGTCGCAGCGCAGAGCATCGCGCGCGACACACGCGCGGAGAGTTCGGCGAGCCGCGCGCAACACACGACGACGAACGGCACAAACGCCGACGCAAACTCGATCAACGGGCGCGTCGTCGATCCACAGGGCGCAGGCGTCGCGGGCGCACTCGTCACGCTCTATGCGCGCTCTCCCGTGCTGCGACTGTCGGCGCGCACCGACGCGACGGGCGCGTATCGCTTCGAGCGGCTCGCGGCGGGCGAGTATCTCGTCGAGGCGGACGCGCGCGGCTTCGCGCCCGCCGCCGCGAGTCGCGTGCATTTGCATGAGGGCCAGTCTGTGGTTGCCGACGTGCATCTCGAAGTCGCCGCGCTTCGTGCAGAGGTCGTCGTCACCGCATCCGACACGGCACAGGCTGTTGACGAAGTCTCGAAGTCTCTGACGACCGTGACGCGGCGCGACATGGAAGAGCGCGACGAGTTCTCCGTCGCCGAAGCGTTGCGCAATGTGCCGGGGCTTCACGTGCAGCAACTAGGTGGCCCCGGCTCGCTCTTCACGATCAAAACGCGCGGGCTTCGCAATCAAGATACGGCCGTGCTGCTCGACGGTCTTCGCCTACGCGACCCATCCGCGCCGCAGGGCGACTTCTCCGGTTACCTGAGCGATCTCGACATCGTCAATCTCGACCGCGTCGAGGTCTTGAGCGGGTCGGGCTCTTCGCTCTACGGCACGAACGCCATCGGCGGCGTCGTCAACCTCATCACCGAAGAGGGCGGCGGCAAGGCGCACGGCGAACTCTTAACGGAAGGCGGCTCGCTCGGTTTCTTTCGCGGGCGCGCGCAGGTGGCCGGTGGCACGCGCTCCGATAGCATCGCATACAGCGCAGGCTTCTCGCATCGCAACGTCACGCGCGGCGTCGATGGCGATGATGCTTCGCGCAACACGAGCGCACAGGGTCGCGTGCTGTTTCGCTTGACATCGAAAGCGACGCTCACGGCGCGCGGCTATGCGTCCGACTCTTTTCTACAACTCAACGACGACCCGCGACCAATCGCGGGCGCGTTGCCCGCAGGCGTCATCAACGCCGTTCCGATCTCGCTCGCTGAAGTGCGACGCTTCGAGTCGGGCATCCCTGCATCGCAACTCAACAATGGCGCGGCGACTTTCATCCCTTCGGCGAATGATCCAGACAACGCGCGCGCGACGCGCTTCTTCTCCGGCGCGCTGCGCTTCAATCACAGGCCGACGGAGAAGTTCGGCTACACTGTTAGCTATCAGGCGAACACAACGCACGGCGTCTTCACGGATGGCCCCAACGGGACGGGCTTCGAGCCCAACGGCAACACGCGCACGGACTTCGACGGTCGCGCGCACACACTGAACGCGCGCGCCGATCTCTTGCTCGGCAAACGAAACTTCGTCACCGCCGGTTACGAGTTCGAGCGCGAGACTTTCATCAACCGGCAGCTTCCCGAAAGCGCGTCGGACAATTTCGATCTCAGTGTGAGCGAGCGCAGTCATGCCGTCTTCGCGCAGGATCAACTGCGTCTCTTGAATGATCGGCTGCAACTCTCCGCCGCGTTTCGCGCGCAGTTCTTCTCTTTAGGCGATCCGCGCTTCACGCCGCAAGCGTCCGCGCCGTTCTCTAACATCTCCTTCGTCTCACCGCCGAACGCTTACACGGGCGACGGCTCAATCGCCTACTTCTTTCCGCGTTCAAACACGAAGCTGCGCGCGCACGTCGGCAACGGATATCGCGCTCCTTCGCTGTTCGAGCGATTCGGCACGTCGTTCAGCAGTCTCTTCGGCGGCTACTCGCCCTTCGGCGATCCGCGCCTCGCGCCGGAACGATCCATCGCCTTCGACGCCGGAATCGATCAGACCTTCGCGCGACAACGCGCGCGCGCCACGGCCACCTACTTCTACACGCGTCTGCAAGAGACCATCGTCTTCGATTTCACCGGACTCATTCCGCCTAACGATCCCTTCGGTCGCTTCGGCGGCTACGTCAATACGCGCGGCGGTCTCTCGCGCGGCGTCGAGTTGAGTTTCGAGGCGGCCCCCGCGCGCACGCTCGACCTGCGCGCCTCTTACACTTTCACGAACAGCGACGAGCGCACGCCGCGCGTCGGGCAGATTCGCGCGCTCTCAACACCCGATCACCTATTTACTTTTGTCGCCACCGAGCGACTTGGTCAGCGCATCTTCCTAAATTTCGATCTCGCGGCGGCGAGCGACTATCTTGCGCCGATCTTCGATCCAACTTCTTTTGCGAGCCGCGTCTATCGCTTCGGCGCGACGACGAAGGCGGACGCGGGCGCGAGCTATCGCCTGCCCTTGAGCGAGTCGCGGAGCTTGCGTTTCTTCGGCGTCGTCGAAAATCTCTTCGGTCGCGCCTACTACGAGAGCGGCTTCCGCACGCCGGGGCGCACGGCGCGCGCGGGCGCGCAGTTCAGTTTCTAGTTGACGAGGATTCGGCTTGGAGGCTGAAAGATACGGTTCGGAGCACGGCGGTTGAGGCTCGGAGCACGAACATTCATGCTCAGAGCCCCGACTTTCGAGAAAAAAGACGGAAAATTTCGTCTCCGAGACCGAACGTTCCGTCTCCGAGACCCAACTTTCCGTCTCTAAGACAGAACGTTTCGTCTCCGAGAGCCAAATTTTGGTCTCCGAGAGTCAACTTTCCGTCTCGGAGACCCAAGTTTCCGTCTCCGAGAGTCAACTTTCCGTCTCAGAGACTCAAAGTTGACTCTCTGAGAGCCAAGTTTGAGGCTTGGAGAGGGATCGTCCGGTCTCGAAGAGTCAAAAGTCGGGCAAAAAGTCGAACCGGCAGGCTGCGGGACGTAATCTCCGTAACTGCCGGTCGGAGAGTTGGGAAAGGGTTGAGCGTTTTTGCTTCTCCGTATGAGTCGAGACGCGGTAAAGGTTGAACTGGTCGAAGGCGTGGACTTTTACCGCGAGGGAGCGGCAATAGTCTTCACCGAAAGCTACCACCTGCGGCGCGGCTACTGCTGCGAGAGCGGCTGCCGCCACTGTCCATATGATTTTAGAAAAGAGGCGCGTGAAGATGGCTCGGCGATGCGCGAACAGAATGAGAGTTGAACTGCGACGCATCACGTTTGCGCTCGCGCTCCTCGCCGCGCTGATGTTCGCGGCGTGCAGTCGCGATCCGGGTTACATCGGGGTCGGCGCGAACGCGAACCAAGTGCGTGCGACGAGGCAGCCGCAGAGGATCATCTCCTTGAGTCCGAGCGCGACCGAAGTGCTGTGGGGCGTCGGCGCATTCCCGCGCGTCGTCGCCGTCTCTGATTACGACGACTTCCCGCCCGAAGTAAAAGACCTGCCGAAGATCGGCGGGTGGAGCAACACGAATCTCGAACAGGTGGCCTCGCTCAAGCCCGATCTCATCGTGCTCACGCAGTCGCAGTCGCCGATGATCAAAGACAAGCTCGACGCGCTCGGCGTGCCCGTCCTCGTCGTGCCGAGTTACACGCTCGCCGACGCGCTCGCGAGCATCACGCAGATCGGCGCGGCGGTCGGAGCAGACGATGCGGCGCGCAAACTTCGAGACGAGACGCAAAACAAACTCGACGCCGTGCGCGCCGCGACGCAAAATCTTTCGCGACCGCGCGTGCTCTGCGTCGTGGATCGCGTGCCGGGAACTTTGCGCGGACTCTACACGGCGACGAAGGGAAGTTTCATCGTCGAGTTGATCGAGGCGGCGGGCGGCGAGTCAATCGCACCAGAGGCTTCGGGTGGCTTCGCGCAGATCGGTAAGGAGGCCATTGCCACGCTCGATCCAGACATCATCATCGACATGGCCCAAAGCTCCAACGACGGCAAGCTCGCCGAAGACCCGCGAGAGGTCTGGGGCGAGTTGCATCAAGTTAAAGCCGTGCGCGAGGGCCGGGTCTATTCGCTGCACGACACCTCTGTGCTCCATCCCTCGCAACGCGTCGCCGACACGGCGCGCAAGTTCGCCGAGCTACTTCACCCGGAGGCGTTCAAACATTGAGCGACCCGCAAGGATCGAGCGACACGCGAGAAGCGAGCGCAGCGCGTGAAGCGGGCGACGCACGCGAAGTGAGCGCAGCGCGCATGGTGAGCGATGCAGGCCCACTCGTCGAGGCGCGCGGCTTGCACTTCGCTTATGCATCGGGCGTGCGAGAGGTGGTGCGCGGCGCGTCGCTTGAGTTGCGACGCGGGCGACTGTCCGCGCTCGTCGGCGCAAACGGTTCGGGCAAGTCAACGCTCGTGCGTCTGCTGTGCGGCGTGCTCAATGCTTCACGCGGCGAAGTGCTATTCGGCGGCGTGCCTCTGCGCTCGATTGAGCCGCGTGCACGCGCGCGGCGTCTGGCTTATGTGCCGCAGTCGAGCACGACGGTCTTCCCGCTCACCGCGCTCGAAGTTGTGCTCACGGGGCGCAGTCCTTACACGACGCGCTTCCGTTTCGAGGACGAGGGCGACGTAAAGATCGCGCGCGACGCGCTCACGGCGGTTGACGCCGCGCATCTCGAATCACGCAGCGTGACGGAGCTTTCGGGCGGCGAGCGGCAACTCGTCGCACTCGCACGCGCGCTCGCGCAAGAGCCGGAATGTTTACTGCTTGACGAGCCATCGTCCGCGCTCGATCTCAAACACCGCGCGCGCCTGCTCACACACTTGCGACGCCTGCGCGACGAGCGCGGCATGACGGCTCTGGTCGTGACGCACGATCTGCAACTGATCGATCCGGCCTTCGACGAAGTCTTTGCCATGCGCGACGGCGAGGTCGTGGCAACGGGGCCACCCGCCGAAGTGCTGCGCGACGAAGTCTTAGCTACGGTCTTCGACGACCCGCGCGTGCGCGCACGCCGCGCCTTCGGTCGCACGTTCGTCTGGTCAGAGTAATTGCGGATTTCGGCTTACTGATTTCGGATTTAAGATTAGAAGTTCGCGCTTCGGGAGCGATTGCGAGATCGATAAGTGATTTGAGATTTGCCGTCCGCAATTTGCGTTTACAATCATGCGCGTGGAAGTTAATGGGTTGAATGTGACTGTTAATCCGCAATCCGTAATCCGCAATCCGAAATCGATCAAGCTCGGTCGCGCCGTCTTGATTCTCTTGGTCGTGCTCTTGATCGCGTTCGCGTTCGCGTTGCGTGTGGGTTACGCGCCGATTGATCTGCGCGGGCTGTGGACGGATGAAGCATCGCGCCTGCTCTTCTTCCAACTGCGTCTGCCGCGCGTCGTGATGGCAGGGATGGTGGGCGCGTCGCTCGCGTCGGTGGGCGCGGCGTTGCAGGCCCTCTTTCGCAACCCGCTCGCTGAGCCTCTGACACTCGGCGTCTCAGGCGGCGGCGCGCTCGGCGCGAGTCTCGCGATTGCTCTCGGCGCGGGCGCGCGCGTCGTCGGAGTGCCGATAATTTTCCTCGCGGCGTTCGCGGGCGCGGGATGCGCGATGTTGGTCGTCTATCGACTCGCGCGCACGGGCGCGGTCGTGATGCCGGGCGCGCTACTGCTCGCGGGCGTCGTCTTGAATTTCATCGCGGCGTCGTTCGTCATCTTCATACAGTATCTGACGGACTACTCGCGCGCGCTGCAAATTTTGCGCTGGACTATCGGCAGCCTCGACGTGGTCGGCTTCTCGCTGCTCTGGCGAATGCTCATCTTTCTAGTGCCGGGTTGGATCGTGCTCGCGCTTGCGGCGCGCGATCTACATCTGATCTCGATTGACGAGGAGACGGCGGCCAGCTTAGGCGTCAACGTCCGGCGCAGCGAGCGACTTGTTTACGCGGCGGCCTCTCTGATCGTCGGCGTGACGGTGGCCGTCGGCGGGACAATCGGCTTCGTCGGTCTGATCGTGCCGCACGCGGTCAGGCTTTTGTTCGGCGAAGACGTGCGCGTCGTGCTGCCGTGCTCGTTCCTCTTGGGCGCGTCGTTCTTGATGCTCGCCGACACGGTGGCGCGCACCGCGCTCGGCACGGGCGAACTGCCTGTGGGCGCAATCACCGCGCTCGCAGGTGGCCCTGTCTTCCTCTGGCTGCTGAAGAGACAACAGAGACTCGCAACGATGTGACGGAGAATTTATGAGTATCGCAACTAAAGCGGGCGACGCCGGAGAGACGGGCTTGATCGGCGGCGAGCGCGTGTCGAAGGCCGACGCGCGCGTCGAGGCATACGGGACGATTGACGAGTTGAGCGCAACGCTCGGCTTCGCACGTTCGATCTGTTCGGATAAGGAAGTAGGTGGGCTGACGAAAGAGATTCAGCGCGAGTTGTTCGCGGTGAGCGGCGCAGTTGCGAACCCGCAAGCCGAAGCCAAAGAGCCGCCTTACGTGACCGATGCGATGCTCAATGCATTAACCGATTACGTCCACCGCATCGAGGCGACTGAAGGCATACTCTCCGACTGGTCTCTGCCCGGCGACCACGCCGCCGCCGCCGCCTACGACGTAGCGCGCACCATCTGCCGACGCGCCGAGCGATGCGTCGTGCGTCTCGCTGAGACGGAAGAAGGAGTCCCGCCGCAAGTCACGATCTACCTCAACCGTCTCTCCGATCTGCTCTGGTTGTTTGGCAGACTGTTAGAGCTGCGCGCAGGGATAAACTCAAAGCTGCGCGATGAGGAGCATGGAGGAGCGAAGTGGTCGCGGGCTTGGTAAGCGTGATTGCGGAATGCGGAGTTCGGATTTAAAAGCGTTAACAAGATCGCGTTTCTTCATTCCGCAATCCTCAATCCGAAATCCGCAATCGACATGATGACTTGACGCTCGCGTCCGCCGTCGAACTCGCATAAGAAAATTCCCTGCCAGCGTCCAAGTAGTAACTCGCCATCAGCGAAAGGTATCGTCACGCTTGAGCCGACGAGCGTGGCTTTGATGTGTGCGTCGGAGTTCTCTTCGGCGTGTCGGAAGTCCATGCCGTGTTGCGGGACGAGTGTGCGCAAGGCGTGGAGCATATCGCGCGGGACATCTGGGTCGGCGTTCTCGTTGACGGTGAGTGCGGCGGTCGTGTGTTGAACGAAGAGGACGCAAACGCCTTCACGTGCGCCTGAATCTTTCAGACGATGGCGCACTTCGTCAGTGAACTCGACCAACTCCTCGCGCTCGCGCGAGCGGACTTTGATCTTGAGCATCGGCGTCGCGCCTCATCGCTGTTTCTTCTTACGCGCGCGGCGGGGCTTGCCGTTGGCGTTGAGGATGGGGAGACGTATGCGGAAGGTTGCGCCAAGTCCTTCGCCGTCGCTTTCGGCGCGGGCTGTTCCGCCGTGAAGTTCTACCAAGTGGCGCACGATGGCGAGGCCGAGGCCGAGTCCGCCGTGCTCGCGCGTCATGTGGCTCTCGCCCTGCCGGAAGCGGTCGAAGACGTAGGGGAGCAGCGTTGGATCGATGCCGTCGCCTGTGTCATGCACACAGAGTTCCGACTGGCCTTCGCGGCGCGCGAGACGAACTTCGACGAGGCCACCTTCGGGCGTGAACTTCACCGCGTTCGAGAGCAGATTCCAGACGACCTGCTGCAACCTGTCCGGATCGCCTGCGACCATCGCCGCGCGCGGATCATAACGCGCGGCCAGTCGGATCGAGCGCGCTTCAGCCGCCGGTCGCACCACGTCCATCGATGCCTCGACGACCGTGCGCAAGTCCACAGGCTGCACGTTCAGACGCAGCTTGCCCGTGATGATGCGCGAGATGTCCAAGAGGTCGTTGATGAGTTGGGCCTGCGAGCGCGCGCTGCTCTCGATGACCTCGACGGCATGACGCTTGGCCGCGTCGTCGAGCATTCCGAGTTGCAGCAGTTCAGCCCATCCCATGATTGACGTGAGCGGCGTTCGCAGTTCGTGCGAGACGATGGCGAGGAACTCGTCCTTCAAACGGTTCGCCTCTTGCGCCATGCGATAGAGCCGCTTCTGATCGTCGATGTCCGTGTTCGTGCCGAACCACTTGGCGACCAGCCCCGATGGATCGCGCAACGGCAACCCGCGTCCCAGATGCCAGCGATAGCCGCCGTCCGCCGCGCGCAGACGAAACTCCACGTCGTAGTTCTCTCCGGTCGCGAGCGAGTGTCGCCAACGTTCGAGCGCATCGTTGAAATCGTCCGGGTGGACGACCGTGTACCAGCCATCGCCCAGAATGTTCTCCGCCGTCGTGCCGAAGTAGTCGAGCGTGCGGCGATTGACGTAGTCGATCACGCCATCGGGCTGCGCTGTCCAAACCTGCTGCGGGATCGACTCGGCGAGGAAGCGGAAGTGCTGCTCCGTCGCTTCGGCGGCGGCGCGCGTCTCCTCGTGCGCTTGCTCGACGCGCGTGCGCTCGACGATCTCGCGGCTCAGTCGGCGGTGCGCCTCCGCAAGCGAGCGCGACTTGGTGCGAAGTTCCAACAGCGTCGCCGCATGGTGGGCCAGAACTTCGAGCGCTTTGCGCTGCTCGGCCTTGAGCGTGCGCGGCACGCTGTCGATAACGCAGAGCGTGCCGAGCGCATGCCCATCGGAGGTGACGAGCGTCGCACCCGCATAGAAGCGGATGTGCGGGTCTCTACGGACGAGCGGATTGTCGGCGAAGCGCGCATCGAGCATCGCATCGCAGACGACGAACGTGTCGGACTGCTGCGTGATGGCGTGCGCGCAGAATGACATCTCGCGCGGCGTCTCAGTGGCGTCGAGTCCGACGCGCGCCTTGAACCATTGACGACGTTCATCAACGAGACTCACTAAAGCGACGGGCGTCTCGCAGATGTGTGCGGCCAGCCTCGCAATGTCGTCGTAGGTCTCTTCGGGCTCGGTGTCGAGAATCTCGCAGTCGCGCAACGCGGCGAGTCGGGCCTCTTCGTCGTGTGGGATGGAGAATGCGCTGCGCGCGGCGACGTGAGTTGTGGAGACGTGAGTATGCGCGCGCTCCTTCTTCTTCGCGCGACGCGCGGCTGTCGCCGTCGTTGCCGCACCTGCATGCGCGCCGCCATTCGTTGAGTTCTTTTTCGTGCCCACGAGAAAAGAGAAGTCGGCGCGATCTCAGTCACCTGCGTTGAGGCGACTGCGTCGCGCGCTGATTCAGGAAATTTTTGGTAACGGTCGAGGCGGATTATAACTCGCGCGGCGCGCGCGTCCAACCACGCGTGCGAAAAAGTGTGCGGCGCGAAAGCGAGACGTAAAAGATGCAGGTGAGCAAGACGAAAACAGCCAGCACGAACGAGACGAAAACAGCCAGCGCAAAAAATTGAAGGCCACACTCGTCACGCGCGTGTGACGAGTGTGGCCTTCGTTTTCGTTCCGCAGCAGGGGCCGGCTTCTCAAGTCGAGAGACGCAGCCGCGTTTTCGTTCGAGTCGCGAGCCTACTGCTTGCGCGTGTCGCGTCGGCGACCGATGATCGCCCATCCTGTGGGCAGCACGGCAGCCGCGAGCGCGACCTTGACGAGATCGCCCGGCACGAACGGCGCGACGCCCAACGTGAACGATGCCGCAGGCGACTGGAAACGCAGGAAGCCGAGCCACCCGCCGAGCAAGATGATCGCGGAGCCTGCAAGCATCGCCGCCGCCGCCGTCAAGTATCTGCGATCCCATCCGCGCTCGGCGAGCCAGCCCGTCGCGAACGCGGCGAGCGGATAGGAGAGCAAATAGCCCGTGGCCGGCGTGAGCAGGAGATACGCTGCGCCGCCGCGACCCGCAGAGAAGAACGGCATCCCCGCCGCGCCCTCCAAGACGTAGAGCATGAGGGCCACCGCGCCCATGCGCGAGCCCAAGAGCGCACCCGTGAGCAGCACAGCGAACGTTTGAAGCGTCAACGGAATCGGCGTGAACGGAAGCGGGAGGGCCACCTGAGCCGCGAGCGCGACGAGCAGGCTGAACCCGACGGCCAGCGTGGCCTTCTTCAACAACCCCTGCGGCGCGAGCGTCGCGCCGACGAACGTTTCTGCTTTTGCGTAAGTGTCCACTTTCAAACCTCGTGAATCATGAATCGTGAATTATGAATCGGCGAAAGCAGTTTTTACCATTCACGATTCACGTCAGTTAACGGCCTTCAGCGCAAATTAAAGCGACTGTCAGTCTGCGGCGATGCTTTCGCGATCAGCGCCCATATCCTTCACCTTCACGTCTGTCACCTCCGTGCCGATGCGCATTTTGTAGAAGGAGCGCCAGACGAAGACGCACGCGACGACGAAGAAGATGGCCGCGAGCGCGAGGTTGAGCGTCGGGTCGCCGTTGCGACTCTCACGCAAGGATTCCGCCAACTCGACCGCAAGCAGGCCGAAGAGCGTCGTGAACTTGATGACGGGATTGAGCGCGACGGATGAAGTGTCCTTGTAAGGATCGCCAACCGTGTCGCCGACGACGCACGCATCATGCAAGGGCGTGCCCTTCGCTTTTAGTTCGACCTCCACGATCTTCTTCGCATTGTCCCACGCGCCGCCCGCGTTCGCCATGAAGATCGCTTGATAGAGGCCGAAGATGGCGATGGAGAAGAGATAGCCGATGAAGAAGAACGGCTCGACGAAAGCGAAAGCAAGCGCGGCGAAGAAGACCGTCAGGAAGATATTGAACATCCCCTTCTGCGCATACTTCGTGCAAATCTCGACGACCTTCTTCGAGTCTTCCACGCTGGCCTTCTCGGCATCGAGGTCGATGTTGTTCTTGATGAACTCGACGGCGCGATACGCGCCCGTCGTCACAGCCTGAATCGATGCGCCCGTGAACCAGTAGATGATCGCGCCGCCCGTGATCAAGCCGAGCACGAAGGGCGCGTGCAGCAGCGACAGGCTCTCGACGCGCTCCGTCATGCCGTTGGTGAGCGCCATGATGATCGAGAAGATCATCGTCGTCGCACCGACGACAGCCGTGCCGATCAAGACCGGTTTCGCCGTCGCCTTGAATGTGTTGCCCGCGCCGTCGTTCTCTTCGAGCAAGTGCTTGGCGCGCTCGAAGTTCACGTCGATGTTGAGATCGCGCTTGAGCTCCGCCTCGATGTTTGGAATCTGCTCGATGAGCGAGAGCTCGTAAACCGACTGCGCGTTGTCGGTGACGGGCCCGTAAGAGTCAACCGCAATCGTGACGGGCCCCATGCCGAGGAAGCCGAAGGCGACCAGCCCGAAGGCGAAGACGGCGGGCGCAACCATCAGCGCGCCCAAGCCGTAGATGCTGAAGACGTATGCAATCGCCATCAGCGCGACGATGGAGATGCCGAGCCAGAAGCCGGAGAAGTTTCCGGCGACGAGGCCCGACAAAATGTTGAGTGAAGGGCCACCTTCTTCCGAAGACGTGACGACCTCTTTAACGTGGCGCGAGTCGGTCGAGGTGAAGACCTTGACGAGTTCGGGGATGATGGCCCCGGCGAGCGTGCCGCACGAGATGATCGTCGCGAGTTTCCACCAGAGCGTCGTGTCGCCGCGTAGCTCCGGCACGATGAGATAGGAGACGATGTAGGTGAGCACGACCGAGACGACCGAAGTGATCCAGACGAGCGACGTGAGCGGCTTCTCGAAGTTCATCGTGTCGGCTTTGCCATAGCGCGCCTTCGCAATCGCCTCGTTGATGAAGTAGGAGACCGCCGCGGCGACGACCATCATGATACGCATGACGAAAATCCAGACGAGAAGTTGCACCGCCACCGTCGCCTGATCGCGCACGCCCAGCAAGATAAATGTGATGAGCGCAACGCCCGTCACGCCGTAGGTCTCGAAGCCGTCGGCTGAGGGGCCCACCGAATCGCCCGCGTTGTCGCCCGTGCAGTCGGCGATGACGCCGGGGTTGCGCGCGTCGTCCTCTTTGATCTTGAAGACGATCTTCATCAAGTCCGATCCGATGTCGGCGATCTTGGTGAAGATGCCGCCCGCGATGCGGAGCGCAGCCGCGCCGAGAGATTCGCCGATGGCGAAACCGATGAAGCAGGGGCCCGCGTAGGTGCGCGGGATGAACAAGAGGATGCAGAGCATGATCAAAAGCTCGATGCTGATGAGCATCATGCCGATGCTCATGCCTGCGCGAAGCGGAATCGCGTAGATCGGATAGGGCTTGCCGCCGAGCGAGGCGAACGCCGTGCGCGAGTTGGCGAACGTGTTGACGCGGATGCCGAACCACGCGACGCCGTAAGAGCCAGCGATGCCTACCAAGCTGAAGAGCAGAATGATCGGCACGCTCACCGCCGGGTTCGCCGGGGGCGCGAGGTAGCCGAAGTAGAGCAGGATGACGACGGCGATGAAGGCTTCGAGAATAAGGATGAACTTGCCCTGCGTGATGAGATACGTTTTGCAGGTCTCGTAGATCAACTCCGAAATCTCGCGCATCGAGCGATGGACGGGCAGGTTCTTCAACTGCATGAAGATCATCAGCCCGAATCCGAGACCGAGCGCACAGACGACTAACCCTGTGAGCAGCAGCGTGTGGCCGTCGATGCTGCCGCCCAGAAACTTCACCTGCGAGAGATCGGGAAGCACGAGGTTGGCCTCGCCGCCCGCGCGATGCGCCACGGCTTGCTTGGCCGGCCCCGCGCCACGTACCTCGTTCGGCGCGGCGATGTCCGCGCGTTGCGCGAACGTCGTTGAAGAGAGAGCGGCGAAGAGCGCGAGGCACGAAAGAAGTGCGAGCATGAAGCGACGCGCGTTGGTCTTGAAAGAGACGGCGGCGTTAAGTGTCGAGCGGCAGCGCGCGCCTTCGATAAGAGGTTGAATGTGTGTGGCTGCGCGCGCGTCGGCGCGAGATGCAGCGTCAATGATCAGCGACTTTTGAAAATCCACTTCCGGTTAGTTCCTTTCCGATGCTTTACTGGTGTTGAAGTTGAAAACGAATCCGCGCGAGACGGACACGAGCCAGCGAACCTCTCACGCACACGAAGCGCGTCACTGTCGCATACAGCCGTCAGTCGCACGCGCTTGGAAAGCCGTAATTATTGCCGATTTAATGGGGAACTGTCCAACAGGGAGAAGCGATGGACGCGGAGCGGTGAACGATGAAGTAAGAACGGACTGTCTTCACTTCATCATTCCGCGTTCATCATTCATCGTCTCTTTTCAGCCTGCGATCTGCGGGAGCGGTTCGTCGGTCGCGACTAACTGTTCCGTCGTCTCGGGCCTGCGGCGCGTGCCTGTCCAGCGACGGATCGAGTCGAAGAGGATGATGATCGCGGCCGCCATCAGGATCGCGGTGAGCGCGGTATCGACGTAGCCTTGCGTGGCGGTCTTCGGGTTGCGCGCGAGCGGGAGGAAGATGTCCGTGATCGACTCCCATCCCGCGACGAGCGTCGTCGTGCCGACGAAGGCGAGCGGGACGAGCGTGATCCAACTGTAGCGTGCCTTGCCCATGTTGATGATCGTCGTTGTGGCGACGCAGAGCGCGACCGAGGCGAGCAGTTGATTGGCGACGCCGAACATGGGCCAGATCGTCGAGATCGATCCAGACCAGATGAAAGCCGCCCAGCTAGTGACAACGAGCGCGGTCGTGATCAGTGAGCCGGGCAACCACGTCGGCTCTTCAAACTTTTTGTAGAAGCGACCGCCGAACTCGCCGACGAGGAAACGTCCGACGCGCGTGCCCGTGTCGATGGTCGTCAGGATGAAGAGGGCCTCGAACATGATGGCGAAGTGATACCAGTATTTCATCAGGCCCGTCATGCCCGGAATCGCGTTGAAGATTTTCGCGATGCCGAGGGCCAGCGTCGGCGCGCCGCCTGTCCGCCCGCGCAAATTCTTCTCGCCCGATTCGGCTTGCAGTTGATCGATCTCTCTGGGCTGCAAGTTGAAGCCCTCTTCCGTATGCGTCTCAACCATGCGGACGTATGCAGCCTTCTGTTCGGGCGTGTCAACTTTGGTGTTGATGGCGAAGTAGTCGCCGGGGAAGAGCGAAGAGGCGGCGATGAGGGCCACGACGCCGACGACGCCCTCCATCAACATCGCGCCGTAACCGATCATGCGCGTGTCTGATTCTTTCATGATCATCTTCGGCGTCGTGCCCGAAGAGATGAGCGCGTGGAAGCCGCTGATCGCGCCGCAGGCGATGGTGATGAAGACGAACGGGTAGAGCTTGCCCGGTATCACGGGGCCACCTCCCGACACGAACGGCGTCAGCGCAGGCATATTCAGATTCGGATGAACGAGTATGACGCCGATGATGAGAAACGCGATCGTCCCGATCTTCAAGTACGACGACAGATAGTCGCGCGGGCACAAGAGCATCCATACGGGCAGCACGGAGGCGATGAAGCCATAAGCCGCCATCAAGATCGTCACGGTGTGCTTCGAGAACGTGAACGAAGCGGCCCACGTCGATTCCGCTACGCGCCCGCCGACGACAACAGCGACGAGCAGACCGATGATGCCGATGATCGTCCCCTCGCCGATCTTGCCCTTGCGGAAGCGATACATGTAGAGCCCCATCAAGAGCGCGAGCGGGATCGTGAAGCCGACGGTGAACGTGCCCCACGGCGATTCTGCGAGCGCGTTGACGACGACGAGACCTAAACCTGCGAGCGCGATGACGACGATGAAGAGAATCGCCACGCCAGCGACTACGC
Source organism: Acidobacteriota bacterium (assembly GCA_032229975.1). GTDB lineage: Bacteria > Acidobacteriota > Blastocatellia > Pyrinomonadales > Pyrinomonadaceae > JAIVGV01. The sequence goes on along the minus strand of JAVXVG010000056.1, from coordinate 55,934 downwards.
CGGAGAGCGGGCTGATCTCCGTGCGCGCGATCTCCGCAAGCGACTTTCCCTTTCGTCGCACGCTTGCCGCGAGGATCATGAAGTCGTGAACCGCCCCGCCGATGCAGACGCCAATGACGAGCCAGAGCAGTCCGGGCAAGAAGCCGAACTGCGCGGCGAGCACAGGCCCCACGAGTGGCCCTGCGCCACTGATCGCGGCGAAGTGATGGCCGAACAAGACCCACTTGTTCGTCGGGTAATAGTTGTGCCCGTCGTACATCGTCTGCGAAGGGACGGCTCGTGTGTCGTCGAGCGCGAGAACTTTCGCGGCGATAAAAGCGGAGTAGTAGCGATAAGAGATCGCCATCACGCAGAGCGCGCCGATGATGACGGGGAGTGCGTTCATAAACTATTTCGCTCCGAAACGGGTGAGAAGTTTGACGACCGGACTTAAGGGAGACGCGCGCATTATAACGCGCGTGCGCGTGTCTTCAACTAAAAATAGAATCAAACGGAAAGCAAACGCTTTGTCATTCGACGAAGCTCTCGTCGATGCGTATATCGCGCGCGGCGAGGGCAGCGATAAAGGGTAGGGGCGGGATGCAAAGTTCCTGCGGGAGCGCGCCCTTTTTTATCGTCTCTCCGCGCGCCATCGTCTGCGCGACAATGGAAGCGGGGAAGGCCGTCGTGCGCATCATCGCGGAGAGGCGCGTGCGCTCGTCGAAGCGGTCGATGATGTCGTAGCGCAAACGTCGCGTCTCATTGTTCGTGCGTCCGCGAAATTCCAGACGGACTAAGACGGCATCGGGCTCGTCGGCGGGCAGGTGTCGCATGAGCAACTCGCCGAGCAGCCGGCGCGGACTGATGCGCGCGCTGCCCAGATCAACTTCGTCGCTCGAAGCGAGTCCGAGATCGATGAGCAGCTTTACTAGCGCGCAGTGGCCGGGGTAGCGGATCGTCTTGTAGTCGAGTTCTTTGATCCGACCTAGAAAAGTGTCGGGCAGCGTCGAAGCGCCGCCCGAAGTTTGAAACGCTTCCAGCTTGCCGAAGGGCGCGGGGAACTCAAGCTCCTCGATCTCCGTCATCGACTCGACATCAATGATGCGCCCTCCGCGCACGACCCTCGCGCGCTCGACGTACTCGTTGATCAAGCCTTCGACCGAAAAAACGATCTGGTAATTGAGCGGCGGTTTAGGCTGAAGCGGCAGACCGCCGACGCGTATGTGGATCGCTTCGATCTCATCGAAACGCTCCGCGCCGTGGGCAGCGAGGACGACCACCATACCGGGGGCCAGCCCGCAATCGGGAACGATGTTGATCCGGGCGGCGCGCGCTTCTTCGTCCAACGCGAGTTCCGAAGCGACGACTGAGTTGTTGCCGCCGAGGTCGCAGAAGTTCGTGCGCGCATTGATTGCCGCGCGCGCGAGTCGCAGATTGTGCAAGTATGTGATGCAACTGATCGCGGCATCGTGCCCGCGCATGAGCGCGACGACGTGATCAGAATCTTCGACATCGATTTGTGCGGGCGTGAGCTTCGCGCTGCCCACCGTCTCGCAGACGGCGCGCGCGCGTTCGCTGTCGATGTCCGCGACCGTGACGGATAAAACGTCCGGCGAGTTGTGCGCGAGATCGTAAGCCGCGCCGAGCCCCATGCGGCCCGCGCCGAGGACGAGAATCTTCATGCGCGCCTCCCCGCGTCCAGCCGCGTCCGTCAGCCCTGCGTGACGTAGTCGATCTGCTTTGCGTCCTTCGCCACTGCCGCCGCAGTTCCCTCCTTGGTCAATGTGAGGCTGATGGCCCAGTAGAAGATCACTAAGGCGAAGACGATGACTACGACGATATCCACCCAGTTTGGCAGAAGGTTTCTGGAGCCGTTGCCGTACCGGCCCAGCCACCCGATGAGCACCTGACCTGCGAACCACGGCCCGATCCAGAAGGCGTTGCGGATCGTGTGCTGCGCGCCGGTGCCGCGACGCCACGCCCCCACGATGAACAGGGCCAGCCCGACCGCCATGGCGCAGGCGAGCTTCCAAGTGGTCTCGAAACCGCCCCAATAGATGATCAGATTGGCCGAGCAAAAAGCCGCAGGCAGCAAGAGCGTCGGCATGGGCACCCGGTAGGATCGTGGACGGCCACCATCGACCTTGTGAAGCGCCGCCAACGACACCGGAGCGAAGGCGTACATGATCGCGGTGGCTGCAGTGACCACGCTGACGAGCGCGCTCCAGCTCTTAAATGGCCCGAACGCGAGCGAGCCGACAACCGCCGCCACGATAATGGAGACCACGGGCACGCCCTTGCGGTTCGTCGTCGCCAGCGCGGTCGGCATCTCGCGCTCCTCGCCGAGGGCGTAGGAGAGGCGCGCGGTGGTGGTGACGTACACGACGCCCGTGCCCGCCGGTGAAATGACGGCGTCGATGATGAGCACCTTGGCGAGCCAGCCCGCACCCACCGCGAGGGCCAGTGTGTACCACGCGCCGTAGTCGGACGGGTCAGTGCCGAGCGGCTTGCTCCAGCCCTTAGCGATGTTCGCAGGATTGAGCCCGCCGATCATCACGACTTGCAGGAGCGCGTATAGCACCGCACCGATCGCCATGGCAGTGATAATCGCCCGCGACAGATCTCTCTTCGGATTGCGTGCCTCACCGGCCAGTTGAACCGCTTGCTCGAAGCCTTGCAAGGCGAACACGACGCCACCTGTCAGCGCAGCGAAGACACCATGGAAGCCGAACGGCATGAAGCCGCCGCCCGCGTGGAAGTTGGCGGGGTTGAACTGCAGCCAAGCGACGACCGCGATGGCGAGAACGGGCACGGCCGTCTTCCAGATGACAACGATCACGTTGCTGTCGGAGAGGAACTTCGCGCCCGCGAGATTCATCGCCGTGAACAGCACCATCAAGACGAGGGCCACGACGAGGCCCGTTCCGTTCAAGAGTCCGGCGCTATCGCCCACCTTGTTGATCATGTTGAAGTGCTGGTTGACCCAGCCGACGCTGTTGACGTAGGTAATGGCCGCGAGCACCTCGATGGGCGCGATGAAAACAGCCTGCAACCACGACGCCCATCCCGACATGAACCCTGCGATGGGCCCGTGCGAGTAGTAGGGAAACCTCGCCGCACCTCCGGCGACGGGGTACGTGGCTCCCAGTTCGGCGTAAGTCAGCGCGAGCAGCGAGAGCATGCAGGCCGCGAGAATCCACGACAAGATCGACGCGGGGCCAGCCACTTCCGCCGCGTTGAGCGCGCCGAGCAGCCAGCCCGATCCGATGATTGAGCCCAGCGAGACGAACATCAGCCCGTAGAAGCCGACCGACCGTTGCAATCCGCCAAGTCGTTCGTCTTTTTTTGTTTCCATCCGCTCAGTATTGCTCGTCATCTGGCCCCCCTGTAGAGCTTCTTCATCGCGCCTGTGTACTACGATTCATAGGTCTGCATTACAATGATCAAAATTTTTCGGATGCACCATATCACAGAGCAAATCAACATTTTGTCAAATTGATTTTCGGGCAGCTGTCGCCCGGATTCTTGGTGCGAAAGAGTCCTCGAAACACTTGTCTCTATCTCCAGAAGTTTTCCGCGACCGATGGGCTTGGCAGAGTTGGGAGACGATCCTGATCGTCGCGGCGCATGAGCGTCGCGGAGTTTAGCACGAAACGATGAATGCGGAATGATGAATGAAATGATGTCCGTCTCTTCATTCACCATTCCGCATTCATCGTTTCGTGTTAGACTTCGCCGCGCCGGAAGCGACCGACGGAAAATTTTTCATGCCGGAAACATTTGACGCGCGCTCGCGCGTCGTCCATCAAAATCTCGATACGGCTTACGTGAATCTCGCCGCGCTCGTGCGCCACTTGCAGCAGCGTGATTTTGCGGGGCGCGTGCACGTCGAGCTAGACGAGTACGACGCCGACATCTTTCTTTCGGTGCGCGGGCGACCGCGCGTGCGCGAGCGCGATCACGTGACGGGGCGCGAGTCGGATGGCGAGGCGGCGCTGCAACGCGTCATCGTTCGCGCGAGCGAGCCGGGCGGACGCGTGAGCGTTTACGAAGGCGACATCGAGCCTGCAGAGCCGGGCGCGCACCGCGCTGCTTGGTCGCGGCTCGCCGACTCCGCAGGAACGATGGACACGACAGACGAGCACGAGGCAAGCGCACAGGAAGAGATCGACCGGAGGAACGTGCTGCAACTCGGCGGCGAGTTGATAGCGGCGGTCGAGCGCGCGCTCGTCGCGGTCGAGGGCGGAGAGTTTGCCGCGCTCTTTCGAGATGCGCGCGCGGAGGTCTCGACTGAGTATCCGTTTCTCTCATCGCTTGCCGACTGCGTCGAGTACGTCAATGGTGAGGCGCGACTCGCGCGGCGCACAGATGCGTCGGCGTTCGTTGCGGGCGTGTGCGAGGCTCTGCGCCGCGTGGTCGAGCGCGTGGCGAACGCAGAGGGCGGCGGGGCGCGCGGAGTCCGACGCGAAGTGGCCCGCGAACTCTCCGCGCTTTCCGAGCGTCGCCCGCGCGCGCTCGCGCGATTCGGTTTCACCGCGCAGCTCGAACGCATCGCGGGCTTGCGCTGGACATGAAAAGCGGTCAATGCTAAATCGTCAATGGTGAATCGCATTCTGCGGCGAACAGGCCTGACCGCGAGCCACCATTGATGAGCCGCGATGACCGTTCACGATTCACCATTAACCATTTACCATTCACGAACTATGTTCCCATTCAAAAACGTACTCTTCCCGACGGACTTCTCGGAGCTGGCCCACGGCGCGCTCAAGTATGCGGCGGCCTTCGCGCGCGAGGACGCGGGGCGCATCGTGCTCTTCAACGTGCAGGAGGGCAGCGTGCCCGCGAACCTCTTGACACTGCCCGCGCGCGTGCTCGACGAGCCGCAGAACGAGTGGCTAAAAGATTTGCGTCGCAAGGTCGAAGACGTGCTCGCCGATCCGTTGCTCGCCGGACTCGAAGTCGAGACGCGAATCACGGAAGGCGATCCAGCGCACGAGATCGCGAACGCGGCGCGCGCGCTCGACGCCGATCTCATCACGGTCGCCACGCACGGTCGGGGCCGGTTGCGCCACGCGCTGCTCGGCTCGAACGCGGAGGAGGTCATCACGGAAGCGTCTTGCCCCGTGCTCGTCGTCCGCCCGCCGCAGCGCGAGTTCGTCTCGCACCGCGAAGGGCAGACGGAGATCAACTTGAACCGCGTGCTGCTGGCGACGAACTTCCGGCCCTCTTCGGAGCCCGCCGCGCGTCTCGCCGCCGAGATCGCGCGCGACGCGAACGCAGAGTTTCACAGTCTCTACGTCGTCGGCGATTTCATGGAGCGGTTCGCGGACTTCTTCCCTGAGAGCGGCGGCAGCGCGCTCGACGATCTACGCAAGCACGTGCGTCGGAAGATGGAGACGTTCGAGTGCGCGGGCGGCGGCAAGTGCATCACGCACGTCGCCGAGGGGAAGCCCTACGAGGAGATCGTCAGGCTCGCGACGAACGATGATTTCGATCTGATCGTGATCGGCACGAGCGTCCATCAAGCGTTCTTCGGCGGCGCGCCCTCACTCGGCGCGGAGATTGAGCGCGTGATTAGAAACGCTCCTTGCCCGGTGCTCTGCGTCCCTTCGGGTCGCGTCATCACGCCGCATCCGGTGCGCGTCGCCGAGCCCGTGCCACTGATGTAAAAATGCGGATTGCGGATTAGAAGAAACGCGGCTTTGAGATTCAAACTCAAAGCCGCGTTCTATTTCTTTGGCTCTTTAATCCGCAATCCGAAATCCGCATTCCGCAACTGCTTTACTTGCTCGTCTCCGTCGGCAGGCCCGCGCTCTTCCATTCGTTCCAACCGCCTAAGAGGGCCGCGACGTTCGTGTAGCCTTTGCTCTTGAGTGTCTGCGCCGCACGGGCGCTGGTGTGTTCGTTCGGTCAAGCGCAGTAGGTGACGATCCGCTTGTCCTTCGGAAACTCCGAGAGTCGATGCTCGACCTCACTCCACGGCACGTTCTTCGCGCCCTTGATGTGGCCCGCCTCGTAAGAGGCCTTGTCGCGCACGTCGAAGAGCACGACCGCGCCCTTCTTCAACGCCGCAGTTAGCTCATCCTGCTTGATGCGCGCCACGTCGTCGTTCGACGCGGCCTCCTGCTGCGACGCGGCCGGATTCGTCGCCGACACATTCGTCGCGTTCGTGTTCGACGTGGAAGAGTTTGACGCGGGCGCGCTCGCACCGCGCGGACTGCACGCCGCGAGCAGCACGACGGCGAGCGCGATCATCGCCGTCGCGGAAATTAAGATTGAACGCATGACTTCTCACTCCACTTGTTGAAACGTGATCCCCGAAAGCGACGGGGCTTGAACTCGCGCCGACTAGCATCGCACAGAATACGACGACGAAGAAAGCGCATCGCACGTCGGCCCGTTGAGACTCTTATCCCTTAACGGCATTTCAGTCCGCGCCGACATGTTCGTGTTCTTCATCGGGCAGCCGATAAACTTCGCGCGCGGGCTTCAAGGGGCGCAGCAACCAGTAGGGCCGGCGCGTGCCGTCGGGCGAAAACTCGTCGGCGGAGCGCGTCTCTGCGAGCCAGCGTTGATAGACTTCGCGCGACTTCGCGGTGTCAACCGAGATGTCGCCGTAACGGTCGCCCGCCTCAGCTTTGCGCACGCGCACGGCTTGATGCCAAGCGTGCTGGCCCGAAACCGGATCGGGATGAACAGGGAAAGTTAAGTTTTGATGAATACCAACATCCGTCCACCAGATGCGACGCGTGTCCGCGTCGTTTGAGTCGTAAGGATGAACGCCCTGCTCGCGTCGCATCGTCCAGCGCGAGCCATCGCGCGCGAGCGAGACGGTAGCCATCATCTGACGCTGGCCCGTCTCGTTTAATTTCCAACGACCCATGTGATGAGAACAGGCGACAATGCCGGGCTTGATGCCTTCCGTCACCCACGCGCGCACGCAGAAGTGGCCCGTCTCGGTTTCGACGCGCACGAGATCGCCTGTGCGAACGTTTAACTTCGCGGCGTGCGATGTGTGAATCCAGAGCGGATTCGTGTGCGCGATCTCGTCGAGCCACTTGGCGTTCGCCGAGCGCGTGTGAATCTGCACGGGCAGACGGAAGGTCGAGATGAGGATCGTCTGATCTTCCGCGAGGCGCGACGGGTGGACGTGACTCTTGATGTAAGTTGGCAGCGACCACTCATGCCAGCCCCAGTCGGCGAGCGTCTTAGAATAAAATTCGAGACGGCCCGAAGGCGTCGGGAAGCCGCGACGAATCTCTCCGTCGATCTCGACGCCGACGAAGCGACGGCCCTCTGCGTCGCCGTCCGGCGTGTTGATGGGCACGACGTTCGTCGATGCGGGCTTTGGCGCGCGCGTATAGACGCGACCGAAGCGATCAGTGCGCGTGTCTTCCAACTCCTCCGGCGGCACACGTTCTTCGTTGAGTGCGCCGATCTTCTTGCGTATCTCGAATGCGCCGTAGCGTCGCATGAACTGAAGCGGCGTCAGGCCCTCTTCCGCCGCGCGTTCGGGCAGGCCCGGCACGGAGTTCTCGAAGATGTAGCCGTAGTATTCATCGACGCCGAGCCGCTCGCCCGGTCTCGCTTTCGATTCGGCGAACTGCCGGATGCCGAGAGTCCCGTCAGGATCAATTCTCCAAGTCAACTCCAACCAGAACTCGTTCTCCTCCCAGACCTCGCCGGGGTTGACCTCGCGCGTGTCCGTGATCTTCTCGCCGTCGCGCTCTCTAGCTTCGCGCAGCACGGGCTGTCGGAAGCCGAGCCACTGCGCGTCGTGCGTCTCGTAAGAATGTATGTCGTGTCGCTCTGAGCCGTGGCCCATCGGCAAAACGTAGTCTGCGAAATAAGCAGTCTCGTTCCACGTCGGCGTCATGGCAACGTAGCAGCCGATCAAACTCTCATCTTGCAGAACTTCGATCCAAGAGAACCCGTCGGGGTTCGTCCACACGGGGTTATAGACGCGCGTGAAGTATGTATCTACATGTCCGCGCCCGTCCTTCAAAAACTGCGGCAGCAAAAACGATAGCTCATTCATCGCGAGCGGGTACTCGCGCGCCCAGGTCATCTCGTTCCACTTCGGCGGGTGTGGGGGCGAATAGATCGGCTTCGGCACGAACTTGTTCCAAGCGTTCGGGAAGACTCCGCCCTCTGTCGCCACCGCGCCAAGCAACGCGTTCAAGAAGAAGAGCGTGCGGGCCACCTGCCACCCACCGTTGTTGCCCGCCGCCGCCGATCTCCAGTTGTGACTTGAGAACTGCGTGCCTGCGGTCGCGACGACCTTCGCGATCTCTTCGATCACGCTCGCATCAACGCCCGATTCTTGCGATGCGAACTCGAAGGTGTAGGCGGCATAGAGAGTCTTGAGCGACATCTCGAAGTTCTCGAACGTCGTCTCGACTTCCGGTTGTTCGACCGCCAAGAACTCTTCCCAGTTCCACCAACGACGGACGAACTCGCGATTGTAGAGCTTGTTGCTGATGAGGTAGTTCGCAATCGAGAGCACGATTGCAGCTTCCGATCCGGGATGCGGCGCGACCCAATAGTCCGCATGCGTCGCCGTGTTCGAGAGCCGCGTATCGAAGACGATGATCTTCGCGCCTGATGCTTTGGCTTCGACGATGCGCTGCGCGTGCGGGTTGAAGTAGTGGCCCGTTTCGAGGTGCGAGCTGATGAGGAAGATCACTTTCGCGTTTGCGTGGTCAGGACTCGGACGATCCAAGCCCATCCAGTATTGATAACCCGCGCGCGCCGACGACGAGCAGACGTTCGTGTGCGAGTTGTGACCGTCCACACGCCACGCCGCCAACACGCGCTCGGTGAATCCGTCTTCACCGGGCCGCCCGACGTGATACATCACCTCGTTGTGCCGGTTCTCGATGATCGCTTTGCGTATGCGACCCGCGATTGCGTCGAGCACTTCATCCCAACTCACGCGTGCCCACTCGCCGCCGCCGCGTCGTCCTACGCGCTTCAAAGGAAACAGTATGCGATCCGGATCGGTGATCTGATTGAGCGTCGCGGGCCCCTTCGCGCAGTTGCGCCCACGCGATCCGGGATGTTCCGGGTTGCCCTCGAACTTCTGCACCTCACCGGATTCTTTATCCACATAAGCCAGCAGCCCGCACGCCGACTCGCAGTTAAAGCATGTCGTCGGCACAAGCGTGTAGCGACGCTCCTTCCGACGGGGCCACTCCCGCGAGTCCAATTCCACCCACTCGCCCCAACGCTCCTTCGGCGGGAACGACGCCAGATCGATCCGGCTCGCCCCCTGATAGAACGTCTCCCCACGCGCCTCCGTCTCGTGGCGCAACGCACTTACACGCTCGTTCGCTTCGGTTTCTTTCATGGCTTAGAGTTTGAACGTAATGATTTCCTGATTACTTCGGGATGCCGTTTTTAGCTATACGTTCTATGGCTTCACAGAAGTAATCCAACTCGCCCAACGTCGTGTACAAGTTCGGGGTCACGCGCACTCCTCTGATCTCAGGCGCGCGCCGATTAATCATTGCCTGCACCAGAATCCGGTGGCGATCCCAGAGGTGGCGAGTCAGAGCCCTCGGCTCGATTCCTGTTAGCTCGAACGTGGCGAGGCCGCAACTCATCTCTGGAGCGAATGAGGTGATAAAGCGCGCGTTCGGCAACTTGCTCACCCGATCAGTCCAGTGGCGCGTGAGGTGACGAAGCCGCTCCTCCTTGCGCTTGGGCCCGACGCCGTCGTGGAAAGCCAGCGCCTCCGAGATAGCCATGCCCATGGCGGCGGACTGCGTGCCCTGATAGGCGAACTTAAAGATGTTGTCCGGCCCCACCTCGGCGACAGGTTGAGGGAAGAGGGGCCACACCTTGCCGATCTTCTCTTTGCGAATATACATCATGCCCGTGCCGAGCGGCGCGAGCAGCCATTTATGAAGACTCGTCCCGAAATAGTCGCAGCCGAGGTCTGAGAGTTTGTAATCCACGTTGGCAAAAGACTGCGCCCCGTCAACGGCGACTTCGATCCCTTTGCGGTGGGCCATCTCACAGATTTGTTTGACGGGGAAAAGTTGTCCTGTGTAGTTGACCGGATGGGTCACTAGGATGAGCCGCGTCTTCGGGGTGACGCCCCGCTCGTAGAGGGCCAGTAGCTCGTCCATCGACTGCGGGGGCATCGGCACTTTGTCTATCGTTTTCACCACGATGCCTTCGCGACGGCTGCGCTGGTCGAGCGCGTCTTGCATCGCCGAGTAATCATGGGTCGTGGTGAGGACTTCGTCGCCGGGGCGGAGTTCGATTCCGAGCAGTATGTTATTGAGAGCCTCTGTGGCGTTTCGGACAATCGCGATCTCCTCGGCGTCGCAGCCGAAGAGCTTCGCCAGTCCATCGCGCGCGGTTTGCCAGAGCGGCGCGAAAGCCTGCCAGAGCATGAAGCCGGGGGCCTCCTGCTGTGCCCACGTGTAGCGCACAAAAGCCTCCGTGACGATGCGTGGAGAAGGGCAGACGCTCCCGTTGTCGAGATTGATCATGCTGCGGTTGATACTGAAAGCCTGCTGGATTTCGCGCCAGAAAGATTCGTCTTGAGCCGCCTGTTGCGGGTTGAGGGCGGCAATCTTGTGAGTCGCAGCCTGCACCTTCTGAAGCGCGGCGGGCGCAAAGAGCGAGGCGACCGTAGCCGCACCAATCGCGCTGCCGGTGGCCCCTAAGAAATTTCGTCTGTGCATTATCTCTCCTCGATTAAACCTCTCACGCGAGCGGCACGGACTGGCCCGCCTGCACGTAGGCGTGTTCGTAGAGGAGTAGCCCGGCTAGTGCAAGCGGGACGGCGGCGAGATCGATGAAGGGTGCGAGCGCGCCGAGGATGGTGAGCGCGAGACCGGCCCAGAAGTAAGCGGCGTAGCGGCGGCGTGTCATCTCGCGCACCGCCAGATGTGCGTGCGCGGTCGGGTGCGTGAGCGTCGTCTCGCCCCAGACCATGAGCAGATGTAGGAGGCTCGCGGCTGTGAGCGTCCACGCGAGCGGCGCGAGGGCCGACTCGGCCCGCCACGCGGCGAAGGGAATTAGTGCCGCACTGCCGACGAGCAATGCTTGGACGAAGAGGTGTGGCGGCAGCAGCGCGCTCTGCCAGAGGTCGCGCGCCTTCGCCTGTGCGAAGAGGTAGGCGGTGTAGATGGCCGTCATCGCGGCGAGCGGCAGGCCAGCGATCATCAGGTAGCCTTGCACGCGCACGGAGCCTGCGAGCGACGCGGCGAAGTGCAGCGCGAGTGTGAGCGTGTAAGCCGCGATGACGAACGCGCCTTTAACTAACCAACTGCGCCACTGCGGGCGCGTGAAGATGAGCAGGAAGCGCGTCGGGTGCTCCAAGTCCCAGATGAGAAGGGCCCCCGTCGCGGCGAGCAGCGCACCGGAGACGACGGGCGCGACCCAGAGCCACAGAGGATTGTTCGCCGCGATGAGACGGAAGAGGACGAGCAGCGCGGCGACGATGTATGCGCCTGCGGCGATCCCCTTCGTCCAAGTGTAGAGGCTCACGCGCCAGTCCCAAGGGATCGAGTGGCCCACGTCGTATGAGAGCAGCGCGGCGGCGGACGAGTTGTTGTATTCGGGATGACCTGAGTTAACGATGTCCGGCCCTTGAGGTTGCTCGCTCCACATGAAGAGGTTGCCGTCGGGTCGTCGTGCGGCGAGCGGATCGAGCGTCGCTTGATGCGCGCCCTTGTAAAAAAGTTTCGGGTGCGTCTCCTTCTCCGGTCGGCGGACGTTGACCACGTCGCGGTTGATGATGTGGGCCACCTTCGACGCTTCGTCGTTCATGTCTCCAACCAAGATCGCTTCGACGGGACAGACGACGACGCACGCGGGCTCCAGTCCCATGTCGATGCGGTGCGCGCAGAAGTTGCACTTCTCGGCGGAGTGATCTTCGGGGTTGATGAAGATCGCATCGTAGGGACACGCCGCCATGCACGCCTTGCAGCCGATGCAGATCGACTTGTCAAAATCCACAATGCCGTCCGCGCGCTTGAACATCGCCGTCGTCGGGCAGGCTGTGACGCACGGCGCGTTCGCACACTGGTTGCAGCGCGTCACCTGATGCGCTCTGCGCGCCTGCGGGAACACGCCGACATCGACGTGCTTGACGTAGGTGCGCGTCACGCCGACGGGCACTTCGTTCTCCGACTTGCAGGCGGTCGTGCAGGCGTGACAGCCGATGCAACGTGTTTGATCGATGACCTTCGCCCAGCGAACGGGGCGCGGCTCGATCTGCGTGAGAGCCTGTGTGCTCATGCGGTCTCCGTGGCGCAAGTGTCTGACGTTGAGACGGGATGAAACTGCTTGTATCCGCGTGCGCCTAGTATTAACGGGAGATGCGCGTCTTGGCAACAGCGCGACCCGCGCGAAAGTCATAAAAAAGTAATCCCGCGCGTGGCGGTTTTTGTGCTATAGAGTTTCAACCCGGAAACGTTCACAGCAGAAGTTCCCAGACTCGCGCTCGTCCAGAGAGAAGTCGGAGGTTATACGACTTGAAGCGGACACGTTTACTCTCCCGTCGGCTCGCGCCGTTGCTTACCGCGTGCCTCGCGCTCGTCGTCTTGTCGAGTTGTCTGCCGCAGTCGCCCACAGAGCACGGCGACGCGGGCACGGCGCAGATCACCGTCTATGGCTTCTCGATCATGAAGGAGGCCTTCGAGAAGGCCATCTATCCGGCGTTCGCCGCGAAGTGGAAGCAGGAGCACGGGCAGGACGTGAAGTTCGTCTCTTCGTTTGCCGGATCAGAGACGCTCACAAATCAAATCTTGCAGGGCGCGCCGGCGCACGTCGCGATCCTCTCCATCGAGCGCGACGCCGCACGACTCAGACAGGGCGGCGCGATCACGTCTGACTGGCACGATCTTCCGCAACACGGCATCGTCAACAAGACGCCGTTCGTCATCATCGTCCGCAAAGGTAATCCGAAAAACATTCGAGACTTCGCAGACCTCGGCAAGCCCGGCGTCAAAGTCATTCATCCCGATCCGGTCTCGTCCGGCGGCGCGCAGTGGTCTGTGCTTGCGATCTACGGATCAGAACTCGTTAAATCAGAGAAGGCTTCGGGCGGCAAAGATGAGGCGCGCGCGCTCGCGACGCTGCAAGCCGTCTGGCGCAACGTCGTCTCGACACCGGGATCGGCCCGCGAGGCGCGCACGCAGTTCGAGACCGGCTACGGCGACGCGCTCATCACCTACGAACTCGAAGGCCTGTTGATGAAGCAGGCGAACGCGCCCGTCGAAGTCGTCGTGCCGGAGGCGACGATCTTCAGCGAGCATCCGGCTGTCATTATCGACCGCAACGTGCGCGCCGTGGATCGTCCGGTCGTCGAAGGCTTCCTACAATATCTCTGGAGCGAAGAGGCGCAGCGCGCCTTCGTCCAGTATCATCTACACTCCACGACCGATGAGCAGTTGAACGATGCCAGCAAAGAGTTCGCACACATCAATCAGCCCTTCACCGTCGATTACTTCGGCGGCTGGGACAAGGCTTACCCGGAAGTGATCGAAAAAATCTTTCGCGACCAAGTGCAGAAACGTAAACAGTAAATCGTGAATCGTGAGAACTGCTTTTGCGATTCACGATTGATGATTCACGATTGACGGCTTTATGAGTTCGAGGATCGCAACGCTGAGGCATGTGCGCGGGTTCGACGTGGTGCGCCCGTTGAGCGTCGCGACGCTGCTCGTTATCATGCTGCCGCTGGTGCTCTTGCCGCTCGCGTCGATCTTTATCTTCGGGACGAGGAGTGGCCCCGGAAAGTTCTGGTCGGCCCTGAGCGCGCCCGAAGCCATCTTCGCTTTGAAGCTCTCACTCGCGACGAGCTTCTGGGCCACCGTCTTCAACGTCTTCTTCGGACTCTTCGCCGCCTACGTCCTCTCGCGCCACGACTTTCGCGGGCGCAACGCCGTCATCGTCACGATCTCTCTGCCAACCGCGATCCCGACCGCCGTCGCAGGCTTCGCGCTGCTGCTCTTGTGGGGCCCCTATGGGACTTTAGGGCGACTGCTCACGCCGCACGGTGTGAACATCATGTTCACGGCGTGGGCCATCATTCTCGCCAACGTCTTCGTCACGTTCCCGCTCGCCTTCGGCGTCATCAAGCCGGTCTTCGACACGATGAGCCGCACGCTCGAAGAGGCGTCCGCCACCATCGGCGCGACGCGCTGGCAGACCTTCTGGCACGTCACACTTCCATCTTTGCGCGGCGCAATCGTGACGGGCGCACTCTTAACTTTTGCGCGCGCCGTCGGCGAGTTCGGCTCGACGATCTTAGTATCGGGAAACCTTGCGGGCCGGACGCAGACCGCGCCGCTCTACATCTTCTCGAAGTTTAACGAAGGGCAAGTTGAGGCGGCCAACGCCGTCGCCATCGTCCTCGCACTCTTCTCCTTCGCCATCTTCAGCGTGCTCTTCTTCGCGCGCGACTGGATCGACGCCGACTAAATCCGACACGCCATGCAGCCAGAATTGAAGAGAGAACCGGCGGACGACACGCGACGCGACGACGAGCACGGCGCATCAAGCGAGGGCACGCGTGACGACGAGGGCCCGTTGGCGAACGTCGTCGCACCCGCGCTGGTGGCCGCGAGCGTGCGCGAGGTGAGCAAGAGTTTTAAGAAGACGAAGGTGTTAGACCGCGTGAGCTTCGACGTAGCGGAGGGCGAGTCGCTCGTGCTGCTCGGCTCATCGGGCAGCGGCAAGACGACGATCCTGCGCATCATCGCCGGTCTCGAAGAGCCGGACGAGGGGCGCGTCCGCCTGCACGGCAAAGATGTCACGGATATGCCCGCGCGCGAGCGCGGCGTCGGCGTCATCTTTCAGGACTACGCGCTGTTTCCACGCATGACGGTCGAGCGCAACATCGCTTACGGCCTGAAGATTCGCGGGCGCACGAAGAGAGAGATCAGAGAGACCGTCAATCGTCTGCTCGAACTCATCGGTCTCGAAGCGCACCGGAAGAAATTCCCTTCGCAACTTTCCGGGGGCCAGCAGCAGCGCGTGGCAATTGCGCGCACGCTCGCCTATGAGCCGCAGGTGCTTTTGTTCGACGAACCCTTCGGCGCGCTCGATGCGCAGACGCGCGTGCGCCTGCGACGCGAGATTCGCGCGCTCCTCAGAGAGATTAAAGTGCCCGCCATCTTCATCACGCACGATCAAGAGGAAGCACTGGAACTCGGAGACCGGATCGCGGTCTTGAACACTGGAAGAATTGAACAGGTGGGCACGCCCGACGAGGTCTATAACAAACCGGAGACTGAATACGTCGCCACGTTTCTCGGCGCGGCGAATCTTCTGCTCGGAGTCGTCAACGGCGGATCGGTCGAGATCGGCACGACCTCTCTGCCCGCGCGCGAAGAGACGGCCCGCTTCCGCGAGGGCCAGGCCGTGAAGCTCATCTTTCGACCGGAAGACGTATGTGTGAGTGAGAGCGGAGAGTTGCCGGAAGGTTGTCGCCGCCTGACGAACGGCGTGGTTGAAGAGATCGATTTCGTCGGAGCTTACGAACGACTCAAGCTGCGGCTCGACTTGGTGGCGAGTCGGCCCAACCCGGAAGAGCCGCCGCTCTACCGCGTCACGATCAACACTGCGGAGCGGCGACTCGGCGTGCCCGTCATCGTCACGCGCCCCAAACCGGAAGCGAGCGCGCAACGGCTGAAGATCGGAGACCGCGTCGCTGTCGGCTTGACGGCGATGCGCGTGCTGCCAAACTTCACGCTCGCATGAGTGCGCGGCGGCAAGAGTCTTAACGCGCGCTCGCATCAGGTGCGCGCACGCGTCTTAACGCTTCTCGCCTTCGCCGCCCTCGCGCATCTTGCGTTGAATGAAATCGCGCGGGCTTTCATCCGCGACCGCACCCGACTGCTCGCCTGTGGCTGCGCGCGTGCGCCCGCTCTCGCCTTTACGCGACGGCTCGTCCGGCCCACCGCCGCTCTCGCCCGCGTCGTCCGCCGTTGCGTCGCCGGAGACATCGGGTTGATGCCCTGTGATGCGGTCGATCTTCGCGCGCAAACGCGCAGCCCTCGCCTCTCTGGCTTCATCGTCGATCTGAGACATGATCACTCTCCTCTTGTTTGCCAAGTAATGTATCCCGCTTTGCAAAATAATGTATCCCGCCGTCGTGCGAATAACAAACCGCGCGACGGCGGGACGGCAATACTTGGCTTGTCGCTAAACGCGCGTGCTACTTGCCAGCCGCGCGCTTGCGCGTCAGCGACTTGACCTGCCGACGCCACGCGTCCGCTCTTGCGCCCACGGGCGCGACGTTCAACTCTCGCGCCGCCATCACGGTGGAGATGTCCGCCTTGCTCGGTCGGCGCGCCTCGAAAGCCTCGTGAGTCACGTCGTAGATTTGTCGGCGGAAGCTCTTGCCTGTCCGCGCGCTCAGCTTGCCGAGGTCGTTGAAGATCGGCTTCGATCCGGTGAAGAACGTCTCTTGAAACCAGTGATCCGTTACCGGATCGTGCCAACTCAAATAGCCGCCCTTGAGCACCTGCCGTGGCTTCTTGATGGCCCCGGTGAAGCTGTAACGGTCGTGCGGGTTGGCGGCGGTGGTGAAGAACTTGGGCGTGTAGAAATCGGAGACCGACACGCCGTTGATGATGTAAGCGAACTCCGTGGCTTCGCTCGGATCGCAGGGCTCGACGAGGAACTGCACGCGCCCCTGTCCCGGCTTCGGCGACTGTCCGGCGGCCAGACGACGACCGAACGGATCGACGAGCATCTCAATGCACTCATGGCTGGCTGTGAGCGACCAGCCTTCGCCCGACTGGACGAGAGCGAAGGGCTGACCGGCGTCGTCTTCGTGCACGCCGGCCGCGCCGGGCGTGTTGATGTCGTCGCGAACCATGATGGGCCAGTAGCCAAGCGGCACGTCTTCGAGACGCGCGAAGGCATCGACGGTCGCCGACACTGCCCAGAGTGGCCCTAAATCTCTGGAAGCCTGTTTCTGAAGCGCGGCGGCGACGACGCCGAGTTCCGCCGATGAAATACTGCTCGTCTCAGAGACGAGTGCGACTTGACGTAAGAGCATTGATCTATCTCCTTTTCGGGTTAGCTATGGGGCGGTGGGCTTCTGCGTCGGGTTTGCAGTCCCGTCCCGGTTGAGGTTAAGTCCCACTTATTATGCGTGGGGAAGGAGAAAACATTTCGTTCGACACTTTGAAGGAGCGGGCTCGCGCCGCGCCACACTCACCGACGACTTGCATGGTGAGCATGTGCGCCGCCGCGCTCCAGAGCGCAGGGCGTTCGTGTCTTCGTCCTTGCTGTAACGAGGAGGACACGGGCCTGTCCCGCGTCCTTGCGCTGTCACTCTCTTCGAGTGCGCGTTTGCCGCGCCGAGAGAGGCAGCAGTTGGGATTCTTACTGCGCGCCCGAACAACGCTCAATTCGTCCGGGGCGAGAGGGTTGAGAAAACGCTTCGCTGAGCGCGAGCACGATAGTCGCGCCGCCTTTAGATGTCAACGTCCGGCGGACGAGACGAACCGGCGACGCGATGCAACGCTCATACGCGGAGTGCGCCCGTCATTTGACTCGCCTCGTCCGCGCCGTTAGCATTTTCGTCCGTACACTGATTCAACATTCGCGGCCGGTGCAGGGAGAGCAGGAGGGTTTCGTTATCACTCGCCAGCAAATCTTCGAGCTGCTGTTTCTCATCTTCTTCGCCACCATCCACGGCTATGGCGCGGCGTGGCTCGCCGTGCGGATGCTCTTTCGCCCGCACACTCCGAAGAAATTTCTCGGCATGACGATCTGGCCCCAAGGCATGATCCCGCGCCATCGCGCGCGTCTCGCGCAGACCATCGGCAACGCCGTCGGCAACGAACTCGTCTCGCACGACACGGTCGTTGATGCACTGTTCGAGACAGACTTCTTCCAACGCAAAGTCTCCGACCTCGTCGACACTTACACGCGCGACCTGCTCGACAAGCCGCGCTCGTCCTTCATCGACGCGCTCCCCGCAGGCGTGCGCGGGCCCGTGCTCGACGCGATCAGCGCGCTGCAACTGAGAGTCGCCGAGTACATCGCCGACATCTTGAAGAGTGAAGAGACGGCCGCCGCGATCAACTCTTTTATAGATCGCCGCGTTGACGAATTGCTCTCGCGCCGCCTGACGGAAGTCGTCACCGACGACCTCTACGCGCAGACGCTCGGCTTCGTCGAAGAACGCTTCCGCCTCGTCACGAACGAGCGCGGGTTCGAGGCGAAGGTCAGAGACTTCGTCTCAGCGCGGATCGACGAGCTGGCCCACAGCCGTGCGACGCTCGCCGAAGTCTTCACGCCTGAGACGGTCGCGATTGTGATGGAGCGCATCGACGCGCAGCTTGCGCCCATCGTCTCGCACCTCTCGGAGATCGCGACGAACCGGCGCACGCGCCAGCAGATCGGCGCGCTCATCAAGCGCGAGGTTGACGACTACTATCAGCAGCTCAATTTCTTCAAAAAAATCTTCCTCTCGCGCGAGCGCATCCATTCGGAAGTTGACGAGATGGTGAACAAGACTCTGCCGCGCCGCGTCGAAGAGTTTTTGCGCGGCGACGCTTTCGCCCGCGAGGCGGAGGCGTTTTTGAACTCGACCATCGACAACTTCCTCGCGCGCCCGCTCGACGAACTCGTTGGCAGCGTTTCGCCCGACAAGCTCGAACTCATCAAGGATCAGATCGCCGTTCGCATCCTCGCCATCGCACGCGGCGACGAACTGTTAAAGACCGTTTCTGCTTATTCGCATGACGCGCTCGCGCGCCTGCGCCCGCACACCATTCGCGCGCTCATCGAACATGCGAGTCCCGACTCGGCGCAGCGTCTGAAAAGTTTTCTCTCGAAGTCACTCTTCGACGTGCTCGCGCGCGAAGAGACGGCGCGCACCATCAACAACATTCTGACGGCGCAGATTGATCGACTCCTCGTCGCGCCCATCGGCCGGATCGGCGATCACTTGCCCGCAGCGACGGTCGAGCGCGCGAGCCGCGCGCTGGTCGAGCGTGTTGTTTCGGCGGCGCGCGAGAAGTTGCCGCAGGCCATCCGCGAGTTCGACATCGGCGGCATCGTGCGCGAGAAGGTGTCGAGTTATCCCGTCAAGAAGCTGGAAGATTTGGTGCTCTCGGTCGCGAAGGATCACCTGCGCAAGATCGAGTTGTTCGGCGCGGCCATCGGCTTCTTCCTCGGCTTGTCGCAGGCGGCCTACTTCGCGCTCAAGTACACGGGCACGCTCTCGCGATTGTGGGCGAGGTTTTAGCGGACAACTCGCGCGAGGGCCAGCGACATCAAGTTTACAGAAAGACCTTGCGAGTCTTAATGTAGATCAGCATCGAGGATGAGCCACGCCCCGCGGCAATCGAGCGGAAGAGCGTGGCTCGCGTTTTGAGAATCGTTATGAACACTAAATTAAAACTTCTGTCCGCGTGTCTGATCACATCGTCCTTCTTCGTCTCCGCATTCGCGCAAGGGGAACAGCAGACGCCCGTGCGTCGTGCGTCTTCGACGACCGCCTCGACAAGCGCTACGCCCGCGCGTCGCTACGAAGCCGACGAGTCTGTGCGCGAGGACAAGTTCACGGGCGGGAAGATCGAGACGGCGGAGTTCGCGGCGGGCCAGCCCGACATCAAGATCACGGTTGATGTTCCGGCGTTTCGTTTGACGCTGTGGCAGAACGGCAAAGAGGTGAAGGTCTATAAGATCGGCGTCGGGATGAAGAAGTATCCGCTCGTGATTGGCGAGCGCAAGATCGAAGATGTCATCTGGAATCCCGCGTGGGTTCCGCCCGATAGCGACTGGGTGAGCGATCACGCGGGCGTCTCGGTCGGCGAAGTGATCCCCGCCAGCGATCCGCGCAACCCGCTCGGCAAAGTCAAGATGCCACTCGGCGGCGGCTACCTCATACATGAGGCGCATGGCGTCGGCGACTGGGGCAATCTCGTCTCGCACGGCTGCGTTCGTATGGTGCGCTCAGACCTCTACGACCTCGCCGAAAAGATCATCGCCGCTCGCTCGCTTCCCGTCTCCGCAAAGAAGATCGCCAACGCGAAACGGACGAAGAACACGCTCGACGTGAAACTCGATACACCACTTCCCATCGACATCAACTACGACACGCAGGTCGTCGAAGGCAACACACTGCATCTCTACGCAGACGTGTACGGGCGCGGCACGAACACCGTCGAAAGAATGCGCGCCGAACTCTCCGACTACCAGATCGATCAATCAGCCATCGACGACCCGACGATCAAAAAACTTCTCTCGCTCCCCACACGCCAACGCCAGTACGTCGTCAGCCTCGACAGCCTCAAGGCCGGACGCGCCCTCGAAGACGGCCACCTCGTCCCCATCATCCCTTCAACGCCCGCGAAGAGAAAACCCGCGCCAAAGAAAACGACGCGCCCCGCTTGAGAGCGCATCGCACGTTAAGCTCGGAGAAGAAAAGCCGATGCCTAAGATTCAGGCGTCGGCTTTTTTTGTAGCTGCGTCAGCTTAGTTGCCGACGTATTCCCAGTGCCATGGCTCGTAGAAGTAGGGGCGGAAGTTGAAGCGTTCGGCGTTGTTGACGAGCCACTTGTAGGCTTTGGTCTGCGTCTGCAAGGCGCGGTTGTCGTCCTTCGTGGAGACGGGGTCGTAGCCGCCGACGTAGAGGTCGAGGGCCCGTCCGGTGAAGTGCGGGCTGTTGGTGGCGAGCGCGGCGCGGCCCGCTTCGGGTTGCTCGCGGCGCAACCGATCTTGATGCTCGCGCGAACGAAATGCCGAGACGACTTTCAGAAACTTTTCAGAGTCAGCCAGCTCGCCGTTCGAGTTTGTTTTCAGACCGAGCGAGCGATCCGAGGTGGCCGCCGCAAGCAGTCGCTTGTAAGCCGCGTAAGTCGTGCGCTCGACAAGTCGCATGTCGGCGGGCCGGTTGGGATCGTAGAGTTCAGAAGAGGGAATGCTGACCAGTTGGCTCGCATCAGGGTACGCCGCGCCCCTAAGACGGCGCGTCTGCCAGCCCGCGATCATCTGCATCCAGTCGGCGCGGTCGAGCACGCCTGTGGGTTGAAGACGCGCGGCCTTCTGCCAGCGCGCGACGGCTTGCGCGAAGTCCGTCGAGTCCGTGGTAGCGTTTGTGTCGAGCGTGCGTGTGATGAGCGGCAGGTAGATCGACCAGCCGCGCTGCTGCTTGCCGCCGAAGAGCCAGTCGAGGCTTGAGCCGAGCGTCACATTGCGGCTCGCCGCCGCGACGAATGCGGGATTTGAGACGGACGCAGTGGAGTTGCGCGAAGGTTGAAGCGACGGATCAGGATCGAATGAAGAGAGCGCGATCGGCAGAACACGCGCGACGCGTTCATCGCCAGACTTGATCGCATTATATCGAACGTACACGGGGAAGGCCGCGACCACCGCGACGACCAGCAGCGCGGCGACGAGTGCGATGACAATGAGAGATTCCTTTTTTCGCTTCAGCATTTTTTGTGGCGACTGCTAACGACTATATAGCAATCAGCTCAGTCGAAGTTAGATGTCATGCGCGTCCGTCCGGTTGAACGCATGATGCGAGAAACCGCCGCCGTAATCCTTCAAGTTGATGAACCGTTTGCTTACACCCCTGCGTGGATCGAACCCGCGCGCCTTGACCCGCGAGGCGGCGCGCGGGCAAGATTACCGCGCGATGCAGTACCGCGCTTTCGCCTTCCGCAGCCCCGCCGGGCGCGCTCCGAGAAACTTTCCCACAACGCTCAAACTGATTTGCGCGAGTCTGCTCGTGTGCTCTGCCGCGACAGCGCGCGCGCAAGGTTTACAGCGCGAGTTGCGCGCGCCCGAACGCGCCGAGATCGTCGTGAAGAACACGAACGGTCGCGTTGCCGTCGTCGCCGCATCTGCGGAAGAACAGTTGAAGACCATCACGCTCAAAGCAGAGACGCCGGGCAAGGCCCTCGCGGAGTCCGACGTGATCTCGAAGACCAACGGCGAGCGCATCGAGATCGATGTCGTGGGCGCGCGCAAAGATCGCGACCGGATCGATCTCACCTTGCGCGTCCCCGCGCGCACGCGCGTGCGAGTCGAGACAACTACCGGAGCGGTTGACGTTTCAGGCCCCCTCTCGGAAGTCTCAGCTTCGACGGGAACGGGCACGATCCGCGCCGACGTGCCGACCGATGCGCTCCTTTATAACTTCGCTTGGACGGCGAGCCGCCCGCGCGTCTATAGCGAGGTCGAGTTGGGGAAGATCAAAGAGAAGCGCGGCGGCCGCTTCGAGTTGAACGGCCATCTCGGCGACAAGCGAACGAAAAGGGCCGCGCGCACTGTGCTCGATTTTACGACCGAGCGCGGCGTCGTCGTCTTCGGCGTGGACATCGCGAGCGTGCCGAGCGATCTGCGCGAGCGACAGTTGACCGAAGCCGCGCGCGCGATCATACGCAGCGGCAATCAGGATTTGATCGAGGCGATCCGCCGCGTCGTCCCGCGCTTCGTCGGCGACTACGCGGCGACGCTGCCCACACCGGCCCGCGCGCCCGTGCTCACGCGCGAGACTGTGGCGAAAGATGTGGCTACCGTCATCGCACCGCAGACGATGCGCCTGAATGCGAGCGTGACAGACCAGCACGGTCGCGCCGTCGCCGGACTCAAGCCATCTGATTTCTCGATCACCGAGAACGGCCAGCCGCGCGAGGTGACCGAAGTCACAGAGGCGCGCGCGCCCTTCAACCTCGTCTTGCTGCTCGACGTTTCCGGCAGCATCGAAGACCGGCTCGACTTCATACGCAAAGCCGCGCTCTCTTTCGTCAACACCGTCGGCGCGGATGATCGCATCGCGATCATCTCCTTCCACGACGACGTGCAGGTCATCTCTGATTTCACGACCGACAAGCGTCTGCTGCAAGAGCGCGTCAAGCAGATCGACGCGGGCGGCGCGACCGCGCTCTACGATGCGCTCGCCTACACGCTCGTCAACACGCTCAAGCCTTTGCGCGGCGAGCGCACGGCCATCGTCGTCCTCTCCGACGGCGACGACAACCACTCCTTCATTCCATTCTCCAACGTCCTCGAAGCCACCGTCGAATCCGGCGCGCTCATCTATCCGCTCTACGTCCCTTCCGGTCTCATCCCCGCATCGAACGGCACGGAGGCCACCAGCACAGCCGATCCCGTCCGCACGCGATTTCTGACATTGACCACGCGGGCCGACAGTGAGGGCCACCGTCTCGCCGAAGTCTCCGGCGGCGTCTATTACCCCATCACGCGCATCGACGAACTGCAACGCGCCTATACGGACGTGGCGGCGCAACTCCGCACCTCCTACACGATCACCTACACCTCCGCCGCCACCGACGCGGCGACACAACAACGCGTCCGCATCCGCGTCAACCGCGACGGCGCAACCGTCCGCTTGAGCCCCGCCATCACTGTCGCGTCACCTTGAGGCAGCAAGCCAACGATACGTTTTCAACTTTAAGCTGCGCCTCCGTTCGTAAACGGAAGTTTGGACGCCGTGCGCCGTCGGGTGCTACCATCGCACGAAAGAAGGAGAGCATTGTGAGGACGCCGACGCAGACGAGGAGTAGTGGCAACGTCAAAGTCGCTGACGAAGTGTTAGCCGATTTCTGTCGCCGTCACAACGTCCGCCGTCTCGCCTTCTTCGGCTCCATCCTGCGCGCAGACTTTCACGCGGACAGCGACATTGATGTGCTCGTTGAATTTGAACCCGGACGCACACCCGGCTTCCTCGCGCTTGCCGAGATGCAGGGGGAACTGTCGGCGATCTTGGGCGGGCGCGAAGTTGATCTGCGGACGCCGCAAGACCTCAGCCCATACTTTCGCGACGAGGTGATCGCCTCGTCACAGGTGCGTTATGTACAGGGATGATGTCGCGCGCCTGCGACACATGATCGACGCGGCGCGCGAAGCTGCTATCTCCTTACAAGCCTGAATGAAAAGTCCACTGTTGATGTCTCTGTTCGATGAGGCGGAGCGTCGCCCGCTCTCGGTCTCGGAGTTGACCTCGCAGGTGCGCGGCGCGCTTGAGAATCGCTTCGCGTCGGTCTGGGTCGAGGGTGAAATCTCAAACTTCCGCACGCCCGCTTCGGGCCACTGGTACTTCACGATCAAGGACGAGGGATCACAACTCCGCGCCTCTTGCTTTCGCGGCGCGAACTCGCGCATACGCTTTCGTCCGTCGGATGGCCTGCAAGTGAGGGCGCGCGGGCGGCTCACGGTTTACGAGCCGCGCGGCGACTACGAGTTGATCGTCGAAGGGCTCGACCCGGTCGGCGCGGGTGCGCTACGCGTCGCCTTCGATCAGATGCGCGAACGTCTCGCGAAGGAAGGACTCTTCGACGAGTCGCTCAAGCGATCACTGCCGATGCTGCCGCGTCGCGTCGCTGTCGTCACGTCGCCGACGGGCGCGGCTGTTCACGACATCCTGCGCGTCATCACACGCCGCACGCGAACCGTCAACGTCCTCTTCGTCCCGGTGCGCGTGCAGGGCGAAGGCGCGGGTGGGGAAGTGGCACGCGCGATTCGTCTGCTCAATTCGCACCACCATGCGGCCATTGCTGATGGAAGAATGAACGACGGCGTTGACGTGATCATCGTCGGGCGCGGCGGCGGATCGACGGAAGACCTCTGGGCGTTCAACGAGGAAGAGGTGGCCCGCGCCATACGCGCTTCCACGATCCCCATCATCTCTGCGGTCGGGCACGAGACGGACTTCACTATCGCGGACTTCGCGGCAGACGTGCGCGCCGCGACTCCTTCAGCCGCCGCAGAGATCGTCGCCGCGCGTGAAGATGAAGTGGGGGCCACCATCGACGCGCTCACGCGCGAACTCGTCCGCAACGTCGGTTATCGTTTGATGAACGAGCGCGCTCGCTTGCAGGAAGTCGCCGCCTCGCCTGCGTTTGACGACGTGCGCGCGCGTCTGCGTCGTGCGGCGCGCGAGACCGATGAACTCTCGCATCGTCTCGAAAAGTTGATCGCACGCGTGCGCGAACGTGCACGTCGCAGGCTCGACGAAGCAGCGTGTAGGCTCTCGCCCGCGCGCAATCTCGCACGCGCCGCGCGCGCACGCACGCGGCTCACGGTCGCGCGTGCTGCGCTCGATGCCTCGACAACCTCTCGACTCGAAGATGCGCGCGCGCGACTCGGAATTAGCGTCGCATCGCTCGATGCGCTCTCGCCGCTCGCGGTCTTGAAGCGCGGCTACGCGATTGCCGAGGACGAAGCGGGGAAGACTCTGCGCGCGTCGCGTGATGCGCGCGCGGGTGAGCGCGTGCGCGTGCGTTTAGCGTCCGGCGCGTTGCGGTGTCGCGTTGAGGAAGTGGAGGGCGCGGGCTGATGT
The DNA here is from genome assembly GCA_032229975.1 of Acidobacteriota bacterium. Lineage (GTDB taxonomy): Bacteria > Acidobacteriota > Blastocatellia > Pyrinomonadales > Pyrinomonadaceae > JAIVGV01. Next base: position 30,655 of record JAVXVG010000056.1, on the reverse strand, counting down.
CAACGTGGCGTGGAAGCCGCGCGAAGGAGCGCAAGCGCAGCCGCATCGTCGTCAACGTCGAGGACAAGCGACCGCCCGGAAGGAAACGCGGCGATCCGGACGGCACGGTGCAGGTGCGTCGTCGCGCTTCGCGTCGCAGGCGCGGCGCGCTCGCGCTCGGCGCGTTGATCATAGCTGCTTCGCTTGTTGCCGCGCTCGCGGGTTTCTACTTCTGGTATCAGTCCGACAAGAAGTCGCCAACCTATTCGCTCGCGCTGCTCGTCGATGCGGCACAGCGAAATGATCGACAGGCGGTCGATCAATTAATTGACATAGATCAGGTGACGCGCAGCCTTGTGCCGCAGGTCGTCGCTAAAATTTCAGGCCGCGCGCCGCAGCAGCCGAACTCGCAGACGCGCGTGCCAGATGCAGTGCGTCGCTACGTCGAGGCGAATGCGGGCGTGATCATTCCGGGCGCGCGCGATGCGGTGCGCGACGCGCTCATTCAATCGATCCGGCAGGGCATAGCCAGCCGCGCCAGCAGTTATCCATTCTTCGTAACGGCCATCGGCGCGCGCTTCGCGGCGGACAAGACCGACGTGCAGGGCGACGTGGGGCGAGTCGCGTTCAAGTCAAACTCTCAGCCGGTCGTCGTGACGATGCAGCGCGCGGGCACGGGCGATCGTTGGCGCGTCGTCGCAGTTGAGAGCGAAGAGATGGCCCAGCGCATCGCGGATAATTTATCGCGCGGCTTACCCGCGCTCGGACGATGAACATTGAACGACAAGCAATCGTCATTAACCCTTAAGATGAAGACAAAAAAAACGGGAGCACAGAGTCAGACGTTCGAGTCGTCGCTCACAGCGCTTGAGCGGATCGTGCGTGAGTTGGAGCGCGGTGAGTTGCCGCTGGAAAAAAGTCTGGAGCTGTTTGAGGAAGGCGTGCGCTTGTCGCGCGAATGTCAGGAGCGTCTGAACGAGGCGGAGCGGCGGATCGAAGTGCTCTTGCAAGACAATGAGGGCCGCACGTTCGCCTCGGCTCTCGGCGGCGATGCGCTCTCGCGCGCGGCATTCGACGAAGTGGGCGACGTAGCGGGCGAAGAGGACGATGATGAGAGCGTTTTCTGAGACGCAAGGCGAAGGCGTCGAGACGAACATCGTGGAGGCGCGCGAGTTTCTGTCGCGCGTGCGGGCCATCGTTGACGAAAAATTAGATCGACTCGTTCCCGCCGAACACGTCGAGCCCGCATCGTTGCACGCGGCGATGCGCTGGAGTTTGTTTGCGGGCGGCAAGCGACTGCGGCCCGCGCTTGTCGTCGCTACGGGCGAGACGTTCGGCGCGTCGTGCGAGAAGTTGCTCGCGACCGCGTGCGCGTTTGAACTCGTGCACACCTACTCGCTCGTCCACGACGATCTGCCTTCGATGGATGATGATGATCTCAGGCGCGGTCGGCAGACCTGTCACGTGCGCTTCGGCGAGGCGACGGCGATCCTCGCAGGCGACGCTTTGCAGTCGCTCGCGTTCCAAGTGATTGCCGAAGATGAAGAGATCGACGCTAGTTTGCGCGTGCGCGTCGTCGTGGAACTTGCGCGCGCGGCGGGAACGCCTGCAGGGATGGTCGCGGGCCAAGGACTCGATCTTGCAGCCGAGTCGCGCGCTGGTGTTTCGACGAATGAGTTAGACCTGATACACGGGCGCAAGACCGGCGCGGTGATCGCATCGGCGGCGCGTTGCGGCGCGCTAATCGCGGGCGTGAGTGAGCGCGAACTTGAAGCCGTCAGCATTTACGCCGCGCGACTCGGTCTGCTCTTTCAGATCACAGATGACCTGCTCGACGTGACCGCATCGGTGGAAGACCTCGGCAAGACTCCGGGCAAGGACGCGCGCGCACTCAAAGCAACTTATCCTGCGCTTCACGGACTCGAAGCCGCGAGCGAGCGCGCACGCGAAGTCTGCGCGCAAGCCATCGCCGCGCTCGATCTCATCGAGCGACCGACCACGATGCTGCGCGCCATCGCGCTTCTTACGCTCGAACGTCGCGCTTGAAGTAACTTACAAAATGATGTGAGGCGTAAGTCGTGATCGTAGGGGCAGGGCCGGTCCCTGCCCACCAGCCACCGCAAGGTCGCTGAACAAGAGGCGCGACTATTCATCATTGAATGATCGCGCCTCTTCATCTCGCGCTGTCGCCCTCAACGGGCCGGAACAAGCCCGGCCCCTACAAAACTTTTCCCTGTCGCATCGCTTCAGTCGCGGAAGGCTGCGAGGACTTCGTCGGCGTGCTGCTCGACGTTGACCTTGTCAAAAACCTTCTTGATCTGGCCTTCCTTGTCGATGAGGAAAGTCTTGCGCGCGACGCCCATGAACTTCTTCTCGCCCCACGTCTGCTCGCCGTAAACGCCGTAGGCATCCGAGAGCGAATGGTCTGTGTCGGCGAGGAGCGTGAAGGGCAGGTTGTACTTCTCCGCGAAACGCTGGTGCGACTCTTCCGTATCGAGCGAGACGCCGAGGACTTTGACGCCTTCGCGCTCATACGCGGAGCTTGAGTCGCGGAAGCTGCAAGCCTCCTTCGTGCAACCGGGCGTGTCGTCCTTCGGGTAGAAATAGAGCACGACGTTTTGACCGCGCAGTGAAGAGAGTTTAACTTCGTCGCCTTGCGCGTCGCGCGATGTGAAGTCGGGCGCTGTGTCGCCTTCTTTGAGCATGGCTGTCTTGTCTCCGTTCGATGATGAATCGTTTAAGCGTTGTGCGAATACTAGCACGGCGCGGGGGCCGCGCGAGAGTCGCGATTGCTTGATGGACGCGCGCGCAAGAATAGAAACGTCAGTTTCGCGCGACGCGCGCGGCACGTTCGATTGGAAAAATCGTCTTGAGCTATGACGGAAGAAGCTGCACGCAAGATTGATCTGGCGGACACCGACACGCAAACGGGCGGCGGCAAGCTGGCCTTCATGATGCGCGCGCTGAAGCATAAAAACTACAGGCTCTTCTTTAGCGGCCAGAGCATCTCGCTCATCGGGACGTGGATGACGCGCATCGCGACGAGTTGGCTGGTCTATCGTTTGACGGGATCGGCCCTCTTGCTCGGCGTCGTCGGCTTCGCCGGACAGATTCCATCGTTTCTGCTCGCGCCGTTTGCGGGCGTGTGGGTGGACAGGTGGGACAGGCACAGGCTGCTCGTCTGGACGCAGGTGCTGGCGATGATTCAATCGGTCGTGCTCGCTGTGCTGACGCTCACAGGGCGCGTTACGATCTGGCACGTCATCGCGCTCAGCGTCTTTCAAGGAGTAGTCAATGCATTCGATATGCCCGCGCGACAGGCTTTCGTCGTCGAGATGGTCGAGCGAAGAGAGGACATGGCAAACGCCATCGCCCTCAACTCTTCGATGGTTAACGCGGCGCGACTCTTGGGGCCCTCAATCGGCGGCGTGATCATCGCGGCGGTCGGCGAGGGCTGGTGCTTCATGATCGACGGCGTGAGTTACATCGCCGTCATCGCGTCGCTGCTCGCGATGAAGATCGTGCCACGCGCTATGAAGACTGTGAAGAACGCGAACATGTTGGCGCAACTGCGCGAGGGCTGGCGCTACGCTGTCGGCTTCCCGCCGATCCGCAAGTTGCTCTTGCTGCTCGCGCTCGTCAGCCTCGTCGGGATGCCTTACACGATCCTGATGCCGGCCTTCGCGAAAGAGATTCTGAAGGGTGGCCCTAACACGCTCGGTCTGTTGATGGCTACGTCGGGCGTAGGCGCGCTTCTCGGCGCATTGCTGCTCGCGGCCCGCAAGTCCGTGCTCGGCTTAGGCAAGTACATCCCGCTCACAGCCGCACTCTTCGGCGCGGGGCTCGTCGCATTCTCATATTCGCGCGTGCTGTGGCTCTCTCTGCTGTTGATGGTCGCGACAGGCTTGGGCTTCATGGTGCAGATGGCCGTGAGCAACACGGTCTTGCAGACCATTGTGGAAGAGGACAAGCGCGGGCGCGTGATGAGCTTCTACACGATGGCCTTCATGGGCACGGCCCCCTTCGGGAGTTTGCTCGCGGGCGCGGCGGCGGATCGCATCGGCGCACCGCACACGCTCATCTTAAGCGGCGTCGGCTGCATCCTCGGCGCACTCTGGTTCGCCACCGCCCTGCCCGCCCTGCGCCGCGACGTGCTGCCCATCTACTTGAAGATCGGTATCGTCCCGGAGGTCGCGACCGGCATCCACGCTACAGCGGAGATGACCGTGCCGCCTGAAACTTAAGGCGCGAAAGCGACAAGGCAACTTAACATTTGAGTTGACCGGGCGCGGCGATCACATCCAATCTTCGATTCAATCGATCAAGTTAAGAAAGAGGCTATCCGCGCTCCTTACATTAGCAAGCGAAGACCATTGCTAAACAACCAATCCAACGCCGCGCCGGCAGTTTGTAGAAGGGCCTTCGCCGCTGAATGCTCGAACGCTACAGTTACAACGATACTTGTAAATGTACCAATAGCGTAGTTAATCCAATCCTTTCGCCCTAATCGTTCGGAAGCCTGCTGCATTTCGTCGAGTTTCTCAGCGAGATAAAGCATTTGCTCAGGTGCGATGTCGGATCGAGCGGACATCGCGATTTTGATCTCCTCGATGCTAGCCGCGATTCGGTCAATCTCCTCACGTGCGAATGGCCTATTCTCAGGATTTTGATCGATGTAACCTGCTGCAATCCCGGGGCGAGGCGAAATATGAGTAATGAGAACTATGACTTGTGTAGGAAAAGTGGTTATCACCCTCACTTCGAACACGCCATCCGGTGTTTCGAAGAGCACGGTACCGCCTACGCTGAGATCAGCTTCAAGGTTACGCAAGCCGGGGCGGCCGATGACAATTTGCGCATGGTCACCAAACGTGTGAACAGCACTTATTATTAGACCTGTCTGATCAGATTGGACGCTGCTTCGTTCTGGAATGGTTAAGCGTTCTTGGATCATGGTCAGAAGAATGTCGGGCGAACTAATGTATAACCTGCGCCGCGCAGCTTATATCCGCTTTCACCGACTGCGCGCAAGCGCGTCGTGCTAGTCGCGTCGGCGTGGGCGGAGCTTGGAGGAGAGTTCGGTGCTGAGTCGGCGTTCGCTGTCGCGTGTGGGGGGCTCGTCGTCCGCCTCGAAAATATCCTCGAACCATGAGCGGCGCGCGTTGTCCGCGACGGGTTCGTTCGCCTGTGCGCCGAGCGCGTGAGGGTCTGCGGTCGCGGTTGACGATGCGCCCGCAGCTTCGTCGCGTGCGGCTTCGTCGTGAGTCGCTTCGTTGCGTGCGGCGTCATCGCGTGCTTGATCGAGTCGTAGGCTTTCGAGTTCGTCGGCGAGGTTGAGGGCGGCGAGCACGGCGATGCGCGTCATGTCGAGCGACTTCATGTGCGTGGCGACTTCGCGCATACGCTCGTCAACAAGGCCGGCGACGCGTCGCAGGTGTTCGTCGCCGCGACCGGAACGCAGGCGATAAGGCTGATCGTAGATCGTGACGACGACGACGGGCGGCGCATCCGCGTTCAACTGTTGGCTCATGTCAGAGAGTCCCCACTCTTGTTGCTTGACGTGCGACTGTCTCGGAAGCTTTTTGAAAAGTCCCGTAGGGACGGGATGTTTATAGCACGGCAGTCCATACATCCTTTCAGAGCCCCGCTAGGGGCAGCATGGGACATACCGCTCCTACGGAGCTTATCCTGCTTCTAATACGCCGGGGCTATAAACATTTCGCTCCCATGGAGCGATAGTTTCCAAACAGCTTCTTAGAGTCGTGCAATTTGTCTGCTTGCGTGCGACGACACGATGCGTCGGCGGCGCGGCGAGTTTAGCATAAACGTGCGCGGCTCAGATCGGTCGCGCATCGCGTGTGCATAGAGTCGTCGCGCTTCTTTTAGGCTTCGGCTTCGGCGCGCTCGGGTTGTTGATGGGCGGCGGCTGACTTGTTGCGGATGGCGCGCAAGGTTTCGGGGATGAAGGTGTTGAGTTGGTGCGTGGCAGTGTGGCCGTCTGTGAATGCTTGATAGATGATCAGCTCGGGGAGTTGCAGGCAGGTGAGCGGCGAAGAATCGATGTAGCCGGTGTCGATGCCGACCGCGCTGTTGTGCATATAGATGCCGTGATGGCCGAGCCGGCCGCGAAGCGGGAGCAGAGGCGTCGGCGTGTGGCCGAAGACGCAGGGCTTGCCCGCGTAGTTTTTATAAAACTCCGTGTCGCGCGACCAGAGCAGATGGTGCGGGTCAGTCTCTTTCGGGTGCTTGTCGCCATCGAGTCCGGCGTGGACGTAGATCGCGAAGTCGTCTTCGTGAAAGAGCGGGAGACTGCGGAAGAACTCTATGTGTTCGGGCGGGACGGACTCGTTGAAGCGTCGGCGCATCTGTGCGAAGTCGCGCTCGTTGCGGATGCGAAACCACTCGCCGGTGTATTGATGGATCGTCGCGTGGCTGCCGACCGCGACGTGCAGCCAGAGCGTCGTGCCCTCGTCTAAAAAGTCCAAGAGCATCTGCTCATGATTGCCGCGCAGGCAGACGACGCGCTGCGGGCTCTCGCGCTGGAGCGCGATCACTTCTTCGACCGTGCCGGGAATCTCTTCGCCGCGATCAACCAAGTCGCCGAGCAGGACAACTGTATCGACCGACGGATCGCGCGGGATGAGGGAGAGCAGCGCGCGCAGTTGCTTGCGCCGCCCGTGGAGATCGCCGATGGCGAACGTCCTCATCCCGCCTGCCCGCCTCCTGACAACCCTGACGCGCTCCCTTGCGCACGTTGCGTCTGCGCCTGCGAGCGAGCGATGCGGGCCATCAACTCCGCGAAGCGCGGATCACTGCGCAGGCTGGCCCACTCAGGATTCGATTCATACCACGGTCGGTTCTCGTTGCCGAGATCGATGGCGCGCGAGAGCCACTCGAACGCTTCGTCCGTCATGCCTTCGAGCGCGTAGGCGGTCGCGAGCCAGTAGGGCACGTCGTGATCGGCGAGGGCCACCTCCTTGACGCGCTCGGTCAACTCCGCGCGAGCCGCCTCGTGCTCGCCGAGCTTGCTCAGGGTCTGCGCGTAGAGAGCGCGCAAGCCCACGATCTCAGGATGCTTCTCCACGACATCGCGCAAAATTTCCGCGCCGCGTTTTACGTCGCCCTGATGGAAAGTGACGACGCCACGAAAGGCGCGTATGAACGGGTGATCGGGCTCGACCTCCGCGCCCGCGTCCAACTCCGTCAAAGCCTCTTCGTAGCGGCCCATGTACATGAGCACGCGCGCGCGATTGTAGCTGACGACAACTTTCTCCGCCGGGTTCAAACGCTGCATCCGGTCGAGACAGCGCAGCGAACGGTCGTACTGTCCGTCGAGACGATAGAGATATGAAGCGACGAACTGCACACCCGTGTCGTTCGGCGCTTCATGTCTGAGACGTTCGACCTCGGCGCGCGCCTTCTGCTTCTCGCCGCGCGCGAGATAGATGAAGACCATGTAGATGCGCGCCTCGAAGTTTTTTGGATCGAGCGCGAGCCCACGCTTGAAGGCGGCTTCGGCGCGGTCGTAGTCGTCGTTATCGCCCATGCACTTGATGACGCGGTTGGCGTAGCAGCCGCCGAGCGCGCAATGTGCGAGCGCGAAGTCTTCGTCCAACTCAATCGCGCGCTCGAAGTGCTGGATCGCTTCCTCCACATCTTCGTTCGCGAGCGTGTGATAGATATAGCGACCGAGCGCGTCGCGCCCGCGCAAGTATTCTTCGTAGGCTTCCGGGTTCGAGGTGGCCCGCGAGGCGAGACCGATCTCTTCGTCCGATCCTAGTTCGACGCTCAGGCCCTGCACGATGCGCTGCGCGATGGTGTCTTGCAGGGCGATGATGTCGGCGGCGGTGGCGTCGATGCGGTCGCTCCACAAGAGATTGCCCGAAGCCACGTCGAGCAGTTGCGCGTTGACTCTCAGCTTCTCGCCCGCGCGCAGGAAACTTGCGGAGAGCACCGCCGAGACGCTCATCTCTCGACCGGCTTCGAGCGGATCGACCTGCCTGTCCTGATACTTCGCGATCATCGAAGAGGGCCGGACGACGAGCGAGCGCAGGCGCGCAAGCTCGGTCGTCACGGCGTCGGCGAGAGAGAACTCGTAGAACTTCGCCTCTGCGTCGCCGCTCAAGTTGCGAAACGGAAGGATCGCGATTGACGTGTGCGCCGCGCCGTCCGGAATGCTCGTCTGCGGCGTGTCGTGTAGCGGATTCTGAGTCTGCGCGGTATTGATGGTCGCGGTTGAAGCGGGCGGGAGCGAACTCGCGTCGCCCGATCCGGTGATGTTGCGCAGCCAGCGACGGAACGTGCGACCGAAGTTCGTCTCCTTCGACGCGGCGTGACGCGGCGGCACGGGCGCGAGTCCGTCGGCCATCGTGCTCGTCGCTGTGCCTGCGCCCGCGCCGATCTCTACGAGGACGGCGCGCAAGTCGTCTCGCAAATCCGCCATGCGCTGGTAGCGATCCTGCGGACGCTTGGCGAGCGCGCGGTCGAGTATCTGTTGGAGTCGCGGCGGCGTGTCGCCTCGTACCTCCGCGAGTCTGACGGGCGTGTCGTGCAGGACGGCGTAGCGCACCTCGACCGAAGTCTTGCCGCGAAAGGGCCATGTCCCGATTAACATCTCATAGAGCAAGACGCCGGTCGAGAAGATGTCGGCCCGATGATCGACCTTCATGCCGGTGGCCTGTTCGGGCGCGGCGTAGGTGGCCGTGCCGTAGGGGATGCCCATCTCCGTCAAGTGCTGGTCGGACTTATCCTCGCCCTGCTCGTCGAGGAGTTTGGCGAGACCGAAGTCCAAGACCTTCGCCATGCCCTGCGGCGTGACCATGACGTTACCGGCTTTGATGTCGCGGTGGATGATGCCGCGCGCGTGCGCGACTGCAAGTGCGTCCGCGACCTGTATGCCGATGGAGAGCGCGCTCTTCAGCTCAAGCGGTTTGCCGTTGACGAGCTGCCGGACGTTCTTCCCCTCGACGTACTGCATCGTGATGAAGTGGACGCCTTCAAGTTCGTGCAGCCCGTAGATGACGCAGATATTCGGGTGATCTAAAGACGAGGCCAGTTGCGCCTCACGCTCGAAGCGACGCAGGTTCGTCTCGCGTGCGGTGAGTTCGGGCGAGAGAACTTTGATGACGACCGTGCGACCAAGACGCTGATCAACGGCTTTATAAACCGTGCCCTGCCCGCCCGTGCCGAGCTTCTCGATGACCTTGTAATTGAGGAGGGTGGAGCCGAGCATTCTGTGTGATGGGATTCTAGTTTCTCAACTGCCGCTTTGCAACGAAGGGATAACGCGCGCGTTCGACGCATGGAAAAAAGAGGGGACGGCGCAACGTGTGCCGCGGCCCCCTTCGCCGACGTGAAACGCCGATCCGAGTTTCGGATCGGCGTTTCAATTACAGACTTCAAATTTCAGATCGCAGACTTCGCAATGTTTATCCGGCGAACCGCCGGAGCTAGTCGTGCACCGTTCAACCACGCGGCGGCTGGCCCCACCCCGACCCTTGATAGACGCCGTCAACAACAACGCACGGCACGGTTGGATCGTCGCCCGAATAGCCGAACATCTCCTTACGCCGCGCACGGTCGTTCTGCGCGTCATACTCCGTAAACGGCGTGCCCTGCGCGTTGTAATGATCGCGCGCCTGCTGGCAGTACGGACACCCCGGCTTGACATACAACACAACTCCCATCGTTCGTCGTCCTCCCTTTTCGCGTCAATCGTAAATCGTGAATGGTAAATGGGCAATGGTAAATGGCTAATCGTGAATGGTAAATCGTGAATGGTGAATGGCAGGTGTCGAGCGCGGGCCCTCCATCCCGCAACCGTTTGCCAGCGAACATCACTGACGATTCGCCGTTCATTCTTTACGATTGACCATTCACGATTTACCATTCACCAGCCACCAACTATACTTCCGCGCCGACACATTTGACGGGCAGTCGCACGAGTTTCGGGAGCCTTTGAATGATTGATAGTGATCTCTACGAGCCCTACGACAAGCTGATCGAGATCGAAGTGGAGGGCCGCAGCCTGCGTGTGCCGGAGAATAACCGGCTGCTGCGCTGCTTCCAATTCCTCGCGATGCGCGCGATCTCCTACGGCGACTTCTGCTGGAACGGCGACTGCACCAACTGCCAGTTCTGGTATCGTGAGCCCGGACAGCAGGCGAGCGATCCAGACAAGACGGCCCTCGCCTGTCGCTTCCGCGTCCGCGAGGGCCTCCAGATCACGCGCCTCGATCCTTGCATCCGCCTCGACACCATCGACGAAGAAATAGTCGCACGCGACAGCAACACAACACACGCACCGGAAGATACTGTCGCGCCCAAACAAGGGCGTCTGTGAACGATGAACAAGTTTGCTTGGAAGGTGATTGGCTGATTGCTGAATGCTGATTGCTGATTGCTGATTGCTGCTCTATGTACGACGTTCTGATCATCGGTGCGGGCGCGGCGGGCCTCTCAGCCGCGCTCTGGTGCGATGACCTCGGTCTCGACGCGCTCGTGCTCGAAGAGCGCATCGAGATCGGCGGCCAGTTGCTCTGGATACACAATCCCGTGAAGAACTATCTCGGCTTGCGCGCCGCGAACGGGCGTGAGTTGCGCGATGCGTTCGCCGCGCGAGTCGAAGATGCGGAGTTCGATCTGTGGACGGACGTTGAGATCGAGAGCGTTGACTTGAACGCGAAGCGCGTGCGCCTGAGAAGCGGTGAAGAGTTGCAGTCGATCTTTCTGATCGTCGCGACGGGCTTGCGTCGTCGTCGTTTGAATGTTCCCGGCGAGACGGAGTTCGAGGGGCGCGGGATGATCGAATCGGCCGCGCGTGATCGCGAACAGTTTGCGGGCACGGACGTGTGCGTCGTCGGCGGCGGCGACGCGGCGGTCGAGAACGCGCTGCTGCTCGCGGAAGTCTGCGCGACCGTGACGCTCATTCATCGACGGAAGAAATTGAGAGCGCGCAGTGAGTTCGTCGAGAGATTGAAAGGCACGCACTGCATCACGGCCTTCACGGAGGCGGACTTGTTGCGCATCATCGGCGGCGAGCGCGTCGAGGCGGTCGAGATCAAGAGACACGGCGCGATCAAGCCGTTTCAGATGGCCGTGGGCGGCGTACTCGTGCGCGTCGGCTATGAGCCGAACACGGAGTTGTTCGGCGATCAACTCCAGACGGATGAAGGTGGCTACGTCATTGTTAATCACGAGCAGGAGACGAGCGTCGATAATGTCTTCGCCATCGGCGACGTAGCGAGCCCGCGCGCGCCGACCGTAAGCGGTGCGACCGGCGCGGGCGCAACCGCCGCGAAGATCATCGCCGCGCGTTTGAACGAAGCGACGACGGGGAGCTAATGTCATGGCAGGTTATTCCGCGACGCCGCTCGTGAAGAAGCTCGGCTTCAAGGAGGGCCACCGCGCTGCGCTCATCAATGCGCCGCCCAACTTTTCGGATGAGTTGATCGATCTTCCGACGGGCGTCGAGTTCGTCGGGCCGCGCGTGCGTGAGTTAGATTTGATCCTGCTCTTCGTCGAGAGCCGACGCGAGTTGTACAAGACTTTCGATAAGCTTGCGGCGCGGCTCGCGCCCGCAGGGATGTTGTGGATCGCTTGGCGCAAGAAGTCTTCGGGCGCGCAGACCGATCTCGATGAAAACGTCGTGCGCGAGACGGGACTCGAAGCGGGACTCGTCGATAACAAAGTCTGCGCGATCAACGAGACGTGGTCGGGCCTGCGCTTCGTTCGTCGGCTGAGAGATCGACCCGCGAAGTGATGACGACCGAACGTGTGAACGTATGAACTATGACACGATCACGCCGAAGGAGTTTGCCGGGCGCGCAGCGAGCGGCGAGCGCGTGCGTTTGATCGATGTGCGCGAGGCGTGGGAAGTTGATCTGGTAGGGATTGAGGGGGCCGAAGTTCTGCCGCTCAGTCGCATGGAGGAGTGGGAAGGCGCGCTGAAAGAAGACGAGGAGATCGTCTTCATGTGTCATCACGGCGTGCGCAGCGCGAGCGTCTGTGCTTATCTTGCGCGGAAGGGCTTTACGAAATTACATAATCTCGCGGGCGGTATTGATCGCTGGGCGTTGGAAGTCGATCCGCAGATGTCGAGGTATTGAGAGGCCATACTGCAAGTTATCACTATAGAGCAACGGACGACTGACGAACTTATAATGTTTGCCGAACCGACGAGAGATGTTGACGGAGAGCGAGCGGCGTACACGCAGGCGCACGCGGAAGCCTACCCGGTCGAGTACATCGCTGGCATAGAGTTGTACAACGCGGGCGAGTTCCACGCGGCGCACGATGCTTGGGAGGATCGTTGGAGGGACGAGGCGGGCCCCTCGGAGAAATTATTCTTGCAGGCGATGATTCAATCGGCGGTCGCGTTTCATCATCTGGAGATCGACAGGCCCGGCGCGGCGCGCAGGATGTATCAGATGTCGAAGGAGAAGTTCGCGCGCCTCGGCACGCCCTGCTTCATGTCGCTCGATCTCACGGACTATCAAGCGCAGCTCGACCGCTCTCTCTCTTGGTTGCTCGATGCGCCCGACCCGCGCGACGTGATGCCGCCGCAGATCGTCGCGCCCACGATCCGTCTGCTGCCCGAAGTGATGGAGTTCGATTGATGAGCACACGCATTGGAGACGAGACAAGCGCGATCATAACGGCGTCCGGCGTCGCTGCGACGACGCACACGTTCGCCTCGCGCGCGCTCGAAGGCCTGAGGCTGTTACTCGTTGCGCTGTGGCTCGGCGGCGCGGTCTTCTTCAGTTTCGTCGTCGCGCCGACAGCCTTCGCAGTTTTACCGACGCACGAGTTGGCGGGCGCGTTGGTCACGCGCACGATTGCGTTCGTCAACGGCGGCGGCTTCATCATCAGCCTGTTACTACTTGCGACAGCGTTCTTCGGAAAGCGCGACGAGGCGCGTCGTGCCGTACGACTCGTTGAAGTCGCATCGCTCGCAATCATCGCCGTCGCGTGCGGTGTTGGACACTGGATCGTCGCGGCGCGGATGGTCGCGTTGCGCGCGTCGATGGGCCGCCCCATCGATCAAATAGCGATTGATGATCCGATGAGAGTTGTCTTCAACAGTCTGCACGGCTACTCGGTCGCGTTGATGTGCGCGGGCGTTATCGCCGGGATCGTCGCGCTGTTGGCAATCGCGCGCCGCAGAAGTTAAGTGTCAGGTCGATAAGGGACGTGGCACCAGAGGGCCGGAAGACTGATGAGCCGGGCAAGGCAAACGCTGGAATCAATTCAGTCCGACTTTGATCGGATCGCCTTGCTCTCAGACGAAAGTTGGAATCACAACGCGCATTATCACGACTATCTGTTGGGCCGGATTCCGCAGCGATGCCGGCAAGTTCTTGAGATCGGTTGCGGCACGGGGGAGTTCTCCCGCTCGCTTGCCGGGCGTGCCGAAATGGTTCTTGCCCTCGACCTGTCAGCGCAGATGATTCGCCTCGCCGGGGCCCGCTCGAAACTTTATCCGAACATCGAGTTCGTGAGGGGCGACGTGATGAGTTGTCAGTTTCCAGATGATCATTTTGATTGCATCGCGACGTTGACGATGCTCCATCATTTACCGTTCGTGCCCATCTTGGAAAAAATAAGCAAGGCTTTGAGGCCCGGAGGCGTGTTCGTCTGCCTCGACCTGTATCAGCGTTCTAACTTGGCCGATCTACTTTTTGACAGCATCGCGTATCCCGCAAATCTATTTTTCAGGCTCATCAAAACCGGAAAGCCGAGACCGCCGAGGCAAGTGCGAGAGGCATATGACGAGCATGGAAAAACAGACACGTACCTTACGCTGTCGCAGGTTGAGGAAACTTGCGCGCGCGTCTTGCCCGGCGCGATAGTGAGTAGGCACTTATTCTGGCGATATTCTATCGTTTGGAAAAAATAGATTGAGGGGCGAAGGTAAACGAGACGCGATCTCACAACAGTGGCCCGGATTCCGAATCGACGAAGGAGACTCTTAGTGGAGACTATCGAGAAGATCGACGAGTGGCGCGAGCGTTATCAGCGTTGGAAGCGCGTGTACGAGATGCGCGAGGGCGACGTGGGCGAGCATTATCCGTGGGTGGAGAACAAACGCGCGCCGTTCAAGCCGATGGGCCGGGCCCTGCCGATGCTCAACCTCGGTCTCATCTCTTCGGCGGGCGCGTACCTTGATGGAACAGAAGGCTTCGATACGACCGTGCCCGGCGGCGATGCGACGTACCGCGAAATCCCGACGCTCGTCACGCAAGATGATTTGCGCTTCGCCGCGCGCGGCTACGACGGGGCGGCGGTGAACGCGGACATGAACGCGCAAGTCCCGCTTGCGCGTCTCTTCGAGTTTCAGAGCAACGGCATTATCGGTCAGTTGAATCCGGTCTTCTGGAGCGTCTGCGGCTTCATCCCGTCGGCGGCCCGCTACGCAACGCAGACGCTCCCCGAACTCGTCGAGCGCGTCAAGCGTTACAACGTGCAAGCGGTGTTGCTCGTTCCCGCCACGCGCCTCTGTCATCAAACGATGGGCCTGACGGCGCGCGCTCTCGAAGCATCTGGCGTTTCGACGATGATGCTCTCGGTTGACAGGGAAGCGACGGCGCGCGTGAAGCCGCCGCGCGCGGCTTACTACAAAGGCGAGTTTGGCTGCGTCGCCGGGCGGCCCAACTTCAAAGAGCACCAGCGACGAATACTCGACGAGTCGCTCAGACTTCTAGAGCCGACCGATCAGGTCTCGATCCGCAATCTCAACGTCGAGATCGAGTCGGCGGTCGAAGCAGCGCGCGGAGAGAGATAACAAAGGCGGAGACGTTAAGGCATAAAGACGAAAGCCCACGGCTCAGGTCGGGGCTTTCTCGTGTCGCCCTCACGGGCTTCCTTAAATTTCTTCTCGACTATTCAGTTCGACGTTTGCGCGTCGAGGGCGTGTCGGACTTGGCGAAGTAGCCCTGTCGATAGGTGAGCTTGAGTTTCTGATCGCGAAGCGCGGGGTTCGTGACCTCGATCTGGAGCTTGCGGAAACTACCGTCGTGCTTCTTGTTCGTCGGCGCGTAGGCGACGAGGTACTGCTCGCGCAGCTCCTGCTGAATCTGCTCGAAAGCCTTGCGCAAATCCTCTTCGTTGTGCGGCACGTAGGCGCGTCCGCCCGTGCGCTCGGCCAGCTTGTCAATCGATCCTTTGTCTACGCCTTGATAGCTGAAACTATCGCCGACGCCGACGACGAAGACGAGCGTATCGGTCTTGATGGCCCGATCAACTGCGTCCTGCAACTTCATCTTGCCGGAAGTATTGAAGCCGTCGGTCATCAGAATGATCGCGCGTCGCGTCTGCTCGGACGATTCGGAGAGCACTTCGTCGCACGTCACCCAGATCGCATCCCACAACGCCGTCGATGATGCAAGGTCGCTGTTAGTGCCGGAGATGGGCGGCGTGCCGGTGATCGTGCCGTTGCCGATGTAGCCTGCGGGCGGCACGAACTCGACCTTGTCAATCGCGCCGCGCACGCGCTGAATGTTGCCCGTCAGGCCCTGCTCCAACGTCGTCTCGCCGGTGAAGGAGACGACGGCCACCTCGTCCTTGCGCGGTCGCAAGACCTGATCGACGAACTCGCGCGCCGCCTGTTTCTCCTGCGGCAACGTGTGCTCCTGAGAGCCGCTCACGTCGATGACGATGGCGAGCGTGAGAGGGAGATCGATCTGCTGTTGGAAGGCGAAAATCTCCTGCGGCACGCCGTCTTCGATGATGCGTATGTCGTCCTTCTTGAGCATCGTGACGAAGTGCTTGTCTTTATCGATGGCGGTGAAGAGGACGTTCGTCAGAGTCGTGTTGACGCTATACACCTCGTCGTCGTTGACGGTCGTGTTCTCGTCCACGGGCTTCGGCGAAGGCTTCGGCGTGGGCTGCTGCTGCGGGGCCGACTGAGACTGCACAGACGGCGTCGGCTGCTGCGCGCGCGACGCGGGCGCGACGAGCGCGGCTGACGTGAAGACGAGCGCGAGCAGGACGGCGACGGCGGGGCGCGAAAAATTATTGCGTGACAACTTCATGTGTGAAAACATTCGTGGGTTAGATGTCAGATAGCGGTCGCGAGATGCTAGTCGAAGAACTAACTAACCTCTAACCTCTAACCTCTAGCCTCTCATCTCTATCCTCTATTCCTTGCTCTCCCTCGCCGCCGTGTAGCCTTTGCGCGTGCGCACCTTGAGCCCGTCGTGCGCGTCGGCGAGTTTGACCTCGATGCGTCGATACGTTCCGTCGAAGGCGCGGGCCGGTCGATAGGTGACGACATACTGCGAGCGCAGTTCTTTCGCAACCTTGTTGAAGGCGTTCTCTAATCCGCGCCGGTCGCCGATGAAGAAAGCCTTGCCGCCCGTTTCGGCGCAGAGCCGGTCGAGTTCCTTGTCGCCCGCGTCTCTGGCCGTCCCGATCTCAACTCCGGGCACGACGCCTGACAGACCGGCCTTCGTTGAGATGGCGAAGACGACTGTCTCGGTCGATTGCGCGATCTCGATAGCATCTTTCAGATGCGCGCGACTCGCCGTGTCGTCGCCATCCGTGATGACGACGACAACGCGCCGGCCCGGCGCGGCGCGCATCTTCTCGTTGCACATCTGCCAGACCGCATCCCACAGCGCGGTGTTCGTCCCCGGCTTCTTCACGCTATCGACCGCAGTGTCTAAGAGGTCGAGCTTATCGGTGAAGTCCTGCAAAAGATTCACGTCCTCGTCGAAGGTGGCGAACGCGCCCTTGTCCTTGCGCGCGCGCACGACCGTGTAGAGAAAGTCCTTCGCGGCCTCCTTCTCGAAGCCGAGCTTGCCCGAAGTCGATCCCGAAATATCCATCAGCACGGCCACCTGCACGGGCACGCCGGCCTTCTCGTCCGTGAAGCTCTCGATGCGCTGCGCCTGCTTGTCCTCATAGACGACGAAGTCCGACTCGGTGAGACCGCCGACGGGTTGATCCTTCTTGTCGAGCACGGTGATCGGCAGGCGCACGATGCGGACGTTGACTGCGCCCTCGTTCGTCTCCGTCGGCGGCGTCGGACGCGCGACGGGCTGCTGTGGCCGACCGCCGCCGCCCTGCGCTGTGACATTAGTTGTCGCCAGAGTCCACGCCAACGCGCAGACCGGCACGATTAACAGGAAAAGTTTAAAAGCTAATCTCATAATTCACAGGAAACAGAATCGAAGGGGCGGGACTCGCGAGTCTGATCAAGCCTTCCGCGTCAAGGTTTTCGATGCCGCGCGCGCCGTGGCCCGTTGCCCTTAGCATCAGCGCGAACGCGTTGCGAGTATATCAACCTCGTCGCGCTTCGCGCACGGTTGCAGGGCGCGCTCAACTCTCTTCCGAGGCTTCGATGGCGGCGAGCACGTTGGCGAGTTCGGGCGGGAGCGGGGCGGTGAACTTCAGATACTCGCCTGTGCGCGGGTGTCGAAAGCCGAGGCGCGCGGCGTGCAGAAACTGCCGGTCGAGTTTCGTGACCGACGCACGCACGCGCGCATCCTTGATCTGTTTGTCGCGTCCCTCACCGTATGTCTTATCGCCGACGACCGGATGCTTGATCCACGCGAGATGTACCCTGATCTGGTGCGTGCGCCCGGTCTTGATCTCAACGTCCAACTGCGTGTAGCGCGTGAAGCGTCGGCGCACTTTCCAGAGCGAGAGCGCGGCGCGGCCACTACGACGGACGACAGCCATGCGCGTGCGGTTGTGCGGATCGCGCCCGATGGGTTCTTCGATCCGGCCCTTATCCTCCTGCGTCGCCCCGTGCACGAGCGCGACGTAAGACTTGAAGACCTCGCGCGCGCGGAACTGATCCGATAAATTCTCGTGCGCCTCAGCCGTCTTCGCCGCCACGATCAGGCCCGACGTGTCGCGGTCGAGACGATGGACGATGCCGGGACGGATCGATTGAGCATCGACTGGTTGATCTTCACTTCGTAAACGAAACGCGAGCGCGTTGGCGAGTGTGCCGCCGGGCACGCCTGCTGCCGGGTGGACGACGAGACCGGCGGTCTTGTTGACGACGATGATCGAGTCGTCTTCGTAGATCACGTCGAGCGGAATGTCCTCCGGTGCGAAGTTTGAGACGGGCGGCGCGGGCGTTTCGAGTTCGACCGTCTCGCCCGCCTTGAGTTTGTGCGAAGGCTTCACGACGCGGCCCGCGACCAACACCTCGCCATCGTCGATCAACTGCTTGAGGCGCGAGCGCGAGACGTGCGCGACGTGCGCGGCGAGATAAGCGTCGAGGCGCGCGCCCGCGTCCGACTCTTCGACCGTGAACGTGAGCGCGTCGGCTTCGTGTTCGGCGGAGTGTGAGTCGTCGTGCGGATCGTGGTCTTGCACGTTGGAGTGGATTGGCTCGTCGGTCATCGCTTCAGGCGCGCGAAGGCGCAGCGTGTTTCGTCGCGCTTTCTTCGCGCATGTCTGAAAGGGACGCGCGACGCCAGCGCACGACGAGGAAGAAGAGACTTGCGGCGAAGACCGCGAGGCTGATGAGCTGCGAGGTGGAGAGCCCTGTGAGCGTTGTGAGCCCGAAGAGATCGCCGCGCGGATCGTCGCGGAAGAACTCGACCGTGAAGCGCAACGTCGCGTAGAGCAGGCCGTAGAAGAGCACGACCTGACCCGAAAATATCTTGCGTCGATGCAGCCACAGCAGGAAGAAAAAGATAGCGAGCGCGCCGAACGACTCGTAGAGTTGCGTCGGATGCAAGTGCGCGTCCACAGGCACGCCCGTGATCTCATGGCCCGCTTCCGTGAACTGCACGCCCCACGGCTTCGTCGTCGGCTTGCCCCAACAACATCCGGCCGCGAAGCATCCTTGCCGACCTATCGCCTGACCGAGCGCGATGGCCGGCGCGAACGCGTCCGCAGTCTTCCACCACGGCAACTTGAAACGTCGCACAAGCACGACGGCCGTCGCGACCGCCGCGATGAACCCGCCGTAGAAGACTCCGCCGGAGCGCAAAAAATCGAGCGACAAAAAGTGCAGAGGGTTCGCGCGATACTCTGGCTCGACAACGAACATCAACGCCTTCGATCCGACGATTGCCGCGAGCAACAACCACAAGCCGAGATCATAGATACGCTCGCGCGGCAACCCATCGCGCGCGGCGAGTCTTGCGGCAACGACGAGCGCGAGCAGAAACGCCAACGCCAGCAGCACGCCGTAGGTGTTGACGGGGAAGTTATGAATGCGAAAAAGTTCCGGATACATCTTCAGAGAGAAGTCAGAAGTCAGTATGCAGAAGTTAGGATACAGAAGTCGGAATCGATCCGAAAGCGCGGGCTATCGCGACGCGCTGGCTTCCGTCTTCTGTCTGCCGATCTCCGACTTCTTCTTTCTGCCTTCGAGAATCAGATCGAGCGCGAGCAAGATCGCACCGGCGCAGATGGCGGAGTCGGCGACGTTGAAGGTGGGCCAGTAGTGCGTGTCTGCGTGGAGCATGATGAAGTCGATGACGTGACCGAGGCGCGCGCGGTCGGTCAAGTTTCCGACTATCCCTGCGAAGAGGAGCGCGCACGCGCCGAGGATGCGGTCGTCCTGTCGCGGCGTGCGGAAGAAATAGGTGAGTACGGCGGCGGCGGCGGCGCAGGCGAGCGCGACCAAGAGCCAGCGGCCCGTCGCGCCGCCCTCCTGCAACTGTCCGAAGGCGATGCCGGGGTTCTCCGAGTAGGCGAGATCGAGGAAGCGCGGAATGATGGTCGCGTCCTGACCGAGTCGCAGGTGGCGCACCGCCCAAGCCTTCGACGTTTGATCAACGAGATAGACGCCAAACGCCGCGAGCAGGTAGGCCGCGCGCCAACTCTTCGATTGCGGATTGCGGATTGCCGATTGTGGATTGCGAGTCCGCTTCACGTCCGGCCCTTCGTTGTCGGGAGTGTGCGTCTTCACGCCATCGCTCCTTCCGCTTCGATCTCTGCGAGGGCTTCGATGCAACGCTCGCAAACGGTCGGGTAGCGATGGAACTCGCCGACGCGCTCCGAGTAGTTCCAACAACGCTCGCACTTCTGGCCTTCGGCACGGAAGACCTGCACAGAGATGTCGGGCGACGCCTCATCGTCCGTCTTCACAACGCCGACCCGCGAGACGATGAAGACGTAGCGCAGCTCCGCCTGATACTTCGTCATCGTCGTGTAGAGCGGGTCTTTCAACTTTAACTCGACGCGCGCTTCGAGACTGCTGCCGATCACTTTCGTCGCGCGTGCTTCTTCGAGCGCGCGCAGGGCCACCTCGCGCACCTCGAAGATTTGCGCCCAGCGCAACGACAACTCTTCGTCGCGCGTGCCCGCCGCGAGAGGGAATGACGCGAGGTGGACGGAAGGAGCGCGCGGCGACTCACTCGTCGTTGCATCGTCGCCGCCCACGACCTGATAAGAGGGCGCAGGCAGGTTCTCCCAGATTTCGTCTGCCGTGAAGACGAGGAGCGGCGACGAGAGGCGCGCGAGCGCGTCCGCGATCTCATAGAGGGCCGTCTGCGCGGCGCGGCGCGCGTGCGCGCGCGGAGCGGACGTGTAGAGCCTGTCCTTGATGATGTCGAAGTAGCGCGCCGAGAGCGCGACGGTGCAAAAGTTGTAGAGCGTTTGATAGGCGGCGTGGAAGTCGTATTCACGATAAGCCGCGAGCGCGCGCTCGACAACGGCGTCCAACTCGGCGAGGGCCCAACGGTCGATCTCGAATAGCTCCGTCTGCGCCACGCGGTCGCGCGCGGGATCGAAGCCGTCGAGATTGCCGAGGGCGAAGCGCGCGGTGTTGCGAATCTTGCGATAAGCATCTGAAGCGCGCGCGAGTATCTCCGGCGAGCAGCGCATGTCCTCTTGATAATTCGATGAAGCGCACCAAACGCGCAGGATGTCCGCGCCCGAAGTCTTGACGAACTCATCGGGCGAGACGGCGTTGCCCGCAGACTTGTGCATCGCGCGCCCCTGCGCGTCGAGCGTCCAGCCGTGCGTCGAGACTGTGCGGTAGGGGGCCCGGTCGTGCGCGGCGAGCGAGACCATCAAGCTGGAGTTGAACCAGCCGCGATACTGATCGCCGCCTTCTAAGTAAACGTCCGCCGGTCGCCACTCCTTTAACTCGTCTGCAAAGTATTCCTTGAAGACCGAGACCCAAGACGATCCGCTATCGAACCACACGTCGAGAATGTCTGTCTCCTTCGTGAACTCCGCGCCCTTGCAACCCGGACACTTGAAGTCTTCGGGTAGAAGCTCACGCGCGTCGCGCTTGTACCAAGCATCCGAAGACTCGCGCTCGAAGAAGTCGGCGACGCGATTGATCAACTTCGCGTCCGCGATCTCAACGCCACAAGCCTTGCAGTAGAAGACCGGGATCGGCACGCCCCACACGCGCTGTCTGGAGACGCACCAATCGGGGCGGCCCTTCAGCATGTTGCGCATCCTGTCTTCGCCCCACGCGGGAATCCAACGAACACGCGCGATCTCTTCGAGCGCGCCTTCGCGTAAGGATCGCGGCGCGTCCGCTTCGTTATCGATGTAGTTGCTGCGGTCGCGCCCGTCATCATCTGTCTCGACTGTCTCGATGGCCGGCGCGGTGGCCTTCGCGTCGAGCGAGATGAACCATTGCGGCGTGGCGCGGAAGATGACCGGATTCTTGCAACGCCAGCAGTGCGGATAGCGATGCGCGTAGTCTTCCGCGAACAGGAGCGCGCCGCGCTCTCGAAGGAACTCGACGATCTTCGGGTTCGCGTCAAACACGCGCATCTGCGCGAACTGCTCCACGTCGTTCGTGAAGCGGCCCGCGCTATCGACGGGGCAATAGATATCGAGCCCGTAACTTTTGCCGATCACGAAATCATCGTGGCCGTGACCCGGCGCGGTGTGGACGAGACCCGTTCCCGCTTTTGAAGTCGCGGACTTTTCACGCGCGTCCTTTACATCCAACTCCGTCTCCGCGTCAGCCTCGCCGCCGAGCGTGACGTGATCGCCGAGCATCAGGAGTGACGCGCGTTCGAGCCACGCATGGCGCGCTTCGAGTCGATCAAGACGTGAGCCGGGAAAGCGCGCGACGATCTTCGTCTCGCCGAGTCCGCATTTCTGCGCGACCACTTCAGCAAGCTCACACGCGACGATATAAATTTCGTCGCCGCTCTCTATCGCGCAATATTCAAAGTTTGGATTGACGGCGATGCCGAGGTTGGCGGGCAAAGTCCAAGGCGTCGTCGTCCAGATGAGGAATGAGACCTTGCGCGCGTCGTCTTCGTCGCCGAGTATCTCGCGCTTGAAAGTCTTGCCGTCAATCGAATCTTCGGAGAGGGGAAATTTCACATAGACGGACGGGCTCGTGTGCTCTCTATATTCAACCTCCGCTTCGGCGAGCGCGGTCTGATCATAGACGCACCAATAGACGGGGCGCGCGCCTTTATAGACGTAGCCGCGCTCGACGAAGTGTGCGAAGAGACGGGCCGTCTCAGCCTCGTAACCGTTCGACATGGTCGAGTAGGGCCGCTCCCACAGACCAAGAATGCCGAGCCGCTTGAAGTCGCGCGTCTGACTCTTTAAGGCTTCCGATGCGTGCTCGCGACAGATTTTGCGGATCGTGACCGCATCCATGTTCGCCTTCTTCGCGCCGAGTTTCTTATCGACGTAAAGCTCGATGGGCAGGCCGTGGCAGTCGTAGCCGGGCACGTAGGGCGCGTCGTAGCCCATCATCGTGCGCGAGCGGACGACGAAGTCTTTGATGATCTTGTTGAGGGCCGTGCCGAGGTGGATGTCCGCGTTGGCGTAAGGTGGCCCATCATGCAGGATGAACTTTTCGCGACCCTTCGAGGCTTCGCGGATCATCCCGTAGAGATCGGTCTGCGTCCAGCGTTCGAGACGCGCGGGCTCAGCCTGCGCGAGATTCGCCTTCTGAGCAAAGGCGGTCTTCGGCAGGTTGATCGTCTTTTTAAGTTCGAGCGGTGTCTCTGTTGACATGATTCAAGTCTGGAATCCGGAGTCTAAAGTCTGGAGTTAAAAATCTAAAGTCTGGAACTTGAAGTCGATGGCTGATGACTTCATGCTCCAGACTCAAGACTTCAGACTCAAGACTGTTTTAACCGATGAACAACTCTTCCTCTCCGTAAGTCTGATCGATCTGCTTGGGCGCGGGCGAGGCGAGGACTTCCAAGCCGCGACGCACGCCCGCGAGGATCGCCGCGAGTTCGCGCGCGGGCTCGACGAGTTTCGAGTGAATGAACATCGTCGTCGCAGAGAACTGACGGTTCGTCCGATCTATCGTCGCGCCGACCTTCGCGATCTTGTCGCGCGCCGTCTCCGAGGTGTAGCCGACGAGTTGTTTCAATTCGCGCACCTCGTCCTTGATGAGCGCGGCTGATTCGGAGAAGTGCTCGGAGGCGACGCTCAGATGGCCGGACATGATCGTCACCTGCTCTGCAACGTCCTTGCCCTGCGCGGCGATAACGCTGACCTGCGCACTCAGAGTGCCGACACGTTCGAGCAGCGGCTCGGCGCGTCGCTCAAGATTGTTGACCGTGCGCACGACGCGACTGACGACCACGGCCATCGCGATCATCGCCCCCGCGATGACGACGAACGATGCCGCGATGATCAACATCACGATGAACATCGGATCGCGCGTGCTCAACTGCAATGCTAGAGACATATCGATTGCGGATCGTGAGGGATCGATCCATTGATTCATTTTGTCATTGATTCGTTTATTAAATGGATCAATGGATCAATGAGTCAATCCCTCAATTCTTCTCAGGCTTCTCGTAGTAGGTCGGCGCGGTCTCCATGTCGGACGATTGCGTGCGACGCTTCTCGTCGGCGTAGGCGCGCTTGCCCGCTTCGATGGCGGCGGAGAGAGTCTCGCCCCGTCGCGTCACTTGCTGGCGCGCCGCGCCCAGTCCTTCGCCCACCTGCGACTTCGCCGTCTCGTAGAAGCCGGTGGCGCGCTCGCGCGTCTGATCGTAGTAGTCGTTGGCCTTCACGCGCGCGCCTTCCACGCCCTGACGCGCGGTGTCGGCGATGTCTGCTCTCAGCTCGCGACCGGACTTCGGCGCGAACAGCAGCGCGGCGATTGCGCCGACCGCGCCGCCCAGCAGGAAGCACGTCACTTGCGATCCGGAGAAGAGTCCGGGGCCACTCTCCTCGCGACGCCGCGAAACGTTTCGTGGGACACCTTGCATCGACATGGCGACCTCTCTTCGTGTGTATAGGCGGCGCGACGAAAGCGGCCCCCTTCAGTTGACTTCAATTGACGACGTTGACGACTCGCCCGAACTATAACAAAGACGCGCGAAGCGGCGCAAGAAAGTCGGAAAAGCGGTTCGTTGTCCGTGGCTAGTAGTCAGTTGTTCGTTTTTACCCGTCGCCCTCTTAACTCGATCCGCAACTCACAATTTGATGAGACGCAAACTACCGGCAACTGGCCGCGGACAACTGACTACTGACAATCTTCACTCCACTACCGCGACCTCTTCACGATGACGCGGCGCGAGCGTGGCGAAGACTGCACGACCGAGGAGGGCCATGATGCCGCCCATGATCGAGCCGATGACGATCCCGCCCACGCGGATCGTCACCGCCTGCGCTATCGTCGCGTGCGTGCCTTCGGGCAGGTTGAGCGCGTCCCAGTGGACGAAGTAAGTGTCGAAGCCTGCGGCGAGACTCACGATGGTGGCCGTGAAGATCAGTAGCTGAGCCCAGAGGCCGATGGTCACGCCCGAGAGGAACGTGCCGAGCCAGCCGAAGCCGCCGACCTTACCCGACATCGCGCCGAAGTAGAGGCAACTGATGAACGTCAGCCCGACGACCGAGAAGACGGCGTTGCCGCGCGGTGCGTAGCTCTGATGAAAGACCGGCAGCATCAGGAAGCGCAGCACAGCCCAGATCAGTATGAGCACGAGCGGGAGAGAGACGAAGCGCAGGATGCGTGGGAACATTGGGGAGTCACCTTTCTGCTGAAAGTTAAATGCTGTTTGCGAGGCGGCGAGTGATGCGTAGCGAAAACTCTGAAACGGAGATCGCAAGGGAGCGACTGAAGCCGAGCGCGCGGCGTGTGCGCTCGCTGTCTCGCGCACAATATCATTAACCCGATGCGCGTCGTAACTATATTTACGCGACGAAAGGCATTCGCGCGCTCCGTCGTCGTATTCAACTCTCGTAAACGTCACTCGCCGGTAGCTCGCGCTGCGGCTCGTTGGTAGTTCGCGACTGCGGTTGGGCGCGTCAGTTCGCGGGCAGGCGCGCGAGCCACGTCTCATAAGTATCGGCTGTGCGCAGGAGCCAGTCGCGCACGCCGGGCAGCGCGTCGCCGCCCTTGCCCATGCCGTCGATCTTTTCGAGCATGAGCAGCAGCTCGTTCTTGCGAAAGTGCAACTCGAACTCGGCGGAGCGATTCAGATCGCGCGTCGCGCCGGCGTCAAAGGCGGGGAACTGCGAGAGGAGGCCCGCGAGCGCAGCCGGATCGAAACGCTCATCAAGCGCGTTGATGCGAGCGCGCAATGCGATAAGTCCGGCGCGCGTCCCTGCATCGGGCGAGCCTCCCGCATCGCGTAGTAGCATTGCGAGTCGCGCGATCTGCAAACGTCGTCCGATCCATAGGGCCCGCACGTGCGCGGCCCTTTGCGCGTCGCCCTCGTAGCTGCCGTCGGCGAAGACCGCCGCCTCGACGATGACCTCTGAAAGGCCACCCGGCGTATAGCTCTCGCCGTCATTGCGCCCATCTTCTCCGCCCCACGCGCTCAACTCGTAAACATCACCCGCGCGCACGAGCGGCTCGTCGCGGTCGCGGTGCGGCATCTGCGTGAGTCGATGCCGGTCAGTCGTGTAGGCAGCGACCATCAGCGCGACAATGTCTCTGCCCGAATCGTTACGCAGCGAGACTTCGTATTTCGGGAACGTGCCCTTCGCGCGTTGAATGCTGACCACTGCAAGCGAAGGCGCTCTGCTCGTCACGGTGGGCGCAGCGACTTTTACGCCTCGCACGTTGACTACTCTGATCGTGATCGGCTCGACGCCGAAACTCCGCAACTCCCAGACGCTGATCCTCTCACCTTCGCGCGCGAGGAACGTCGCCACGTCGAGCCGCCGGTCGAGTTGCTTCTCGCCGACGTGGACGGAGACGTTGATCCGCACGAGGTCGCCCTCCATGCGCGATGCTACATCCACCGCTTGCACGGGGAGCGAGCCCGCTTGAGGCTGCCAGCCCTCGATGCGTTTGAATCGCCCGCTCCAACCATCGCCTCCTACCTGCCAGTGGGCCGGTGGCTGAGAGTCGATGAAGTTGATCTCAAGCGCGAGCTTGACGAGCGGCTTTGCGTCAGCGTCGCCCGCCGCGCGCGGAGTTTGATCCTGCGCGTGCGCGGCGCAAGTTAAGAGGACGAGCGCGAAGGCACAGGCGAAGGCGCGTAAAGTTCTCACGTTGATCTCTCCATTCCGCCGCGTCTCAGATCAGACCGAGCTTCTTCGCGGCGAAGACCAGCAGGAAGGCGATCACGAGGAAGGTCGCCAGCCAAGGATTCTTGCCCATCGGGCATTTGCCGTCGTCAGCCATCACACCTCATGCGGTTGCCGTGCGGCGCGCATTTATGCGAGCATCACGCTTCGTCCAAACTATAGTTTCAAAATCTTCCGTCCGCGCGGGTAACTTTACAATGACCAAGCCAGCCGCTTCAACGAAAAGCCGCGTCTCGCAGAAGGCGGGCCGCTTCACAGAGTCCGTCATACGCGAGATGACGCGCGAGGCGATGAAGTACGGAGCCGTCAATCTCTCACAAGGTTTTCCAGACTTCGCCGCGCCTGCGGAGATCAAACGCGCCGCCGCGCGCGCCATCGAAGACGACATCAACCAGTACGCGATCACTTGGGGCGCGAAAGATTTTCGCGACGCGATTGCGGAGAAGACCAAGTGGCATCTCGGTCTCGACATCGATCCCGAAACAGAGTTGACCGTCACCTGCGGCTCGACCGAAGGCATGATCGCCGCGATGATGGCGACGGTCGACGCGGGCGAAGAGGTCATCGTCTTTGAGCCCTATTATGAGAACTACGCGCCCGACGCGATCCTCTCCGATGCGCGCCCGCGCTACGTCCCGCTTCGCGCGCCCGATTGGACTTTCGACAGAGATGAATTGCGAGCAGCGTTCAACTCGAAGACCAAAGCGATCATCATCTGCAACCCGAACAACCCGACGGGAAAAGTTTTCACGCGCGTCGAACTCGAATACATCGCTTCTCTCTGTCGCGAGTTCGACGCGCTCTGCTTCACAGACGAAATCTACGAGCACATCCTCTACCCGCGCGAGGGCGCGGAGATCGAGCACATCTCGATGGCGCAGCTCGAAGGGATGCGCGAGCGCACGGCCGTCGTCAACTCGATGTCGAAGACCTATTCGGTGACGGGCTGGCGAGTCGGCTACGTGATAGCTCCGCCCGCGATCACTTCCGCGATCCGCAAAGTCCACGACTTCTTAACCGTCGGCGCAGCCGCGCCCTTGCAAGCCGCAGGCGCGGTCGCGCTCCGCCTTCCGCGCGACTACTACAATCATTTGCGTGAAGACTACGAGCGACGCCGCGACATGCTCTTGCCCGAACTCGAACGGGCCGGCTTCAAAGTCTTCCGGCCCGACGGCGCATACTACGTGATGACAGACATCAGTGCGTTCGGCTTCAAAGATGATGTCGAGTTCACCAAGCATCTCATACGCAACGTCGGCGTCGCCTGCGTCCCCGGCTCGTCCTTCTACTCCGATCCACAACTCGGTTCGCAACAAGTCCGCTTCTGCTTCTGCAAGAAAGACGAAACTCTGCAAGCCGCCGCCGAACGACTGCACAAGCTGCAAAAGACGTAAATGGTAAATCGTGAATGGTGAATCGTGAGTTGAAGGCGCGTGATGAATCAGATCACCATTCACAATTTACCATCTACGATTCACGAGTCATGTGGGATACGAAGCGACAGATCATCTGGCTCTCGACCGCCGTCATCCTCGGCACGTTCTTCCTCTACCCGCTCGCGCGCGATGAAGTAGGCGTCACTGATTGGTCATATTTCGCGCAACTCGAACTCATCCTCCTCGTCGTCATCGGCGTGATGTTCTACATCTACTCGAAGAAGAAATGATGAAGTCGGAACGATGAACGATGAAGTGAAATCAGATTGTCTTCACTTCATCGTTCATCGTTCCGACTTCATCATTTACTTCGGTGGCTGCGCTGTCTTGAAGCGAACGGTGACGCCTGCGTCGGAGGTGACATAGATGCGGCGCGCGTCAACGTAGGAGATCGAGGTGGGCGTGTAGGCGAGAAGGTAGCGATTCTTGCGTAGCTCATCGCAGATCGTCTTGGCGGCTTCGCGTGGGTTGTCGAGCGGGAGCACGCGCCCGCCCGTGCCTTCGGCGAGTTGGCGCACGACCTCGGAGGGCTTCGGCTGATCGCGCCGGAACGCGCCGCCCGTGCGGTCGGGAATCTGCAACGCATAGACTGCGATGTCGTCAGTCTGCAACTCTGCGAGCGCGTCTTTGAACTTCGTCTTGCTGCCACGGTCGAGCCCGTCGCCGATGAGCACGACGACGCGCTTGCGCGTGCCGCCCGTCAAGGGCCTCATCGCATCGTTGATGACCGCGCTGATCGCGTCGAAGAGGAAGGGCTGGCCCTTCTTGCGCAGACCTGAGAGCGACGCCTCGACCACTTTTGGATCGTCCGTCCAGTCCGTAATGATCTCCGCCTTCTCGTCGTAGCCGACGACGAGCATCTGATCGCCCTGATAAATCTCATAAGCGAACTCGCGGGCCACCTGCGCGAGCTTCGGCACGTCTGTTCTCAGCGTCTGCGAGTTATCGACTAAGAGGACGATGCGCGCAGGCGAGGGATCGGGCGAGAAGCTGGCGATCGTTTGTTCGAGACCGTCGTCGTAGAGCGCGATCTCATGGGATGAGACGGGGACGTTCGTGCCGTCGTCGCGTGCGGCCGTGACGTTGAGGAACGCGGCGCGGTCGCGACCAGCTTGTGGGCGGCGGCCCGCCTGCGCGTATGCGAGTGCAACGCAGGCGGCGAGGCTCAGGCAGAGCGTGAGCGCGTGGCGATATCGAAGACGACGAAGTTGGAAGGGCATGACGGGAACACGTGAGCACCATCGCGAACTTTTGATAGCGACTCTTAATCGGCGCTCGCGCCCTTTGATGTAGAAGTTGCTTTCGGGGTTTTCTTCTCGTCGCCTTTTGTTGTCTCGGTCTTCGTCTCAGACTTGGAGTCCGACTTCGTCTCGGACTTGCTTTCCGCCGTCGTCTCCGATCCGGCCTCAGTCGCGCCCTCGGATTTTTTCTCGCCGCCCTTGTGCGCGTAGTCCGTGACGTACCAGCCGGAGCCCTTGAACTGAAAGCCCGTCGCCGACCACTGCTTCTCCAATTTACCGCCGCACTTCTTACACTTCGCGAGAGGCTTGTCGGAAAGTTTCTGTAAAGCCTCGACGTGCGCGCTGCATTTCCGACACGTGTACTCATAGATCGGCATAACTATTAAAACTCACTCTCAAGTCGTTTTCTAAACTAACGAAATTATACGGGCCGATCAGCCGACGTTGCAACTACGTTGCTCTTCGTAGATGTTTGTCTCGTCGCTTCAACACTATTTCTCATACATCGAAAATTCTATCGCCGCAAAAAATAAGTTTCTTGCACTCAATCGGTACGTGAATCAAACGGGATCGGGCTTCAGTCGGTCAAAGTTGGTGTATGACATCCGTCAAACGACGCTATTTCACGAGTTGCGGCGAGTGGCTTAAAGGCAGACAGTCGAAGCACTTAGACGCATAGGAATAGTTCGCGGAAAGCAACTGAAAAGTAATGTAATCCATCTTACTCTCGGTCTCGATAATTGCTCTTTGCAAGGATCGTTTCGACCATGCGCAGCCCCCAAGCCGCGACAACTCTTGCGACGCTCTGGTCGCCGCAACCGTTGACCCGACCGGTCAGCTCACATGGAGATCGATAACGAATGCAGATAACTCGACGTGTTCCCCACATCCGCTCTTTCAAGGCTTCGGTCATCACAGTCTTCGCAATTTTCATTCTCTCCAACATCACTGAACTCCCACTCTTCAAAGCTCTCGCGCCGACCGTGACGGCACAGGCCCTCGCTGCCGAAGTTGATCCGAACGCGCCGGTCTTCATCCCTGCGGACGTGCCCACTTCGGGCGACGCGAACCTCGATCAGATCATCTTCAAAGCGGGCGAGAAGTACGGCGTCGATCCGCGTCTCGTCCATGCGGTCATCCTTCAAGAGTCGCGCTACGTTGCGGACGCGAAGTCCGGCGTCGGCGCGCAAGGTCTCATGCAACTCATGCCCGCGACCGCCAAGCGCTTCGGCTGCACCGATGCGACTGACGAGCAGCAGAATGTCACGGCGGGCACGCGCTACCTGCGCTCTCTGCTCAAACGCTTCGACGGCGACGTGACGCTCGCGCTCGCGGGCTACAACGCCGGCGAGGGCAACGTCGATAAGTACAAAGGCGTGCCGCCCTTCCCCGAAACAGAGAAGTACGTCCGCAACATCACAGGTAACTACGGAAAGACCTACCATCCTATCCTCTCGCCCGAAGATGCACGCGCCGCCTTCCACCTCGACGCCGACGCGACCGCCACCGAATAACCGGCCCACCAAAGTTTGCTTCAACGAAGGGGAGACCACGGTCTCCCTTTTTCCTTCTCACGCATGAAGAGCGTCGCGG
>JAVXVG010000055.1:0-8815 GCA_032229975.1 Acidobacteriota bacterium | reverse complement strand
CTGAAAGATCGACTTCACGATCTTTCAGTCGCCGACGCGCGTCGCCGATTCGTTTCGTTTGTTCACCCCGCTTCATCATCTCGCGCCTGCGGGTTGCCACCGCCGCGCGCCGCGTGCGAGGATATTTCCGAACACGCTCATGCCGACAAGAAACGGACGACTCGACCTGCTTATCATCGGCGCGGGGCCCGCCGGTCTCTCGGCGGCCGACTGCGCCGCGCGCGAAGGGCTCGACTACCTCGTCGTCGAAAAGGGACTCATCGCAGACACCGTCTATCACTACCCGGTCGGACTCACGGTCTTCTCAACCACAAACGAACTTGAGCTGCGCGAGGGAACATTGCGCCCCTGTCGCGACAAGCCCACGCGCGAAGAACTCCTCACGCACTACGTCCGCTTCGCGCTCGAACACGACTTGCACATCAACACCGGCGAGGAAGTTCTCTCAGTCGAGCGCGAAGACGGAAGCGACGCGCAAGGCAAACGCGACGGCGAGCGCAACGGATCGGAAGTTTTCGTCGTCCGCACTTCGCGCGCGGAGTACCGTGCGGCGCGGCTGCTCTTCGCCGTCGGCGCGATGG
Organism: Acidobacteriota bacterium; assembly: GCA_032229975.1. GTDB lineage: Bacteria > Acidobacteriota > Blastocatellia > Pyrinomonadales > Pyrinomonadaceae > JAIVGV01. Next base: position 8,234 of record JAVXVG010000055.1, on the reverse strand, counting down.
CGCAACCAAGACGTTTGAATGTCCCCGGCGAAGACCTGCCGAAAGTTCATCAACGCTTCGTCGAGCCCTACCCCTTTGTGCGTAAGGACGCGCTCGTCATCGGCGGCGGAAACTCTGCTGCCGAAGCTGCGCTCTTCCTATCGGAAGGCGGCGCGCATACCACCCTCGCCATCTGGAAATCAGATTGGGAGAATCGCGATCCCAAGCGCGGCGCAATCAAACACTGGGTACGCACGCCGCTCGAACGACAGATCGAAGAGGGCCGACTGGTCATTCAACACTTCACCGAGATCGAAGAGATCACCGAACGTGCCGTGCGTCTTAAACAGGAAGACGGCCCGCCGGTCACGATCCCCAACGACGCCGTCTTCGTCCTCATCGGCGCAGACGCCGATCTCACCCTGCTCCGCAGGCTCGGCGTCGAGATCGCGCGGGCCGGTCTCTGCGAAGTTCCAACCTACGATCCGGAAACTTTCGAGACCAACGTCTCCGGCATCTACGTCGCCGGCCACTTCACCAACGCACGCCACATCAAAGCCGCCATCGAAGTTCCACGCCGCATCGTCCCCATCATCGCTCAATCGCTGCGCTCCTTCGCTTGATCGTGCTTCGGTGAAACGTTTCCGCACCCCACGTCATAAGTTAATGAGCGCGTTGATTGCCCTAAAGAATGTGATTGACAGAGTGAGGTTGCTGATATAACCTGCGCCCGCTCTACGCAGCTTCCATCATTTGTCCTCTAGGGGCCGGCTGCGCCATCGACGCTACACACTTTTTCGATACCACGCCCTCGACGCTCTTTAATCTTAAAGACGCAACCTCAGCCTACATTAATAAGGCGAGCGCATGCCCCTTGCCTTTTACCTGATGCGACGAAGAGGCCTCAGGGCCTGTATAGGCATATCGCAGTAAAGGAGCACCACATGAAGAAAGTTGATTCCGTCACATACGAAGTCCGACACGGTGAAAACATCACCATTAAAGTCACCCCGAAGAACTTCGGCTCTAGCCTGTCCTCAGTTTCGGCGGTTCTTGACGGTGGTGAATTCGCGCCTAAGCCGGGTACAGAGGATACTCCCGTTTACCCGTTCTGCGTCACCAAGCCAGTGGATGAGATTCACACGGTGATCATGGAGATGAACTTTATCGCTGGCTCGCCCGACGCTGCCCTGTATGAGGTGGTCATCTCGGGCAAGAATGATCAGGGCTGCCCTTGTGGCTTCACCATCGAAAAGGCTGATCAGAACTTAGAGCCGGCCATAGATTTTGTCGTCGTAGGATAGGCGTCGCCCCGACCGCTATCAGTTAAGGTTTAACCACCCCAGGAGAGCGTTATGAGAACATCGCGTAGCCTCAAATTATTGCTGGTGCTCCTACTCTGCACCTCACACTTGAGCGTGGCGCAGACTCCCATTAACTGCGACCAGTTGCGCGTTAAGATCGGGCAACTGGAGAGGATGGACGCGAATTCCATGTCGCCCTCGATCCAGCAGATGTATCGAGAGTCTTTGCTCAAGCTTTACACACAATTCAGCGGGTGCTTGCAGCAGGACATTTCATCCATCACGGCGATGCAGAAGACTGTCGCTGGCACCGATGCGGCAGCACCCGTTGAAGAAAGGCTCCGGGCGTTGACGAAGGAGAAGAGCGACATAGAAGGCAAGATTGTGATCTTAAGAATAGCATTAAACATTTCCGACGACGCCACTAATGCGAACACTGTCGCGCCACAACCGGAATCTGCTCCGGACAATGCTGCGGTCGTGATGCCCAAACCGCAGAGTATGGCAAGCACTCCGCAAGATGGCATTGGTGCGTCGCCTCAGGGCGAGTTGCCCTCGGCTGCTGCCGCCGCCCCGGTGTTGCCGCAGATATCAGGGTGCCTTCCCCCCACGTCATACGAAGACGCCCCATTGTTGCTTACGGACATTGCGATGAAGTCAGCCGCAGACGCAGTAAGGAGAGACAGCGCAGAGCGGGTGATTTTTAGCGCGGAGCAGATGATCCTCTACACCATAGTCGATGCGGCCTCTCCCGACAGCTCGAAGTTGTTCCGAAGCCTCGAAGCCTACCAATATCTTAGCGAGACAGGGCGCACAGATAAACAACTTGGCGCATCTGCCAAATCCGAAGGTGCGGTAAGCGCGATAGAAAAACCCGGCTTCGCCCGGCTGCTCGGCTTCGCCGTCGAACACGGAGCCATCAACAAGAAGAACGATGGCACGAACCTGACCTTGAGCACTTCGCTGTACTCACTCTACATGGTGAATAACGAAGACACGGCGGAAACTTACGCGCGGGCTGGCGTGCTTAATCGGGTGGGGCTTTCGGCGACTTTCGCCGTCAATAACAAAGCCAACGATCTGGCCAACGCCAGCCGCAGCAACCTCTCCGAGTGGTCAGCCAAGGCGAGGCTTTTCGGCGACAGAAGCACCCGTTCAACGAAGTTCCGAAGGTTCTGGGAGGAAGAGGTTCAGCCGTTAATCGTCGCACGCCTGCAAGCCATTGGGAGCCCTATCGAAGAGTTGTCGAAGAAACTTCCATGGTACGTCAGACTCCGGCTGAACATGCGCTCTTGCCTGCGCGATGCCGCCGAGAAGCGTATGCGCGAGGCGGATTATCAAGCGGCGACCCCGGACGTGCGGAAGAAAGTCCTGAGCGATCTCTTGCTTGGCTACTTAAAGTCGAACGTATATGACCGCGTCAAGAGTGGGCAGTTGCCGCTGGGTGACGATGCCATCGCCCTCATTGAAACGCGATACGTGCCCAACCTCAGAGACGCGCTCGACAATCTGAAAACGGCGGGCGGAGTGTTGGATAAGAAGCTCGCCGGTCTGAACACAGGACCGCTCGGGACGTTCGCTTACACGAACCACCGAACGCCGACGGGATCAGACTACTCGGAGACCAAGTTTCTCTTCGAGCAGGACAAGAGTTTCTTCCGACCTCTGAAGTTGAACGGTAATTTCGGTCTGACCTTCTACCACAATCCCGACGCGACTCTGCGACAGCAGACGTTGCGTGACGTGACCGCTGCGCTCTCCTTCGAGGGCTCGAAGCGCAGCCCGTTTACTGAAGACGAGAACTTAAGTAAGGTTACTTTCTCGTTCGTCGGGAGCTACGAGCGTCTATTTGAGAACAGGCGTATGCTGAACCGCAAACCGGACATCGCCACCGCTCAGTTTCTGGTGGAGGTGCCTTTCATTAAAGGGTTCAGCCTCCCTTTCTCGCTCACCTACTCTAATGCGACTGAGGAAGAACGGAAGCGCAACGTTCGTTTCAATTTCGGGATGCGTCTTGACACCGACAAACTTTTCGACCTGCTGCGCGCGGCAACTCCCAATCGCTGATAGCAGATTGGCAAGGCAAAACATGCGGGGCATTCCTTCTGGCAAAGGAATGCCCCGCATGTTTGCGGCGAAAGTTTTTACGACTTCTCAACCTTCATCCCGCGCCGCATCCGCGCTATTGCGTGATTTGCTCGTCGGGTCACTGCTGCTCAGACATGGCTTACGCGGTGATGTTCGCGGCGTCGCGTCCGGTAGTTCGCTCACGACGCGCGACTCCTGTCTGGTAGGCGGCTTCTTCGACTTGGCGGGAGACGGCGTCGGCGACGCGTTTGTCGAAGACGGAGGGGATGACGTATTCGGGATGGAGTTCCGCGTCGGTGATGAGCGAGGCGATGGCGTGCGCGGCGGCGAGTTTCATCTCCTCGTTGATGCGCGAGGCGCGACAGGCGAGCGCACCTTTGAAGATGCCGGGGAAGCAGAGCACGTTGTTGATCTGATTCGGATAGTCGCTCCGGCCTGTCGCCATCACGGCGACATAGGCTTCGGCTTCTTCGGGCATGATCTCCGGTGTCGGGTTCGCCATTGCGAAGACGATTGGCCGCGCGTTCATCTTCTTTAAGTCTTCAATACCGATCACGCCCGGGGCCGAGAGACCGAGGAACACGTCCGCGCCGCGCATCGCATCGTGCACCGTGCCCTCGATGTTGTCGGGGTTCGTGTTCTGCGCGTACCAGTCCTTGATCCAGTTCATGTGCTCCTTGCGCCCGCGATAGAGCACGCCGGTCTGATCACAACCCACCACGTTCTTCACGCCCGCCGCCATGATGATCTTCGTGCAGGCCACTCCCGCCGCGCCCGTGCCGTTGACGACCACCTTCAACTCTTCCATGCGCTTCTCCACGATCTTCACCGCGTTGATGAGAGCAGCAAGGACGACCACAGCCGTGCCGTGCTGATCGTCGTGAAAGACCGGAATGTCCAACTCCTCTTTCAGTCGCTCTTCGATCTCGAAGCAGCGCGGCGCGCTGATGTCTTCGAGATTGATGCCGCCAAACGCGGTCGAGATCGTCTTGATCGTGCGCACGATCTCGTCAGGGTCTTTCGTCGAGAGACAGATCGGAAAAGCGTCCACGCCCGCAAACTCTTTGAAGAGCATCGCCTTCCCTTCCATCACGGGCATCGCCGCGGCTGGCCCTATGTCGCCTAAGCCCAAGACAGCAGTTCCGTCCGTGACGACGGCGACGGTGTTGCGCTTGATCGTCAACGTGAAGACCTTTTCGGGGTCGCGATGGATCGCCTCGCAGACGCGCGCCACGCCCGGCGTGTAAGCCATCGAGAGATCGTTGCGCGTCTTGAGAGGGATTTTCGAGACGACTTCGATCTTGCCGCCGAGGTGCATGAGGAACGTGCGGTCGGAGACGTTGACGACCTCGACGCCGTCAACGTCTTTCACGACTTCGACGATCTCACGGACGTGTTCGTCCGATGCGGCGGTAAACGTGATGTCGCGCGTGATGGCCTCGCGCGTGACGCTGACGATGTCGATGGCCCCGAGGTCTGCGCCGGCCCGGCCCATCGCCGTCATCAATTCGCCGAGCGTGCCTGTGCGCGTCGAGAGCTTGGCGCGCAAGGTCGAGCTATAGCTGACGCTGGGAGTGTTATTCGCCATCGTGCCTCCGTCTGTGCAAATGATTGGGGAATGCGTGCAGAACTTCTGTGAAAAAACTCTAACGCCAAAGACTGCTCTGCGCAAGGCACGCGTGCGCAGGACGACGATGTTCGACGACGAAGAGCGACGATTGAGGAGACGCGGCGACGCTCAACTCTTGCGCTTCGCGAACGACGCGAGGGTGCGCGCGATCTCTGCGATCTGCGACCGATCAGCAGCTCGTCCGCGCGCGAGTCGCAGCGAACGCAGACCGAGCAGCGCGTAGGCTTCGAGCGCGTCGCGCGGATCGTCGAGAGTTGCGAGCATGTCGAGGTGTCGGCGGACGGTCGCTGAGTCGGCGCGTGCGAAGGGGCCCGTGAGGGCTTCATTGTTATCGCGCGCGTGCGACAGATTATTGATCGTGCCGCGCGCGAGCGGCAGGAGCACGCGTCGCGCTGCCGTGCGCTTGAGACCGCAGAGCGCGAGCAGATCGGTGGCGAGATCGAAGAGCGCGACGAGATGGCCCGATGCCGTGACCGCCGACGCGTGATAGACCACTTTGTCGCGCGCGGCGACTGTGAAGGCTCGCCCGCCGAGCGCGCGCACGAGGGAGCGCGCCGCGCGTGTAGCAACTGCGTCGCCCTCGACGCAGAAGTATGCGCCCGCGAAATCTTTCGCGTTCGATCTTGGATCGGAGACGGAGACGAGCGGGTGGAGCGAGCCGGTGGCGAAGCCGCGCGCGGCCAGTGGCGCGAGCTCATGCGAAGAGAGTGCGCCGCTCACGTGCAGCGCGACGCGCGCGCGTTTCACCTTATCGCTCGTCGCATGATCGTCTGTCCGCTGTTGGAAAGTTTCGGCGAGGCGCGCGGCGGTCGGGGCGATGCGGTCGTCGGGCGTGGCGAAGATGATGATGCGGCTGTCGGGAAGTTGATCGAGTTCGGAGGCAGCGAGCGCAAGCGGGCGCGTGCGCAGGAGTCGCGCACTGCTTCGTGCGTGCGCGCGCGTGGTCGCGACGAGTGCGTCTATCATGTAGCCGCGTTGTTCGAGCGCGATGGCGAGCGCGGAGCCGAGGCGGCCCGCGCCGATGATCGTGACTGAAGGTTTGCGCGTGCGTGCGCGAAGCGGTGTGTCCGCGGCCGCTCGCGTGTCGATCTTTTTGTTCGTCCGGTTGCGCGCGAGGATCGCGTCGTCGTGCGTATTCGTCGTCGCGCGCTTGACGCGAACTTTTTTTTGAGAAGTCTTGTTAGCTGCGCGGCTCTGCGGCGACATGATGTTGGTGGTGGCCCTCGCTGACGATCTCGACGAGCGCGGGCGCGGGCGGCAACTCTTCGAGCCACTGCCGGACGCGAGCCGCGAGTTCATCGCGCGCGAGCAGACCGGCGGCGGCCGGCGGCGCAAGACGCACGAGCGGCGGCGGCGCGGGCAAGCGTTCGAGCGCGCGCAGGATCAAACTCACGTCAAGCGATGACAGTTGCGGCGGGTTCTCACCGCGCGCGAAGGAGTTTGCCAGAGTGCGCGCGCGCGCGCCAACTTCTGCGCGCGCCTCTTCTGCCGCGACAACTTCGAGGACTGACGCGAGGTGCGCGTGGAAGTGTGAAAGAGAGCGACGAGAGAGAGAGCGACCGCGCTCGGTCAGCTCGACGAGACGCGCGACCGACTCTGTGTGATCGTCTGCGTCGGCGAGTCGGAAGCGGCAGGCGCAGCGCGGGTGCGTCGCGAGCAGTTCGGCAAGTGGAAGCGTGCAGCGCGAGTCGCGCGCGCGCGCAGCCAGACGCGAAGCCTCGTGCCACGCTCGCGCGTCAACGAACGGAAGCGCAGAGAGCGACTCGAACTCGCGCCAGAAGGCGGAGCGCGTGAGCAGATCGAGCGCGGCATGATCATCTGCGTTTGCGCCGACCGCGCGCTCGTGCGCCTCCGCGTAGCGTGCGGTGTAGCGCGCGCGGAAGGCCTCCCAGAGGAGTGTGAAGCGAGCGCGCGTGTCGTCGTCGAAAAGCGTGTGCGGGTCTTCGCAGATGCCGAGCAGCTCGCGGCGCGCGCATTCGATCTCTTCGACGCCGGTCGGCTCCGCGAGCAAGAGGTAGTCGCGCACAGTCTCGCGATCCGCGACGCCGGAGACGTAAGCCGTGAGCAGTTCGAGTTGTTGGTACGCGCGCGCGTGCTCTTCGGACGACGAAGAGAAAGCATCGGCGACGCGTTGGAGCACGTCTTCGAGCGACGTGTCGGGGTCGTGCGCGGACTCAAGCGCGTCAGCCGCCGCGCCGAAGGTGCGACGCACGTGTGAGGCGAGCTTGGCGGAGCGCGTCGTGAGGCCGGAGTCAGGGAGGCCGTCGAAGTCAGAGAGTAGAGCGCGAGCGTGCCACGAGGCGAGCCACGAGGCGAGTGCGGCACGCGCGCGCGCAGGCCCTGCCGGATCGTCGATCTGTGGGAGATCGTCTTGCCCTGTGAGCCGTCGCGCCCAGTCGCTCAGATCGGCCGCGCAGAGTTGCACGCCGGACGCGCGACAGACGCCCGCGATCTCATCCCAGTCGGTCGCGCGGCCGAGCGTGCGGCGACTGATCAATCCGCCGGTCATCGTGATCAGCTCGACGCGACCACAGGCGACGAGTGCGGCGAGGACGAGATGCTGCGCTTCGCGCGCGAGACCGTAGGGCGCGCGTGCGAGCGCGCGTCGCGCCTCGATGGCTGAGACGCCTTGCTCACTCGCCTCCAAGAGTTCTGAGATCGAGATGGCCCACGGCGCGCGTAGTATCTCGTCGCGGCTCGCGTGCGCGTAAGCCGAGCCGCGCCGCGCAGCGAGCCCAAGCGGGAACGCGAAGCGTTCGGCTAACTGCTGGACGGAAGTCTCGCCCGTGTTCGCGCCGCTGAAGAACTCTTCGACGAGTCGCGCTACGTCCTGCTCGCAGAGCACTGGATCGAGATGCGGGTGTTGAGGATGGAGCGCGTCGAAGAAGGGCGCGAGGGCCGGTGCGAGCACGCCCGCGAGCGTCGCCGACGCGCGCGCCCCGGCAGTGAAGCGGAAGCGTTCCCCGCCCGCAATGATGAGCACGCCCTCGTCCATGTAGAGGCGCGACCAGACGCGCTCGGCGCGCGCGGCGAGCGTGTTGGTGGCGACGCGCGCTGCCTCGCCAAAGTTTGCGAGTGAGGCGTCGCTTCTGAGCGCGTGCAGACGGCGCAGCAGGACGTACTCCTCCGCCGTCATCTCCGCGGGCTGCCACGCGAGCGTGATCGGCTGTGCGCCCGCGCGCGATTCAATCGCGCGCGAGGCGAGCAACGCCCGCGCGAAATCTTCTCCGTCT
>JAVXVG010000054.1:0-68558 GCA_032229975.1 Acidobacteriota bacterium | reverse complement strand
GACGGGCGCGTAACGACAAACGATCCGCGCCCTTCTATTTTACGTGTCGCGCGCGCTTGCTTCTTCTTCGCGCTCTACATCCCGGCCCTGATGGTCGTGCCCTGATGGAAGGCGGCCATCCACTTGCCGCCGCGATTGACCCAGACAGTTGAGTGTCTCTGGCCCGCAACGGGGAAGCCCTTCATGGGGCTCTTCGCCACGTAGGTGATGATCTTCGCGTCGTCGTCGAGCGTCACGGTTTTGGAGTCTGAGAGCGTCCCTTTGAAGGGCGCGGCGTTGACCATCTGCTTCATCATGTCAACCGACGCCGACTTGCTATAGGTGGCCTCCGGCTCGACCTCGTAGGAGTCATCCGTAAGCACGTTCGCGAAGGCGTCCATGTTCTTCTTCTCGAACGCATCCCAGATCATCCTCTCGTTGGCTTCCAGATCGGAAGTGGTCGCAAGTGCGGTTGACGTTGTCGCCGCGCTGTTCGTGTTCGCGCTGTTCGTGTTCGTGTTCGCGCTCGCGGGTTTCGCGGGCATGGGCGGCGGCGGCTCGATGGGGCTGCTCTGATGGAAGACGGCGTACCATTTGCCGCCGCGCATGACGACGGCGGTACTGGCCCGCTCGCCGGACGCGTTCGCCGGGATGGGTTTACCATGCATGCTGCCCTTCAAGTTGACGGTGTATGCGACGATGGCGGCATCGTTGTCGAGCTTGATGACTTTGAAATCCGAGAGCGTCACGTCTGTGAGATCGAAGGTCTTGACTTCGGCGATGGTCTCGGCTTTGTTGTGGACGCCCGATGGCGTCACGTCGATGAAGTTGTCGTCGAGCCCCTTCTCGAACGTGGCGTAGTCCTTCGTCTTGATCAAGTCCCACGCCTTCTTGTCGCCCGCAATCACGTCATCGTTCGTCCACGTCGCCGCAGCGTTCATGTTGGAGTTGGCGGCGTTCACGTTCGACGCATTCATGTTCGCGTTCGTATTCGTCGAGTTCGTCGGCGCAGGCTCGCACGCGGCGGCGCAGGCGAGCAGCGCGAGGGGAAGTAGCATTCGCTTCATAACGGGTTTACTCCTTCTAAGGCGAGGGGAAAAACTTGGGATAGCGCGGAGTTTCTACGCCAAAAGACGCGGCAAGTCAAGAAAGACGTGAATCGTGAATCGTAAATGGTGAGCCGTGAATCGTGAATCGCGTTTGAAGGGCCAATCGATCCGGACGACGAGACTCAGGCCGGGCAATGATTCGACGACGATTGACGATTGACGATTACCGGCCCTCAAAAATTCGACGAGCTGCGTTCCGCGCCTTCGGGCGTGCCGTAGGTGGGCGCATACTCCTCGTCGGACTCGGCGGCTTTGAGCTCAGCTTTGAGCTTCACGATCTTGCGCGAAGCGGCGTCGAACTCTTCGGCGTCGAAGGGCGCGTATTCGGCGGCGGCATCGAGCGCGCGGTCAATGCGCTCGTTCGCCGCGTCGAGCAGTTCCCCGGTGATGCGGCCTTCCTTGATCGCCGCGACGATTGCATCGCGCGATTCGACGAAGTGGGCCGGACTCTCGCAGATGAGGATCATGTCGGAGCCCGCTTCGACGGCGCGCAAAGATGCTTCGGCAACGGAGAGCGTCTGCACGACCGCACCCATCTCCATGTCGTCGGTGATGATCAGGCCCTTGAACTTGAAGGCGAGACGCAAGAGTCTCATCACGACGTTGCTGCTGACGGTCGCGGGCAGTTGATGAATCTCCGCGAGCGCGGGCAGCTCCGAAGTTCTGCGAAACCATGCCTGCAAAAATTCCGAGACTTCGGGGAAAGCCGCATGGCTCACCATCACGGATCGCAGACGCTCGCCGGGCCGGTGGAACATCAAGTCCATGAAGGGCACGAGGTCGCGCTGTAGAATCTCTTCCCAAGTGTGCGTGATGACGGGCAGACGCCTGTGCGAATCGACGACCGAGCCGCCCAAGCCGGGGAAGTGTTTGCCGCAGCCGACGACTCCGTGCGCCTGTAGGCCATCGAGGTACGCGCCCGCCAAGCGCGAGACCTCTTCGGGCGACTCGCCGAAGGTGCGCGCGCGCAGACCGTTCTCCTCATTGCCGCCTTTGAGATCGAGCACGGGCGCGAAGTTGATGTTGAAGCCGAGCAGGCGCAGCACGCGCGCCGAGAGTTCGCCGAAGCGACGCGCGAGTTCCGTCCGGCCCGCGAGCCGGACGGACTTCGCCGAAGGTATCGGCTCGCAGATGTCGCGGAAGCGATCCACGAGTCCGCCCTCTTGATCCACTCCGACGAAGGCGCGACCTCCGAGCGCATCGCGTATCTGCGTGGTGAGCAAAGATACTTGCTCGGCTGTCTCGACGTTGCGCCCGAAGAGGATCACGCCGCCCGGTCGCACGTCGCGCAAGACTTCGCGCAGATGTTTGTCGAGTCGTGTCGCGGGCAAGCCGACGAAGAGCAACCGGCCCGCCTTGCGTCGCAGCTCGTCGTCGTCTAACACTTCCCGCTTGTCCGTCGTCAATTCAGTTTGTCCTTTCAACCAAGCATAAGCATTCAGCACGTCCCGCGCAAACGGCGACGACGCTCGTTCGCTCTCGTCTCGGCTGCGACTTCAACGCGCGACCGTCTATAATTTTCGCAGGTATGAATCAGTCCGTTCAAACAAACGTGGGCCCCTGCGAACTCTCCGCGCTCGTCAAAGACCTCGCGCGCGCCGAAGGGTTCGACAAAGTCGGCATCGCTTCAGCCGTGCCGCTCGAAGCTGAACGCGCGCGACTCGAAGAGTGGCTGCGACGCGGGCTTCACGGCGAGATGCGCTGGATGGAGCGCGACACAGCGCAACGCACAGACCCGCGACTCGTCTTCGCTGGCGCGCGCTCCGTCGTCGTCTGCCTGCTCAACTACTTCACGCCGCACGCGCACTCAAACGATCCTGCGTCCGGTAAAATCTCACGCTACGCTTGGGGCGACGACTATCACGACGTTGTCGGCACGCGACTCAAGGGCCTGCTCGCGCGCATCAAGGAAGTGATCCCCGAAGCGGACGGCAAAGCGTGTGTGGACATTCAACCGATGATGGACAAGGCTTGGGCTGCGCGGGCCGGATTGGGTTGGATCGGTAAGCACACGAATCTCATCACGCGCGAACTCGGTTCGTGGGTCTTCATCGGCGAGTTGATCTTGAATGTAGAACTCGCGCCCGATACAGACGCGGTCGAAGATCATTGCGGCTCGTGCACGCTCTGTCTCGAAGCCTGCCCGACGCAAGCGATCACCGAAGCCTACGTCGTCGATTCCAATCGCTGCATCTCACACGCGACCATCGAGCTTCGCGCGCCGGAGTTGCCGACCCGAGTCGCCGAGCACTTGGAAGGCTGGCTCTACGGCTGCGACATCTGCCAAGAGGTCTGCCCGTGGAATCGCTTTGAGCAACCGACAGATGAACAACGCTTCGAGCCGCGCGCCGACACCGTCTCGCCGCAACTCTCCGACATCTTCGCGCTCACGCCCGACACCTACGCCGCGCGCTTCCGACGCTCCGCCATCAAACGCGCCAAGCTCACAGGCCTCCAACGCAACGCACGCGCTCTCATCAAGAGCGAATGACACGCGAAGCGTGGGCTTTGAACTCACACGCGCGCGTCGTATCATTACCTTTAACGAAGTTCTCGCCGCACGTGCGTCCAGTCAGGAATAAATTTAGACGTGATCAGCAGCATTCTCACAGACTCATACGGGCGACAGATTCGCGACCTGCGCGTGTCGCTGACAGACCGTTGCAACTTCCGTTGCTTCTATTGTCTGCCGCACGGCGAGCCGCCGATGTCGCCTAAAAGTGCGACGCTCTCTTTTGAAGAGATCGAGCGCGCGTGCGGGATTTTCGTCGAGCTAGGGATCGAAAAAATCAGGTTGACCGGCGGTGAGCCGATGCTGCGTCGCGATCTCGCAGTGCTTGTCCGCAAGCTCTCCGCGCTCAAACGCGATGGCTTGCGCGATCTCGCGCTCACCACCAACGCCTACTTCCTCGGCGCGCAGGCGCAAGAATTGAAAGACGCCGGACTCGACCGCGTCACCGTCAGCCTCGACAGTTTGAAGCGCGAGACCTTCGACCGCATGACCGGCGTCGATGCGCTCGACAAAGTTCTCGCAGGCATCGAAGCGGCGAAGCGGGCCGGATTAACTCCAATCAAGATCAACGCCGTCATCGTTCGTGGTTATAACGAAGAAGAGGTCGCGGACTTCGCGCAGTTCGCGCGCGAGCATGATGTGGCGATGCGCTTCATCGAGTTCATGCCTCTGGATTCCGGCCACGAATGGTCGCGCGAGTCGGTCGTCTCCGGTCGGGAGATCAGGGAACGCATCGAAGAACGTTTCGCGCTCACGCCCGCGATAGTCAGTCGCGGCTCAGAGACTTCTTCGCGCTGGCGATTTGCGGACGGCGCAGGCGGAGAGATCGGCATCATCGCGCCCGTCACCGAAGCCTTCTGCGGCGCGTGCTCGCGCATACGCCTCACCGCCGACGGCCAGATCAGGACGTGTCTCTTCTCTACGGTCGAACATTCTTTGCGCGACGTTCTTCGCAGCACAAATAAGACCGACGAAGTCGCAGACTACATCCGCAGCGTCGTCCTCAAGAAAGAGCCGCGCCACTTCATCAACGATCCGGACTTTCGCCAGCCCGCGCGCACGATGAGCTTCATCGGCGGTTGACTCGGCGCGCGGCGCGTCCGACAATTCGCTTGAGATTTATTTCAGGGGAGCCTCCGGTCATGCGGTCGAAGGCTGAGAGTCACCAACAGGTGAGACCCTTTGAACCTGATGCGGTTAGTACCGCCGAAGGGAGAAGCAGACGGAGAGACCGGCCCGTTTTTCTTTCAAGCGGGCCGGTCTCTCTCTTTTCGCGCCGCGCTCGCGTGGCGGCTTGAAAGGTCGTGTGAGATGAGTACGAAGATCAAAGACGACGCTCGTGTTGATGGTCAACGCAGCAGCGACGAAGTTCAACTGCCAAACTCGCGGCGCGTTTACGTTGAAGGAAAGACCGGAGGCGTGCGCGTGCCTTTCCGCGAAGTTAGTTTGAACGTGACGCGGCGCGGCGACGGCACGACCGAGGAGAACGAGCCCGTGCGCGTCTATGAGACGGCGGGCCCGTGGGGCGACCCCGCGAAGAAGTGCGACGAGCGCGTGGGGCTTGAGCCTCTGCGACGCGAATGGATCGTCGCGCGCGGCGACGTTGAAGAGTATGAGGGGCGCGACTTGAAGCCTCTGGACGACGGCTACACGACGGACGTGGCGGTCGAGTTCGCGCGCCACAAAGATCGCGGTCGGCTCGAATACTTCCCCGGACTTCGACGCGCGCCGCTTCGCGCTCGTGCAGGCGCGCGCGTCACGCAGATGCACTACGCGCGTCGCGGCATCGTCACGCCTGAAATGGAGTTCGTCGCGCTTAGAGAGAACATGGGACGCGAGATGGCCCTGCACGCGATGCAGGAACACACGAAAGATGATCGTAGCTCTCTGCTTCATCAACATCGCGGCGAGAGTTTCGGCGCGTCTCTGCCTGAGTTCGTCACGCCGGAGTTCGTGCGCGACGAGGTGGCCCGTGGTCGCGCGATCATTCCGGCAAACGTGAATCACCCCGAAGCCGAGCCAATGATCATCGGTCGCAACTTCCTCGTCAAAGTTAACGCCAACATCGGCAACTCCGCAGTCGCCTCTTCGATTGAAGAGGAAGTTGAAAAGATGCGCTGGTCAACCAAGTGGGGCGCGGACACCGTCATGGACTTATCGACGGGCAAGAACATTCACGCCACGCGCGAGTGGATCATGCGCAACTCGCCCGTGCCCATCGGGACTGTGCCGATCTATCAGGCGTTGGAAAAAGTGAACGGCAAGGCGGAAGAGTTGACGTGGGAAATCTACCGCGACACTTTGATCGAGCAAGCCGAACAGGGCGTTGACTATTTTACTATTCACGCGGGCGTGCGACTGCCTTACATTCCGCTCACCGCGAAACGCACGACCGGCATCGTCTCGCGCGGCGGCTCGATCCTCGCCAAGTGGTGTCTCGCGCATCATGAGGAGAGTTTCCTCTACACGCACTTCCGAGACATCTGCGAGATCATGTCGGCTTACGACGTGTCGTTCTCACTCGGCGACGGGCTCCGGCCCGGCTCAATCGCCGACGCCAACGACGCCGCGCAGTTCGCCGAACTCGAAACGCTCGGCGAGCTAACCCGTATCGCTTGGGAGCACGACTGCCAAGTGATGATCGAGGGGCCCGGCCACGTCCCGCTCCACTTGATCAAAGAGAACGTCGAACGCCAACTCGAAATCTGTCACGAAGCGCCGTTCTACACTTTAGGGCCACTCGTCACCGACATCGCGCCCGGCTACGATCACATCACGTCGGCCATCGGCGCGGCGATGATCGGCTGGTTCGGCACAGCCATGCTTTGCTACGTCACGCCCAAAGAACATCTCGGCTTACCCGACAAGCAGGACGTGAAGGACGGCGTCATCGCCTACAAGATCGCCGCGCACGCCGCAGACCTCGGCAAGGGCCACCCCGGCGCACAACTCAGAGATAACGCCTTGTCGAAAGCGCGCTTCGAGTTTCGCTGGGAGGATCAGTTCAACCTCGCGCTCGATCCCGAACTCGCACGCGAGTTCCACGACGAGACCTTGCCGCAAGAGGGCGCGAAGCTCGCGCACTTCTGCTCCATGTGCGGGCCCCACTTCTGCTCCATGAAGATCACGCAGGAGGTTCGCGACTACGCCGCGCAGAAAGAGCTCGACGAACAAGCCGCACTCGCGGCGGGCATGAAAGAGAAGTCCGCCGAGTTCGCCGCCGCAGGCGCGGAGATTTACCAGAAGGCTTAGGGCAAAGATTAGCTCACGCAAAGACGCAAAGAGAAATGTTCTTTGCGTCTATGCGCCTTTGCGTGAGACTTCTTTTGTTGCGTTGCGCTCGTCGCTTGCAAAGCTGTCGCGAGTCAGTGTAACAACTTCGTTATGCCGAAAACTGAAGGCGCGGAGCGCACACGACTCGCGGAGGATGCGCGGCGCGAGCGGAATTGGAAGCGTTGGGGGACGTATCTCTCCGAGCGGCAGTGGGGCACTGTGCGTGAGGACTATTCGCAGGGCGGCTCGTGCTGGGACTATCTGCCGCACGATCACGCTCGCTCGCGCGCCTATCGTTGGGGCGAGGATGGGCTGTTGGGGCTCACGGATCGGGAGGGCCGCCTCTGCTTCGCGCTCGCGTTGTGGAACGGACGCGATCCGATTCTTAAAGAACGTCTCTACGGTCTCACCAACTCCGAAGGCAATCACGGCGAGGACGTGAAGGAGTCGTACTTCTACCTCGACGCCGCGCCGTCGCACTCCTACTGCAAGGCTCTCTACAAGTATCCCCAAGCAGAGTTCCCATATCAACAACTGATCGAAGAGAATCGCACGCGCGGTCGCGGTCACAGCGAGTTCGAGATCGCGGACACGGGCGTCTTCGATGACGGACGATACTTCGACGTGATGGCGGAGTATGCGAAGGCTTCGCCGAACGACGTTTTGATCCGCATCACTATCGCGAACCGCGCGAATGAAGCTGCGACGATTCACGTTTTGCCGACGCTCTGGTTTCGCAACACGTGGGCTTGGGGGCGCACGGGCGAAGGCTACTGGAAGAAGCCGATGTTGAGCGCGACCACAGATGAGACCCACATCTCTGCCGAGCACGACTCGCTCGGCGTCTTTCACTTCGCGTCTGAGGCAACCGAAGCGACCGGCGAGCGCGAATGGCTCTTCACGGAGAACGAGACGAATGCCGCGCGACTGTTTGGCGCGAAGAATCTTTCGCCGTTCGTTAAAGACGCTTTCCACGAGTACGTCATCAAAGGCCGCCGCGAGGCCATCAACCCTGAGCGCACGGGAACGAAGGCGGCGGCGTATTACCAACTCGAAGTTCCGGCGCGCGGCGAAGTCTCGATCCGTCTGCGACTCTTCCACGAGCAGGAGTCGCCCAACAGAGTCTTCGGCGAAGGCTTCGATCAGGTCTTCGCGAAGCGCATCGCGGAGACGGAAGAGTTTTACGCATCGGTCATTCCGTCGAATCTCTCAGACGAAGAGCGGCGCGTCGTGCGACAGGCTTACGCGGGCCTGTTGTGGTCGAAGCAGTTTTATCACTACGACGTTGGCGCGTGGCTCGAAGGCGATCCGAATCAGCCCGCGCCGCCGAAGCAGAGACTTGAGGGGCGCAACCACGAGTGGACGAATCTCTACAATCGCGACGTGGTCTCGATGCCCGACAAGTGGGAGTACCCGTGGTATGCAGCGTGGGACTTGTCGTTCCACATGATCCCTTTCGCGTCTATTGATCCTGACTTCGCGAAAGATCAGCTCGTGCTTTTTTTGCGCGAGTGGTACATGCATCCGAACGGGCAGTTGCCCGCTTACGAGTTCGCGTTCTCGGATGCGAACCCGCCCGTGCACGCGTGGGCTTGCTGGCAGGTCTATAAGATGGCGGCGGGCGTGGGCGGCAAAAAAGATCGCTTCTTTCTGGAGCGAGTCTTTCAGAAGTTGCTCATCAACTTTACGTGGTGGGTGAATCGCAAGGACGTTGAGGGCCGGAATCTTTTCGCGGGCGGCTTTCTCGGGTTAGACAACATCGGCGTCTTCGACCGCTCGCAGCCGTTGCCTGCGGGCGGGACATTAGAGCAGGCGGACGGAACCGCTTGGATGGCCTTCTACTGCGCGACGATGTTGCGCATCGCTCTGGAACTCGCTGCGGAAGAGCCGGAGTATGAGGACATCGCTTCAAAGTTCTTCGAGCACTTCGTCGGCATCGTCGATGCCATCAATGCCATCGGCGGACAGGGCCTGTGGGACGAAGAGGACGGTTTCTACTACGACGAGATCAAAGTTGAAGGGCAAGTAGTTCCCTTGCGCGTGCGCTCGCTCGTCGGTCTCATCCCGCTTATCGCCGTCGTCAATTTAGATGAAGAAGTGCTCGCGCGCCTCAAAGGATTCTCGAAGCGCATGAACTGGTTTCTCTCGAATCGACAAGACCTCGCGCGCCACATCTCCTACGTCGAGACGCGCGAGGCCGGACAGACGCATTCCTTGCGTCTGCTCGCCATCCCTTCGCGCGAGCGACTCGAAAAAGTTCTCGCCTACATGCTCGACGAGCGAGAGTTCCTTTCTCCCCACGGCATACGCTCGCTCTCGCGCGCGCACGCCGATGCACCCTACACGATCAATCTCGGCGGGCGCGACTATCGCGTCGATTACGAGCCGGGCGAATCGATGACGGGCCTCTTCGGCGGCAACTCAAACTGGCGAGGGCCAGTCTGGTTCCCCGTCAACTTCCTTCTGATCGAAGCACTGGAGCGATACCACCGCTTCTACGGCGACACGTTCCGCGTCGAATGCCCGACCGGCTCAGGCAACTTGATGACGCTCGCCGAAGTCGCGCGCGAACTCGCTCGACGACTCACGTCGATCTTCGTCGCCGACGAGTCGGGGCGCGCGCCGTGGCAGGGCGACGACGCGCGCTTCGCCGACGACGAGCACTGGCGCGCGCTCACGCTCTTCCACGAATACTTTCACGGCGAGACGGGGCGCGGCGTCGGCGCGTCGCACCAGACAGGCTGGACGGCCCTCGTCGCGCACCTCTTTCAACGCCTCGCGCAAGACAACTGGGACGAGCGCGCGTAAGATTCGTGGCGTGGAGTTTAAGTCAGACGTTCGCGTGAAGTTGAGGTTGAACTGATGGGCGTCAAGAGCGTCTTCATCGTCGTCGCAAGTCTCGTCCTCGTCCTCGTCGTGCTGTGGGATGCGTTCGAGACTATCGTGCTGCCGCGTCGCGTGACGCGGCGTCTGCGTATCACGTCCGCCTACTATCGCGTGACGTGGCGACCGTGGCGCGATCTCGCGCTCGTCGTTCGCAAGAAGAAGCGGCGCGAGACGCTCTTGAGCATCTATGGCCCCCTCTCGCTCATCCTGCTCATCGTGCTCTGGGCTATCGGTTTGGTCTTCGCCTTCGCGATGCTCAACTGGGCGGCGGGCACGCGTCTCAGCGTTCCCGTGGAAGCGCACGCCTTCGCCAACTATCTCTACATGAGCGGCACGACCTTCTTCACGCTCGGACTCGGCGACGTGACGCCGACCGACACGGCGGGCCGCTTCCTCGCCGTGCTCGAATCCGCGATGGGCTTCGGCGGGCTCGCGCTCGTCATCGGCTACTTCCCCGTTTTGTATCAAGCCTTCTCGCGACGCGAGTCGAACATCTCTCTGCTTGATGCGCGCGCGGGCACGCCGCCGACTGCTGCGGAACTGCTGCGCCGTCACGGTCGGGCCGGATCAATCGACGAACTGATCGAGCTACTGAAAGACTGGGAGCGTTGGGCCGCCGATCTGATGGAGAGCCATCTCTCGTATCCGGTGCTCTGCTTCTTTCGCTCGCAGCACGACAACCAATCTTGGCTCGCGTCTTTGACAACGATCCTCGACGCCTGCGCGCTCGTCATGGTCGGCATCGACGGCTTGACGACGTGGCAAGCGCAACTAACTTTCGCGATGGCCCGTCATGCCGTCGTCGATCTCTCGCAGATTTTCAACTCGTCGCCCGCGCCGTGGACTGATGTGCGACTCGACGCGGGCGCGCTCGCGCAACTGCGCGCGGGACTCGCAACGGACGGCGTGCCTTTGCGCGACGGCGCGGATGCTGAAGCGAAGCTCGCCTCCTTGCGCAAGATGTACGAGCCCTACGTCACGTCTCTGGCCCGTCATCTCGCGATGCCTCTGCCGCCGTGGATCGACACGCGCGCCGCCGCCACCGACAACTGGCAGACGAGCGCGTTCGAGCGCAACCCGCAAGAGGTGAAGAAGACCTTTGCCAACGTCTGCGACGGGCGTCGCGCGGCCGGTCTGCCGCCGACCGCCGACTGTCCCGATTAAACGATGAAAGAGGAACGATGAACGATGAAGTAAGAGAAGCTATCTTTTACTTCATCGTTCATCGTTCCTCTTTCATTGTTTCGTTCTACGGCTTGCTCGTCGCTTGTGCGTCGCGTATGAAGCCGTCGCCGCGCGCCTTCATGCCGGTCTTCTGTGCGAGCGTGCTGAGGACGGAGGCGAGCACCTCTTTGTTTTCGAGTTTGAAGCTGGTCGTGCCGTTGATCTTCGTGTCAGGATCGTCGAACTGCACGACGAAGTAGCGTTGCTTGTTCTTCGGCATGAGCAGAGAGGTCAAGCCGATGCCGTAGATGGGCACTGCGCCGACGACACGCGCAGCGTTCGAGGTGACGGCCCTCGTGTCGCCCCAGATGGCCGAGAAAGATTTGTAGGGCAGCGAGAGATATTCGCGCTGGTACTTGTCTTTGAAGATGAGCCGCTGTCCAGCGTCGTCGAAGTTGAGCGTGCCCGTCTGCTTCCTCGTGAACGCCGCGACGCCGCCCTCATACTTCGCCTTCAGGCTCGCAGGCGCGGGGGCCGGTGTCGGCGTCGGGCTCGCGTTGGGTGATACTTGCGACTGCGTGACCGCGCGCGAGCGTTGCGCCTCTGCGCCCGCGCAACAGGCGACGACGAGCGCGAATGCGAAGATGACTTGATAGCGTCTCATTAACTTCTCCCTCCAACGAAAAACTTTTCCAGTGTCCTTAATTACAGACGCACGCCGCCGAGCGTGCGTTGCCACGTGAGCGATTTGCGGAGCACGCAGAAACGCTGCCGCTCCTCCGCGCTGGCCCCCGCTTCGAGTTGTTCGAGCACGGCTTCGAGCAACGGCAGCGCGAACGCCCCCGCATGAGAGACGACCCGCGAATAGTAATGCAGACGCAACTGCCCGGCCGCGTCACGATGAAACTTCAGTGCGTCTTCATCCGTCATCGCCAACACTTCCTGACCGACCGGGATGACGCGACGCGGAACCGTGTGATGCGTGCCCGACGCATCGCGCCAGCCGAGCAACAGCACGCCGACGAGCACGCCCTGCTCATTCAAATAGTCCGGGCTCAGGATCGACAACTCTGCGGGCGGCGAAAGTCTGGGCCCGAAACTCCCGTACTCTGGATTCACTAACTGCGTGTCGTAGATGACGCCGACCGCGTCGCTCTCTCCGCTAACGGGCAGCGAGACGAACTGCGCGAATCCATAATCATCCGCCGCAGGCGCGCTCTCCGCGTCCAGACGATCAATCACACGCCCCACGTAATCGACGTGCGAGCGCGATGCAACAATCTTCGCGATCCTCTTCTGCGTCATCTCTCTCTCAATCTCTCTTTGCGTCTGTGCATGATGATCATTCTCACGCAAAGACGCAAAGACTTTTCACAGTTCTGCGATCTTACCGCCGGTGCATCTTGCTGACAGCCTTGCGCGAGACGCGGAAACTCAAGTCGTTTGCTTCGGCGAAGTCCTGCACGGCGCGCAGGAATTGTTCGCGGTCGCGCACGGTGATGACTGCCGCCTCGTCCGCCGTTTCGAGCGCGTAAGGGTAGCCGTTGCCGACGACGCACTCGGCGCGCACCGCTTCAACCACGTCGTCGATCAACTTCTCTTCGGCCACCCACGTCGGGATGTCCAAACGTGCAGGAACTGATCCCGGCGCGGTCGTCTGTAAATAGAGGAAGCCGACGAGCGCGTTGCCTGCCTCATCACGAAACTCGTCCGTCAAACCTTCGCGCAGGCACTCGCAGAAGACGCTGCGGTCGCCCCAGTTCTCGAAGAGCGGCGAAGCCTCGTCGCCCGCAGACGAAAACAGTTGCGCGTCGAAGACCATCGGCGATTGGCTCTTGCGCTGGGCCACCACATCGAGCATCCGCACGATGTCGCGCGCGTAAGATTGATCGATGTAGCCGACGAGCGGCACACGCGTCTCGCGCGATAACTTCACAGTCTCCGTAATCGCCGCGATGTAAGCGTTCGGAAAATTCAAAGTCTCGCTGCGCACGCGCGCCGTCGAGAGCAAGAGCGTGCCGTCGAAGAATGCGACGGGCGTGCGCTCGCGTCTCTCGCGCCAGCCCACGCGCCTCTGCATGAATGCGCGGGCCGCCTCAAGCTCGCTCTCGACGCGTCGCAAGCCGACGAGATCGGACGCGGTGGCCGCGACGCCCTCCGTCTCCAAAAGCTCTCGCGGCGAGATGAGCTTGAAGTCCCACTCCTTGCGATACTGTGCGCCGTCGCGCGTGTGCGGATTCTCAAACCAAGCGACCTGCACGGCGGCGACCGGCAGAGAAATTTCTCTGCCGGGCATGATCTGACTTCCATCAGCCGCGAACGTCACGCGATCCGAGAGTTGATCGACGGCCCACGCGCGCGACTCCTCGTGCGTCCGCCAACGCCGCTCGAACGGGACGACGAACGATCTCACGCTCTCGATCTCTTTAGTCGGCAGCGCGCTCACGCCGCGCGCCACACCGGCCGCGATTCCCTCTCCGGCCCTCCGGCTGATCTCTTCCACGCTCTCGCCGCCGAGCGCGCGCAGCCGTGCCACGTAGTCGCGCGCCTGCTCTGCCCACGCGAGCCCGAACTCCGTGAACTCGTCGCGCTTCCTGTCTAACTCTTCGATGAGACTCTGTCGGTACAACATGAAGAAAGTATGAGCGATGAGTAATGAACGATGAAATGAAGACGACTTGTCTTCACTTCATCGTTCATCGTTCCGGCTTCATCGTTTCGCCGTTCATCTCTGCGCGCGTTTGAACTGCTCGGCGGAGGGGGAGTAGTAGGTGGTGCGCAGTTTGCCCTCGATGAAGGTGTAGGCGATGCCGTCGTGCTGATTGCGGAAGACTTCGGCGTTGCCCTGCGCGTCGTGCTCGAAGGCGGAGTTGCCGTTGAGCTTCAAGGTGTCGGGCGTCTCGGTCGCCGCATCGTGTTGCAGGACGACCTGACGCACCGTGCCGATCAAATCCGGATCGAGATGGTGTGCGCCGACGAAGTGCTCATCGACGAAGGCGATCGTGATCATTCCGCCCTGAACTTTGAAGCGGAGCGTCCCCGTCTCGCCCGGCCTGTCTTCGACCGGCTTGCCTATCGCGCGCTCCACGTCCGCCCGCCGCGACTTGAACGGCTCGACCCCGCCCCACGCCTCCGCGCGCGCGACGCGCACACCGGCAAGCGCGCATGACGCCATCACGATCAACGAGACCAACAACATTCGCGCCGCGCGCGCACGAGCCAACGTGAGCTTCTTCATGCCGCGATGCTACGCCTTGCTTCGGAGGGATACAACAAAAAATCGTTAGCGATGCATAACGAAAGGCTGTTTGAAAAGTCCCATAGAGACTTGATGTTTATAGCATCGCTAGCCCTTACCATTTTTCAAGCTCCGTCAGGAGCGACATCATTTCATGTCGCTCCTGACGGAGCTTGTTTGACGAATGATGTCGCTGGCTATAAACGTTTCGCTCTTACCAGAGCGAATTTCCAAATAGCATCTGAATAGTGGACGAGATTCTTTTTGCCTTCGACGCATCACTTCTATTTCGCAAACGGGGCGACGCGGGCCACCGACTCTTTGAAGTCCTGATCATCCGGAGCAAGCTGTGCGCCTTTCTGATAGACGGCGAGGGCCTTCGCGTACTGCTTGGAGACCTCGTAGGCGTAGCCGAGTTCGCGGTAGGTGTTCACGTCGTCGGGCGTCTTTGCGGCGGCGCGCTCTAGCGACGAGATCGCTTTCGGAAAGTTCTTCGCGCGCGAGTAGGCCACACCGAGCAGGTAGAAGGTTGACCCTTGCGCGTTCCCGCCAGCCGCCGCAGTTTCAAGCACGGTCGCCGCGCGCGCGTACTGCTTTGCGCCGATCAGGGCCTGACCGCTCAAGACCGCCGATGACTCGTCGGCCTTCAGGCGCACGAGCGCGTCGCTTGAGCGCACGGCGTTCAAATAGTTCTCATTCGCTTTCGGCGTGTCGCCCGCTTCCGATGCGCGACGAAGATATGCGAGCGTGAGCAGTTGCCATGCTTGCGCGAGTCGTGCGTCGGCTGTGGTCGCACGGTTGAGGTAGGCGATGGCCGCGTCAGCCTGCCCGCGCTCGTAGCTGATGCGGCCGAGATAGAAGAGCGAGATGGCGTTCTTCGGATCGGCTTTCACCGCCGCGCTGAAAGAGCGCACGGCGTCGTCAGGTTTCTTCGACTGGTACTCGGCGAGCCCGCGATAGTAGAGCATCGCAGCGTCGGGTTGCGCGCCCGCGCGCGAGGTGGCCTCGACGAGAAGCGGAAGCGCGCGCTCGAACTGATCCGAACGCACAAGCGACTGCGCGAGCGCATCCACGGTGTTCGGGTCGGCATCGCCTGCGGCGCGTTGTAGATCGAGCGACTTCTGAAGATCGTTTGCCGCGTCGGCATACTGCTTCAAGTTCAACTCGGCGAAGCCCGCAACTTTCCAAGCCTCGCTGTTGTTCGGGTTCGCCGCCGCGATCTGTTTCGCCTCGCGCGCGGCGTCGGCGAACTGGCCCTGCTTGAGCAGCGCGAAGGCGTGCGTCGTGTCGCCGCCTGATTGCGGCAGCGCGACGGTTGCTGCGCGGGGCGCAGGGATAGGGCTCGGTGGTTGCTTCGCCGCCTCGTCGTTCGCCTCTTGTGGATTGACGCGGCGTGGGCGCGTCGCGCCCGACTGCGCGGCGACAACTGAAGATAGGGCCAGTACGGCCAACAGTGCGACCGTCGTTCTCACTAAAAGTCCTCTTCTCATTATCGTCTCCACGCGCTTGCTGCGACGCTAAAAATTTTTACGGAGAGAGTATGACGTGCGGCGACGCGCGTCATCAAGTCGCGCGCACGGTTTGCGATGCCGTGCGCGCGGCGCGCGTTCGCCCCGATCTTTTCCAACGCCCGCAACAAAAGCGAAAGCCCGCCAACGTCGGCGAGCTTTCGCTTGATCAAATGATGTTCTGTTTCGGTGAGTTAGAAGTTGACCTTCGCCCTCTCACGAGACGAGGGAGGGGAGATCATGTTCGCCGTCTCTGCGCCGAAAGACGCGAGACCGCAAATCGTCGATCTCCCCTTCCTTTAATCGAGATTAGTTGTCGTCATCGTCGCCGCCCTTGAAGAGCTTCCCGGCCTTGTCGTTCACGTAAACGTCAAAGACCGCAAAGAGTGGAGTGGGATCGGGCAGGCCCGTCAGGCTGGCGTGATTGGTCACGAGCAATGCGCCGGTGCGATTGTTGAAGGCGATGTTCGCCGGGTTAGCCCACGGCAGAGGGTTGCCCGGACTGGCCGGATTCTGCGCCGGCCCTAAGTAGCGCGCTTGCTCCGTTCCGTCCGGCGCGAGCACGGAGATTTGGCTATAGCCTGCGAGCGCGACGTAGAGCTTACCCGATCTGCCGAAGGCTATGCCGTCGGGCCCCGCGCCGGGAGTGTAGGCGTGGAACAGTTTCAGATCGGCGGCTGAAGGATGATCGACGAGCGGCAGCGTGTAGATGAAGCCTTGACCCGTGCCGTCGAAGGTCTGGGTGAAATAGAGCTTTCCGCTTTTGGCATCGACGCGCACGCCGTTGGGCCCGAAGGGGCCATCAATCCTCGCGTCCTGAAACCAGACCTGCGGCGCGCCGCCGCCGGGCGGGATGCGCCAGATCGTCGCCTCGAAGCTGTCCGTCACGTAAAGATAGCCATGCTTGTCGAAAGCTAGATCGTTGAGTAGGACGGGCGCGGGCGGATTGAACGCGGAATGATAGACGGGGAAGAACGGCGCGGCATAGACGCTCTGCTGTCCGGTCTCGACGTTGATTTGCAGCACGCCCTGTCCCTCGTCCAAGACGTAGAGATTGTCGTCCTCGCCGAAGGCGATGCAGGAGATCGCGTTAAGGGGGCCCGCCTGATTCTGAATGGTGATGGTCTTCGCGAGCGCGCCGGTCTCGATATCGAAGGCGAATACTTTCGAGGGAGCGAAGTTGCCGGGCACGCCGAAAGCGGCGGGGCCGGAGACGTAGATCAACCCGTCGTGCACGGCGATGCCTTCGGGGTAGCCGGGGAACGGAACGGGCGCGACGACCTTTGAATCGCCGAGGGGCCGGGCCGGGTTAGCGTCGGCGCGGACGATTTGCTGTCCGAGTAGCGTAACGCACGCTAAGAGCAGGGCAAGGGGGGGAAGTTTTTTCGTTCTCATGTCACCTCACTAAGGAATTGGGTCTGTTGTTTGCACGCGCGCGAGGGATTCACTACACCCTAACGCGAAATAATGTTGACGACGGGATCACTCCCGCCGAAAAAAATTTCGAGCTTGCACGAACAAGACGCGACACAGATCACATCATGAATCCCACGTCGCGCACGGGGAAGTTGGCGAGCGTCGGGAAGACCTGATCGAGTTCCGCATCGGTCGCGCCGAACCATTTGGCGAGCGTCGCGCCGTACTGCGCTATCGAGGTCGTCGGGATGAGCACGCCGCGCGTGTTGGCATCGTCGGGGCCACTCAAGACGAGTTGCGGGAACGTGCCGTACACGTCGCCGCCTTTGACCGCGCCGCCCATGATGAAATAGTGGCTGCCCCAACCGTGATCGGAGCCCGTGCCGCCGGGCTGGAGCGTCCTGCCGAAGTCTGAGAGCGTGAACGACGTGATCGAGTTCTGCACCTGCATCTCCACGGTCGCGTTGTAGAACGCGCTCATCGCCTGACTCACCTGCGTGAGCAGATTCCAATGATTCCAGCTCTCGCTGCTGTGCAGATCGAAGCCGCCGAGACTGCAGAAGAAGATTTGACGACTCACGCCGAGTTGAGCGCGCAGGCTGATCATGTGCGCGATCTCTTTCAACTGGTTGCCGAGCGAGGTCTGCGGAAACTGCGTGGTGAAGTTCGACGCGTTCGCCGCATTCTTGAGCATGGGCCCCAAAGTGAGCGCGTCCGCTGTCGTCTTATTCGCGGCGTCGATCATCTGGTTGCCGCTCGCCGTCGTGACGATCTCTCTCTGTCCGAGCGCGCGCGCGTCCGCAGCCGATTGGGGCCAGAGGCTCATCGCGTTCTGAGTCATATAATTTCCGGGCTGGATGCTTGCCGCCTGCACGAGATTGCCGGTGCAGAAGAGCGACGTGCCCGCCATCGAGATCGAGGTGGGAAAGTTCACTCCAGCGTTTGCCTGCTGCATCAAGTCCGCCGTGCGGCCGCCCCAGCCCGTGCCTACGGAAGCGTTCGGCGCGCACGTCTGCATCTGCACGACCTGATCGGCGTGCGAGAAGAGATTGGTCGGAACAACCGGATTGGGCGCGAGGAACTGCTGCCGTGTGATGGGCTGCACGAGCATTCCGGCGTTGGCGAGGATGGCGAGGTGGCCCTGCGTGTAGAGCGACTGCAACTCCGGCAGACCGTAGTGCAAGCCGTAGGGCGCGTTGTTTGAAGTGTTGATGGCAAGGAGTTGGTTCGGCGGCAAAGCGAGCCCGACACGCGCCGCTTTGTAGCTGTTGTATCCGGTCGCGTCCAGAGGCACGACGCAGTTGTGTCCATCGTTGCCGCCCGTCAGGAAGATGCAGACGAGGGCCTTGTAGTCGGGAAAGGTCGAGGCGTGCGCGACGTTCAGAGTGTCCGTCAAACGACTGAGAGCCGCGAACGCGCCGACGCTCAAGCCGAGTTGCATGAAGCCGCGACGAGTGATGTCGTTTTTCATTTTCATCTTTTTAATCCCCTCAACCGATCAGTGCTGCACCAGAAATTCGCCCGACGTGGCGGTTAAATAGAGGGCCGTCAGCGCGCGCACGCGATTATCGTTCGAGGCTTGGAGAGCCTTGTAGATCGAATCGCGCGTCGCCTGCGACATGCGCCCGAAGAGCAGCGCGTTGTCCACGGCGTTGACGAGTTGAACCTGATCGCTCGCGATGTTGACGAACGGCGTGACGTTATAGAGGCCGTTGCTGTACGCGCCCAAGTCTTGATAGAGATAGTTGCCGCGATTGACCGCTTCGGTCGGCGAGTAGATTTGAAATTCTGGCCCGTAGAGCGTTGTCTTCGGAATCCTGTAGAGCGGCGAGTAGTGCGCGAAGACTGAGTTCGCGTCGAGCATTCCTTCGCCGAAAGTGTAGTAGAGATAAGCCGCCGAATTCTGATGCGGGATCGGCGACTGCATCGCGCGCGAGAACGAGAGGAAGTAGAGCATCGGGCTGCGCAGCTTGCCGAAATTCGGCGGAGGCTGATCGTTTCGCGCTTCCTGATCGAGCAGGATCGCGCGCACGACCGCTTGCATGTCGCCGCGCACGCCCTGACCGTTATCGTTGAAGACCGCCGCGACGCGCGCGATGTAAGCGGGACTCGGATTGCTCGTCACGAGCGCGCGAATCAGGCGCGTCGCGACGAAGGGCCCGACGTTCGGGTGGTTGAAGACGATGTCGATTGCGCCGTCGAGGTCTTGCGTGATCGTTTGATTGGCTGGAAGCGTCTGGCCCAAGAAAGTCTTCTGCGTGGTGTCGTGAAAATTCGGACGCGCTTCCATCACGCCGGGCGTGTAGTTGAAGTTGCCGCTGCTCGTCGGAATCTTTCCCGGTGGCGTCGGGTACGTCCATCCGGTTAGAGCGCGCGCGAGTTGCTGCACGTCCGCTTGCGTGTAAGTGGGAACGGGATTGTTCTGCGCGTCGAGTTGCTGCGAGCCGTCGGGGTTGAGTTTCCAGAGCCCGATTGAGAAGAGTTGCATCATCTCGCGCGGGTAGTTCTCGTTCGCGCCGACGCCGTTGCCGGGCTTCACGCTGTTCGCCAGATCGAGATACATTCCCATCGAAGTGCTCAGGGTCATCTCTCGCATCAACGTGCGGTAGTTGCCGAAGGCGTTACGCGAGAGGACTTGCAAGTGCGGGATGATCATGTCCGCGTTTGTGTTCTTGTTAAGCGCAACGACCCACATCTCGCTGAGTGCGTAGATGACGCGCTGGCGCAACTGATCTTGACCGGCCCCCGCGTTGTAGTAGAGCGCGTTGACGGCATCCGATCTGGTCGTCGTAGCCAACGTGTAATCGGGCCACGGCGATTCGGGCGTGGCGAACTGTTCTGTGAGAAATGCGTCGAAGCCCACTTGACGAACGTGCGCGGCGAGTTGTGGATTAGGGCCGAAGGTCGATTGCTCAAGGAATCGTCCGACCGCGACAGCCTGCGGGTCTTGCAGGTTGATGGCGGCAGTGCCCTGTGTCTTGCCGTCAGCCGCGCTCACGGCGGCGACTGTGACGACGCCCATGAAGGGCATCGACGGCGGCGCGGTGTAAATGCCGCTCGCGTCAATCGTGCCCAAGTTCACATCGCCGCCCGTGACGCCGTTGACCTTCCACGTGACCGCCGTGTTCGCGTTATTCAAGACGGTCGCTTGAAATTGTTTTGCGTTTCCGACCTGCACCGTTGCGGACGCGGGAGAGACGCTGACGGAGATCGGAGGAGTCGGCGTCGGCGTCGGCACGGGCGTCGGCGTCGGCGTCGGGTTGCTGCCGCCGAACGTGAAGTTGACCGAGGTTGCGCCGGGGGGGCCCGGATTGACGACGGAGATCGTCGCGCTGCCGCTCTGATTCCAAGTGCCCGTCGCTGTGAGTTGCATGGTCGAGATGAAGTTGGTCGGAAGCGGCGAGCCGTTCAAGAAGACCTGCGCGCCGCTCACGTAGCGGCTGCCGTTGACCGTCATCGTGAACGCGCCGACGGGCAGAGGATTAGGCGTGACGGACGTGATGTAGGGAATCTGATTGCGGATCGTGACGGCGCAACTCGCCGAAGCTGTCGAGTCGGCGACGCTCGTCGCTTGAATAGTCAAGACAGTTCCGACGGCGATGTTCGCGGGCGAATAATATTTGCCGGTCGAGTCAATCGTACCCGTCGTCGCGCTGCCGCCCGCGATGCCGTTGACCGTCCACGTGACCGCCGTGTTGGACGCGCCGCTCACGGTCGCCGTGAACTGACGCCCGCCGCCGACAGGGATCGTCACCGACGAGTTGTCGAGCATCACGGTCACGCCCGCAAGGACGCGCGCGCGCGCAGTCGCGCTCACCAACGCAAGCATCAACGAGACTGCGATTGCCAGATCACGCCTTCGGTTACTGCGAATCATTCCTCATTCCTCCTGACCTACAAGAAACAAACGTTCGACGCCGCACAGAGTAAGAATGCGTTAACGCCGTCGGCGCGTGCGTGTCACTTTCGGAAAAGTTCTTTAGGCGATCCCTTGTTTTCGCGTATGCGATGAAGTGTTGTTCGGATGAGACGTGCGGGAAGGTTGCTAAATTGAATTCCGAAAATGACACGCTGACGGTTGGAAGGATCGGTGAAGATCAGATCGATTGGTAAGGTTCAACTGACATTTAGATGTGGTAAATTGCGCCGACTGTTAACGCGCCGTGCGCCATGTCGATCCGTCCCCGTCAACGCGCAAGCGACTCCCTTTCGCAGAGTAGGAGATTCACAAATGTTCCCTCGATCATCCCCGCGCCTCTTCCCTCTCTTTCTTCTGGTCACTTTATCGCTTACCTCTTTCGTCGGAAGCGACGCGCGCGCGCAGGGCCAGATTCGCTCGCTCGAACCGGGCGTGCCCGTAGAGCGTGAAATATCCGGCGATGAGAGTCATGATTATCAGTATGCGCTTCAAGCGGGGCAGTTCCTGCACCTGAGTTGGGGCCAGCAGAAGATAGGTCTCGTGTTGACCATTATTGGGCCGGACGGCAAGCCCGTCATGGAGGTTAATCACGAGACGCACACACAGGAGCGCGTGGACGTGGCATTGGTGGCGGACGTTTCGGGAGTTTACCGGATGAACATCCATCCGATGGCGCGTAGTACAGCAGTAGGTCGTTATCAGTTAACGGCTGTTGAGGTGCGCGAAGCGACGGAGCGGGATAGAAAACATTTCAGAGCCGAGCGAGCTGCGGGAGAAGCCGTGCTGCTCAACTTGCAGAACACTGCAAAGGGCCGGCGTGACGCCATCGTCAAGTATGAAGAGTCGCTCGCCTTCTGGCACGACGCGGGCGAGCCCGGCGCGGAGGCTTCCACGCTGGTGACTATCGGCAGAATCCACATCGACCTCGCTCAGTATCAGAAGGCCCTCGATGCTTTCAATCAGGCATTGGCGATCTCGCGTCCAGCCGGAGATCGGAAGGCCGAATCTGATGCGCTGGGCAACATGGCGATGGTCTATCAAGAGATGGGAGACACGCAGAAAGCTCTCGACCTCAACAAGCAGACCGCTGCGCTGGCGCACGACCTCGGCTACCGCGACGACGAGGCGACCGTGCTCAGCAACATGGGTCTCATCTACGAAAGCGACCTGCACGATCAGAAGACCGCGTTGGACTACTACAGGCAGGCCCTGCAAATTTTTCAAGAGATCGGAGACCGTCGGCGGGAGGCCGTCGCGCTCAACAACATTGGCAACGCTTACAACCGGCAGAAAGACTATCAGACCGCGCTCGACTATTACGCGCGTGCCTTGCCACTCCGGCGCGAAATGAAAGACCCGCAGGGCGAAGCCTCGACCCTCAACAACTTGGGCTCCGTCTATCAACGTTTGGGCGAATACCAGAAGGCCCTCGATTATTACAGCCAGTCCAACGCCATCGTCCAAGCGGTCGGTTATCGAAGGGGCGAGGCGTTGACGCTCTTCTCGATGGGCGAGGCGTTGAACGGTCTCGGCAAGCCACTCGAAGCCGTGGGCAAGATGGAAGAGTCGCTCAAGATCATCGAGTCGATGCGTAGCGATCTCATTGGCGAAGAGGATCGCGCAACGTTCTTCGCCAAGACCGAGACCTACTACAAGCTCTACATCGACGTGCTGATGAAGCTGCAACAACAGAACCCTGCGGGCCAGTATTCGTCGGCGGCCCTTCAATCCAGCGAACGCGCACGCGCGCGCATCCTGCTCGAACAACTGGGCGAGGCGCGCGTCAACCTGCGTCAGGACGTTGATCCCGCGCTGCTTAAACAGGAGCGACAGGTACAGCAGCAGGTCAATAACAGAACCCACGCGCAGTGGGCCCTTGAGAAGGGAGCACACACGGCGGACCAACTCGTCGCGTCGCAGAAAGAGGTTGAAAGTTTGCTGGCCCGCTATCAAGAGCTTGAGACGCTCATCAGGGCCAGTAGCCCGCGCTACGCCGCGCTGACGCGCCCGCAGGTGCTCGGCGTCTCGGAGATTCAGAAGCAGGTGCTTGATCCCAACACGCTGCTTCTCGAATATATGCTCGGCGACGAACGGAGCTACCTGTGGCTCGTCTCTGCAAACTCCGCGAGCAGTTTCATCCTGCCGCCGCGCGCGCAAGTAGAGAAGGCGGCGCAGCGTTACTACGATCTGCTGACGGCCCGCGCGCAACGCGTGAAGTTCGAGACGCCGGAAGAGAAGCGCGTGCGCGTCGCGCAGGCGGATGCGGAATTGCCGAAGGTCGGAGTTGAGCTGAGCCGTATGCTGCTCGCGCCGGTCGCAACGCAACTCGGAACTAAACGGCTGCTCATCGTCGGCGACGGCATACTGCATCTCGTTTCCTTCGCGTCGCTCCCCGTTCCGACCAACCCTGCGCGCCCGCTCGTCGTCGAGCACGAGATCGTCAACGCGCCTTCGGCGTCCGCGCTTGCCGAGTTGCGGCGCGAGCAGCAGGGCCGGAAGGTGGCGAGTAAGACCATCGCCGTGCTAGCTGATCCAGTGTTTGAAAAAGAGGACGAGCGCGTGAGGGCCATTATCAACGGAGGTGTCGCAGCCGGTTCGCCGAAGCCTGACGCAATCAAAGAAAAGTCCGGCCCTGATCGCTCTTCCAGCGAACTCACGCGCTCCGCCAAAGAGACAGGCGTCGCCGGCGAGAGTGGCATCCCCCGTCTTCCCTTCACGCGACAGGAAGCGAACGCCATCGCCGCACTCATCCCGCCGCAGGAGCGCGAGGAGGCTCTGGACTTCGATGCGAGCCGCGCGACGGCGACGAGCGGCAACCTCGGCCAGTATCGCTTCATACACTTCGCCACGCACGGTCTGCTCAACAACGATCACCCGGAGCTTTCCGGCGTCGTGCTCTCGCTCATAGACAAGCAGGGCCACGAGCAGGACGGCTTCTTGCGCGCGAGCGAAATTTTTCGTCTCAAGCTGCCGGTCGAGTTGGTCGTCTTAAGCGGTTGCCGCACAGGGCTCGGCAAGCAGACGAAAGGAGAAGGCATGATCGGCTTAACGCAAGGCTTCATGTACGCGGGCGCGGCGCGTGTGATGGTCAGTTTGTGGGACGTGAACGATCTGGCGACCGCAGAGTTGATGGAGAGGTTCTACAAATCCATGCTCGGTAAACAACACCTGTCTCCGGCGGGCGCGTTGAGGGTGGCCCAAATTTCCGTGTGGCAGGATAAACGCTGGCAATCGCCTTACTACTGGTCAGGGTTCGTGCTAGAAGGCGAACCGAAGTAATGAGTGGCCCGACTGAATCAGCCGTGTCTTGAGAAGCGATGCGCGCTGTCTCGGCGTCACATCTATCTTTGAGCGTCGGACTTGAGCACGTCACTCAGCAAGTCTTTAGTTATTCTGTCCGCCACGTCTTTGATCGTGCCGTTGTAATGACTCTCCGCCGCTTTGCCCGTGGTGGGCCAGATGATCTCACCATCCTCGTTGACGAGGCGCACGGAGACTGTGATCAAGCGCGCTCCGGCATTTGCGCTCGGCGAT
This sequence comes from Acidobacteriota bacterium, assembly GCA_032229975.1. Lineage (GTDB taxonomy): Bacteria > Acidobacteriota > Blastocatellia > Pyrinomonadales > Pyrinomonadaceae > JAIVGV01. The sequence continues at coordinate 44,020 of JAVXVG010000054.1, read as the reverse complement.
CCTTTATCAGCCGGAGACTGGGCAACAGCGACTCTCGCGCTCACCTTTATTTTGAAAGCGGCATCGGCTTCGTCTCTGCTCTGCGTCGAGATAAGACGCTGACTCTCTCGCAAACTACTGGCGAGCATCAGGGCCGTCTGCTCGCTCAAGTCCCGATCTCCAGAGACATCTACAAACACCTTTCTCACTTTCGAGAGGGCCGTCGCGCCGACGTTTGAGTCAACCGATCTCGTGGCATCACTGTTGCGCGGGCTCATTTCAGCCGATGCGAAACTCTGCGCGTCAGAACTCCCGCGACTCGATCCGGCTTCAGATAGCACAGGCTTGAGTTGATGTGGGCGCACGCTCAACTCAGACGTTTGCGTTGAGGAAGCAACTTGCCTCGTTACATTTCTTGAAGGCTTCTTCGCTGTCTGCACATTAACAGCGTCTTGCGTCGAAGCCTGCGATCCGACGAGGGCCTTGGAAGACTCTTCGCCGTTTTGCGTGGACACAACTACGTTCGCGGCGAGTTCCGCAGGGGCGTCCGTGCGCGTGTCTCTGAGAGCGTATCGCGCCACCGCGACAGCGCAGATGACAATAAGCATTGCGGCGAGCGCGGGCTTAACGAACGATCCTTCGCGCCAACTGTTGATGCTGTCGGCTTCTGTCATCCGAAGCATCATGCGTCGCCATGAGAGCGCGGTGGCCCTGAGCCACGCGGTCTCTCGATAGGAGATAGCCATGAACGCCCGCGCGTCTTCGTCCGGCCCATTTCGCTCGCATGACAACTCGAAGGTCAGCCTCTGCCCTCCTTCAAGCACGATCTCCGACTTCGCATGACTGCTAAAGCCGCCCGTCTCGTCGCCGCCGAGCAGGTGCGCGGCGAGGAGCGTTCCCTCTCCGCCGTCGAGCGCGCGCACTTCGATCAACTCATCAGCGTCGTCAATCACGAATCCGATCGAGTCTGCACGTTGAAGATCGAGACGCGCGCGTTCGACCTTATCAACGACGACGGACAGCAGGCTCGCGTGTGTCGTCTTTCGACGCGCGGACTGCTCGCACAAGCTGCGCTTGAGCGCGTCCATTTCATCGCTGTCCAGAGACGGAGGCGGGCGGCGTGATCTGTGGTTGGGGCTCTGCATATCGTTTTTACCATTCGGAAGAATGAAGTGAGGGATGCTCAAGCGCAGCGCGGGCGGCCCTAACTTCAAAGAGCCGGTGATCTGTTCGTAGCAGTCCGGGTGCACGACCGCGTGGATGCGGTTGATCTCGATTGTGTCCTCTTCGCCGTGGTGCGCGGACGAGAGCGTGGATATCTCATCCGTCGTCGGGTCGTAGCGCGCGGGGATGAGACAGGGAGTTTGCCAAGGAGAGAACTGGTTTAGACACTCCGTTACTAATTCAATAAATCGATCCGGCGCGTCGTGAGTTTGAAATCTCTCTTCGCCCCGCGACCCGCGAGACACGTTGATAAGATCGCCGAAGCGATCTTTGATCTCTTGAATCAGGCGGCCTTTGCGCGAGCGATAATAGTAATCGTCCTTGACTCGCTCGGGGTCTTGCACGACGACGTTGTATATCTCCATCGTCTCGTTCGTGCTGTAGTTGTGCAGCAGGCGACTGACGCCGAGCGCGACGTAAAAAGAGTTGCGCTTGATGGAGATTCTGATGAGATACTTGATGAAATGTATGAGCAGCTCTTCTTCGCGCAGCGTGTCAGGCCTCCGCTCGCGCTCTTTCTCATGAGGCTCGGACTCGACGTAGATCAGGCGTTGCAGCAGATGCAGATCGCTGAGCGAGACTTTGGTGCGATGACTCGCAGGCTTCGTCCGTTGCAACAGAGAACGACGCGCGGGAGTGTAGTAGAGCCGCTTGACCTGTGCGGCGGCGGCCACCTCCAGCTTGCCGAGCGCCTCGCGCACGATGGAGATCGCTTTCACCCTGTTGCCGTGGATGAAATAAGCCAGAGCGAAAGCCTTCCCGGCTATTTCATCAATGGATTTAAAACTACTCATGAGCTGGCCCGACGATCAAGCATATAGATTTCAACGATGCGGAAGCGACTCCACGCAACGTCGCAAAGCGCGTCTCGCTTCCTACTCATCCTCAAGTTGTAATTCGCGCGATCATTATCTAGGAGAGCCACGACGATTATAGTCGGCGCGTCCGATTGGTAGCGTGGCATTTTAGGAATTCTTAAGAACGCCACGTTTGACAATGGGAGAGTCATCCGGTTATAAACCTCACTCCGGGACAAGAGATAGAAGCGAATTTATGAACTTCCAAAGAGCGCATCACGTCAGCAGCATACTCCACCATGCCCATCATCATCGGCACGGTGGCAGCGCGTTGGCGTTTGCGTTCTCCGGCGAAGAGCATCTGCGACAGTAAGCAAAGCGTCTCATCACCGAAATCGCGAACCAACCCGCTGCCAGCGACTACAGATAGTCCGGCGGCGGTTTTTTATTTTGCGAAAGGTAAAATGGCAAACGCTCTATCATGAGCGAGACGGTACGAGCGGCAATCTATGTCTGAATCACTCTCTAAAGTGCCGAATGGCATGAGGTACTACTTCGGCGCGGAGGCGCGTCTGCGCCGCTACGTCGAAGACACAGCGATGGCCGTCTTCGACGGCTGGTCTTACGAGGAGATCATCACCCCTTCCGTCGATTATCATGCCCTCTTCGAGTTTGGCATGGGCCACAGGGAAGCGGAGCGGGCCTTCAGGTTCACAGACACCGACGGCAAGATGCTTGCGCTCAGGCCCGACGTGACCTCCTCCGTGGCGCGCGCCGCCGCGACTCTTCTGGCGAGGCGCGCACGCCCCCTTCGCCTGTGCTACACCGGCCTAGTGTTTCGCCAGCAGCCGCCCACGCACGCGCAGTGGAGACGCGAATCCGAACAACTCGGCTGCGAACAGATCGGCTCCGCGCAAGGCTCTGCCGACATCGAGATGCTTGTTATCGCTGTCGAAGTCCTCAAGCGTTTGGGTCTCAACGACCGTTTCTCGATCACGCTCAACGACGTGAATATATTCAACGGCGTCGCCGAACGGCTCGCACTCGATCCACTTGCGCGCGACCGTATGCGACAACTGATAGACATTCGCGACATGGCGGAGCTGCGACGCTTTCTGGCCCCTCATGATCGAGAAGCGCAGGCAGGCGCGTTCGCGCGTCTCGTGGAACGCCCCGGCAAGTCTGAGCTACTAGAAGAAGCGCGTCGTTTGATCACGAACACGCGCTCGACAGAGGCGCTTGATCGACTTGAGCGTCTGTGGAGCGTCGTCGAAACACTCGCGCTGGCGGATCAATTCGAGATCGATCTCGGCGACCTCTCAGGTCTCGATTACTACACCGGGCTCACGTTCAAAATTTACGTGGAAGGCATCGGCACGCGGGCCGGTGGCGGCGGACGCTACGATCACCTGACCGCCAACTTCGGGCGATCAGAGCCGGCGATTGGATTCGTGCTCGATCTGGATGCGTTGACCGACGCGCTCTCGCGGAGTTCTTCTTTCGCTCCGGCGCAGGAGTCTGAACGGGCAACCGAGCGACTAAGCGGCGATGATCACGGCGCACTCTTTGTCCGGGCTCTGGAACATCGTGCGAACGGCGCGCGCGTCATCGTCGATGACAGGGGGACGGAGTAATGTCGGAGCTGACCATCGCGTTAGCGAAAGGGCGTTTGCAAACTGCCACCCTAGAACATCTGGAGCGCGTTGGCATCCGCGTGGCGGAAGGGGCCCTCGCGTCGCGTCGCCTGTGGGTAGAGGATCGAGAGGGACGCTATCGCTTCATCTTCGTCAAGCCGGTTGACGTGCCTGTTTACGTCGAGCACGGCATCGCGGATTGCGGCGTGGCCGGGCGCGACGTGCTGCTCGAATCCGAGGCCGATCTCCTACAGCCGCTCGATCTACAGATCGGTCGCTGCCGCATCGTCGTCGCCTCTCACAAGTCAGAGTTGCTCTCGAACGGCTTCGGCATACTGAGAGTAGCCACGAAATATCCGCGCATCACCGCAGAGTATTTCGGGTCGCGCGGAATCCCCGTGGAGATCATCGAACTTGCGGGATCGGTCGAACTCGCGCCCGTGCTCGGTCTGAGCGACTGCATTGTCGATCTGGTTGAAACCGGCAGGACTCTCGACGAGAACGGCCTGCGCGTGTCCGAAGTGATCTTTGAATCGACCGCGCGACTGGTCGTGAATCGTGCGAGTTTTCAGTTAAAGGCTGCGGCTGTGGGCCAGCTCATCAAGGCGCTTGAGCTTTGCGCGAAGGAAGAGGCATAAGTGCAAGAACCGTCGAAGAGCTTGATCGAAATCGTCGCGCGCGATGATAAGGAAGCGCGCGAACGCGTGCTGCGGCGAATCGCGAGCCGCAACGTCGCGCTGGACGCTGACGTGTTGGAGCGCACGTCGAAGATCATCGAAGACGTGCGCCGACGCGGTGATGCTGCGCTCGTCGATTACGCCGCGCAGTTCGATCATGTCGAGCTTGATCGGGCGGAGCTGCGAGTTGATGAAGAGACTTTGCGCCGCACCGCCGCGCTGGTTGATGCAAGCGTGCTCGCGGCATTGCGCGAGAGCATCGCGAGAGTTCACGCGTTCCACGACTTCGAGCGACAGAACTCTTGGGAGGTGGAGACAGAGCGCGGCGTCCGACTCGGTCAGCGCATCACGCCCGTCGAACGCGCAGGCCTCTACGTCCCCGGCGGCACGGCCAGCTATCCGTCGTCCGTGGTGATGAACGTCGTGCCCGCGCAGGTCGCGGGCGTCAAACGCATCGTTGTAACAACTCCGCCGCGTAGTCTTCACGAAAACCCTGCTGTCAGCGCGGCCCTCGTCGAACTAGGCGTGACAGAAGTTTATGCTGTCGGCGGGGCGCAGGCCATCGCCGCGCTCGCCTTCGGGACTGAGACAGTGCCGCGCGTGGATATCATCACGGGCCCCGGCAACAAGTATGTGGCGGCGGCAAAGAAACTGGTCTTCGGGGCGGTCGGCATTGATTCCGTTGCAGGCCCTACCGAAGTGGTCATCGTCGCGGACGAGACGGCGCGCGCCGATTTCATCGCCGCAGATTTGCTCGCGCAAGCGGAGCACGGCGAAGACGCTTCAGCCGTGCTGTTGACGACCAGCGATCAACTCGCGCATGAGACAGCTTCCGAACTTGCGCGGCAGGCGCGCGACTTGCCGCGTCGCTTGATAGTCGAGCGGTCGCTCGCGCAGTACGGCGCGATCATCGTCGTCGAGAACATGAAAGTCGCCTGCGAGACAGTCAACGCGATGGCCCCGGAGCATCTGGAGATCATGGCGCGTGAAGAAGAAGAGATCGTCAACGCTGTGCACAACGCCGGGGCCATCTTCTGCGGCGCGCATGCGCCGGAAGCGGTGGGCGATTACATCGCGGGGCCCAATCATGTCTTGCCGACGGGCGGAGCCGCGCGCTTCTCATCCGCGTTAAGCGTCCAGAATTTTTTGAAGAGAACCAGCGTGATCAGATACACGTCAGTCGAACTCGAACGAACCGCGCCGTTGATCGCGGCTCTGGCAGGGGCCGAAGGTTTAGACGCACACGCGCGCTCCGCCATGATCCGATTGCAGAGGAGTAAACATGATGCGTAGTCCGCGTGAAAGCATCAAAGCGCGCGTGCGCGAGTTGCGTCCCTACTCGCTCGCGACCGAGAGCGCGCGGATCAAGATCAATCAGAACGAGAACCCTTGGGACGCAGCGTCGAGCATCAAGCAGGAGACTTTGGCGCGTGTGCGTGAGCGAGCATGGTCGCGCTATCCAGACTTCGTGCCCGCCTCTCTGCACGAGCGTCTCGCGGCCTTCGCCGGTTGGAGGGCCGACGGCGTCATCGCGGGCAACGGCTCGAACGAGTTGATTCAAGCCTTGCTGATGGTGACGGTCGGCGAAGGCACGCGCGTCGTCATCTCCGAGCCGACCTTCGCTCTCTATCGTCAGATCGCCACGATCTTGGGCGGCGAGATCATCAGTGTTCCGCTCACGACTGAGTTTGAATATGACTTGAAGGCCCTACGAAATGCGATTGAGGCCAATCAACCGGCGGTGACGATCATCTGCTCGCCGAACAATCCGACCGGCTCTGTGCTAACAAACGATTGTGTTGCAGAACTCGCCGCAGTCTCGCGCGGGCTCATCGTCATCGACGAGGCATATTTTGAGTTCGCGCAAACGACGACGGTGTCGCTGCTTGAGCAACACCCGAACTTGGTAGTGCTTCGCACCTTCTCGAAGGCGTTGGCGATGGCCGCGTTGCGCGTCGGCTACTTGCTCGCCGCGCCGGAGGTGGCCCGCGAAATCTCAAAGGCGGTGCTTCCTTACAATCTCAACGCCGTCTCACAAGCCGCCGCCGAAGTGGTCATCGAACGATACGAGACGGAGTTCAAGCCTCTGGTCGCGAAGATCATCGGCGAGCGCGAGAGACTCTACGCGGAGCTAAAAAATATACCGGGGCTCGCGCCCGTCGCTTCGCGCGGGAACTTCATGATCGTGCGCTCCGCGATTGAGCCGCGCCGCGTCTTCAACGAACTCTTGCGGCGCAACATTCTCATACGCGACGTGAGCGGGTATCCGATGCTCAAAGAATATTTTCGCGCAAGCGTCGGAACTATCGACGAGAACGACTCTTTGATCGCAGCCCTGCGGGAGATTTTCGCATGACAAACAACTCGTCAACTTCTGAGACGTTGAATGAGCAGCAGCAACAGACTGGCCCGCGCACGGCGGCCATCCACAGGCAGACGAAGGAGACGGACGTGCGCGTCGCGCTCACGCTCGACGGCGTCGGCAGCGCGCAGATCACAACGGGCGTGCCGTTTCTAGATCATATGCTGGAACTGTTCGCGCGCCACGCGCTCTTTGATCTTGAGTTGGAATGTCGCGGCGATCTCCACATCGACGATCATCATTCGGTGGAGGACATAGCCATCAGCATCGGGCAAGCGTTCGCGCAGGCCCTCGGTGACAAAGTTGGCATCGCGCGCTATGGCGCGGGGCTCGTGCCGATGGACGAGAGTTTGTGCCGCTCCGTGGTCGATCTCTCCGGCCGCTTCTATCTGGTTTATGAAGTTGCAACGAGCCGCCATGAGATCAACGGTTTTTCGGTCGAGCTGGCGGAACACTTCTGGCGATCTTTCGCCGAAGCCGCGCGCATGAATCTTCACATCGATCTGCTGCGCGGGCGCAACACTCACCACATCCTCGAAGCGACGTTCAAGGCGACGGCGCGCGCGCTCAGAGAAGCGGTCGAGCGCGACCCGCGCGTCGGCGGCGTCCCCAGCACGAAAGGCGTGCTCTGAAACTATGACGCGCATCGCGATCATCGACTACGGGGTTGGCAATCTTCGCTCGGTGGAGAAGGCGTTCGCGGCGGCGGGTGTGGTCGCCGTCGTGAGCGACGACGAGCGCGTGTTGCGCGCGGCTGACGCTCTGGTGCTGCCGGGCGTCGGCGCGTTTGGAGCGTGCGCGAGTGCGCTGAAAGAGCGCGGGTTTGATGCGCTGGTTCTTGAGCGTGTGGCGGCGGGCGTGCCGCTGTTGGGCGTGTGCGTCGGTATGCAGTTGCTCTTTGAGGAGTCGGAAGAGTTTGGTCGAAGCGTTGGCTTGGGCCTGTTGAAAGGCCGCGTGCGACGCTTCGACAAACACTTGCGCGTGCCTCACGTCGGCTGGAATCAGGTCAAAGCGAAGAGGGCCCACACGCTGTTTGCGGGAGTGGCGGACGAAGCGTTCTTCTACTTCGTTCACTCTTACTATTGCGAGACCGCCGACCCAGACGACGCGATTGGTGAGACAGAGTACGGCGTCGCTTACCCTTCAGTCGTCGCGCGCGGACGTGTCTGCGGCGTGCAATTTCACCCGGAGAAGAGTCAGTCGGCGGGACTGCGCCTGCTTCGCAACTTCGCGGAGAGCACGCCTGCGAAACTGTAACGACTATGCTCGCAAAACGAATCATTCCGTGTCTCGATGTTGATCGCGGGCGAGTGGTCAAAGGTGTGCGCTTCGCGTCGCTCGTTGACGCGGGCGATCCGGTCGAGCAGGCGAGACGTTACGATGCAGAGGGCGCAGACGAACTCGTGTTTCTCGACATCACGGCTTCGAGCGACAAGCGCGACATCATCATCGACATGGTGCGGCGCGTTGCAGACGAAGTGTTCATCCCGTTCACGGTCGGCGGCGGACTCAACTCGCTCGAAGACATTCGCACGGCGTTGCGCGCGGGCGCGGATAAAGTCTCGCTCAACACGGCGGCGGTCGAGCGGCCGGAACTCATTAGCGAAGGCGCGGAGACGTTCGGCAGCCAGTGCATGGTCGTGGCGATTGACGCGCGCCGGAGAGGGCCGGATGATTCTTCGCGCGGATGGGAAGTGTTCACTCACGGCGGACGCAAGAGCGTTGGACTAAACGTGATCGAGTGGGCGATGCGTGCGGAAGCGTTGGGCGCGGGCGAGATACTTCTGACGAGCATGGATCGAGATGGAACAGGCGACGGCTACGACATCGAGCTGCTGCGCGCCGTCAGTGAAGCCGTGCGCATACCTGTCATCGCATCGGGCGGGGCAGGGCGGCTCGAACATTTTTACGAGGCGTTGACGGCGGGAGGGGCCAGCGCAGTGCTCGCCGCGTCGCTCTTTCATTTCGGGCGCTTCAAGATCGCCGAGGTGAAAGAAGACTTGCGTGGGCGAGGAGTAATCGTGCGATGAACGTGCGTGTCGAAGATATTAAGTTTGACGAGCGCGGACTCGTCCCCGTTGTCGTGCAGGACGCGACGACGCGTGAAGTGCTCACGCTTGCGTACATGAACGAAGAGAGTCTCAGGCGCACGCTCGCAACGGGCGAGACATGGTTCTGGTCGAGATCGCGCGCGCAGTTGTGGCACAAGGGCGAGACTTCCGGCAACACGCAGCGCGTCTCTCAAGTGCGAGTTGACTGTGATAGCGACTCGCTCGTGTTGATCGTCGAGCCGGAAGGGCCGGCCTGTCACACCAACGAGTTCTCCTGTTTTCACGTCGGGCTGGAAGGCGCGATCTATGAAGCGGCCATCGAGCAAGAATTGCCAGAGCTGGGGCAGACGCTTCGTGAACTGCACGCCATCATCGAATCGAGACAGCGAGAGCGGCCGGCGGGGTCTTACACCACATATCTCTTCGATCAAGGCTTGGACAAGATTCTGAAGAAGCTCGGCGAAGAGGCGACTGAGACCGTCATCGCCGCCAAGAATGAGGACGCGAGCGCGCTCGTCTCGGAGACGGCCGATCTTCTCTACCATCTCTTGGTGCTGCTGGTCGAGCGCGGCATCACGCTCGTCGATGTCGGTCGTGAGTTAACGCGACGCAAAGGAGAACAGGGCCGCGAATGAATATGGACGCCGACGAGTTGAGAGAGTTATTGGACTTCACCGTGCGGCTCGCGCGGGAAGCGGGCGAGATTACTCATCGCTACTATCAACAATCTTGTTCTACCGAGCGCAAGCGCGACGGCTCGTTCGTCACGGTGGCCGATCGCGAAGCCGAAAGCCACGTGCGCCGCTCAATCGAAGCAAGGTTTTCCGCAGACTCGATTCTCGGCGAGGAAGAGGGCCAGCACGAGGGCACGTCGAACCGACGCTGGATCATCGATCCACTCGACGGCACTTACTCCTTCGTCCACGGCGTGCCGCTCTTCGGCGTGCTGATCGGGTTGGAAGTGGAAGGTGAGATGGCCGTGGGCGCGGCGAATCTTCCGGCTTTGAACGAGTTGATCTACGCGGCGCGCGGGCTTGGCTGTTTCTGGAACAGCGAGCCGGCGCGCGTCTCCGCGACCTCGTCGCTCGCAGAGGCGTTGCTGCTGTCAACCGACTTCGGGACGTGCGAGCGTTACGGCTTCGGGACGGCGGCTGAGAGACTACAAACACGCGTCGCCGCGCGTCGCACGTGGGGTGACTGCTACGGGCATGTCCTCATCGCGACGGGGCGAGCCGACGTGATGCTCGATCCGGTGATGAACATCTGGGACTGCGCGGCTCTGCAACCGATCATCGAAGAGGCCGGAGGAACTTTTACAGATTGGAGCGGTCAACGCTCGATCAGAAGCGGCAACGCCGTCTCGACTAACGGCGCGCTATTCGCGAGCGTCATGGAAACGATTCGAGAGGATCAGTAGAAACCTTGTTAATTATTCCCGCCATCGATCTGCGACAGGGCCAGTGCGTGCGTCTCGCGCAGGGGCGACGCGCGGACGTTAAAATCTATGGAGACGACGCGGTCGAGGTGGCCCGCAACTTCGAGGCTCAAGGCGCGCGGATGCTGCACGTGGTCAATCTTGATGGAGCTTTCGACGAGAGCGATTCGCTCAACCGTGAAGTGGCGCGACAGATCATGCGTGCCGTCCAAATTCCAGTGCAACTCGGCGGAGGCTTGAGAAGTGAGCGCGCCATCGAGCAGTTGATCGAAGCGGGCGCATCGAGAGTTGTCGTCGGCACGCTGGCGGTCGAGTCGCCTGCGACTCTCGAAAACCTCGTGCGGCGTTTCGGCAGCAGCATTGCCGTCGGCATCGATGCGCGCGATGGTCTGGTTAAAACTCGCGGGTGGGAGCGGGAGGGAAATCTCTCGGCAATCGAGCTGGCCCGTCGCGTTGCCGGAGTCGGGGTGGAGCGCATCATCTACACGGACATCGCGCGCGATGGAATGTTGGATGGTCTCAACATCGCGCAGACGTGCGCCATCGCTCACGAGTCCGGCTTGCGTGTGACGGCCTCCGGCGGCGTCTCCTCATTAGAGGATATTGAGCGGCTTGCCGAGGCCGGAAGCGTCTCCGGCATCGACAGCGTCATCGTAGGCCGGGCCATCTATGAGGGCCGCTTCACGCTCGACGAAGCCTTACAGTTGACGCATCGATCTTCGTCGAATGAAACTCATGACTGTTAATGCATGATGCCGGGCGAGGGCGTTAGCGTTCGGGCTGGATCGCGGTGCGGTAGCCGTCGTGAAGTTCGCGCGTGCTTGAGGCGGTGACGCAGAGATCGCGCAGCAGTCCGTTCTCAAGACTGTAAACCCAGCCGTGCAGCGTCAGTTCCTGTCCGCGCGCCCACGCGCCTTCGACGACGGTCGTTTGCCCGACGTTGAAGACCTGCTCGATGACGTTCAACTCGCAGAGTCGATCTGATCTGCGCGCCTCGTCTGCGATCCCTTCGAGCACGAGCGCGTGTCGCTGCATCACGTCCTGCACGTGGCGCAGCCAGTTGTCGATCAAGCCGAGTCGCGTGCCGCGTAGTGCCGCCTGCACGCCGCCGCAGCCGTAGTGGCCGCAGACGATGACGTGGCGCACTTCCAAGACCTCGACGGCGTACTGGAGGACGGAGAGGCAGTTGAGATCGGTGTGGACGACGACGTTGGCGACGTTGCGATGGACGAACATCTCGCCGGGCGCGACGCCGACGAGCTGCGTGGCGGGCACGCGACTATCCGAGCAGCCGATCCACAGGTAGTCCGGCGACTGCTGCGCTGACAGTTCGCGAAAGAACGAGGGGTTCTGCGCGCGCAAAGATGCAGCCCAGCGACGATTGTTCTCGAAGAGATTGTTGAGCGTCTTCATCTTACATGTCACTCGTGTCTTGTCGATGCGCGTGCTATCAAAAGCGACGCACACTTTTTCGTTCAGCCCGAAGTTCGTTGTTGGTCAGTAGTGTTGACTCGTTTTTTTGCCGCCGCCCTTGTCGCCCTTGTTGAAACGCCGCTTGCCCTTGCGCTCGTCAACGCCCTTCAAGGAGGCGAGCGGGTAGAGCGCGTGCTCGATGCGCGCGAGCCCCGCGTTCGTCACGGCCTCAATCACTTCCTGCGAAGACTTGTAAGCAGGCCCTGCTTCGTCGAGCGGCACGCGACCGTTCGTGTTGACGATGATGCCGGCCTCTCTGTACTCGTCGTCAATCGCGCGCTGCGACAATTCTCTCGTCGCCGCCGAGCGTGAGAGCTTGCGTCCCGCGCCGTGATTGACCGAGTAGCCACTGTTGATTGCGCCCGCGAGCGGCCTAAGAATGTAGCTCCAATCCTTGTTGCTGCCGGGAATCAAAACCGGATGGCCCGTCTCTTCCCACACCGTCCCCTTCAAAGCGGGGTGGCCCGCCGGAAATGCGCGCGTCGCGCCCTTGCGATGCACCCACACGTCGCCGAACTCAGGATGCTTCTCGCGCTGCACGAGGTTGTGGCTGATCTCATAAACGAGTTCCAACTCCGCGCCGAACGTTTCGCGAAACGCTTCCGCCACCTGCTCGAAGATGATCAGTCGATTCAGGATCGCGTAGTTGCCGCCCGCCGCGACCGCGTTCAAATAGTCACGATAATGTTTTGAGTCGGGCGTGAAGTAACCGAGGTCGAGGTCTGTGATCTCTGCGGGCCTCTCTTCGCGCGCCAGCTCGAAGTAGTTCGTCGCGAGCCCGTGGCCGAAGCCGCGACTGCCCGTGTGCACCTGCACGAAGAGCGTGCCCGTTTGCGCGGATCGTTGCAGCTCGATGAAGTGGTTGCCGCCGCCGAGACTCCCAAGCTGATCGCGCCCGCGCTCCGGCCGGCCCTTGCCACCGTAAGGAATTTGCCAATCGTCGTCCACCGGAATGCGATGACGCTCCGCGCGACTCCGATCAAACTTCGCGCCGTAACGCTCGACGTAATACTCCGCGCCGCCGCGCACCAAATTTTGAAACTCCGACTCGGAGAGCCCGTCCAACTTTTTACTCTTCCCGCCCGCGCCCATCTCCACGCGCCCCATCACCGTGCGGTTGAACTGCAAACGAAGCTCCGGCGTCGCCGCCTCTGCCTCGACGTTCGACTGAGCCGACATCATCCCGCAACCCACATCAAATCCGACTGGCCCCATCGCCACTGCGCCGCTCTCAGCGTCTGTAAGAATCACGCAGCCGACGGGGACGCCGTAGCCGTAGTGGGCGTCGGGCGTGATGACGACGAGGCGCACGCCGGGGAAGCGCGTGGCGTTGACGATCTGTCGATAGAGATTATCTTCCGCCGCATCGAGCAGCGCGGGCGTGAAGAAGAGGCGCACGGGCACACTGCCTGTGTCTTCCGTTCGCAACTCGTAGTAGCCCGCCTCAGTCCGGCGCGCGAGATGCTTCCAGTTCCCAGCGTTCTTCAAACTCTTCGCGAGCTTCAACGCCTTCGCGTCTTCGTTTGTGTTAGCCATCGCTGCGTCTTCAACCTTCTGCCCACTTGATCTGCGGACGGATGATCTCTTCGATCTCCGTCGCGACTGTCTTCACACCGGCCCCTTCGCTGACTTCGAAGCGACAGTCGGCGCGTTCGTAAAACTTGCGTCGCTCTTCGTAGAGACGGTGCGCGATCTCGCGTTCGCGCGCGAACGGTCGCGCTTCGTCTCCGGCGATCCTCTGCCAGCAAAGCTCGAAGGGAGCATCGAGCCAAATAATGAAACAGTTGCGCCGCGCGAGCAACTCGCGTGTGGCAGGAGCGGTGAGCGCGCCGCCGCCGAGCGCGACGAAGCGCGCCGTGTCGTCGCTCAAAATTTCTTCGAGAGCGCGCGTCTCGATCTCGCGGAAGCGTGGCTCGCCATCTTCGTCGATCAACTCCTGCGGCGTGCGCCCTTCGCGGCGCGTGATGTGATCGTCGAGATCGATCACGGTGACGCCGAGCAGTCGCGCGAGTTCGCGCGCCACAGACGACTTGCCCGCGCCCATGAAGCCGACGATGACAACGCAACGGGCCATCTCCGCGTTCAGATGATCTTGATCGCCGCTCATCTTTCGATGATTGGTGTCGCTCATCTCTCTATAACCGATTCGAGCAGGCGGAAAAATTCCGGGAAGGAGACGGCGACGCAGTCCGCGCCTTCGATCTCGGTCTCGCCTTCAGCGATGAGCGCAGCGACGGCGAAAGCCATCGCGATGCGATGATCGCCATGAGACTTAACGCGCGCGCCGCGCAAAGTTGTGCGACCGTGGACGAACAGGCCATCCTCATACTCTTCAACTTGCGCGCCCATCGCGCGCAAATTCTCGCAGACGGCGCGGACGCGATCCGTCTCCTTAACGCGCAACTCCGCAGCATCGCGAATCGTGACGCCGCCATCAACCTGCGTGCCCGCGACGGCGAGGATCGGCAGCTCGTCGATGAGACCTGCGATCATTGATCCGCGCAGTACGTTTGCGCCATCGCGCGCGGGCGCGAGAGGGCCTGCGCCGCGCACGACGATCTCGCCGACAGGTTCGTTCGAGCGCGTCGTCTCGTTCTCGACATCAACGTTTGCGCCGAGCGAGTGGAGCGTGTCGATCAACTGCGTGCGCGTCGGGTTGAGTCCGACGCCTTCGATTCTTAATTCAGAATTCGCGAGCAACACGGCGGCGATCATGAAGAATGACGCAGAGGAGATGTCGCCCGGCACTTCAACGTCGCGCGCGCGCGGCGTCTGCCCGCCGGAGAGTGAGAGGGCCGGTGTGAAAGACTGTTCATCGCGCGCCGCTTCGCCAGTCGTCTTTTCGATCTCGATGCCGAACCATTCAAGTAGTCGCTCCGTGTGGTCGCGCGTCGCGCCGCGTCGTTCGATGATCGTGGTTCGTCCGCGTGCGTTGAGGCCCGCGAGCAGGACGCACGACTTGACCTGCGCGCTGGCGACGGGCATGACGTACTCAATCGCACGAAGCGCGCCGCGACCTTCGATGACGAGCGGCGCGCAACCTTCATGCGAACTGATGCGCGCGCCCATGAGTTCGAGCGGTGCGATGATGCGGCGCATCGGTCGCGAGCGAAGTGAGGCGTCGCCCGTAAGCGTCGCGTTGAAGTTTTGACCTGCGAGGACTCCGGCGAGCAGGCGCATGGTCGTGCCGGAGTTGCCGCAGTCGAGCGAAGCTGTGGGCCCGTGCGGGAGCGCGAGCCCCGCGCCTTCGATCAAGACGGAAGTTCCTTCGCGTCGGACGCGCACGCCGAGTTGTTCGAGACAACGAAGCGTCGCGGCACAGTCTGCGCTCGTCGAAAAATTCGAAATGCGCGTCGGGCCCGACGCGAGCGCGGCGAGGATGGCGGCGCGATGCGAGACGGACTTGTCGCCGGGCACGCGCAGCATCCCGCGTACGAGGCGGGCCGGTCGGATTCTCATGCCTTGAATGGTAAATGGTAAATGGTAAATGGTAAATCGTGCTTGAGCGGCCGACGCGCCAAACGATCTCGACTCAAGTCTGAAAGTCGTTAACTGACTTTTCACCATTTACCATTCGCCATTTATCGCTTAAGAGAGGTGCGCGAGCCGGTTGCGTGTCTTGGCGAGCTTGCGTTCGAGACGTGCGGCTTCTTCGGCGAGGCGGTCGCGCCCCTGCGCAGAGGCTTCATCGGCTTCGAGCTTGAGTTGATGGAGACGATCCTGCCGGACGCGCTTGATGCCGAAGTCAATGGTGAGGAGCTCCTCCTTGAGTTGCCGGATGCGTGCGGCGAGATCGAGTTGCGATGCGTTGTCGTCTGTCGCGCGTGGTGTGGCGCAGTAGAGTTGCAGGTCTTCGTCGCCGAGCAGCGTTGTGAGGCTTTCGGCGTCGCCTTCGCGATAGGCGCGCGAGGCTTCAGCCATGATGGCGTGGCGTCGTCGCGCCTCGTCTTCGTCCGACGCGTGATCCGGGTGGAAGAGTTTGGCGACCGACCAGAAGAGACCACGCAGAGAAGCCTTGACGGTTTGCGCGGCGCGTGACTGGCCCTCCGTGTCGTGCTCCGCGTCGTCCGTCTCGTGTTCGACGCCGAGCGTGCGCGTCTCTGCTCGCTTGATGGCCTGTTCGAGTTCGGCGAGTTCGCCGAGCCGGCTGCCGACCGTCTCGGCGTAGCGCGTTTTGAAGTCGCGCAGGCCCGTTTGCAGCGCGGTCAACTCCGCGCGTCGATGTGCCAACAACGATTCAAGGCGCAAGACTTCTTGGGCCGGATCGACCGGCTCGCGTGCGGCGGCCTCAGTATGCAGTGTGATTGAACTCATCGCTCTCAAAAGGGCGTGTCAGTGTAGCAGGCAGATGCGCTGATTGTCCGCCGCGTGCGCGCGCCGCGTGAGTCGAGACGAATGCGCGAGACGCGGGTTCGCGCATCTCTCCGTCGCGATTTCGCGTTCGTGCGTAGTTCTTGACAGTTCGGCGGCGAGAGTGTTACACCTTGCAGGCTTTCAGACAGGTTCAAAGCTTGAAGCGCGCCAACTAGAGTTTCCGACGCGCGCTCGCCCCGCCGCATGGGTCTCGCGAAGACACGACCCGACGGGTTTGCAAACGTGACTGAGGAGACGACTCAACTGAGCCTGCCGAGCCGCGTCGAGTCGATTGCGGAAGCGGCGGCGGCGGCGGACGCGTCGGCGAAGCTCTACGGGCTCGACGAGGAAGCTGCCTTCGGGCTCGACATGGCTGTGCGCGAGGCTGTGACGAACGCTGTCCTGCACGGGAACAAACAGGACGAGTCGAAGCAGGTCGAGATCACTTTCTCTAAAGAGAGCGGCGAACTCGTCGTCACCGTGCGCGACCGTGGCGAGGGCTTCGACCCGGCGCACGTCGCCGACCCGACCGTCGCCGAGAACCTGTTGAAGACTTCGGGTCGCGGCATCCTCTTCATGCGAAATTTCATGGACACGGTCGAGTGGCAACGCCACCTCGAAGGCGGCACGGTCGTGCGCATGACGAAGAAGATATAGGAGCAATCAACAGTCAGCCGTTCATCTCTGCATCATGTCTCGAACCGCATGGAACGCGCCCGATGCAACGCGAATTGCTGATTGCTGACTGCTGATTACTTTTCCAGAAGGAGACTTCCCGTAATGGCTGAACTGAACATCTCTGAGCGACAGGCAGGCGACGTGACCGTGCTCGATCTGAGCGGCAAGATCACTATCGGCGAGGGCAGCGTCTCTCTGCGCGGCGCGATCCGTCGCCTCATCGAAGAGGGCAAGAAGAAGATTCTCTTGAACCTCGGCAAGGTCTCTTACGTCGATTCGAGCGGCATCGGCGAGCTGGTCTCCAGCTTCACGACGATCAACCGCGAGGGCGGGCAGCTCAAGCTCCTCAACCTCTCGCAGAAGATTCAAGACTTGATGACCATCACCAAGCTCCACACCGTCTTCGACGTTTACGACGAAGAGACGGTCGGACTCAACAGCTTCAAATAGCTGGTGAATGGTGAATTGTAAATCGTGGAGGGCCACTTGCGCCGCGATTTACGATTCACTATTCACCATTTACCCGTATGTTTCGCCGTCTGCTCGCGGTTGACGACCCGCCGGAGCGGACGGCGCTCGCTTTTTCGGTCGGCGTCCTTATTGCCTTCTCGCCGCTCCTCGGTCTGCACACGATCCTCGCGACGCTCGTGGCCCTCCTCTTCCGCTTCAACAAGATCGCGATCTACGCGGGCTCGTTCGTCAACAACCCGTTCACGCTCTTCCCCATCGTCGGCGCATCATACGCCGTCGGCGCGCGCTTGCTTAACCGGCCCTTGCGACTGCCCGGCGTCGGCTGGCCACTACTCACCGATCCACACCCGCTCACCGCCGCCTACTGGCAGCAACTCGCCGATCACTTCTGGGACATCCTGATCCCCTTCTCCGTCGGCGGCTTCGTGCTCTCCGTCGTTTGTTCGCTCACAGCCTATCCTGTAACCTTGAAATTCCTGCGCGCGCGAGCGAATCGAAAGATGAAGGATGAAGGATGAATAAGAAAGGATGAGCGCGGAACGATGAACGATGAGCGAAGAAAAATCAGATTCATGCATCGTTCATCATTCATCGTTCCGCGTTTCTTCATCCCTCATCCTTGCTTTCCGTGGCATCCGGCCCGACAGCGCGGGCATCTTTAAACTTGCATGGCTTGTCGCGCCTCGCGCACCACTCCCGCGCGGGCTCTCGCAAAAATTTCAGACACGACGCTTATGAAAAAGTTTTTCCTTCTCTTACTCTCACTCGCCTTCGCGCACACGTTCGCGTCGGCTCAGGGCAACGCTAATCAGACGAACGCGCAACAGCCGCGACCAGCGACGACGCCCGCGACGCAAACGCCCGCGCTGCAACGTCAGCCCGCGCGGGCCCCCTCAGGCGTCTTTGATCTCGGCGAGTACGGCGTGCAGTTCTCTCTTGAGCCGCGACTCGTCGTGATGATGGCTGCGCTCGACGCCGCCGGATTCGATCCCGCGCCGGGCAAACCGCCCTCCGCGTTTCGCGCGCGCGTCCGCGCCGATCAACAGAGTCTCGATCCGGAACTGCGCACGCGCCTCCAACGCTTCTACGAGTCGCACAAACTGCGCGACTCTACTGTGACGCCCGCCGAGCAAGCCGCGCGCTACGTCTCGCTCGCCTTCTCGCTCGGCGCGCCGCCCAACTTCGACAATCCGCCTTCCGCAGATGATCTCTTCGAGGGCGCGGCTGAAGTGCTCGACTTTGCGCCGCTCCTGCGCGATTTCTTCCGACGCTCCGGCATCGAGGGCCACCTGCCCGCCTACCTCGCCGAATATCGCGCCGAGAGCGACCTGATGCGTAAAGGGACTCGCGAGATGGTCAAGGCGACGCTCGACTACCTGCACACGCGCCCCATGACGACGGCCATCGAGCGCATGAGTGTCCGCACGCCGAGCGTGCTCGACAAGAAGAAGGCCCCACAGGCACGCACCGTGCTGCACGAGCGCGAACGACGCTTCCTCGTCGTCGCAGACCTGCTCGCCGCGCCCGGCGCGATCAACCTGCGCGTCATTGCAGACGACTACTACGCAGTCATCCCCGCCGGAACCGATCCCAACTCTTCCGAAGTCCGACGCGCTTACTTGCGCTACGTCATCGATCCGCTCGTCCTTCGCTTTAACCGCGACATCGCCTTGAAGCGTACCGACGTGCAGTCGATTCTCGACGCGCGTGCGAAGGCGTCGAACTCTGCGATGCCTGCCGTCTTTGAAGCCGTCGCGCGCTCGCTCGTCGTCGCCACCGACGCACGCATGACCGCGCAGACGCGACTGAACGAACTCTCCGCGCGAGCGTCATCGCGCGCCGCGACCGCGAAGGAATCGGATCGGGCCACCTTGACGAAAGAGGTGCAAGAGGAGCGCGCACACATCGACGACGAGATGGCCGCACAGCTCGCCGACGCCTACGAGCACGGCGCGGCGCTCGCCTTCTACTTCGCAGAGCAACTGCGCGAACAGGAATCGTCCGGCTTCGACTTTGCAGATGCGCTAACCGACGTGATCTCACGCGTCGATCCCGCACGCGAGATCGCGCGCCCCACGGAGTATGCAGCGGCGCGTGCGCGTGTCGTTGCTGCGCGTGAGAAGGCCGCGAAGGAGGCTGCGGAGCGAGGGCCTGTGGACGAGCATGAGGCGTCGCGTCGCGCGGAGTTGATCAGACAACTCGACGAGGTCTCGCGGATGTTGCAGGCGCGCAAGTATCCGGAGGCGGAAGTGCGCCTGCGCGCGTTGCTAGATGATTATAAGGGTGAGCCGCGCGTCTTCTTCGCGCTCGGTCAGACGTGGAGCGTCGGCGCGCAGGACGCCGCCAACGAAGAGACGCGAGACGCACGCCTGAACAACGCGCTCGCCAATTATGCCAACGCTATTCAAATGGCCGATCGCGACAACGACCTCGCGCTCATCTCCCGCGCACACGTCGCACGCGGTCGCATCCTCGTCTTCCTCGAACACAAGGACGAAGCATTGAAAGAGTTCGATGCCGCCATCAACATCGGCAGAGCGGGCGGCGACGCGTACAACGACGCGCTCAAAGAGAAGCAGAAGCTACAACCTTAGTATAGCTAAGGCCAGATTGTGAAACAAAGGTTACTTACACCTGAGCACTGAAACGGGCGGCGTTGTGACAACACGCAGTTTGAAAGGTGACGCAGGTTTTAATCGTTCTGCTATTGCGCGGTCGGGCACTCCGCCAAGCATTCGTTGCGAACCGCCTTACAAGAGCGTACCCCGCGCTTGGCACCCGGGCTCGCACACGCATCATAGTCGGCTAGACATATCTGCCTGCACGAGATGTGAACCTGTTTTTTATGATGTACGGGCGTCCGGCTTCTTGCTTGATTGTCGTTTTGGGCCGCTGCTCCGGCGACGGGCGGCAGGATACTGAACAAGCCTGCGGCGACGACCAAGGTCAAGAGAAGAAAAGTTGTTAAGCGAAGTTTTATGCGTTTCACGATCTGCATCATCGAAAGTTCTCCCATGGGAACTGAAGATGAACCGGCGGTGCGCGCGCCGGTTCATCTTCATTTACTTCGCACGAATCTAGCGAACCACAAAGCTACGCGGATACTCGCCCCAGTTCATTGACTTGATTCCGTGGCGCGTCGTGCTGCCGTAAGTTGAGCGACCGGGACGTATCTCGATGCTGACGATACCGCCCTGCGCGCGCGTAATGACCCCGGCGTGGACAGCGGCGGTGCAGATCGAAGAATCATCCGTATAAACGTCGCTGCCATAAATACCCTGTGCAGTGCCTGCTGCCGGGCAACTGAACCTGTAGGTCTGCCCTGCTTCGCCCTTGAAGCCCCCGGCTGATGTGTCCCAACCTATCGGGGTTGCTTCTCCCGTCTCATCATTGTCCGCGTCCGGTCGTGAACTGCGTCCACTTGGGCCACGACCTTCTTGGGCCGCGCCGGATGAATTGAACACGAAGCTACGTGGATACTCGCCCCAGTTCATTGACTTGATCCCGTGGCGTGTCGTGCTGCCGTAAGTTGAGCGACCGGGGCGAATTTCGATGGTCACCGGGCCGCCGTGTTCAATGCTGATGATGCCGGCGTGGACAGCCGCAGTGCAGATGGACGAGTCGTCCGTATAAACGTCGCTGCCGTAAATACCCTGTGCAGTGCCGTCTGACGGGCAGCTAAATCTATAGGTTCGTCCCGTCTCACCTTTGAAGCCGGCGGCTGATGTTTCCCAATTTATCGGAGTGGTATCGGTGGTAATCAAAATCGGTGGCGAGCCTGCGGCTGAGCTTGCGACACCGGCCATGAGTAGAAAACCTGTCAACAGCGATTTCAGTTTATTCATTTGAATCTCCTTCTGTGGATAGGGCACTGCGCACTAGATCACAGCGCGTTGAATTGCAGAGAAGGCTAAGCGGGCGAGGTGCAGAGGCGAATGCAGATCGTGGGTTCAACCTTGCGGCTTTTCGGAAGCATGCCGAGACTATGCTCAATCTAATAGTAAGTCAATGAAGATGGCACACTATGAGAAGACAGGACGAGAGAAAGAAAGAGGCCCGCACTCTCAAGTTCATAAAAAGCGACGCCCCGCGTGCTCGGTTTGTCGCCGAACGCGCGGGGCATCGCTTCTTCGTGCCGGAGGAGACCCACCACGATCTTGCCAGCCGGTCGAGTGCAGTTGTGATGTCTCTCAGAACTCCATGAGTTGCCCGCGCGCGGGCGCGACACTTTTGATCGGTCGCACGCGCATGAGCGGCGTTGCTGGTAAGACGACGCGCGGCAACGCGTGGAGCGCAGGCAGACGCGGCGCGTTGAAGATCGAGGGATGCACGACGAAGCCTTCGCGTGGCAGCGCGAGTGGGCCGGGCCCGTTGAAGAGCCCTTCCGGTGTGGCCCACGTCGGCGCGGGTGATTTCTCCGGCGTGACCTTGAACGTGCGTCGATTGCGCTCGCGCGTGATGGTGAGCATCACGTCGCCTTCGTCCTTGCGACTGACGAGGCGCGTCACATCTACCGCCGTCTTGATGCGTTCGCCGTCAACCTCCGTGATGATGTCGCCGGCCTTCAGACCGGCCTTCGCGGCGGGGCTGTTCCCTGTGACCGAAGTGACGAGCACGCCGCCATCGTGATTCACGCCGAAGTAGTCTGCGAGTTGATCTGTGAGCGGCGTTGTCGCGACGCCGATGCGACGACCGGAGTTGAAGGCGAAGGCGAAGTTGCCGCCCTGCTGATCGCGTAGCTTCTCTAACTGCTCGCGGAGTTCACCGGATCGCTTCATCATCTCATCAGACTGTTTGCGCCACTCATCCTGCGACTGCTTCTGCCACTCCTTGCCGTCCCAACGAAACAACTGGCCGTTCTCTATGCGCATCGCGTTCACGCCCGCGCCGAGCGCGTCGTGCTTGGCGAGCGTGGCGGTGAGTTCGCGCTCGCTGCCGCCGCGTGAGATGACCAGTCGCGCCGTGTGTTCGGGCGCGGACTCGTTGATGAGTCGTTGCAGCTTCTGTGCGCTCGACACCTGCTCGCCATCGAAGGCGAGGATCACATCGTTCTTCTGCAAACCGGCCTTCGCCGCCGGACTATTCTCCAAGACCTCCGTCACGCCGACGCCGCGCGGCTCGCCCGCGATCTGGTAGCGACTCGCATTCTCGCGCGTGATGTTCTCTGTATAGACACCGAGAAAGTTGTCGCCGACGACGAGCATCGAGAAGGCCAGAGGGCCTTCGCCTTGCGCCGGACGCGTCGAGGATACTTGCGCGAGCGCGACCGACGCGAAGACGGACGCCACCAGCAAACTCAAAACGATGAGCAACTGTTTTCTGGACATGGAAGTTGAGACCTCCCCTGTAAAAGATTTTTCCGCCCCCTTCCACGCCACACGCCGCCGCAGGTTCCAAAAATAACGATGGAGTATTAACGATGAACGATGAAGTAAGAGCCGCGTGTCTTCACTTCATCGTTCATCGTTAATACTTCATCGTTTCTTCTCTGCGTCCCCTCTGCGCTCTCTTGTGTCTGCGGCTTTGAGTTCTTACTTCCCACCCGCCCGACTAAATTTTGAGCTACAATCCGCCGCGATGAAGATACTCGACATCGGCTGCGGCAAGCACAAGACGCCCGGCGCGATTGGGCTCGACAGCAACCCGCGCACGGCGGCCGACGTGATCCACGATCTCGATAGCGTGCCTTATCCCTTCGCCGACGACGAGTTCGACGTAGTCATCGGCAATCAAGTGATCGAGCACTTGGAAGACGTGCTCGCCGTCGTCGCGGAGTTGCATCGCATCACGAAGGCGGGCGGCATCATACGTCTCGACACGCCGCACTATTCCGACATCGCCTCCTACACAGACCCGACGCACAAGCACCACCTCACCACCGAATCGTTCGCCTACTTCTGCGGCGCGCGGCCCGACTTCGACTTTTACAGCGAAGTGCGTCTGAAGCCGCGACTGATCCGCGTGACGATGCTCAAGCTCTGGCGCGCGTTCGGGCTTGAGATGCTCGTCAATAGTTGCAACCGCTATCCCTCTCTGCGCTTCATACGCCGCTTCTGGGAGTCGTACCTCTGCTACGTCGTGCGTGGCAAGACGATCTACTTCGAGTTTGAAGTCATCAAATGACTCGACCCATCATGAAGCGTAAGCGAGAGGGCCACGCGAAGCAGAAGCGAGACAGGTGGCTGCTGCTGATCGCTGCCTTCAAGCTGTTCAAGGGCCTGCTACTTTTGATCGTCGGCATCGGCGCGCTCTCGCTGATCCACAAAGACGCCGCCGCGCACGTCGCGCGTTGGACGGCTGCGTTGCGCGTCGATCCGGACAACCGCTTCATCCATGGGCTGCTCGGTAAACTTAGCTTCGCGAGCGACAGACAACTCGAAGAGTTGGGCGCGGGAACTTTCTTCTACGCGGCATTGCTACTGACGGAGGGCGTGGGGCTGTGGCTGCAAAAACACTGGGCGGAATACTTCACGATCTTCGTCACAGGTTCTTTGATCCCGCTCGAAGTTTACGAACTCTGTGAACGCTTCACCGCGACGAAAGTCGTCGTGCTCTTGATCAACATCGCGGTGGTCGTCTATCTCATCGCACGACTATTCAATCGCCCGAAGCGAGACGCGAGCATCATAGTAAGTATGACTAAGGATGCGAAATGAGAAAGGAGACCTCAATGCAGAACGAAAATCTCTTCTCGAAGTTGGATAAGATCATCAAGGAGATTCAGAGGCTGGATAGAGAGAATCCGACCGGCGAGGATGAAGAGACAGACCCGCGCATCGTGAAGTTGCTCGATGAAGGGGATGAAATCGTGAAGGAGCTAAACCCGATGATGCGCGAGACCTTTCGCGGGCGACGCTCGACGCTTGCCCAATGGGACAGCATCATGCGCACGTGCGACGATTTGGAGGATGAGAAGCCTTCTCACGGGTAATTGATAGCAAGATACCAGCACGTATTTCCGCCTAATCCTCGCACGCTTAGAACAAACGGTCATCCGTTGCTCAATTCAGGGCAAATAGCATCCCGAAGGTGGCCCATTACGCGCGCCCCGTGCCCGCCGGTTCATCTACACCCGATCAATTTTAGTTTAAAGCTGACGATAGACTTCGCGCCCTTCGCTCAACTCGACCGCGAGCTTGCCCTCGGAGTGCGCGAGGTCTAGGTGCGCGACCGTCTCGGAGACGGCGAGGAAGCGATGCACGTCCGACGCGTCGGGGAACAACTCGCGCGAGATGGCCCACGCGGTCGCTCCGGCCTTTGGCAAGAGTGCGATGACGGCCGACTGCCTTTCGCGTATGGCGCGCAGGTAGCGATTGAAGAGTTCTTCGTAGTCGTTGACTACGTCGCCGTGCCCGCCGTGGACGAGCGTCGGAGAAAAGGATCGCAGGCGCGCGAGGCTCACGAGATACTCGGCGAGCGAAGGGAAGCGACGCGTGGGATCGACCGGATCAGGCGAGAGGACGGGGTTCGGCGTGACGCGCTTCAAGACGCAATCGCCCGCGATGATCGTGCGATCAGCTTCGCGCACAAACGAGCAAGAGCCCGGCGTGTGGCCCGGCGTGTGCACGACGCGCAGAGAGCCTGTCGAGAACTCAAGCTCCGCGTTGTCCTTCAACTCGGCGTGCTCGTGATCTTCGAGCGCGTCGGCAAACTCGCGGACATGCGCGTAGAGCCGACGCATCGCCTCAAGCTCATCTTCGGGCACGCCCGCGCGCAAGAGCAGTTGTCGATTCTCTTCATATTCGAGTCTTCCCGCGCGATGGCCCGTCTCCCAGCCGTGGACGAAAACTTGCGCGTCCTTTGCCTCGTCGCGCAACCTTTTCGCCAGTCCGCAGTGATCCTCGTGCGCGTGCGTCAACACGATCCGTTTGATGTCAGAGACGCGGAAACGCGCGCGTCGCAGGCCTTCGCGCAGAGCCTCAATCGCCTCCTTCGTCTTCGGGCCCGTGTCGATCAGAGTCACGGGGTCTTCAGCGATCAGATAGACGTTGACCGGCCCGATATAGAAGGGCGTGGGGAGTGAGATCGGAATGATTTTCATTTACTCATTTACTCATTGGCTCATTGATTCATTTGAGATGTCTTGCAGTGAATCAATGAGCCAATGAATCAATGGATCAATATGCGTAACGATTCGCCTTGATCAAAACGTCTGCGATGCGCTGTCGCGCGGCGACAGAGTTGGCGGGCGTGCGCTTGGTGAAGCGACGGAGCGCGGCGAGCAGTGTCCGCAACTCGTCGCCCTCGCTCATCGCGGCAAGCACGTTGCGCGCATTGGTCTCGATGCGATCAGCGGCTTCGCTTGCGAAGACGCGCACGATGTCGAGGTAGCGCGCCGATTCTTCTTCACCTTGAGCGGCGGCGAGCTTCTGCGCGCGAAGGATCGCCGACTCCAACGCGTATGTGTCCATGATGATGTCGGCGATGCCGAGCAGAATCTCCTGCTGATCGCCGAGCTTCGTCATGTACTTCTGCGCCGCCGTCCCCAACGTCATCAACGCGACCTTCTTCGCGTTCTGCGCGAGCTTCAACTCGGTGGCGAGCACGCCTTCGTCTTCGTCGAGAGATGAAAGGGCCGGCGACAAGACTTCGTCCATCAACTTCTGCGCGGCGGGCAAGAGCGCGAGTTGACCTGAGATCGCGCGCTTCATGAGCATCCCCGGAATGAGCATCCGGTTGATCTCGTTTGTGCCCTCGAAGATGCGATTGATGCGCGAATCGCGATAGGCGGCCTCCGCCGGATAGTCTTTCGAGTAGCCGTAGCCGCCGTAAATCTGCACCATCTCGTCGGCGACGAAATCGCAATACTCTGAGAGGGCCACCTTGATGATCGAGCACTCGGCGGCGTACTCCTCTATGCCGCGCAGCTTCGCATCCGGCGTTGTCGTCTCGCTCACAGCTTCATCGATCAACCCGAGCGTGCGATAGATCATCGACTCGCCGACCCAAGTCCTGACAGCCATCTCCGCGAGCTTCTGCTTGATCGCGCCGAAGGAGGAGATGGCCTTTCCGAACTGCTGTCGCTCGTTCGCGTAGCGCACGGCTTCCGACAACATCAGCTTCATGCCGCCACCGCACATCGCGCCGAGTTTGAAGCGACCGATGTTCAAGATGTTGAAAGCGATCTTGTGGCCCTTGCCCACCTCGCCTAACAGATTCTCGACCGGCGTTCTAACATCGGAAAGAACGAGCGCGGTCGTGGACGATCCCTTGATGCCCATCTTGTGCTCTTCCGCGCCGTTCGTCAGGCCCTCCTGACGCTCGACGATGAAGCCCGTGAACTTGTCGCCGTCAACTTTCGCGAAGACGACGAACACATCTGCGAACCCGCCGTTCGTGATCCACATCTTCTCGCCGTTCAAGATGTAGTGCGTGCCGTCCTCAGAAAGTTTCGCCGTCGCCTTCGCCGCGAGCGCGTCCGATCCCGATCCGGATTCGGTCAAAGCGTAAGCCGTCACGAGTTCACCAGACGCTATGCGCGGCAGATACTTTTTCTTCGCCTCTTCCGTGCCGTAGAAGAGGATCGGCAGCAGACCGATCCCAGACTGCGCGCCCATCGTCGTCGCGAACGAAGCGGAGCGACCGAGTTGCTCGCCGACGATGCCGCCCGACACCTGATCTAATCCCAAGCCCCCGTACTCTTCCGGCACGGTCGCGCCGATGAGACCCAACTCGCCCGCGTGCTTCAACAACTCGCGCGAGATGTCCCACTTGTGTTGCTCAAGCTCCGGCTCGCGCGGACGGACTTCCTTGTCCATGAACTCGCGCGTCGTCTCACCGATCATGCGATGCTCTTCCGTAAAATCTTCAGGCGTGAAAATCTCTGCGCTCGCGCGCTCCTCGATCAAGAAACTTCCGCCCGTCACGATCTTTTTCTCGTCGGCTACGGCTGACATCTCTTTCGTCCTTTCTCCGGTTAAAGATCAACTGTCCAATTCAAACATAAACTTCTCACGCAACGCGCTCGAAAATTCCCGCCGCGCCCATGCCGCCGCCAACGCACATCGTGACCATCGCGTAGCGACCGTTGCGGCGTTCGAGTTCGCGAAGGACAGTGGCCGTCAGCTTCGCGCCCGTGCAGCCGAGCGGATGGCCGAGCGCGATGGCCCCGCCGTTGACGTTGACGCGCTCAGGATCAAGTCCGAGCGTGCGAATGACTGCGAGCGATTGCGCGGCGAAGGCTTCATTGAGTTCGATCACGTCGATCTGATCTAGTG
Organism: Acidobacteriota bacterium; assembly: GCA_032229975.1. GTDB lineage: Bacteria > Acidobacteriota > Blastocatellia > Pyrinomonadales > Pyrinomonadaceae > JAIVGV01. Next base: position 16,669 of record JAVXVG010000054.1, on the reverse strand, counting down.
TCAGACCAGCGATCTTCAAGACCTTTGGAATCGCGTTCACTGGCCCGATCCCCATCTCTTCGGGCGCGCAACCTGCCGTGGCGTAAGCGACGAAGCGAGCGAGCGGCTTCAATCCCAACGCACGCGCGCGCTCGTCTGACATGATGACGACAGCCGCCGCTCCGTCCGACATCTGCGAGGCGTTGCCCGCCGTGATCGTGCCCTTCACGTGGAAGGCCGGTTTGAGTTTTGCAAGACTCTCTTCCGAAGAGTCGCGTCGCACGCCCTCGTCTTTCGTGAACGAGACTTCGCGTCGTACCTTGCGCCCACGCGCGTCCAGCTCCTCGAACGCGACGGTGAGCGGTACGATCTCGTCGTCGAACTTGCCTGCGTCCTGCGCCGCCGCCGCGCGCCTGTGAGATTGAAGGGCGAAGGCGTCCTGCTCCTCGCGCGAGACTTCGTACTTGCGCGCGACGTTCTCGGTGGCGAGTCCCATGTTCAAATAAAAATCGGGATAGTGATCGACCAGATACGGATTCGGGCGGATGATGTGCCCACCCATCGGGATCATCGACATGGTTTCGAGTCCGCCCGCGACGATCACTTCCGCGCTCCCCGTTCGGATGCGATCGGCCGCAATCGCGATTGATTGCAGACCCGAAGAGCAGAAGCGATTGATCGTCATTGCCGAAGTTTCGACCGGCAGGCCCGCGCGGATCGACGCCGCGCGGGCCACGTTCATCCCCTGCTCCGCCTCCGGCATCGCGCAGCCCATGATCACGTCTTCAATCTCACTCAACTCGACGCCCGGCGCGCGCTTGATCGCTTCCGTGATCACAGCCGCGCCCATCTCGTCGGGTCGCGTATCTTTCAGAGTCCCCTTCGGCGCTTTGCCGACCGCCGTCCGCACTGCCGAAACCATTACCGCGTCTCTCATCTTTTTCTTTCCCCTACGACAGATCAACTTCGCGCGAACTTCAAAGCATCATCCGCGCTAACCTTCAATCGCGACCGAGACATCTTCGACGCTCAGCAACTCGCGCAACACTTGCGGATCAATCGAGACGAGGAAGCCACGCTTGCCGCCGTTGATGTAGATGCGCGGCAACTCGAAGATAGTGCGCTCGACGTAGACAGGCATCTTCGCGCGAGTCCCGAACGGCGACGTGCCGCCGATGAGATAGCCCGTGTGCTTCTGCGCCACGTCCGGCTTGCAAGGCTCGACGCTGCGCGCGCCGATCTCTCTCGCGAGCTGCTTCGTCGAAACTTCGCGGTCGCCGTGCATCAAAACGATCAAAGGCTTCTTCGCGTCCGTCTCCATCACTAAAGTTTTGACGACCGCGTGTTCATCAACGCCGAGACTCTCCGATGAGTGGCCCGTGCCGCCGCGCTCTTCGTAAGTATAGAGGTGCGGCTCGAAGTCCACTCTCTTCTCGCGCAAGGCGCGCACGGCTGGCGTGACCGGGTAATCCATTGCTCGCGACTAATTCCTCAACGGCTTGCCAGTCTTCAGCATGTGGGCCATGCGCTCCTGCGTCTTGCGCTGACCGAGGAGCGAGAGGAACGCTTCGCGTTCGAGATCGAGCAGATATTGTTCGCTGACGCGCGTCGCGTGATTGAGATCGCCGCCCGTCAAAATGCGCGCGAGCTTTTCGCCGATCAGTGCGTCGTGCTCGGAGATGAAGCCGCCGCGCAACATCTGATGAATGCCGAGTTTCAAAGTCGAGAGTGCGGGCAGGCCCATCGCGAGAATGTCCGTGCGCTGACGTGGCTGCGTGTAGCCGGTTTGCGCGAGCGCAATCACTTCCTGCTTCGCGTCTGCGATCAAGCGATCCGCGTTCATCGAGATCGAATCCTCTTCGCGCAGATACCCGTACCCTCGCGCCTCTTGCGCCGAGGTAGAAACTTTCGCGAGTGCGATGGTCTCGAAGGCCCGCTTGAGATACGGGAACGGATCGGCGTCGTCCATCCCTGCGGGAATCGAGTCCATCACGCGCAGCAGCATCTCCTTCGTGCCGCCGCCCGCCGGGATGATGCCGACGCCGACTTCGACCAAGCCGGTGTAGAGTTCGGCGTGCGCGCGCACGCGGTCGCCGTGCAAGAGCATCTCGCAGCCGCCGCCGAGCGCGAGATTGAACGGCGCGACGACGACGGGCTTCGCCGAGTAACGAAGACTCATCGTCGCGTCCTGAAACGCGCGCGCGACCATGTCGAGGTCTTCCCAGTTCTCGTCCTGCGCTTCTAAAAGTACGAGCATGAGGTTCGCGCCGACGCAGAAGTTTGCGCCCTGATTACCGACGACGAGACCGAGGAAATTTTTCTCAACCTCGGCGAGCGACTGCTTGATCAACTGGATCGTGTCGCCGCCGATAGCGTTCATCTTCGAGTGAAACTCAAGACAAGCGACGCCATCGCCGATGTCGATCAGAGACGCGCCCGAATTTTTCTTGACGACACGCTCACGCTCCTTTACAGACTTCAAGATGATCGCGCCCGGCAGATCGTTGACGGGCTTGTACGCGAGCGCATCGAAGTCGAAGTAGAAACGTTGGCCGTTCTCCGTCTTGTAAAAACTCTTCGCTCCCGTTTCTAACATTCGCTCGACGTTCGCGGGAATCTGTGCGCCTTCCTCGCGCATGCGCGCGACAGACTTCTCGACGCCGATGGCATCCCACGTCTCGAAGACGCCCAGCTCCCAGTTGAAGCCCCAGCGCATCGCGCGATCAACGTCCACCAAGTTGTTCGCGATCTCAGGTATGAGATTGGCCGCGTAGCGTAGAGTCTTGCCGACGGTCTTCCACAAGAACTGCCCGACGCGATCCTTGCCCCACACGAGCGTCTTGATGCGCTCGCCCGTGTCTTCGATTGTTTTTGCCACGTCGAGCGCGGGGAGTTTCGCCTTCTGTGGCGAGCGGTATTCGAGCGAGGCGTGTTCGAGCGTCCAGATTTCCTGCTTCTGGCCCTCGCCTTTCTGTTTGCGATAGAAGCCGCCGCCGGTCTTCGCGCCGAGCAGCCGTCGCTCCATCATGGCTTGCAAAAATTCCGGCGCGACGAACGTCTCGCGCTCCTCGTCTTCGGGCAAAGCATCGTACAAATTTTTCGTGACGTGCATGAGCACGTCGAGACCGACGATATCGAACGTGCGGAAGGTGGCCGACTTCGCGCGCCCGACCGCCTGGCCCGTCATCCTGTCAACCTCTTCGATCGTGTAGCCGTCTTCGAGCATCGTCCTGATCGTCGTGAGCGCGCCGTATGTCCCGATGCGGTTCGCGATGAAGTTCGGTCGATCCTTCGCGATGACGACGCCCTTGCCGAGACGCTCGTCGAGGAAGCCGAAGACGGAGCATGCGACTTCCGGTTTCGTCCATTCAGTAGGGATCAACTCGCAGAGGTGCAGGTAGCGCGGCGGGTTGAAGAAGTGCACGCCGAGGAAGTGCGCGCGGAACTCTTCCGAGAAGCCTTCGGCGATCTGTCGGACGGGGATGCCGCTCGTGTTCGTCGCGACGATTGAGCCCGCGCGTCGAAACTTCTCCACGCGCTCGAAAAGTTTTCGCTTGATGTCGAGATTTTCGACGACCGCTTCGATGATGATGTCGCAGTCTTTCAACTTCGCGAGATCGTCGTCGAAGTTTCCCGTCGAGACGAGACGCGTGCGTGCAACCGACATGAACGCGGCGGGCTTCGCCTTCTTCGCGGCCTCTAAACCGCCACGCGCGATGCGATTCTTCACCTCGCCGGATTCGAGCGCGAGACCTTTCGCCGATTCCGGCGGCGTCAACTCGCGCGGCGCGATGTCGAGCAAGAGCGTGGGGATTCCGGCGTTGGCGAGGTGAGCGGCGATCTGCGCGCCCATCGTGCCCGCACCGAGCACCGCCGCCTTTTCGATCCGAAGCATACGGGGAAAGAACCTTTCGTTGAAGATGACCCTCGTGTGAGGAAGCATGATACTGAATGAGCACTCATTCAGCAAGCTCGAAGAAGTTGGGAGTCTGGAGGCTCAAGTCTCGGAGTCGGTTCTAGGTTCGTGCATAAAGTGACATTCGTCGGGCATAAAGTGAAAAAAATTCGCGCATAAAGTGAAACAATAGAATTTGTGTGATTTTACCCATCCGCTTGCCGCCGCTGAAAGCATCCCTTTGCCGAAAGATACGCACCTAGGCAGTACTCTCACGACCGTCGTAGCTAAGAACGTAGATTGGCGCAACGTTTATTGACAGTCATGCCCGATCTCCTAATATTCGAGCCTAAGAGCGCGCGCAGGATGCCCAGTTGAGTTCTAAACCGAACCCCGCTAGTCAGCGCGGAAGCCCGTGTTGCCGAGGCACGATTAATAACTCCGCCCCTCATCGTCTCCCGCGACACGTTGTTTATCGCGTTCAGAGCCCAATGAAGAGGGGCAAGACGAGCCAACTCACCTTGACGCAGTTGCCCTTTCAAGCGCGCATTCTCTTACGGACGACTGTGAATAGACTGATCTACAGGCTCAAGTGAGGATAGGAGCATGATCGAAACCAAAAACAAGCCTCAAGACGATAGGCTAGGGTACTTCATCGTCAAAGACGACCGCCACGAGTACCTACTTAAGCGTGAGGGCGGTAAGCAGACGTTCCTGCTGCGTGCCGAGAACCGCGAACAAGTCTACGGACTGATACTCAGGGACTTGTATGCGCCTGTTTACGAGGCGACCCCCGGCCAGATGATTGAGTCCACATTCGGCAAACCACGGCACTACCGGGGCAGTTCCAAGCCCACACCGCAAGCTAAGTGCATTTTTCCCGAGCCGCCGAAGACTGAGCTAGAGCAGAAGCGGAAGAATGCGCGGCGCGCGCGAACGCTTGGAAGCTCGCTCTCTCTATTCTGTCAGAGTCACAAATGCGAAAAGTACAAGGATGGCAAGACAAAGGGTGGAGTGCAGAAGTATCGCTGCCCGAAGTGCAGGATGGAAGAACCACACCACCAAGCAGGTGCGCCGCGCAAAGATCGCCGGAAGGTCGCACTCAAAGGCAATCCGAAGTGCGAGACGTGCGGACAGCAAATGCGTGTGCGCGGCCAATGGAAAGGTAAGCGATACTACAAGTGCCCAATTTGCCCGTCGAAGCCGAAGGAGCGGCGCGACCCTGGCGAAGAGTTGACGGCATTTGTACGAGAGCACGTCACCCGCATGAACAGCCACGACCCACAGATGCGCGACGACATCGTGCAGGAGTTAGTCACTGACATACTCGCTGGCAAGATTAAGCGCAAGGAAGTGGAGAAAAGAGAAACCATCAGGCGATACGCCTACTCCCAGGAACGCCTGCGGCAGAACAGACATCGCGACGTAAGCATTGACCAGTCACGCTACGGCGATGAAGATGGACTGAACCTAAAGAACGTGCTGGAGGGTTGAGAACGAGGGCGGGGCCTCACCACCCGTATTATTACCTATTAGGAGAGCTATCCTATTGCCGAAATCTTATTTACTTCAAATATATAACCCTGCTAAATTTAGCCCGGTGCTATGGCAGATGGTTAGTAATTAGGGCTTTGTAAGATGATTTCCTCCTAAGCCCATCAGTAGCTAAATCGTTGTTGATTAACAAGGTATGTTTTCGTAGCAAATATGCCCAGCAAGAATCTTCGTGTACCTATAAAGCGCCTTTCGGGTAACAGTGATCTGCCCCTCCCAGCATATCAGTCTGAAGGGGCTGTAGGAATGGATGTTCATGCGGCAATCAAAGATGAGATGGTAATCAAGCCAGGGGGAGTCGTTTCCATACCCTGTGGTTTCGCGATTGCGGTACCAGAAGGGTACGAAGCTCAGATTAGACCGCGCTCAGGTCTAGCCGCTCAACATAGTATCTCTATTCCAAATTCCCCTGGCACTGTCGATTCAGATTATCGAGGGGAGATCAAAATCCTACTCTCTAATCTTGGCTCTGAATCTTTTATCATAAAGCGAGGGATGCGAATCGCTCAAATGTTGGTTCTGCCGGTACCACGTGTTGAATGGATGGAAGTGGATGAATTACCCTCCACAACACGCGCAGAGGGTGGTTTTGGTCACACAGGCGAGTAACGATTCGCGGACCTTTCTTTCTAATTCTTCGTTAAAGGCCTTTCATTTTTCTCGTGGAAGTCTAGACATGACCAGCGCTAAAACAACTTTTCAGCTTCCTAAAGATGGTCAAACTTACCACACGGAAATAATTGACCGATGTACAGAATTGATTAACTACGGGATCTGGGGAGGTTTACATATTTCAAGACTGAGGAGTTGGATGAATAACTTCTCGACGGACGAGGAGAAATATTTTGCGGCTTCTATTCTAGATCACTTGATTTACAGATCCAAAGAACAAACCATTGCTCTGATAGATCAATTGTTCCACCGCATAATTCCCGATCTGACTCGCTTAGATCCTTCTCCTATAGGTCGGATTGAAACTTGTCTCCCTGATTTACAAAACGATTTAAGTGATCCTGGCATAAGACTGGTCGCGGCAGTCAAACAAAAAGATCCAACAACTACAAGTGCTCCAGAAATTTCTCGTTTTATGAAACGACATTTGTCGATCAGTGAATCGTGGATTGCCAAACCTTGGGAGATACCAAGTTTGATTGACAAAGGTATAAGGGTTTTCATCTTTATTGATGATTTTCTTGGAACAGGAGAACAGTTTATAGAGTTGTTAGATGAAGAGAATATAGACAAAGAATTAATAGAGAGAGCTTACTTCGTCTATACTCCTTTAGTCGCACATGAGGTTGGTATAAATAACATTAAAGCAAAGCGTCCAGCTCTCCGTATCAAATCGGTGGAATTCTTGGGACCAGAATTTGGGGTGTTTCACCCCCAATCGCGATGTTTTGCGGATGGGATAAATACACCCGAGGCAGCAAGAGATTTCTACTATGAACTTTTAAGCACGAGACGCATAATAATTACCGGACTAAATAGACTTGGCTTTGGGCAGCTTGAACTTGCTTATGCATTCGAGCACGCTACCCCTGACAACTGTTTACCAATTCTCTGGTGGCCGCACTCGTCAGCATGGACTCCCCTCTTTGATAGGTAATGCCCATGAGTGAAATCGTAGAGAAACTTCAGAGTGTCCTTTCCAAAAATCGTGCAGAAGAGCTTGGCTACGATTTATGGGAACACTTTGTAATTCCACAGTTTTATCCCCGCCTTGATCTTCAAACAGCGCGTAAGCCACGGCTGATTATTGGAGGACGTGGTTGTGGGAAAACCATGCTCATACGATACCTTTCGCACCAAAGCATGTTTTCATCTGCACGACCAAATATTCCTGAGGATGCGATCTCACATATAGGTCTTTTCTGGAGAACTGATACTCATTTTGCCAGCTTAATGTCTGGGCGGAACATTTCGGAAGACACTTGGGATGTCGCCTTCTCACACATGGCTGGCATTATTCTAGGAATAGAGGTTCTCGATAGCCTAGAGAGTATAGCTAGCAGCAAATCATCAGCGCTATTAAGAGAAGACATCGGCAAGCTTGATTTCGTTCATTTGAGAGCTTTCGATCCAGATCTCCCTAACTCTCATGCTGCTTTGCGAGCGAAGCTTGAGGAATGTCTATGGAGCTTTGAATCTTGGGTAAGTAATGTAAGAAAAGTTGAAGAGCCTAAGTTTTTACCGGGCGATAAATTTGTTCTTGCTATTATTAATGAGATTCGGAAGCAACTCCCCTCGCTCAATGGTTCTAATTTTTTTGTTTATGTAGATGAGTATGAGAACCTACAGGTTTACCAGCAGAAGATTATTAACTCTTGGTTGAAACATAGTGAGTCCCCACTAATATTCAACATTGCGATGAAACGCAATGCGTTTGAGACTTTAGATACTACAGGGCCAGAGCGCTTATCAGATATACATGATTTTAGGAAACATGATCTTGAGGAATATATCCTAAATGAAAACCCATCTCTTTTTCTAGCTGAGATTCTGTTCCTCGAACTTTCTATAGCAGGAGTTCTAGCTCCACCTATTAACATCGGAGATCTGCGGGATCCTTCAAAGCTAGAAGACCGTAAAGAAGAAACATATATTCAAAAGGTACTTTCGAGTGCTCAGAGTATGTTCCCTGATGTTTCGCATGGAGAACTAGCGCGCATTGTCTTTGAGGAACCTTCTCTATCGAACAAGCTCCGAGAGAATATTGAGAAAGCACTGATAAAACGCGACTCTAATGTGGGTATTGATCGATTTTTTAGGCCGCATATTCCAGAGGCATCAATTGTCGTACCAGTTATCCTAAATAGAAGGAGTCAGAAGCCTGAGCAAGTTGCAGATGAAATGGATCGGCTTGAGCGGGGTGAGGGAAATAAATTTACTGGCTCAACTGACTGGTTACAAAATAATTTTATAGGCAGCCTTCTACAACTCTACAAACCTTATAATCGTGCGTGCCCTTTCTACGCTGGTTTTAGGACATTCAGACTTCTTTCCCGAGGCAACATTCGACATTTTTTGGAGCTTTGTTATAAGTCAATCAATCGTGCTTTATCCAATGGGGAGCATATTGGCAAGCCGCTCTCCCCTAACTTACAAGCAGAGGCAGCTCGCCAAACAAGCACTGCCTTTCTGGGTGAGATTCGCAGCTTTGGTTCTCATGGTAATCAATTACATGCTTTTGTTATGCGTCTCGGAACTCTATTTGAGTTAGCTCATCAACGACCAACCCTAAGTGAATCAGAGCAGTCTCATTTTTCAGTTGGCACTGGTACCAGAGAGTTAACACCTGATATTTATGCCTTCTTGCGAGAAGCAACAAAATGGTCTGTTTTACTCGAAGAAGAGGAAACTAAGACTAAACAGGAATATAGCCCGATAACAGTTGATTACGTGCTTAATCCTATATACACACCCTATTTCCACATTAGCTACAGGAAGAAAAGAAAGTTGGATTTAAGTACAGATGAACTCATTTGCCTTGTAAGCGGTACTGTTGAGGAAGTTAGAGCTTTATTCAAGCAGTATTCTAGAAAGTGGAAAATTGAACCTACCGAAGCAGCGCCCTCCTTATTCTCACATCTCACCACGGAGCAACAGCCTTGAGAATTAGAATGCAAGAAGGTGAATCAGAGTCTGAATTAAACATTGCTAATTATGATGTTGCAATAGTTGGCAGGGCACTTGATGATCGGGGAAGGTCTGCTGTTAATTTTTTAGCACATAAATCTGTCAAAGTGGTGACCATTGAATATGACCCTGATGAATTCAAGCTCGATATAGATGGTACCAAGTTACATGCCGATGATTTTGAAACCTTCCTTGTCTCACTAAAAAGAAAGTCTATCATTCTTGAGAGTACCACCTTGGGTTTCGTGGAAATGTTCTTATGCTGTCGAGCCCTGTGGAATCTAGGGGCCACGGGACTTTCTTTCCTTTACGTTGAGCCTCTAAACTACTCATTACGAGAGACCACCTTCAACCGATCCCAAGTGCTCCATAAAAGGGACTTTGGACTCTCAGTTGAGGTGCCAGGATATAAAGCTATTCCTGGAGCAACACTTATCCTGACTGATAGGGTGCCACAACGGACGGTCTTCTTTCTTGGCTACGAAGAGCGCCGCCTTGATCGCGCTTTGGAAGATCATCAGATGATTCAGCCATCCTCATGTTCCGTGGTTTTTGGAGTTCCTGCGTTCAAACCGGGTTGGGAGATGGACGCATTTGCCAATAACATTCGCGTCATAAAAGAAAGGAACATTAGAGGAGGGATCCATTTTTGCGGCGCTGAAAATCCTGCGTCTGCGATAGAAGTTCTTAATAAGATCTCCCAGGAACTCGTTCCAGGAGAGAGATTGTTTATTGGCCCTATCGGTACGAAGCCGATGGGCGTTGGAGTTGCACTTTTTGCATCAACTAGACCTAATGTCGGTGTTCTTTATGATCACCCGAAACGCCGCGAAAAGCGTAGCTCTAATGTGGCCAGGTGGCATTTGTATGAGATCGAATTTCAAACCATCCCCCTATGAGAACGTACTACACACCAATTAACGTGGCGCAAGTGCTGGCTAGGCATGTGCCTAAGAATCTGTCGCGAATATTAGAACCAGCCGCAGGAACCGGCACCTTATTGGAACCGCTTGCTGAACGTTTACGGGGGGCAACTAAACGCGTTGTATGTGTTGATGTAAATAATGAAGCGCTTGAGCGTGTCAAATCGCGTCTTGGACCTATTATTGGGAACAGACTTAAAGTAGTTTGTTCTGATTTCTTGGAGTGGTCATCACCAACTCGTATATTAAAAAATGAGCAACTCTTTGATTGTATTTTGATGAACCCTCCTTTTGCAGGTCGAAGAGAAAATTACGTAAGTATAAATTGGGCCGCAGAATTACCTGGCATCGGAGAGGGAATCCATAGCGTACCCACAGAGGTAGCCTTCGTATTGCGAAGTATTAGACTATTGCGTCCTAAAGGCCGTCTCTTAGCAGTAGTACCTTCCTCCTTGGTTTCATCCCTCAGCACTGTTTGGGTTCGTAACTATCTTTTACTTTCAGGTGCCATACGGTATGTCCACGAGTTACCTCGCTATACTTTTAAAGGGCTTGGATCGCGCGTCTATTTATTCGTCTATGAAAAGGCTGGCCGGAAGCAGCCCTTACTACTCAGCAATCATGATCTTGACGAACCTGAAAGCATTAGAGTCAGGGAAGCAGCCCTTACGCCAGAATTGCGATTTGATTATGGGTTTCATGCTGCCCTCCGCCAGTACAAAGAGTTAATTGGTTGTTCTAAGCACCTCGGCTGGGATGAACTGCGAGCGGTTGCAGATATTTATCGTGGGATAATCCAATCGCCCAACGGAGCAAGAAAGGCACTACATACCTATGATTTCAATAATGGCTTTTGGCATTTAGCGAACAGGAAGATTCGCATACAAAAAGATAAAACAGAGCGTGGGATAAAGCGCGGAGATCTTTTAATGAAGAGAGTGGGGCGAATTTGCTCAAGCTCCGCGGGTAAAATAATTGGACATATAGGATGCGCCTCTTCGGATTGTTTATTGATTATTCGACCTAATGATGTAGCTATGAGTTTAAGACTATTGTTCGCGCTTAGAATTATACTTGGCTTTGATTTCGGCGCTCAATTAGTTGAGCGCGGTACTGGTGCCCCATATATCACCGAAAAAAGTATGCTCGATCTCGTTATTCCGTTAAAACTAGCAAATATTTATCACAGACAGTATTCGGCTTACCATGAAGCAATAATTCGGAGAAATTTCGACGCGATGTTAGATATTGAAAAGCGCGTTCGTTATTTACTCATTCGGCATATCAAACGATGTGAAGCACATAAACCCGATTGAAGGTTTGTTCCACTTGATACCGCTGTGCGGTAAAATTCGTGCGTCTTTCGAAATAGCAAATAGGGTGAATTTTGTATGGAACCAAAAGTGTTTGTGGGTTCATCTAAAGAGAGCTTACAGTTTGCCGAGTACATTCAGAGACAACTTCAACACGGCGTGACAGTTCGATTATGGACTCAAGATGTTTTCCGCCCCGGAGACTATAATCTTGAGAGGCTTCTTGAAATTGTTGGACAGTACGACTTTGCAGTCTTTTTAGTCGTGCCTGATGATATTGCGGAGATTAGAGGTAAGCGCGTTCTAATTGCGCGTGATAATGTTCTATTTGAAGCAGGCTTATTCTTCAGTCAATTAGGAAGAAGGCGGACTATTCTCATTGTTCCAGCAGATGCTGAGGGATTAGATTTTCATCTCCCTTCAGACTTAGATGGCATTACTCTGGTGAGATATTACCCTCCGTCCGATCCAGATGACTTGCCTGCTAAACTTGGAACTGCTTGCGGTGAAATAAAAGAGGTTATTAGAACAGAAGGGATTCTTGCTGACGCTATGATTGAGAGTGTTATTAACTCTCTTTCTGGAGGCCCAATTTACTTACTTCGGCATATAGTAACCAGGAGTCATAATCTCGCAGAACTCACAGATATTCTTATGCAGTTCAACTCCGTAATAAGTAAAGAAAGTAATGCTGCATGGATGAAAGCAACGAAATATGCGGTTCAGACTCTTTCTGCTTTAGGTTTAATACAAAGCCATGGCGCTGATGAATACTACGTTAGTCCTCTCGGGAAAAGGATACTCACCAGTGAAAATATCAAGAGTCGCTTCTTTCGTGAGATTAACAAACCGCTGGCTTCATAAGACTCATTTCATAATTCTTAAGGGAGTATTTCCAGATCCCCACATCAGTCCCATTCAAAGAGCAAATTAGTTCCCGGGGCGCAGGTCGGTTCATGACGACCCTTTATGAGATAACAAGCCCTCCGGGTTAGCTCATAGGTATTCCGAGCAAATTGCCTATAAGGAACTTTGTACGTTACGTCGCTTCGCCAAAAACCCGAGAGCCACCTCACCTTATAATGAAAACGCCGTTTGTAACTCCCATAATCAGAAAGTTGGCTCGTAAGATTGGGGCTAAGTTAATCATTGAGCCAGAATACGGTTTTGTTGGGCACATTACCTTTAAGAATGGGAAGAAAACATTTTTCCGTAGTACAAACTTCAATGTGAACCACCTCGGCTCAGTTGAGATAGCACGAGACAAAGGCTACGCGAGCTTTTTCCTAAAGAAATTCGGTTACAGAGTGCCCGAAGGGGAAACATTTTTTAGTGAGAAGCTATGTGAGAATTTACCTATTAGGAGGAGCATTGATGATGGTTTTCGGTATGCTCAGAGGCTTGGCTTCCCCGTTATTATCAAGCCGAATAATTTAAGTCAAGGGGCGTTTGTTAATAAGGTGTACAACAAGGGGGGATACTACCGGGCAGCACGGATGATCTTTAAGAGAACATCCGTCATGTTAGTACAAAGATTTTACTCGGGTAAAGACTATAGGATTGTGGTTTTAGGTGATGAGGTTATATCTGCATATCAAAGAATCCCCTTATATGTTATCGGTAATGGTAAGTCCACAATTAAGGAACTCTTAAACCTAAAGCAGCGGGGATTCGCTCAAGAAGGAAGGGACACAATCATTGACGTTGATGACTTCAGAATAAAAGTTAAGTTGCAAAGGCAGAAGCTGGGTCTGACCTCAATTCCCGGAGACGAGGAGATCATCTATCTTCTTGACAACGCGAATCTATCGAGCGGAGGGGACGCCGTAGATTTAACTAAGGATATTCATCCTGACTTTTCAAATTTGGCAATAGGTATAACAAAGGATATGGGGTTAAAGTTGTGCGGTGTTGACATTATTACCGATGACTTAACTATGCCAATAAGGGAGTATGTAGCTCTTGAGATAAACGGCGCTCCAGGATTAGATAACTATGCCTCTATTGGTAAAAGACAGGCCAAAGTTGTAGAAGACTTGTATCTCAAAGTTCTCAGGGCGATTGAAAACGGTAAAGATAATTGAACCAATGTGCTCTCGGTTTTATTCCCCTTGTATTTCAGCTTTTCTTCAACTTCGCCTTGTTAATGCCTTCGTTCTTCGGGTTAGCTGGTAACTTTTCTGGCAAACTAACTTGATCATCAACCAATGCATCTACATATATCCCTGCTGCCTGAGCATATTTCAGCAAAGTCAAAACAGTTGGTTCACGAACTCCCCGCTCATAAGCTGATATTTCCTCCCGCGTAAGCTGATCACTCAAACCTAGGTGGCGAAGTATTTCGTTCTGAGATAAGCCGAGTTTTTTGCGAATCTCAGCGAGCTTGTTACCTAAGTAGATTGGCCTTTCTCTCTTACCTTTACCCATCAGAAGCATCCTCCTGATGGGCTGCAAGTATTTGTTATACTCTTGCGTGTAGGAACAATTGTTCCTACAATGTTATAGCATCTTGAATTTGCCGGGGGCAGGGGCTGCGAGCACCGTCTCCCGACAATGCACTTCATCTGCGCTGTCGAGCCTCAAGACGCATAGTAAGTTGCGACCTACTATCAAAGAAGCGGCTTTAAAAATACCAAAGCTGGCGGCTATATGCCACAGAGATATGGGACAGGCGTAAAATTATGGATAAGAGTCAAGTTAGCCACGAGAAGAAGCTGACGCTGCTCTTACTCTGCTGGCTCTTTGGCCTCTTCGCCGTCCACCGCTTTTACACTGGCAAATACCTCACGGGCGCGCTTCAACTCCTTACTCTGGCGCTGGCCGGCGTGCTGGCTCTCTTCAAGAACGAAACCCTCCCAGCCGTCCCACTCGCTTTATTCTTCCTGTGGTGGATCGTCGATTTCATGCGCATCATCATGGGCAAGTTCACGGACAAGGAAGGCAGACCGATTGTCGATTGGGTGTGAGGCTCAGGTGAACACCATATCCATAGAGATACTGTTAAAGTCCGATTTAATCACCGCCGAAGAGTCTTACGATCTGATTGAGCGGTTTGTCATTAATCCCCGAATCGCAGCCGACGAAATCCTACAACTAGACCTGCCGGCGAAGAATCGTGTCGAAGCGTTGCTACAGCCGGAGTTCTTGGGCAAGGCCCAATTAAGAGAACTGGCATGCGACTTCGCCGCGCATACGCTCCACGTCTTTGAGGCGCATGCCCCCGGCGATCACCGACCGCACGAATGCCTCAAGGCGGCACTCTTATTGAACACCCATGGCATAGGTTCTTGGGAGCAGTTGAGGGAAACGATCATAAAGGCTCAACCCGCGATGTGGCAGTTCGAAAGAACGGAGCACATCGGAGCTTTAGAAGCTTGTCGCGCGGCGCTCATAGTTGGTCGTGAGGATGCGGCGAGGATGGCCCGCGAGGTGGCTGTGTGTGCGCAGATAGCCGCTCATCGAAATATATGGGAGCACAGGAAGAATAATGTTGAGCCAATGCTCTTGCGAGAGAAAGAAGCTTGTTGGCAGTTAGTGCGTATTTTGAAGAAACTCGCGTAGAAAGTACCTGCCTGAGCTTGCTACGGATTTGTCCGACGATTCTCTTCTTTCCAAGTAAGTTATACAGTCACCCCTTTGATCCAATATGAGAAAATTGACACGCCAGCGTGCCTATTTGTCAAGCGTAAACCCCTGACAACAAAAGGGTTGAAAGGCGCGTCGAAAAATGCTATATACGCGGTACGAGAGGAGGGATTGTAAAAGGAAAGACCTGAAGTGTTGGTTGCGAGCCGGTCACTTCAGGCCAATTCGTTGACTTCGTTTTTGTTGATTTCGTTTGTCGCCTAACTGCTGGCGAGGCCCTCTTTGTGTGCCCGAAATCCGTTCACATTCTACCTCTGTTTGCTGTCTTGTCAAGCGATTTTAGGAGTGAATGGCGACTCTTAGCGACTGATTTGTACTCGGAGAGATTATCCCGCGAAAACAGTAAGGAGGGTTATTTAATTGTGAGCGTGCGAAAACCACCTAGGCGGGGCGTTCGTGGCAAGAACGTCGGCAAATTCTTCAGTGTCAAAATGAACATTATGCTTTGGTTCGAGTCCTTGCTTGAAGAAGCGTTTATGTACCTGCTTGACTTTGACCCCGGCGTTAAAAGATTTAAAGAGCAACCGTGTCGCATACGCTACATACTTGATGGAAGAGCACGACATTACACGCCCGATATATATATCGAAAGGGAAAACGAAAGACAGATCATAGAAGTAAAGCCAAAGAAGAAGGTGATCACGGAGAAGTATAACCTGCTTTTTCGCATCATCTCGCCCATCTGCGAAGAGGAAGGCTACAAGTTTAAGGTTTTCACCGAAGAGACGATTATGCAGCAGCCTCGACTTAATAACGTCAAGGCTCTGTGGAGCTATGCACGAACGCCGCTACACCCGCAGTATCAAATCTACTGCCAAGAGTTTTTGCAGGAAAAGCAGTCTGTTGATCTCGCTGAGATTTTTGAACTCTTCCAGGCTAAAAACGTCCCCAAACAGGTCGTTTATGCCCTCCTCTTCTGGGGCGTGATGGATTTCGATCTGGCTGAACCTCTCAACCCGAATAGTCAAATCTATCTGCCGGGCATCACGGCAGACTTGAGAAAGGCGGTCTAGCAATGCCAAGCCACGTGCTCAGCAGAGGGATGCATTTCACAACCGGGGTACGGGAGTATGAGATTTTAAAGCGTCTTCCAACTGGCGAGCTACAGATTAAAGATATTGCCACTAACGTGTACTCGGCGAAGCCTGAAGAAGAGATTATCGAAGCCCTATTCGGTAATGAAATTGAGTTGCTCGGCGACGACCGGAATCAAATCTATCTAAAAGCATTGCTGAAGAAGACCGGCGTTAGCGATCTCACGCTGCTCGGAGATGATGACCCGCGAAGAGCAGAAATGGAACGCCGTCGCACCTACGTCCTGGAAGTGATCGCACGAAGGCTCAACAAGCTGACGAAAGAATCTCTCAACCCGATCATCGAAAAAGTGGGCTGTGCACGTGGTGATATTGAGATGGCCGAATACAAGAAGCTCAGAAAAGAGGAGAAGGCTAAAGTCAAAACGAGACCGTCCGTTTCGTCTCTCATCCGCTGGGTTAACCGCTATATCAAATCGGGCGAAGACGAACGTGCATTCATACCGGCAACAAAGGCGCGGGGGAATCGGGATCGGAAGTTCTCAGGGTTCCGCGGTAACGGTGGCGAGAGCGCGGGAATAAGCGAGATAGATCTGGCGCGAAGAAAGGCGCGAGCCAAAAGAGCCGCGGAAAGAGTTGGGGAGATCGTTGACGAAACCATTGATGAAGTCTACCTGAACGAACAAC
>JAVXVG010000053.1:0-25071 GCA_032229975.1 Acidobacteriota bacterium | reverse complement strand
TGACGAAGAAGCCCGTCTCGCCGCCTCCCGAAGTGACGTTGACGACGGGTGACTCAGAGAGGCGCACCATCGCGCCTTCGACCCTGCCGTTGAAAAGGAACGGGTTCGTGTCAACGTACATTGGCTGCAAAGCCCAACGCTCATCATCAAAAACGGGGAACTCCTCGGTGTGAAGATCGATCAAATCCTGCACGACGTAATCGCCCGCGAGGGCCACCTCCATCGCGGCGTCCCACTCCGTTTCCGTCGAGCGGCTACCGAGATAGACGCCGTGCCCACCGTAGTCGTCGTTCGGCTTCAGGACGAGTCGCGCGCGATCCCTTCGGACGAACTCGATCAAGTCGATTGACTCATCGCCGCGCGTCGTGCGACGCGACGCGACGCGCCGCGTCCACGGCACGCACGCGCGCAAGACTTCCCTCTCCTCTTGCGTAAACCAGCCACCGCGCGCCTCGTCCGTCAATAACTCGAACGCAGCCTTCTTGTGCACGATCTTGCAGCGAAACGGATTGACGACGCACACCGCCGCGTCGGTGTATGCGCGCAGCAGCGGGTGCGATGAGTCGCAGCGCGCGAGCAGTTCGTGGATGACGACGCGCTTGTAAACGAGATCGACGCGGGAGTCGCGGCAGCGCAACTTACCGTTCGCATATTCCAGATCGTCCGGCGCGCAGATGATCGTCTTGACGCCGCGCGCGTTGAAGTAATCGCGCAGCAACTCGAACTCCGCTTGCGTCGGCAGGTTCGCCCAATCGACTATCGCGATGTTCGGAGTCTGCGCGCCGCCGCTCCACTCGCGGTAGGTTTCGACGAGCGCGACGAGCAGACTCTCGACCGGCGAGAACTCTCGCAGACGGTACGTCGCGGAGAGACGACGCATCGCGCTCACTTCAAACAGCACGCGGTTCAGCCCCTCCTGATCCGGCAGGCTCGAAGGGTTCTCGGCGTTGTACTCGACGAACTTCACTTCGTCGCCCGCGACGAACGCATCGAGCCGCGTCGTCACAGCCGGAGACGAGAAGCCCGTATCGACGAGCGCGAGCCGCCGCTCGGCGTCCGTCAGACCGACGAGATCAAGTAGCGACTCATCGCCGACGAGCGCCGCGCAGACCTTCTCAAACGCGCCCGCGACGATCTCCGACGCGCGCACGAGCTGGTCGAACTGCGCGCGCGCGAGCAGGTGCGGGCGAAGCGCGACACCTATCGTGCGCTCGCCATAGAGCAGACGCCGCGCGCGCATCTCTCCCTTCAGCCGCGAGAAGAACTCGGCGTCGAGCCCCTCGTCCGTCGCGAGCCATTCGTGGTATTCGGCAATCGCCTTCTCGCGGATCGCAAGCCTCCTCGCGTCAGTCGTCCGTCCGGGTGCAGACAATATCACGAAGCGTGAAAGAGAAAGGGGAGACGCCCTTCCTCGTCTCCCCTTCGCTTTCGCTCGTCCTCCATTTCTGGTGATGAGATCACTTGTCGGCGATCACTTTCGCGCCGCCCTCTTCGAGCGCGGCTTGCGCGGCGGCGAGTCGCGCGACGGGCACGCGGAACGGCGAGCAACTGACGTAGTCGAGCCCCGTCTCGTGGCAGAAGGCTATCGAGCGCGGCTCGCCGCCGTGCTCGCCGCAGATGCCGACCTTCAGTTTCGGCTTCACGCTCCTTCCGCGCTCCGTGCCGATCCTGACAAGCTGCCCGACGCCCTCTCGGTCGAGCACCTGAAACGGATCATCGGGGAGAATCTTCGTCTCGACGTACTTCGAGAGGAAGCGACCCGAGTCGTCGCGCGACAGACCGAAGGTCGTCTGCGTGAGATCGTTCGTGCCGAAGGAGAAGAAGTCGGCGAACTCGGCGATCTTGTCTGCCAGAAGCGCCGCGCGCGGCAGCTCGATCATCGTGCCGACCGTGAACTCGACCGTCGTGCCGTGCTCGCCCATCACGTCTTGCGCGACCTCACGGATTAGCTTCGACTGGTGCTCAAGCTCGGCGGCGGTCGAGACGAGCGGCACCATGATCTCAGGCTTGACGATGACACCTGCGCCCTGCGCCTCGCAAGCCGCCTCGAAGATGGCGCGCGCCTGCATCCGCGTCACCTCCGGATAGATTAATCCCAGGCGGCAACCGCGGTGCCCGAGCATCGGGTTGTTCTCGCGTATGCGCTCGACCTGTTGGAGCAGCCGCCGCTTCTCGACGATCTCGTCGAGCACGCGATCCATCTCGCCTATGCTCGCGGCGTGCTGCAACGTCATCTTCAACTCGGAGAGTTCGCCGAGCAGTTCTTCGTGGTTCGGCAGAAACTCGTGGAGCGGCGGATCGAGCAGGCGCACCGTGACGGGCAAGCCCGCCATCGCGCGGAAGATGCCGACGAAGTCGCGGCGCTGTAGCGGCAGCAGCTTCGCGAGCGCCTTCTCTCTCGCGCCGACGCCTTCGGACAGGATCATCTCGCGCATCAACGCGAGCCGCTCGTCGCCGAAGAACATATGCTCCGTCCGACAAAGACCGATGCCCTCCGCGCCGAAGTCTCGCGCGACCTCCGCGTCGTGCGGCGTGTCGGCGTTGGCTCTGACACGCAAGACTCGGAACTCGTCAGCCCACGTCATCAGCTCGTGGAAGTCTTCGCCAAGGACGGGCTGCACGGTCGGGACACGTCCTAAGAAGACGCGACCCGTGGAGCCGTCAACCGTGATCCATTCGCCCTTGGGCACGACCACGCCGCCCACGCTGAACTGCTGCTGACCGTAATCAATGTTGAGATCGGACGCGCCGCACACGCAGCACTTGCCCATGCCGCGCGCGACCACAGCCGCGTGCGAGGTCAGCCCGCCGCGCGCCGTCACAATCGCCTGCGCCGCGACCATGCCGTGAAAATCGTCGGGGCTCGTCTCCTGCCGGACGAGGATCACTTTCTCGCCGCCCTTCGCGAGTTCTTCAGCCTCGTCTGGGTCGAAGACGACGCGACCCTGCGCCGCGCCGGGGCTCGCCGGAAGACCGCGCGCGATGACCTCCGCGTCGGTCTTCGCCTCGACGGTCGGGTGCAGAAGTTGATCGAGTTGTTCGGGCGTGACGCGGCGCACGGCAGTGGCGCGGTCGATCAAACCCTCGCGCACCATGTCCACGGCGACGCGCACCGCCGCCGCGCCCGTGCGCTTGCCCGTGCGCGTCTGGAGCATCCAGAGTTTCCCGCGCTCGATGGTGAACTCCACGTCCTGCATGTCGCCGTAGTGCGTTTCGAGCAGTTTCGTGATCGAGTCGAACTGTTCGTAAACTTCCGGCAGCTCGTCGCGCAGTTGCGTAATCGGCTGCGGCGTGCGCGTGCCCGCGACCACATCCTCGCCCTGCGCGTTCAGAAGGTATTCGCCGTACAACTTCTTCTCGCCGGTCGAGGGGTCGCGCGTGAACGCGACGCCCGTGCCGGAGTGCGCGCCCATGTTGCCGAAGACCATCGCCTGCACGTTGACCGCCGTGCCGAGATCGCTCGCGATGCGGTTGACGCGGCGGTAGTCAACGGCGCGCCGCCCCATCCAAGAGTTGAAGACGGCGGCGACGGCTACTCGCAGTTGCTCGTAAGGGTCTTCCGGGATCGCCGTGCCACGCCGCTCGGCGACGATGATCTGCTTTTCGGCGGCGATGATCTCGCGCAACTGCGCGGGCGAGAGGTCTGTGTCGCGACCGCCCTCGGTCTGCGCCTTGTAGCGGTCGAGCACGCGCTCGAACTTCTCGTGCGCGATGCCGATGACGATCTCGCCGAAGAGCGAAGTGAAGCGGCGGTAGGCGTCCAAGGCGAAGCGTATGTCGCCGGTCTGTGCGGCTAAGCCCTGCACGGTCTCCTCGTTCAAGCCGAGGTTCAAGACGGTGTCCATCATGCCCGGCATCGAGAAGGGCGCGCCCGACCGCACGGAGACGAGCAGCGGGTTCTGCGCGTCGCCGAAGCGACGGCCCGTCTGTTCCTCGATCCGCTTCAGACCCTCGACGACCTGCTCCCACATCCCTTCGGGAAACTGCTTGTCTTCGCGGTAATACTCTTTGCAGGCTTCGGTCGTGACGACGAGTCCGGGCGGCACCGGTAGCCCCGCATGCGTCATCTCGCACAGCCCCGCGCCCTTGCCGCCGAGCAGGTTCTTGTCTTGCCCGTCACCCTCCGCGAAAAGATAGACCCACTTGCGCGCCGTCGCGCCGGTCGTGGACTTGTCGTCGGTAACGATTTCTTCCGTCAGCATTGTCGCCATAAGAATGATGTCCTCTCGGTCTGTTTTTCTGCGGTCGGGGCGGCGGCAGAGTGCACGCGCGGCGAAGGCAGTTTCCGCCACAAACTCTTCGTGCAACGATCATGCCGCGCGTGATCGCCGCCTTTCGACTCACGCAGGCTCGTCCCGGCTGTGGAATATGACCGGCGACTGCGGAGGATTTCGCAGGCTGTGTATTGCCCGAAGCCCGGCGGCTCTTCCGACACTTAGCCGGTACGCCGAACTCGTCTTCACGCCCGTCGCGTCTTGCAGCGCGCGCTCGAACCGCGCGGCATCTTCTGCAGAGACTTGCCTGAGCTGTACGCCGCCGAGAGAGCCTGCGGGCAAGTTGCCGCGCGCCTCGAGAGACCAGTCGCGCGGGACGACGCGCGAGGGCCTGTTTAACTGAACCTTGTCGGGCTGAATCCCTGAGATGAGCCGCGCGAACTCTTCGTGATGGCGGACAAGGCGCGGCGTGAGCATCGTCTGGATCGCGAGATGCCCGCCGTACTCGGCGCGCAGAGACCTGATCCCTGCGACGACCGAGCCGAGCGTCAAACCTTCGACCGGTCGGCTGATCTTCCTGAAGCCTTCCTCGTCCGCCGCGTCGAGCTTGCAGAAGATTCTGTCGGCTGCGCCGATGTCGCGACGCACGTCCGCGTCGTTCAGCATCGTCGCGTTCGAGAGGACGAGGACGGGCTTGTTCGTCAGTGATTTGATTTCGCGGATCACCTCGCCCATGTTCAGCGCAAGCGTCGGCTCGCCGCTTCCCGACAGCGTGACGATACTAGCGCCGTGCCAGTCGCTCGCGCGCAGGTCGCGCATCACGCGCGCGGTCGAGACGAAGAGCCTTCTCTCAAGGGTGTGAATGTTGATCTTTCCGAGCTGGCAGTAAATGCAGCGGAACGAACAGATCGAATTGACGCACAGCAGATCGACGCCGAGCGAGACGCCGACGCGCCACGAGCGCACGGGACCGTAAACCGTCAAAACTTCTCTCACAGGTGTTTCCCCGCCGTCTCTTCGGCGGGCGCGAACGCCGTGAACTCGGCGGCGAAGCGGCGCGCGTAAGAGTCGAGCAGCGACGCTACGCGCCTCTCGTCCGGCGAGCGCACGACGAGACCGACGTGCCACGGCTTGTTGACGCGGAAGGCGATTTCGGGATCGTCGAACGACGACGTGTCGGGGCGTTCTTCGCGCGCGAGCGAGACGGCGATCCCGGCATAGTCTTCATGCACGGGTGGGAGTTGATAAGGGTTCTCCGGCGTCGCCGTCTCAAGCCGCGCCCACTCGCGCCAGAGGTTTATGCCCGACGCTGCCTCGACCATTTCCGCCGTGTGCGCGCCGCCGACGCGCGCCGCGACTTCAAGGAAGTAAAATTCGCCGTCCCTTCCGCCCTTGATGAACTCGGCGTGCGTCGTCCCACGCTCGAAGCCGAACTCGGCGAGCAGCCTTTTATTCAGCGCGAGTAGGCGCTTGTGATCCGTTGAGTTTCGCCTGATCGTGTGCGAGGTCGAGACGCCGCCCGCGTGCGTCACGTCGAAGGGCGGCGTGCCGTAGCGCGCGGCGCTCGCGAAGAGAACGCGCCCATCAGCGACGAGCGAATCGACGTGGAAGACTTCGCCGCGGACGTAACTTTCGAGCAGGTGTTCGTGCGCTCGCTCGCGCGCGTTCACGCGCGCATCGAGTTCGGCGAGAGCGCGCCACACCTCTTCCGGCTCGCGCAGTTTCCGCATCCCCATCGCGGAAGCCCCGACGCGCGGCTTGAGCATCCACGGCGGCGGAACGCGCCGCAAGAACTCCGCGATCTCGCGTGGGTTGAGCAGGTGCACGAACTCCGGCTCGCATATTCCCTCGTCGCGCGCCTTCACGCGCATCGCGAGCTTGTCCCGAAAGCGGCGCGCGGCGGTCGTGCCCAATCCGGGGAGGCACAACTCTTCGCGCAGGCGCGCGGCGGTGACGATGTCATACTCTTCAAGCGCGACGACGCGCCCGACTTTGGTGAAACGCGCGACGTGTGTCGCCGCATCGAGGTAGGACTCGATGTCGCCGTCGCCGGGGAGGGCCACCAACTCGTCTATGCTCTCACGCGCCCAGTCCTCGCTGCACAGCTTGGCCCGCGTCAGCAGGACGACGCCCCAGCCGCGCCGCTTGCACTCGCGTAAGAATTCATTGCCCTTGAAGAAGCTGGCGATGCAGAGGACGGTCTGAGAACATGCTTGCAGATCGCTCATGGGATCGTTTTCGCGCGCGCTGCCCTGATGACGGCTAACCCTCTCTAATTCCGGTCACGCGATCAATCAGCACGCGGAAGATAACGGGGGCGGGCGCGCCCGCATCGCGCGCGATGACCGACTCGACGGGCGTCAGATCGGGGAAGCCGGCGAGCAGAAGGGCCATCGCGCGTTCGCGAGCCGCGCCGCTTATCATCTCTTTGTAATTGCCGAAAGCCAGCACGCTCGCCCAGTTGAATTGATCTTTAATCTCGTCGATCTGCACGCAGACGCGCGGGTTCGAGCGCATCGCGTCGATCTTTGTGCCGGGCAGCGAGTGGACGATGATCGAGATGTCATCGCAGACGTAGTTGACGGGCACGACGTAAGGCTCGCCGTCAGCGATGCAAGCGAGCCGCGCAAGGCGACGCGAGCTCAGCAGCGCGAACGATTCTTCTTCACTCAGTTTGGCGATCATTTCTACTCCGAACTCGCGCGTGTCACGGCTGGCGCGCGCCGACGTGATCAAGCGGTCTTGCGCCCGTAGAACCCTTCGGGGCGGACGCGGAAGAGGGCCACGTGGTTGAGCCGCGTCCATGCGCCGATCTTCGTGCGGTTGATGGCGGGCGCGAGCGTCGGGTTGCGCGCCGTGATGTGTTGCATGGCCCGTTCCACGTCTTCCGTAGAAGTCAGCCGCTCGGCGTGACCCGTGATGATGACGCTTCGCCAGTGCAGCGGGTCGGCGATCTCTTCGACCTGAAAACAGACCTCCCGGTTCGCCGCGATGAACTCGGTCTTCGTCCCCTCCGTCGTGTAGAAGAAAAGGCACTCGCCGTCGAAGGCGTAGTTCATCGGCACGACATAAGGGTGCCCGTCGCGCGTGCACCCCAAGTGACCGAAGACCCTGCGCAGCAGCAGCGCGACCGTCTCGCCCCGCGACATCTCCGTGACTTCAAGCATCCACACGCTCCTAAACTAAAGATGAAGTAGGAACGATGAGCGACGAACGGAGGGCTCTTCGTCTTCACTTCATCGCCGCGCGTTCATACTTCCGCGTTCCGTTTTTTCAGATTATCCGCCACCAGAAACACAACGCCGATTGCCAGCCAGAAGGCGGCTTTCACCCAGTTGCGTGTTTGCAGAGCTTCCAGCGCGGCGACGCCGAAGAAAAGCAGGAAGACCGCGAAGTTCGCGCCGAGTTTGATCCTTCCCATAAGCACCTCCATGAGCGTCAGGCAGTCTCCGGCTTCAACTCCTTCTCCCGGCAGCGCACGATCTCGACCGAGCAGGAGGCGTGCGCCGAGACCGCCTGCGAGACCGAACCAAGTAGCATCCGCTCCCAACTCTTGTAGCCGTGCGAGCCGACGACGATGAGGTCTGCGCCCCACTTCTCAGCCTCTTCGACGATGACGCGCTTGGGCGAGCCGATGATGATCTCGGTCGAGACGAGAAGTTGTGCGCTGCCCGCGCCCTCGCGCAAGGTGTTTGCCGCGCGCTCCAGAGCTTCGCGCGCCTGCGCGCGTCCGAGCCGCTCCGCCTCCTCGTAGAAGTCTGCGCTGAGCATGTAGGGCTCGGCGACGAGCGGTGCGGGCGGCTCGACGACGCTGACGACGCGCACCTGACTGTCATCTGCCCAAGGTCTGCGCGCCACCTCGCCGACCGCCACCTCACTGCATGGTGATCCGTCTGTCGCAAGTAGTATCTTCATCCCAACACCTCCTCCGGCGCGTCAGGCGCGACGATCATGCGACGCGCCGATCAACGGGTTCGACCGCGCGCCGCGACGTAAACATTTGTCCGATGTTCAGTGGTCGCGACGCCTGACGGTCGCGCAGCCGAAATGCTGCTGCCGACAATGAAGAGAGCACGCGCCGTGCCAGCGCTTCTCGCAGATTTTCTTTTGATTTGGAGAAGAGACGCGGCGCGCGGCTGCGTGGTTTTTCCGAGGCGTGCGAACATTTCCCCAGAGTGAGGCGGGAGTTTGAGCAGTGAAGGATCGGCGCTACTCGTCTATGTCCGCGCCGAGGACTTGCGCGAGCGCCTTGAGCAGCTTTTCGGCGGTGTAGGGTTTCGGGAGAAAGAGGCGGACGCCGAGCGCGGTAGCTTCCGCCGCCTTGTCCTGCGCGCCGAGACCGCTGGCGGCGATGATCTTGACCCGCGGGTTCAGCCGCTGCAACGCGCGGATCGTGGCGGGGCCGTCCATAAAGGGCATCATCATGTCGGTGATGACGAGTTTGATCTCGTCGCGCTGCTGCGCGTAGAGCGCGACCGCTTCCGTTCCGTCCGCCGCGACGACGACCCGGTAGTTGAATGTTTCGAGCGTGCCCTTCGTGATCTGGCGGATCGCATCTTCGTCGTCCACGACGAGGATCAACTCGCCGCGACCGACGGGCAGATCGAGCCTCCGCCTGTCCGACTGCTCCGCGCGCCCCGACTCAAGCGCGGGCAGATAGACGGCGAACTGCGTTCCCTTGCGTGGCTCGCTGTAAACATTCAGAAAGCCGCCGTGACTGTGGACGATGGTGAGCGCGGTCGAGAGCCCCAAGCCCGTCCCCTTGCCCACCTCCTTCGTCGTGAAGAAGGGCTCGAAGATGCGCGACTGAACTTCCTGAGTCATCCCCGCGCCCGTGTCAACGACTGTGACGACGACGTACCGGCCCGGCTTGGCTTCGAGGTGCATCCGCGCGTAGTTCTCGTCGAGCGTGACGTTCTCGGCGCGGATCAGTATCTCGCCGCCTTGCGGCATCGCGTCGCGCGCGTTGACGCAGAGGTTCATCAAGACCTGATGCACCTGCGTCGCGTCCGCCGAGATGAGCCACAGATCGCTCGGCACTTCCGATTGAAGCGAGATCGATTTGGGGAGCGTATCCTTGAGAATCTTGATCACGTCCTTGATCAAGTGCTTCGGGTGCAGCGCGACGCGCTCGCCCTCGACGCCGCGCGCGAACGACAAGACCTGCTTGACCATGTCCGCGCCGCGCTCGGCGTTCGTCAGCAGGATGTCGAGCCACTGCTGCTCCTCCTCGCCCGCGATTCGGAGTTGGAGCATCTGGATGGCCATCAGGATCGGCGAGAGCACGTTGTTGAGATCGTGCGCGATGCCGCCGGCGAGCGTGCCGATGGACTCCATGCGCTGCGCGCGCAAAAACTGCGACTCCATCCGCTTGCGCTCGGTCACGTCCGTGTTGATGACGAGGATCGAGCGCGGCTCGCCGCCATCGTCGCGCACGAGCGTCCAGCGCGTCTCGACCGTGATCTCGCGTCCCTCCTTCGTGCGCTGCCGCATCTCGCCGCCCCATTCTCCGCGCTCCCGGATCGCGCCGTACCCTTGCTCGAACTCCGCCTCGTTCAACTCGTTCAGCAGATCGAGTTCGCGCGCCGTCTTGCCGACAGCCTCCTCAGTCGTCCAGCCATAGATGCCCTCAGCGCCCTTGTTCCAGAAGACGATGCGGTCGTCGAGCCCACGCACGACGATGGCATCCTGCGCCTTGTCGAGCAGTTCCGCCTGCTCGCGTATGCGCTGCTCGGCGCGCTTGCGCTCGGTGATGTCGTAGCGGATGGCGACGTACTGGTAGGGCTTCCCCTCGGAATTGAGGAACGGGACGATGGTCGTGTCAACCCAGTAGATCGAGCCGTCCTTCGCGCGGTTCCGCAACTCGCCGCGCCAGACTTTTCCGCTCGCGATGGTCGTCCACAGGTCGCGTATGAACTCTTTGGGGTGGTAGCCCGAATTGATGATGCGGTGATCCTGCCCCAACAACTCTTCGCGCGAGTATTTCGAGATTTCGCAGAACTTGTCGTTGATGTAGTTGATGACGCCGCGCTGATCCGTGATGGCGACGATGGCCGATTCGTCCAAAGCGAACTTGAGATCAGCGAGTTCTTTGAGCGACTGGCGCAGCTCCGCCTCGGCGTCGTGCGCGCCTTCACCTTCGGCGGTCGGAAGATTGATGACGGTTTCGCTCACCGGCAGTTTCGTTCGATCATCAACAGTCTCGCTCAGTCAGACGCGGCGGCGTCCGCGCCTTCAAGTTTCTTCAGACGGTAGCGGAGCTGATCGCGCGAGATGCCGAGCAGTTCGGCGGCGCGCGTCTGGTTGCCGCCGCTACGCTCAATCGCCTGTCGGACGAGCGACATTTCCACCTCGTCGAGCGAGAGGCCGGCGGGCGGAAGTTTGAAATTATCGCCCGACGCCAACTGCGAATGCGCCGCACCGCCCGCGCCGCGCCCGGTCTGCGCGACCAAGTCGCGCGGCAAGTATTCGGTCGTGATCTGGTCGCCGTCTTCGAGGATGATCGCGCGCTCGACGACGTTGCGCAACTCGCGGACGTTGCCGGGCCAGGCGTAGTGCCGGAATGTCTCGGCGACCTCCGGCGCAAGCCCTGTGATCTTCTTACGCAGGCGGAGTCGCTCGCCGAGCGTGTTGATGTAGTAGTCACACAGCAGCAGGATGTCGCCGCCGCGCTCGCGCAAAGGCGGGATGTCGATCTGGATGACGGAGAGACGGTAGTAGAGATCGATCCGGAAGCGACCCGCCTCGCTCTCTGATTTCAGATCGCGATTCGACGCGGCGATGACGCGCGTGTCGAGCGGAATGTCTTTCAATCCGCCGACGCGACGAAACGCGCCCTCTTCGAGCACGCGCAAAAGTTTCGCTTGCAAGCCCAACTCCAACTCGCCGATCTCGTCGAGAAAGAGCGTGCCGCCCTCCGCCTGCTCGAACAAGCCTTCCTTGCGCGCCTTCGCGTCGGTGAACGCGCCCTTCTCGTAGCCGAACAACTCCGACTCGATCAAGGTCGCAGGGATCGCCGCGCAGTTGATCGCG
Source organism: Acidobacteriota bacterium (assembly GCA_032229975.1). Classification (GTDB taxonomy): domain Bacteria; phylum Acidobacteriota; class Blastocatellia; order Pyrinomonadales; family Pyrinomonadaceae; genus JAIVGV01. Next base: position 13,825 of record JAVXVG010000053.1, on the reverse strand, counting down.
ACGAAAGGCGAGTCGGCGCGGCGCGAGGCATAGTGGATCGCCTTCGCAACTAAATCTTTCCCCGTGCCACTCTCGCCCTGCAAGAGCACGGACGACGCCTCGGACTCGGCGACCTTGCGCGCGAGCGCGATCATGCGTTGCACCGTGGGCGACTCGCCGACGATCTGCTCGAAGCCGAACTCACTGGCGCGCTCGCGCCGCACCTGTTTGATCTCGAAGCGCAGCCGGTGCGCTTCGAGACCGTTGCGGATCGTCACGCGCAGCTCTTCGAGATGAGGCGGCTTGGCGATGAAGTCGTATGCGCCGCCGCGCAACGCCGCAATCGTGTTCTGGACGACGACGTTGCCGGTGATCATGATGACGACCGCGTCCTGCCGCCGCTCCTTGATCCGCGCGAGCGCGTCGAGCCCCGATCCGTCCGGCAGATCGATGTCGAGCAGCACGGCAGACGGGTCTTCCGCTTCGAATGAGTTGATGCACTCGGCGACCGTGCCAGCTTCGACCGCGTCGTAGCCCCACGTGCGCAGCGCGGAGGCGAGCGCGAAGCGCAACGACTTGTCGTCGTCAACGATGAGAATCTTGTCCTTGCTCGACTTCAGAAGAACCCTCCGTGCCGGGGCAGAATGAAATGATTTCAGCCGCGAGTATAGGACACGAAGCGGCGTCTGCGAAATCGAACGACGCTCAACGCCAAAATAGATTGAAGGGGAAGAATAAGGTGTGCAGAAGAAAGTGACGGACGAAGCCTCGCCGCGTTTTGTTCGTCGTCGGCGCGACATGGCTCTCTAGTCGCGCGTCGGCTCTGCGTCGGCAGAGTCCATCTCCGCGTGAGACGTGAGGTGCTGCTCGAAGAGTTTGGCGGAGGCGTCGAGGAAGTCCTGCGCGGTGACGATGCCGACGAGCGCGCCGTCCTCGACGACGGGCAGGCAGCCGACCTTCTGCGTGCGCATGAGGGCGACGGCTTCGAGCGTCGACGTCTGGGGCGAGACGGTGACGGGCGCGGTCTTCATGATGCTACGGACGGTGACAGACTCGCTCCGCTCGTGCGCGCCGCGCGCGAGCAGGCGCAAGAGATCGCGGTGCGAGACGAGACCGACGAGGTGGCCCTCTTCGTCCTCAACGGGGACGTGGCGGATGTGCCGCCAGTCCATCACGCTTGCGGCGAAGTCCACGAGATCGTCCGGGCGCATCGTGAAGAGATCGGTGGACATGAACTGCCCGACCGTGCGGTAGTTCTGCGACCAGTCGTCCGGCTCTTTCACCTCGAAGCCCTCCCAAGTATGAACCGGCTCGTTCGTCTGCTGCCGCGCGAGCATCGCCGCAGTCAGCGCGCGCTGTCTCATGTCGCTCGTGCCGTGCGGCGCGAGGGTCGAGAGCGAAGAGAGCATCCACTGCGCGCCCGTCTGCCCCGAACGCACACGCTCTTCGATGACGCCGAGATAACGATCAATGTCGCCTGACTCGACCGATGATTGCGCAAGACCTTGGCGCGCGAGCGGCAGGAGTTGTTCGAGGATGAGCCGCGTGGCGGAAAGCGACTTGCCGCCGACCCAAGCCATCTGCGCGCGCAGGCCGTGACGCGCGGCGGCGTAGAAGTTCGTCTTCGCGTCGTCGAACGACATCACGCGATCGATCTCGCCGTACTCTTCCGACGCGCCGATCATCAAGCCGACGTAGAACGCCGCGTTCGCCACCTCGTCGATGATCGTGGGGCCGGAAGGCAGCACGCGGTTCTCGATCCGCAGGTGCGGGAGGCCGTTCTCCGAGACGCCGTAACAGGGCCGGTTCCAGCGCCACACCGTCCCGTTGTGCAGGCGCAACGCCAAGAGCTTCGGCACGTCGCCGCGCGCGAGCACTTCGAGCGACTTCTCCTCGCACTGCGTCGTCATCAGCACGCGGAAGCGCGCGATGTCTTCGCGGAAGATTTCGAGGACTGAGTCTTTGAGCCAGCCCTCGCCGAAGCTGACGCGCGTCGGGAACTGCCGCTGCTGCTGCGACGGCGTGCGCGCGTCCACGGAGTGCTGGAAGAGCGCGAGCCGCGTCTCCTGCCAGAGGCGGTGACCTAAGAGCAGCGGCGAGTTGACCGCCGCCGCGAGCACGGGCGCGGTCACGACTTGCGCGACGTTGTAGAGCCGCGCGAACTCGGACGCGCCCGTCTGGAGGTGAACCTGAAAGCTCGTGTTGCAAGACTCCATCATCACGTTGTCGTGCGTCGTCATCAACTCGTCGAGCCCTTTGATGTGAATGTTGAAAGCCCCGCCGCGCAAGGAGCTGATCGCCCGGTTCAGCTCGAAGTAGCGCGGGCAGGGCGTGACGTTCGCAAGCGTGAGATCGGACTTTTGCAGCGTCGGCAAAATTCCTGTGAGCAGAACGTCCGCGCCCGATTCGCGCGCGCTGTTTCGCGCGAGAGAGACCAGCTCGTCGAGTTCGCGTTCGAGTAGGCGGAAGCAGTCGCCTCCTAAGGAGAGCGGCGTGAGGTTGGCTTCGAGGTTGAAGCGGGCAATCTCGGTCGTCAGTCGCGGGTCATTCGCGCGCCGCAAGACTTCCATCGAGACGGGGGCGGGGCGCAGGTCGCGCCCGACGAGGAACATCTCCTGCTCCGCGCCGATCCGACGCACGCCCTCCTCGATCCGTCCCGCGTCGATCATCGCTTCGAGCGCGTGCAGGTCTTCGAGCAGCGCCCGCATGAACGTCTTAAGCTGACGCTCGTCCGTCTGTTCGACTGCGTGCTCGCCCATAGCGACCTGACTTTCGTGTTTGAGATTCGAGACGACCGCGTGATCGTCGCATCGCGCGATGCGACGCGAGCCGAAGAGGGATCGGATACGTGCGAGAGCAACTCTTATACCCCTTCATGCCTTCGCCGCAACTCGCGTGAAGCGCGGGCGCGAGGGCTTCGGCTTTCGCCCGCGCGGGAAATTCCCCACAACGACGGCGCAGACTGCGGAATCTCTCGCAACCGCGCGCAGGTCGCCGGTCGAACCCTACAATTTGTAAGGCGTTTCTTTCGCCGCCGGTGTGGTCTCTCGCTTGCAGTCCGTGTAAGTAAATCGGCGGGCCGGTTGTCGTGTGCCTCTTCAAATGCCCGCCGTGAAGGAAACTTTGCCGATGAGACTCAGAACATATCTCCTGCTCGCGCTCGCGGTCGCAAGCGGCACAGGCATCGCCGTCTTCTCGATGTACGCCGACGGGATGTACAGCGCGATCTGCCTGCTCTTCTTCCCGTTCCTCAGCCTCCTGATGTTCGCCTCCATCGCCTTCGACATCGCGCGACCGCGCGTCGCCGTTGCGCGCCCGCGCGAGGCGAAGGCGGTGACCGTGGCAGCCCCGTCGAAGGTCGCGACGATCAAGCCAGTGACGACCGCAGCGGTCGGTTAACTCGCGAGTGAGGCTGCTTAGAAGTTGAGGCGGCAAACTTGGGAGCGTTTCTGCAAAAAGCGGGTAACGATGATTCCATTCTCAGATTGGTTCCCCTTAGCCTTGCTCGGCGGCTGGTTCACACTGATCGGCTTGGTTAAATTAGATGGATTGCGACGAGGTGTCGTCGGCAGGCGAGGCAAACCACTTCTGCAGAAATTATGCGGGACTTGACCCACATGGAAGAGTCGCAGTTTGCGACTCGGTTTCCCGCTGCTGTTTCTGGGGATTGGGCTCGGTAATTTGGCGTTGCTCGGATGGGAAATTTACTGCAAGATGGTGGCTCGGTAGAAGCATTCGATTACATGAACCACCGGACGGCTACTCGTAGCGGACGCGCGCCCGCGCTTGCGGGCTTGGCAGCGTCCGCGTTGTTGACGCTGCTCGTCGTCGTCGGCTCGCGCAACCTCGAACACTACGACGCCGCGCTCTTCGGCTACACGGTCGCGTCGGTCGTCGCCTTCGGCGCGCTCGTCTATCGTTACGCGCTGTGGCTCCGCCGACCCGCGACGCGCGTCTATTGGCTGCGCGGCTGGCAGCTCTTCCGCGACCGCAAGCGGCTCGCAGAGAACGTGCGCAGCACGGCGGCGACCGTGTCGCATAATCTCGTCGAGCAACGCTTCATCGCGCGGCGCGGCTTCCGGCGCTGGCTCATGCACGCGCTCATCATGTGGGGCTGCCTGCTCTCGGCGCTCGTCACCTTCCCGCTCGTCTTCGGCTGGATACACTTCGAGCTGGAAGGCGAGACGGGCTACCGCCCTTACCTCTTCGGCTTCCCGCTCCCCGTGATGGACGGACGATCTTTGCTTGCGTGGGTCTCGTTCCACGCGCTCGACTTCACTGCCCTGATGGTCCTCGTGGGCTGCGCGATTGCGATCCGCAGGCGACTCCGAGATCGCGGGGCCATTGCGCTCCAACAGTACATGCTGGATTTCGTGCCGCACCTGCTGTTGATCGCGGTCTGCGTCACGGGGCTGCTGCTCACGGCGTCGAGCCTCTGGCTCGGCGGCTACATGTACTCGTTCATCTCGCTCTCGCACGAGGCGGTCGTCATCATGACGCTCTTCTACCTGCCCTTCGGCAAGCTCTTCCACGTCGTGCAGCGACCCGCCTCAATCGGCGTCGAGCTCTACCAGCGTCGTTCGCGCGAGATGCCGCAGGCGAAGTGCGCGCGCTGCGGCGTCGAGTTCGTCTCAGAGATGTGGCTCGGCGATCTCAAGCAAGTCATCGGCAAGCTCGGCTTCGACTACGCAATGTCTGACGGGCGCACGCTGCAAGACTACTGCCCGCGCTGCAAGCGCGTCATGCGCGGGCTCGCTTACGCAGGGCTTCCCGACACGCGCGAGAAAGTCTTTCAAGGATCGCGCGCAGAGACGAAAGGTGATTGAAAAGCTGTCCGCTGTTCGTTGTCCGTCGTCCCTTGTTACGCTCTCCCTGAATCTCGACGGCACATTGGGCACGAACAGCGGACAGCGGACAACGGACAACGGACAGCATTTAGTTTATGGCTAAAGTCGGAAACTTAGAACAGATCATCGAGCGATTCGGGCCCCACCTGCACGACGCGCCGCACGGCGGCTGGCGCGCGGATCGCGTTATCGACAAGGTCGTGCCGACGCATTGCCCATACTGCGCCGTGCAGTGCGGGATGAATCTGCTCGTCGAAGACAACCACGTTGTCGGCTTCGAGCCGCGCTATGATTTTCCGGTCAACGAGGGGCGTCTGTGCCCGAAGGGCGTCACCGCTTACCTCCAAGTCCACCATCCCGACCGTCTCCTTCATCCGCTGATCAAACGCAACGGTACGTTCGAGCGCGCGACGTGGGACGAAGCTCTCGATCTCGTCGTCGCAAAGTTCAAAGAGTTACAGACGAAGCACGGCAAGGATTCTATCGGCGTCTATTCCGGCTCGTCTCTGACGACGGAGAAGACCTACCTGATGGGCAAGTTTGCGCGCGCAGGACTCGGCACGCGCTACGTTGATTACAACGGGCGGCTGTGCATGGTCTCGGCAGCTGCGGGTAACAACAAGGCGTTCGGCATCGACCGCGCGGCGAACCCGTGGGACGACATCCCGCTCGCCGAAGTCCTTTTGATCGCGGGCGCGAACTGCGCCGAGACGTTCCCCGTCCTCAACAAATTCCTCTGGCAGCAGCGCGACAACGGCGGTCGCTGGATCATCGTCGATCCGCGCGAGACCGCGACCGCGCGACAAGGAGACTTGCATCTTCAACTCAAACCCGGAACCGATGTCGCGCTCGCGAACGGGATGCTTCACGTTCTGATCGAGGAAGGTTTGATCGACGAGCAGTTCATCAACGCGCGGACGAACGACTGGGAAGCGACGAAGGCAGTCATGTCGCGCTACACGCCGCAGGTCGCCTCGGAGATCACGGGCGTGCCCGCCGAGAAGATCGTCGAAGCCGCGCGGCTCTACGGTCGCGCACGCACCTCGATGCTCATGCACGCGCGCGGCATCGAGCACCACACGAACGGCGTCAACAACGTGCTCTCCTACATCAACCTCGTCCTCGCCACGGGGCAGATCGGCAAGCCGGGCAGCGGCTATGGCACGATCACGGGTCAGGGCAACGGGCAAGGCGGGCGCGAGCACGGGCAGAAGGCGGATCAGCTACCCGGTCAGCGCTCGATCTTAAATCCCGAACATCGCAAGTACGTCTGCGGCGTGTGGGGCTTGCCGGAAGATGAGTTGCCGCAAGCCGGTGTGTCGGTCGTCGAAATGTTCGGGAAAATGCGCGCGGGAGAGATACGCGGACTGCTCTCGATCTGCAACAACGTGATGGTCTCTCTGCCCGATACGAACGAGGTACGTCGCTCGCTCGAAGGCTTGGACTTCTACGTCTGCATAGACTTCTTCATGTCCGAAGGCTCGCGCTACGCCGATGTGGTGCTGCCCGGCTCCGCTTGGAGCGAAGACGAGGGCGTGACGTGCAACAGCGAGGGGCGCGTCGTCAAGATCAACAAGGCTAACGACCCGCCCGGCGAGGCGCGCGTGGACTGGTGGATCGTGCAGGAGATCGCGCGCCGCATGGGACGCGAAAAGTATTTCAACTTCAATAGCCCGCGCGAAATTTTTGACGAATTGCGCGTCGCATCGCGCGGCGCGAACTGCGATTATTATGGCATCACCTACGAGAAGATCGAACGGCAGAACGGCGTCTTCTGGCCCTGCCCGACGGAAGATCATCGGGGCACGCCGCGACTCTTTGAAGAAAAGTTTTACCACCCCGACGGGCGCGCGAAGTTCCACGCCGTCGAGTTCAACCCGCCGAACGAAGTGCCAGACGAAGAGTATCCTTTAATACTCACGAGCGGGCGCGTCGTCTATCAATACCTTTCGGGCAATCAGACGCGGCGCATCGGCTTCCTCGTCGAGCAGTGCCCGGAGCCTTACGTCGAGATTCACCCGCAGACGGCGTTGAGATTGAAGGTCAACGACGGCGAGCGCGTGAAAGTCATCTCGCGCAGGGGCGAGGGCATCTTCCCCGTCCTCGTCGTTAAGACGATCCGGCCCGACACGATCTTCATCCCCTACCACTGGGGCGAAGAGTTGGCGGTCAATCAGTTGACGAACCCGGCACTCGACCCCACGTCGAAGATTCCCGAATACAAGGCGTGCGCCGCGCGCGTCGAGAAGATTCATTCGCGGGAGCTGCCAATCCTCGGCAGGCAGCGCAAGGGAGTCTCGCGCAGCGAGGTGAGATAAAGATTTGTCCGTTGTCAGCAGTCCGTTGTCCGTTGGTCGCTCCCGGCAACTCGATGCTGACGGCGAACGATTCGCGCGGCGAGACGAAAACAACTGACGACGGACGACGGACGGCTTTTATGGAAGAGACGATGTTCATAGACCCCCAGCGGTGCATCGGCTGCCGCGCGTGCGTGGCGGCGTGCCGCGAGTGCGGCACGCACAAAGGCTACTCGATGATCTTCGTCGATTACCTCGACCGCGCCGAGACGACCGCGACGATGCCGACGGTCTGCATGCACTGCAACGAGCCGACGTGCGCGCTCGTCTGCCCGGCGGACGCCATCAAGGTCTCGGAAGAGGGCGTCGTCATGTCGGCTTTGAAGCCCCGTTGTCTCGACTGCCGCAACTGCGTCAACGCCTGTCCGTTCGGCGTGCCGAAGTACAACACCGAGATGCACCTCCAGATGAAGTGCGACATGTGCTTCGACCGTTCGAGCGAGGGACTCAAGCCGATGTGCGCGTCCGTGTGCCCGACGGGCGCGATCTCTTTCGGCAAATACGAGCAGATCGTCCCGCTACGGCGCACGAAGCCCGTCAACGTCCACGTCTTCGGCAATCAGAAGGTCGAGACGAAAGTTTACTTGATGCTCCCGACCGACGCGGACGAAGTGAAAGTTGACGGCTGCGGAGTCTTCGAGGGCAAGCTAACGGTCGCGCCGAGTGCGCAGGGCGGCGAGGCGACCGCCGAATCCTGGATCGACACGCAGGTCGAGCACTCGGACAAGAGCAACGAGTTTTAGCGTCGGGAATTTTTGCGCGCCGACCGACCGCGCGAAAGTTTGAGGTGAACAAACATGATCAGCGATGAACGCGACGCGACGAACGCCATCCCGCCGCGTCTCTCCGACGAGCGCGACGTGCGCGCGGCGACCAGTGCGAACCAGAGCGAGTTCCCGTATGAGCGCGGCGAGGAGGCGCACGTCACGCGCCGCGAGTTCTGCAACTTCCTCGGTCTCACCTCGGGCGCGCTCTTCGTCGCCGCCGCCGGGTTCGCGGGGAAGGCTGCGGCGGACGCGCGTCGCACCGAGCAAGCGCAAGCATTGAAGATCGAGGGCGCGGACAGGATGCTTCCGGACACGTCGCTCAACTTCCGCTACCCGACCGAACGCGACACGGCGATCCTCGTGCGCGCCGCTTCGGGCGAGTACCACGCCTACGGGCAGAAGTGCACGCACCTCTCCTGCCCCGTCTATTTCGACCGCACGACGAGTCGCCTCGAATGCCCTTGCCACAAAGGGGCATACGACGTGCAGACAGGTAGCGTGCTCTTCGGGCCCCCGCCGCGACCGCTCGACGAGATCGTTTTGGAAGTGCGCGCGGGCGGGGAAGTGTGGGCGACAGCGCGGAGGGCTGCAGGCAATGAGCGTCTCGTTTAACGCGAATCGGACTTCTGCTGCACCGACGCCGCGCACAGATCGCGCACGGCAGACGCGCGGTCGCACGGCGGTCGAGCAGGCGCGTCTCGTCCTGCTCGTGATGATCAACGTCGCGCAGCTCTGGATTCTCTCGGCGACGGTCGAGGCGGCGCTCGCGCGCGAGTTGCGCCACCTCCTGCCGCTCGTCGTCGCGTCCTTCGTCTGCTTCGTCATCACGCTGACGCTCCTCTTATGGTGGCGACCCGTCTCGCGCCGCCCGACGAGCACGGGCTACGTCCGCGAGGCGCGAAGAAAATGAGACGCCGGATCGTCGGCTTCGAGCGTGACGACGAGGGCCACTGGCGCGCCGAGTTGGATTGCGGACACCGTCAGCACACGCGGCACGACCCGCCGCTCTCGACGCGCGAATGGACGCTCACCGAAGAGGGCCGCGCTTCACGTCTCGGCTATGAGTTAGACTGCAAACGTTGTGATGAAGAGGCGGATGAAGTCGAGTCGCGGGAAAGTTGAGCTGGACTTTAAGCATAGTGCGCGCATCGTAAAATTCCCCGCCCGACGAGAAGAAATCCGCAATCCCCGCCTTCAATTTTCCCGGAAAACCGCCTTCCCTGCGGGGCACGCGCATTGCTAAAAGTATCCCGTGCGGATCGCGCGGGTCTGTCTTATGTTGAAGACGATGACGACAACTCACACCCCGACGGCTGAAGCGACGAAGGCTGAGGGCGGCTGGCTGAGCCGCGCGGCGTCGAACCTCTTTCCCGGCTATTTCGCCCTCGTCATGGCGACCGGCATCATCTCCATCGCCGCGCACCTGCTGGGAATGGAGACGCTGGCGTGGGCGTTACTCTTCGTCAACGTCGCAGCCTACGCCGCCCTCTGGCTGCTGCTTCTGGTTCGGCTGATACGCTTCTTCCCGCGCGTCGCAGCCGATCTCACAGATCACGTCCGCGGACCCGGCTTCTTCACCGTCGTCGCGGGGACGTGCGTGCTCGGCAGCCAACTTGTCATCGTCGCCGGTCGTGACAAGGCGGCGCTCGTCCTGTGGATCGTCGGGCTCTCGCTCTGGGTCGTTGTCATGTACGCTTTCTTCACCTTCGTCACGGTGCGCGAGGAGAAGCCAACGCTGGAGACGGGGCTTAACGGATCGTGGCTGCTCGCGGCGGTGGCGACGCAGTCGATCTCGGTGCTCGGCACACTTTTGGCTGGTAGCTTCGGGGCATACCGCGAGCCGCTGCTCTTCTTCACGCTCTGCATGTTCCTCGTGGGCTGCATGCTCTATCTGCTGCTCATCACGCTCATCTTCTACCGCTTCACGTTCGTCAACCTCACGACCGCCGCGCTGACCCCGCCCTACTGGATCAACATGGGCGCGGTCGCCATTACGACGCTCGCGGGAGCGCGACTCATCATCGCTGCGCCGCAGTGGGGACTCCTCACCGAGGTGCTGCCGTTCCTCAAAGGGTTCACGCTCTTCTTCTGGGCGGCGGGCACTTGGTGGATTCCCCTGCTCTTCATCCTCGGTTACTGGCGGCACGTCCGCAAGCGTTTTCCGCTCCGCTACGATCCGCAATACTGGGGCATGGTCTTCCCGCTCGGCATGTACACGGTCTGCACCTTCCAACTCTCGAAGGCGATCAGCTTCGCGCCGCTGATGCTCATCCCACGCGTCTTCATCTACCTCGCGCTCGCCGCGTGGCTGGTAGCCTTCGCGGGGCTCGTGCACAGCCTGCTCGCGCGCTGGGGCCGGAGTTGACGAAAAAGTTTTGACCGGAAGGGCGACGAAGGTGAGTCGAACAGTTTTATACAACGAGCAACTTCAGACGCGCACAGCTTCCCCAAGTCCTGCGACGCTTAAAAGTCCTGCGACGCGCGAGAGCCGCCCCGTGCCGACGCGCGCACGCATCCGCACGGTGGCCCTCCCGACGGAGCACGGCGGCTGGGGCTTAACGCTCGAACCTGTCGCGCTCGGTCTGCTCGTCGCGCCCTCGTTGACGGGCGCGTTTCTCGCACTCGCCGCCGTGGCGGCGTTCCTCGCGCGCCACCCTTTGAAGATCGTCGCGGGCGACCGCCGCCGCCGCCAACGGCGCTTCCCGCGCACCGCGCTCGCCGAAAAGTTCGCGCTCCTCTACTCACTCATAGCCGCCGCGTCATTCGTTGGCGCGCTCCTGACAGCAGCCGATCACAAATTCCTCTACGTGGTAGCTTTCGCCGCGCCGTTCGCCGCCGTACAACTTTATTTCGACGGCAGGGGCCACAGCCGGAAGCTGTTGCCGGAACTTGCCGGATCAATCGCGATGGCTGCGACAGCCGCGTGCGTCGCACTCGCGGCTGGCTGGACTCTCGCGCCAGCGCTCGCGCTCTCGGCTGTGCTCGCGGCGCGATTCCTGCCGTCGATCCTCTACGTCCGCGCGATGCTCACAAGACTTCACGGCAAAACGGTCGCGCCTCTTCCGCCCATCATCGCGCACGTCGCCGGACTCGCCTGCGTCGTCGCGCTCGTCGTCATCAAACTTCTCCCGCTCATCTCGCTGCTGCCCTTCACAGTCATGCTCTTGCGCTGCGCGCGCGGACTCTACGCGCCGCGCGAGGACGTGACAGCGAGACGGATCGGCTTCGGCGAGATCGGTTACGGGACTTTGACCGTCTTGCTTATCGCCGCCGGTCAGCAGCTTGGCTTTTGACACACCCGCAGGTGGGTGTGGGGACTTTTGTGGGTACTACCTGCATCTATGGAGTATCATGGAGTGTTTGTCGCAATGAAAGAAACCAGTATTTACGCGCCCATGACGTTCCATGATACTCGGTGATACATGCTCAGAAAGGTCTGCAAAACCTTTACCTGTCGGTTCGATTCTGATCTCCAATCTCTACCATTCACACTTCTAAGCAGGACGTTGCGATTTAGCTCTACTCTTTACCCAATAGAGCGCGCAACGTCAGCCTCTTACTGCCGCGCATGGTCTCGTACACCTCTAGCTGTCCATTGACAACTCTAGCGAAAACCGCAAAGGCTCGGTTTGGGTGTTGCATGCGCTGTATCTGCTTGACGAACTCGACGAGGTAGTAATCCGACGCGAGCATGAACGTGTTGATCATCACGCCCGCCTTGCGGCACGCCTGCACTTCTCGAAACGTCGCGTCCATGACGAACGGATCGTTGCCCATTGAATTCTTGTAGAGCGGTCGCCCGCCGCCGAACTCGCTTGCGCCGTAAGCCGCGCGGCGACGATGGCCCGCCGCCGCAACCGTCGCGTCGTCGATGAAGCAAGCGGTCGGCTTGCCGTCCGTCACCATCACGATCTGCTTCATCTCCTTGCGTTGCGCCTGCAACAGTCTGCGCGCGAGCCGCAAGCCTTCGGCGGTGTTCGTGTGATAGGGGCCAACTTGCGTCGTCGCCAATTTCGCGAGCGGCAACTCCTCCGCGCCGTCGTGGAAAAGAACGATCTTCAAGCTATCGCCGGGGTACTGCGTGCGGATCAAGTGCGCGAGCGCAAGGGCCACCTTCTTGGCGGGCGTGAAACGATCCTCGCCGTAGAGGATCATCGAGTGCGAGCAGTCGAGCATGACGACCGTCGCGCAAGACGATTGATAGTCCTGCTGATGAACGTGTAGATCGCCGTATTCGAGATTGAGCGGGACGGTCAGGCCCTCGCGCTTGATCGCCGACATGAGCGTCGTGTTCACGTCGAGATTGATCGTGTCGCCGAACTCGTAGGGCTTCGACGCTTGCGCCGCCTCAACGCCCGTCGAAAGATGCGGCGTGTCGTGTCGCCCGACGGATGATTTGCCGAGACTGCCCAAGAGATTTCTCAAAGTCTTGTAGCCTAAAAAATCCAGGCCCTTCTCCGTCACCTCAAACTTCACGTCGCGCGGCAACTCCTCCTCGATCTTTCCACGACCACCTCCGCGCTGCTGCCGTCGCTGCTGCTGTCGCGGCTCCTCGCGCAGATTCAAATAACCTTCCTCGACCATCCGCTCGATCAACTGATTCAACAACTCTTCAAGCTGTGAGCTCTTGAACCGGCCCTCGTTCTCCTCAAGCATCTGCTCGACATCGCGCTCACCGAGTTCGCCCATCTCCAACAAGGCTTGCAGCAACGCCTGCCTGAGCGCGTCTATCGACGTGTCCTGCTGCCGACGCTGCCGCGTCCAGTAGTAATCATCGTCGTAGCCCGACTGCAACAGCGAATCCTGCAAAGCCTCCATCAGATCGCCGAGGCTCACGCCCGACACGTCGAAGCCCTTGAATTTTGAATAACGTATGAACTTCATAAGAACCTTGAATAGTGAATGGTAAATCGTCAATCGTAAATCGTTTTTGTCTATTGCCGATTGACGATTGACGTTCTCTAGCTGTAACGGCCTGTCTCCGTCAGGTCGTCGTAGATCATGCCGCGTCGATCTTTCTTCGCTTTGGTCGCGGCGGTGTAGCCGCCTTCTTCGTTGCGGCTGATCTTGTTCTGGGCGTAGAGGCCTTCGAGGGCGAACTCGCAGGCTGAGACGAGTTGCGCGTCGTCGGCGCGTGTGAACTCGAAGGGAATGGAGACGAGGTCGATGAGATCGGGCACGACTTCAAGTAAACGAACGCACTCTTCGGCGGGCGCGGTGTCGGCGAGGCGCAGTGTGTTGCCCGTATCGAACCAGCGCACGGTCGCCGAGAAGTCTATGCCGACGAAGTAGCCGTCGAAGATTTCACCCGCCGCGCGCTTGATGAGATCGCGCGCGATCTTGGTCGCACCGATCTGTTCGCCCTCGTATTCGAGTTCCATCTTGCCGGTCATCGAAGGCGCGGCGGCGTAAACGTCCGAGATGCGCGGGACGATCTCATACTCGCCGGTCGCAAGCGCGCGCCTTTCTGCGTTTGAGACGAGAGATTCCATGACGGTGATCGGCAGACGCTGCGAGACGCCGGAACGTTTATCGATGCGCTGATCGTCGCGCGCCTCGAAAGCGATCTGCTCGACGAGTTCGTGTATGAACTCAGGCACACGCAAGTTTCCTTCGAGGCCCTCGCGCTCAACCCAAGCCTCCTGCTTCGTGATCTCGACGCCGAGTTGAACTTCGGTCGGGTAGTGCGTCGTCACCTCTGCGCCGATGCGATCCTTCAAGGGCGTGATGATCTTGCCGCGCGCCGTGTAATCCTCCGGATTCGCGGTGAACACCAGCATAACGTCCAGCGGAAGACGCACCGGATAACCTTTGATCTGGACATCGCCTTCTTGCATGATGTTGAACAGGCCCACTTGAATCTTTCCCGCCAGAT
>JAVXVG010000052.1:0-81532 GCA_032229975.1 Acidobacteriota bacterium | reverse complement strand
CGATGAACAGAAAACCCATCTTCAGTTCATCGTTCCGCGTTCCAACTTCATCGGCTCATCTCGGCGTCGCCTCGCCCGGCTTGACGATGCGAATCCAATGATCCGTGAACTTGTAGTGCATCTCCGGCAGCTCGACTTTGGGCATATGGCACGTCACGCATTGCTTCGTGCTGACGGGACAGGCGGGGGCCGCACGCACCTGCGTCTTCATCTCTTTGACGGTTGAGAGGTGACAGGCGAGACACTTCGCGTCGTAGTAGGCTGTGTCGTGCTGCAACTGGTCGTGTGGATCGTGGCAGGCGACGCAGCTCATGCGCGGGTCGTCGATGAGGTGGCCCCGGCTGTTGTAGATGCGATAGGGCTGGAAGCGTATGTTAGCGGCCCCGCCTTGAGCGTCGAGCGACATCACCGTGTCGAAACTCTGGTGGCACGCGCCGCAAAATTCTTGCGATAGTTCGAGCGCGCCGAGACGAGCCGGGTTGAAGATTTGCGGGTCGTTAAAATTTTTGGACTTCATCGCCGCCACGTGTCTCTCGCCGGGCCCGTGACAGGCTTCGCAACTGACGCCGGGCGAGGCGCGCTCGAACTGCTGCCGCGTGTCGCCGGCGGCTGCCGTCGTGTGGCAATTAAAACACCCTTGCGCCGCCTCACGGCTCAACGGGCGGCCCAAGGCGTCTTCGAGCGACGATGGAATCGCGCGCGGGTGAAGGATGGTGATGCCGAGCGCACGCGGCGTCTGAAAATAGCTGACGCGGCTCTCGTAGAACGCGCCGTTGTGCTCGAAGATGTAGGTCTGACCGGCCACACCCTGCCCAAAGCAGAAGAGCAAGGGCTCCGAGATCGCTTGCGCGCCATCGCCGACCGTATAGATGGCCCGGTTGCCCTCGCGCGCGATCCGGTAGGTGTAGGGCCCGTTCGTGAAGGAGAGCGGCGCGCGCGATTTCAAGACCTCGCAAGCGGATGCGGCTTCGGCGGCATGTGCCATCGGTGTGGATGCCTGCGTGCGCGACTCTTTCGTGTGACACTGCGCGCAGGCGGTGCTACCCGCGTAGCCGACGCCGGAGTAGTCGTGCGCGGGACGCCACCTCGATAAAGGTTTATTGCCGCGCAGCACCTGCCCCCGACCACTGATGAAAAGCGGCTCGCTGAAATACACGAAGGCGCAGACCAGCAGGAGCGAGAGGGCCAGTCCTCTCTTAACTCGATCTCTCATCAATATAACCGTCGGAGAAACTGCAGGGCGTCCGTTCCCGGCGTTGAAGGAGACTGCGCGCGCCGGGTCCGCTCATCAAAATATTCTTCGGAGCGACATTGTACTTCCCGCATACGCTTTGTCGAGAAGCAAAATTTTGCTTGAACAAAACGGCTCGATAAAAGAGAATGGGCGGCACGAGTTCCTGCGAGCTTCTTACCGAAGGACGAGCCGACGACCATGAGAATAATTGCCCTGACACTTGCCTCCGCGCTGTGTCTCCAAACCTTTTGCCTACAGTCGCAACAAACTTCGGCGCGCACCTTTGGCGCGCAAGGCGGCTCCGGCTCCGACGTGAACGACAGCGACGCCTTCTTCCAATCAGCCACGCGCACGCGACCCGCGCGCGACGTGACGCGACGCGTCGAGGAGTTGCTCGCGCGCATGACGCTCGAAGAGAAGGTCGGGCAGATGACGCAGCTTGAGATCGGCATGGTCTCGACGGGCAGCGACCAGACGATCCAGATCGATCCGGCCAAGCTCGAAAAGGCCGTCGGGCGTTACGGCGTCGGCTCGATCTTAAACGTTAAGGATCAGGCGTTGCCGCTCGCGCGCTGGTACGACATCATCGGAAAGATTCAGGGGGCCAGTCAGCGCACGCGCTTGAAGATTCCCGTCCTCTACGGCATCGACTCGATCCACGGTGCGAACTACGTGCAGGGCTCGACGCTCTTCCCGCAGGAGATCGGCATGGCGGCAACGTGGAACCCTGTGCTCATGCAACGCTCGCAAGAGATCGCCGCCGCCGAGACGCGCGCCGCAGGCATCCCGTGGTCGTTCTCGCCCGTGCTCGACATCGGTCGCCAGCCTTTATGGCCCCGCTTCTACGAGACGTTCGGCGAAGACCCTTACCTCGCCAAAGTCATGGGCGCGGCCTTCGTGCGCGGTCTCGAAGGCGACGACGTTTCTTCGCAGTCGCACGTCGCCGCGAGCCTCAAGCACTACATGGGCTACAGCTTCCCCTTGAGCGGCCGGGATCGCACGACCGCGTTGATTCCTGAAAACTACCTGCGTGAATATTTCCTCCCGACGTTTGCCGCCGCCGTGAGGGCCGGTGCACACACTGTCATGGTCAACTCCGCCGAGATCAACGGCACGCCGGGCCACATCAACCGGCACATACTCACCGACATCCTGCGCGGCGAACTCGGCTTCAAGGGCTTCGTCGTCTCCGACTGGGAGGACATCAAGAAACTCGTCACACAGTGGCACGTCGCTGCTGACGAAAAAGAAGCGACGCGCATGTCCGTCATGGCAGGAATAGACATGAGCATGGTTCCGAGCGACTACAGTTTCGCCGACGATCTTCTGGCCCTCGTCAAAGAAGGTAAAGTTCCCATGTCGCGCATCGACGAAGCCGTGCGCAGAATCCTGCGCGTCAAGTTCGAGCTGGGACTCTTCGAGAACGCGCTGCCGAATCCGGCCCTCGCTTCCGTCGTCGGCACGAACTCATCGAGGGACGTGGCGCTCGATGCGGCGCGCGAGTCGATGACGCTCTTGAAGAACGATGGCGGGCTGCTCCCGCTCGCCAAGGATCGCAAAGTCTTCGTCACGGGCCCGACGGCGAATTCGCTCCTCTCACTCAACAACGGTTGGACATACGTCTGGCAGGGCTCGGAAGAGTCGCTCTATCCGAAAGATCACCCGACCATCCTTCAGGCCCTCGAAGGCAAGTTGGGTAAGAACCTCTCTTACGCGCCCGGCACGAGGATCGTTCGTGCGCCCGGCTCGCCTTCTAACAACACGCCGACAGACATCAACGAAGAGGTTGATATCCCTGCGGCAGTGCGCGCCGCGCGCGACGCCGACGTGGTCGTCCTCTGCCTCGGCGAAGGCACTTACACAGAGACGCCCGGTAACATCACAGACCTGACGCTGCCCGATCCGCAGTTGCGCCTCGCCGCAGCGATTGAGGCGACAGGTAAGCCCGTCGTCGTCGTACTCGTCGAGGGCCGCCCACGCATCGTCAGCCCCATCGCCGATGGCGCGCGCGCGATCCTGATGGCATACAACCCCGGCAACGAAGGCGGGACGGCCATCGCCGATGTGCTGCTGGGCGACTACAACCCTTCGGGCAGACTTCCCTTCACCTACCCGCGCTCGGCGAACAATCTGTTCAACTACGACCGCAAGCTGTTCGAGGACACGGACACGTCGTTCGGCAATCTCGCCACGCGCCCGCAGTTCGAGTTCGGGCAGGGCCTGAGCTACACGACTTTCGCTTACAGCAACCTGCGCGTGACGCCGAAGAGTGTGCCCGCCGGGGGCACGGTCAACGTCCGTCTGACCGTGACGAACACGGGCTCGCGCGCGGGCAAGGAGACCGTCATTCTCTACGTGCGCGACGAGGTGGCCTCCATCAGTCCGCCGGGCAAGCGCGTCCGTCGCTTCGCGAAAATTTATTTGGAGCCGGGGCAGAGCCGCGACCTGAGTTTCACGTTGCGCCCAGATGATCTCTCTTTCGTCGGCGCGGACAACCGAACTATAGTCGAGCCGGGAGACTTCGACGTGTTGATCGGCAATCTCACAGACAAGTTCACGCTTCAAGGTGGCCAGTCGCAGAACCCGGAGCGCGTGCGCTCTCGCAGATGAGGATGAACGAAGTCGCCAGTCGCGCGTGCCTATGCGCGCAGTGATGTTTTAAGAGGAGATGATATGAAGCGCCAACAATCATGGCCGGTGAGAAGCATCCGTCGTCTGGTGACCACCACATTTTTGCTATTGATCAGCGCGGGCGCGGTTCTGGCACAGGGTGCGCCGGGAGGGGTGGGCGCGCCGGCCATCGTAAACCCGAAGGGCGACACGGATGCTCAGACGAACCGCGAGGCGGCCCTGCGCAGCGCGGAGATCAGATCGGTCGGCGGCCGGATGGATCAGCGACACCTCGCGGCTGCCATCGATCAGACGAAGCAAGACTTCAAGCGCATCCAGCTCATACGCAACGACGTGGTTGATTACCTCGTTGCCAAAAAGCCGCTCGACTACAAACTCATCTCGGAGCAAGCCGCGGAGATCAATAAGCGGGCCAACCGCCTGAAGTCGTTTCTGATGCCCTCCGCCCCCGTAGAGAAGGAGAAGGACGCGCCGCCGCAGATCGACTACGACGACGAGCAGATCAAGGGCGCGCTCGTCAAACTCTGCAATACGATCTACAGCTTCACCGGCAACCCGATGTTCAAAGACCCGAGCACTATGGACATCCAGAAGGCGGCGAGCGCCGGGGGCGACCTGCTGGCTATCATCGAACTCAGCGACAACGTCAAGCGAAGCGCCGAACGCCTCAAGGCGTCGAAATGATCGGCGCGTCGTGCGTCCCCATCCCTCCGTCGAATCGAGAGTTTTGACGTGCGCAGAGCAGTGGCCCACTCGTTCAAGAAGTTTCTATTAAGACCCGCGCCTGTTGTCCTCGCGCTCTTGCTCGTGCTGTCTCTCACGACAGTCACGCGCGGGCAGGCGTGGCGACTAGTCTGGAGCGACGAGTTCAACGGTACGAAAGGGACAGGAGTTGATCGCGCGAGGTGGGGAGCGGAGATCGGCGGCTCGGGTTGGGGCAATCGCGAGTTGGAATACTACACGGACGATACGAAGAACGCTTACCTCGACGGGCGCGGCCACCTCGTCATCGAAGCCTACAAGGAGACGCTGCCGCCGGAGTTCAAGTGCTGGTACGGGCAGTGTCGTTACACGTCGGCGCGACTCTCGACGAAGAAGAAGTTCACGCAAGCCCACGGTCGTTTCGAGACGCGCATGAAGCTGCCCGCAGGGCAGGGCGTGTGGCCTGCCTTCTGGCTGCTCGGCGATGATATTGACTCGACGGGCTGGCCCTCCTGCGGTGAGATCGACATTATGGAGAACATCGGGCGCGAGCCCTCGCGCGTCCACGGCACGATTCACGGGCCCGGTTATTCGGGCGCGAACGGCATCGGCGCGCCGTACACTTTGTCCGGCGGCAGACGCTTCGCCGACGACTACCACACCTTCGCGGTCGAGTGGGAGCCGCAAGAGATTCGCTGGTATGTTGACGGCGAGTTGTACGAGACGCGAAAGGCAACCGACCTGCCTGCGGGCGCGAAGTGGGTTTACGATCACCCGTTCTTCGTCATCCTCAACCTCGCGGTCGGCGGCAACTGGCCCGGCGACCCGGACGCGACGACCTCGATGCCGCAGATGATGTCAGTTGATTACGTCCGCATCTACGAACGTCGAAGCGACCTGCGCCGTCCCGCCGACGCGCGCCATTAAAAGCTGTCTCAGGCAATATGCGCTCGCTCATCCTCCTCTTCTCTCTGCTAAACGTCGCGTCCGCGCCGAGCACGCAGATCAAAGTGGATCAAGTCGGCTATCTCATGCGCGCTCGTAAGGTGGCCCTCGTCGTCTCAACGCATCACGCCGACGCCTTCAACGTGCGTCGCACGCGCGACGATTCAGTCGCCTTCTCCGGCAAACTCGCCGCGCCGGTTGACGACGCCGACTCAGGCGACCGCGTGCAAGCTGCCGACTTCACGAAGCTCGAAGAGGCTGGAAGTTACTACTTGGACGTGCCGGGCGTTGGCAGGAGTTGGGACTTCTCGGTCGGCGCGAACGTGTACGCTCACGCGTTCTACATCGCGATGCGCGCCTTCTACGGTCAGCGTTGCGGCACGGCCGTCGATCTCGGCGCAGAGTTCCCCGGCTACACGCACGCGGCCTGTCACCTGCGCGGCGCGTACCATGTCTCTTCGGGTAAGACCGGCCCTCGCGAGTCCGCGCGCGGCTGGCACGACGCAGGCGACTACGGTCGCTACATCGTCAACTCAGGCATCTCCACAGCGACGCTCCTCTGGACGTGGGAGTTGTTCGGCGCACGTCTGCGCAACATCAATCTCAACATCCCCGAATCGAATGATCGCACGCCCGACCTACTCGACGAGGTGCGTTGGAATCTCGATTGGATGCTCACCATGCAGGACGCAGACGGCGGCGTGTGGCACAAGCAGACAAGCGAGCAGTTCGCCGCGTTCGTCATGCCGGAGAGAGACGACTCGGTGAGCTACGTCGTCGGCACGGGGGCCGTGCCTTACAAGAGTTCCTGCGCGACCGCAGACTTCGCAGCCGTCACCGCAATGGCCGCGCGCGATTACGAACCTTTCGATCACGCCTACGCGAAAAAATCATTGAGCGCAGCCGAGCGCGCATGGAAGTGGCTCGACAAACATCCTGATGTTTTGTTCCGCAATCCGGCCCGCATCGTGACCGGCGAGTACGGCGACCGTCGATGCGGAGATGAGCGACTCTGGGCTTCAGCCGAATTGTGGCGCACGACGAAGAAGGATCAGTATCAACGCTACTTCCTCTCGCACTTCCGCGAGTATGCGAAGGGGCCTGACGCGTTCGCGCCGCCTTCGTGGGCGAACGTCGCGCCGCTCGCAATGTGGACTTACGTGCTCGGCGGCGGCGAGGATCAAGCAGCAGTCAAGTTGATCCGCAAGGGCTCTTTGAAGGCGGCTGACGAGACGGTCGAGCGCACGGGCCGCAATGGCTATCGCAACAGTTTGTTGACGAGAGATTATGTCTGGGGCTCGAACGGTGTAGCGGCAAACTACGGTGTGCAGCTCTTGATGGCGAATGCGATGCGCCCACGCCCGCGCTACGTCGCGGCGGCCCTCGAAGACCTTCACTACATTCTCGGCAGGAACACCTTCTCACTCTCCTTCGTCACGCGCCTCGGCGAAAACCCTTTCCGCCACCCGCACCACCGACCGAGCGCGGCGGACGATAACGCCGAACCTTGGCCCGGCCTCATGTCGGGGGGCCCGAACCGCTCGCGACAAGACCCCGCGATGCGGAAACTCTCCGACCTGCCGCCCGCGCGCATGTACCTCGACGAGCAGGAGTCCTACGCCACGAACGAGGTGGCTATCAACTGGAACGCTCCGCTCGTCTTTCTCCTCGCCGGTGCGCTGCCCGGTCACTGAGGCAGAGGCTTGGAGATACTTCTCTTCAATCCCAGCGCACTGAGATAGCCTTCGTTGATCTCACAATTTCTAAACTTGATCTGTTCGAGATAACCCGCCAGTGCTTTCTCCACCTGCTCCTTCAGGGGACGATTGTTTCTCACCTCCTCGAAAGTCGTGCGCGGACGATCGGCGAAAGCGATGATCGCGTCCCACTCCGCAGGCTTCTTGATCGACGCGACGCATGATGTGGCGTCCATTTTCTTGTAGGGCCAGAAGCACCATCCGATCCCGTTGCGTTCGAGCAACGTCCTGAACGAAGCGATCCACTCGTCCGTGTTTTCGCCCGACTCGCCCATCCAGACGGGCACGTTGTACTTGTTGCCGAAGTCAACGTATTCCTGAACGGCGTCTTGCTTCACGTCCATCCAGTATTTATGAAACGTGTAAGCCAGCTTGTCGTCAAACGGCGGCCCGAACACTTTGAAATTGGTGTCCCACTGTGCGCCGCCGAGAAAGATGATGTGGTTTTTATCCACGCTCCTGATGCCTGCCACGATCTTCCGGTAGAGAGGTTCGAGTTTCGGATTGAAGTGGCCCGTGTCGAAGAAATGTGGGATCGGTTCATTTAACAGATCGTAGCCGAGCACCGTCGGCTCGTCTCTGTAACGCGCGGCGATCTTCCGCCAGATGTTAACCGTCAACTCCTGACTCTCCGGGCTCTCAAAGAGAAACGGGTAGCCCCAACTGTCGTCGATGTTGTCGCCGGTCTGACCTCCCGGCGCGGCGTGCATATCGAGGACGACATACAGGCCCTCCTTCTTGCACCAGCCGATGATCCGATCCAACAACTCGTAGCCGACGCCTTCGAGCCTGCGGGGTTGGCCCTCCGTCACGAACAGGCGATAACTGAAAGGGACGCGGACAGTGTTGAGGCCCGACTGCTTGATGAATCTTATGTCGTCTTCAGTGATGTAATTGTCCCGGTAAGTTTTCCAGAAGCGTCGCGACTCATCCTCCCCGACGAGTTGATTAACCACGGTCTGAATCAGTCGCGGAGAGTTGGCCGACTTGAACTTGAACATGTAGCCTTCCGGCACGAGCCAGTTGCCGAGGTTGATGCCTTTTAAAAAGATCGGTCTCCCGTCCGGCGCAATAAACTCTCTGCCGCGCGTGGTGACGAATTTCGGCTGCGCCTGACAGACGGGAGCAGTGCCGAAGCTCAGGAGGAAGACCGCGACGACTACTCTGATCTTATTTTTACGACACGACATAAGCTGACCATGTGGAGAAGGCCCGTGGCATCAACGCATATTACGCCGAACCGTTCGGTATAACTCCGTCATAGAACCGGCCCCTCAATCTCCTGCCTTCCTTGCCGATCGCGTTGATCCCTTTTTTCGTCCTCTTCCGCGTTAGTTATGTGAGGCGGTAATTGAGCCGCCTCGGATGATGGGCCAGTTTTTTTAACTAACGTGCAGACGGCGGGGCGGCAAGACCTGCCCCTTCGCCCAAGTTAAGGAGAAGTAGAAATGAAGAACCTACAGCGCATCGCACTCGTCCTCGCACTACTCTTCACGCTCACCTGCGGCGTGATCGCTTCGACGAAAGTTTCCGCGTCGGCGAGCCGGCGGATCATTAGCGGCGTCGTCACGCGCATCGACATCCGTTCGCGCACTATCGAGGTGCGCGAGTTCGACTCCGGGCGCATCGTCACCGTGCACGTGCCGGAGGGTACGCTGCTGGTCACCGATTCAGGTTGGAGATCGGGCAAGCCCCTTGAGTGGCTGCTGCCGGGGGTCGTCATCCGAGACGTGGTCGTCGGGCAGTAGCATCTGGCCACCACTGTTTTGTCCGATTCAGTTTCTAACAATACAGGTGGCAGGGGTTTCAATCCCTGCCCCTGAACTTCTCTATCAATGCTTACTGATGCCGACCGAGGGCCAATAAACTTTTATGACGCGGCGTGGCGATGTCTGAGACTGCGCCCGACTGACCACTAGGACGCGGTAGGGCCAGTGAGGGCGGACGATTTCCACCGCCCCACCCGGAGGGCCGGTCGCTCATCTGGAGCACGAGTCGCCCGCCGCGCACGATCTCCGCGTGCGTCAGCCACGCGCGGTCGATCGCCCGCCCGTCGAGCGTCGCGGCGCGGACGTAACGGTTTGCCGCCGATGTCGCAGGGGCTTCAATGAAGAAGGCGCGACCGCCGCCGAGATCGATGCGGGCGCGTGTGAAGAGCGGGCTGCCAACGTAGTAGAAGTTTTGCCCCGCGTTCGGGTAGAGCCCGATGGCGTTCCAGACATACCACGAAGACATCGTGCCGGAGTCGTCGTTGCCCGGCAAGCCAGCGCGCCCCGTGCGGTACTCTTCGCTCATTAGACGACGGACGCGCGTCTGCGTCTTGTCTGCGCGACCGGCGTGGACGTAGAGGAATGCGGCGAGCAAGTCAGGCTCGTTGACGTGTGTGTAGAGGCCCTCGCGCCGTAGCATCTCTTCGCCCGGCGCGTCGCCGAAAAAAATGTCGAGCCACTTGACGAACGCCTCGTCGCCGCCGACCACGTTGACCAGTGCCCGCGCGTCGTGCGGGACGAAAGTAGAATACTGGTAAGCCGAGCCCTCATAGTAGGGCGCGCTCATCCAGACGAAGCGCGGGTAGTCGAGCATGTAGAGCTTCGTCCTATCGAACGGCTCCATCCACGCTCCGTCCGACGCGCGCGGGCGGATCGCTTTCGACCGCGCGTCCCACAGGTTCACCCAACTTCTTGATCGAGCGAGATACTTTTGATAATCGGATGGCCTGCCGAGGGCCCTCGCGACCTGTCCGATACAGAAGTCGTCGTAGGCATACTCGACTGTACGCGAGGCGGAACGCTCGTGCTCCGCGCTCAGGTATCCTCGCTTCACGTAGTCACCGAGTTCGCGCCCCTCGTAGAGCGGGCGGGGACTTTCGACTTCCGCGTTGTTGACCATCGCACGATAAGCAGTGGCGTAGTCGATCCCGCGCAGGCCCTTAACGAGCGCGTCGGCGATGAGCACGTCGGAGTTGGAGCCGCCCTGCGTCATACCGTTCGCGCCGGCGACGCGCGCGTCGGGCATCCAACCGGTGTGCCTGTAGGTGTCGATGAGCGAGCGCACCATGTCGCGCTGTCGCGCGGGCTGGATCAGCGTGAGCAGCGGGTGGAGCGTGCGGAAGGTGTCCCAGATGGCGTAGAAGTCTTCGTAGTGCGGCTCGCTCGATTGCCACCAAGCATTCTCGCCCGTCAGATCGTGCGGCATGTAATGCGAGCGATAGAGCGCGGTGTAGAAGATACGCCGCTCGTCATCAGTCCCGCCTTCGACTTTGATCTTCGAGAGCGCATGCTCCCACTCCTGCCCGGCCCGATGGCGCACCTCGTCGAAGTCTATCGTGCCCGCTTCGCGAGCGACATTCTCACGCGCCTTCTCCGTGCTGACGAAGGAGAGGCCGATCTTGACCTCGACCGCGCGCGCGTTCGCCGTGTCGAAGGTCACGTAGAGACCGGCGGCGGTCTGCTCTCCGGAGATCGTGCTCGCGCCCGCGTACACTTCATTGCCGCGCCAAGCGCCATGAGCCTTGAAGGGGCGGGAGAACTCCGCCGCGAAGTGGAGCGTGTACGGCGAAGGGTTCCAGCCGCCAATGAAGTTGCCCGTGCCCTCGATGCGGTTCGGCGCGGTAACGCGCGCGCGCGTCGCGACGGGCGTTTGTCTTCGTCCCGCGCCGCCGCCCGTGAAGACGACCGAGCCCGCGTCGATGAGCAGATGCGCTTCGGCATTGGCGGGGAAGGTGTAACGGTGGACGGCGACGAGGCGCGTGGTCGTCAGCTCCGCGCGGACGTTCGGCCTCGTCAGCGTGACGGCGTAGTAGCCGGGCTCGGCGGTCTCGTCCCGCTTCGGCGAGGCGAGGTCTTTCGGATCGACGGGGCCCGCCTGCGGCGTGATGCGGAAGTTGCCATACTTGCTCTCGCCGCCTGTGCCAGAGACGTGCGTCTGTGAGAAGCCGATGATCTGCTTGTCGGACTCGTAGCCGGAGGTGTCCCAGTGATTAGGATCGGGATTAGGGCCGGTGTCGGGGCTCGGGTTAGCGAAGCCGAACGGGACAGCCGCGCCCGGCACGGTGTTGCCGCCGCCGTCCGCGCCGACGAACGGATCGACGTAAGTCGTCAGACGCGCGGCGTCGTGCGTCTGCGATAGTGCAAGCGAGGGCCGCGCGCACAGCACGCACGACAGGGCTAACAAGCTGCGCATAAGCTGCGACAGTCTGCGACTCGCCATCATCTTCATCCGACCGCGCGTTCGCGCCGCACTCTGCACACTCATCACGCCGCAGACCTTTCGCGCTCAGCCGACCTTCTGGAAAATGATCCGGTAGATGTCGAAGCCGAGTCCTGCTGACTGCGGGTTGCGACCGACGAGCTTGAACATCACGCGATTGTCGCCCTCCTTCAACTCAAGCTCGCCCAACGCGCGCGGCTGGCCCTTGCGCCGTTCACGCGAGTAGAGATCGACCGGCGGCGCGACGCCGACTTCGTTGCGAAACAGTTGGACGATTCCCTGCGTGGGCCCCTCGACCGCCTCGACCGAGACGCGGTAGCGCCCTGCGGCCGGCATCTCGCAGATGAATGAGATGTAGTGTGGCCCGAAGACTTCGCTGCCCTCTGCCTTCATCGACAAGTAGCGCAGGTTCTCGCCGCCGATGCGGTCGTCGTGCTTCGAGAGCGAGGCGTTCGCCCACGAGAACGCATGAATAGGCGTCGTCCATCCGGGCGTGAAGACGATGCGGTCGGGATCACTCACGCGACGCGCCGCGAGCGCGGGCAGCGGATGTGCGGACGGGTTCGTGCCGGAGTAGAGAAATGTGATGCCCGTGTAGTCGGCGGGAACCTTGTTGCCAGTGGGCCCATGTTCGATGGTGGAGCGCACGCTCCGTCGATAGGCGTAAGCGTCCGTGAGCAGGAAGCGGTAGCCGCCTGTGCGCCCGAGAAAGCGCTTGAAGTCGAGACAGCCGCTCAAGGGCAGCGAGATTCTGTCCTCCCAACGCCCCGGCACGTCGTACCAGCCACCGTTGAAGAAATCCTCCGAGCCGGTTCCGTGGATCGCTTCCGCGCCGTCGATCAACGTCTCATCATCGCCCTCGAAGAACTCCGGAATGGCCCCCGGTTCAAGTCCCTGCGCCTGAAGGATGAAGCCGACGACGTGTCCGCGCCCGCGTGCGTCGATGAAGGTGAAAGGGTGGCCCTCGACGGTCGGATTCTCGCGCGCCCACAGGGCATAGAGGCGGCCCTCATCGCGCCCGCGCCCAACGTTTGTGAACTTGATCTCCGCCTGTACATCGATTGGTGGCCCGCCCGCGCGCTCCGAAACCAATTCCACGCGCGCCGAATGATCGAACGGCATCGGCAGATAGATGTAGTTCATCCCATCGCTCGTGCCGAGGACGAGCGACTTGATGGCAGGCTGCCCGTAGCTATAACCGAAAAAATCACCGACCGGACACTCGATGGCCGGTCGGCTCTCGCCGTCCCAGTAAATCTTCAGCACGATGTCGCGCCCCTTGCCCGCGAACGCCTGCGCGGGCCCGAGTTTGAGCCCGACGATCCGGCCCGGCTGCCGCGTCTCGAAGACGGTGACGGATTGACCGGCCGCGAGCGTGCCACCAAACTTTCGCATCTGGACGCGCGCGCCCGCAGGAGCGGCGTAGGAACTCACATCGGTTCCGGTCGCGCCGAACAGTCGTCGCGCGCGTTCAAGCTGCGCTGTGAAATCTGCTGATGGCTGTGCGTTAAAAGATTCGACGCGCGTATCCAGCGCATAGGTCGCGTAGTTGATCTGGTAGAACTGGAAGTTGTCGGACTTAACGATCACCTTGCAGGAATCTTTATAAGTCAGAGGTAGGTAGCTGTAGAAGCCGCCGCCGCCGCTGCCGACGACGGGGCTGAGGAACGGGGCGCGCTCGCCGCTGAAGAGATCGCGAAACGGGAGGCTCAGGCGCGGTCGCGCCTCGCCGTCGAAATAGAATTCGATGATGTCGTCGCTCGGCGTCGGCGTCCAGATGCGGTAGATAACGCCGGGCCCCTTGAGATCGGCGATGACGAGACCGCCCGCCTCGCGCCGCAAGAAGGAATACTTCCCCGAGAAGCCGTCGTCGTTGCCGCCCGTCCGGTCGTAGCTGGAGACTGAGCCGACCGCGACCGACTCTTTGAAGAGCGGCAGCGCGTCGAGCCGCGACAACTCTTCGACGCCGGGCGCCGGGCGCGCGCCCATTCGCACCTGCTGTGCGTTAACGAGCACGGTGGTGGCCGCGAGCAAGAGTAGTTCGGCGACCATGACGCGTTGAATGTTTCGTCGCATGTCAATTCGTCGCATATCAAGTCGCATATCAATAGGCGAACGCCTGATAGACTTCTTCGCCGCTGTCGTCGTTGTCGTCCACGAGCGGGTTGAAGCGGAGCAGGAAGCGCGCCCGCGCGGAGAGAGATAGCCAGACGGCGCGCGGGACGCGGATCGAGACTTCGGGCCGGTAGAGCCAGCGGCGCGAGTAGCCGAGGACGACCATCGGGCGCGGCGCGTCGGTGCGATTCGGCGTGCCGCGATGCAGGGCTCGCACGTCGCGGATCATCACGTCGCCCGCCTTCATCAAAAGCTGCTCAAGACTTGCCTCGCCCGCGTCGAGCCGGCGCAACGCTTCCGCCTTCGTCAACATGTGCGTCGCGCGGGCCACCTCGAAGGGCCCGTTCTCTTCCGTCACGTCCACGAGCGGAAAGTTGACGGCGAGTTGAAAAAGCGGCGTCTCCTGACCCGTTTCGGGAAAGAGCGGCAGCACGTCGCGGTGCACGCCCTGATATGCGGAGCCTCTGAGCGGCGTGTCGGTGGCGAGTTGGTGCAGTTGCATGTCTGCGCCGACGAGCCGCGCGCAGATGGCGAGCACGTCCTCGTCCTCATAGACGCGCGGGTCTGCGAAGGGCTCGCGGAACGGAAGCGTGACGTAGTAACGCGCCGCGCCGCGATTCAACCTGTGCCCTTCGCGCGCGATGTGCGCTTCCAAGAGCGGCGCGAACGCCACGCGCCACGCGCCCGTCAGATCGGCGTCGAAGTGGCCCCGCAGCACGCAGAAACTTTCGCGTCGCACCTCTTCGGCGAAAGCGTCAAGCTCATCCGCACCATAATGCCCACGCCCCGCGATAACCTGTTGCACCGCGTCGCCCTGATTCGTCACCGTGTCCACGAATCACTTCCTCCGGCCCAACCTGTTCTGCACGATCACGACGGCGAGCAGGATGATGCCGCGCAAGACCTGTTGCCACCACGGCGTGATGCTGCCTTCGAGGTTGAAGATGTTGAAGATGATGCCGAGCAGCAGCACGCCGACGAGCGTGAAGGCGGCGCTCCCCTTCCCGCCCGTCAAAAGCGTCCCGCCGACCACCACCGCCGCGATGGCGTCCAGTTCCCAGCCCTGCCCCGCGACCGGCTGGCCCGCGCCCAGACGCGACGCGAGGATCACGCCCGCGAGTCCCGCAAGCGCGCCGCTCAAAGCGTAGACGCCGATGGTCACGCGCCGCACGTTCAGCCCCATCAGCCGCGCGGCCTCCTCGTTGTCGCCTATCGAGAAGACGTGCCGGCCGAAGCGCGTGTGGTTGAGCACGAGCCAGCCCAAGACGTAAGCCGCCACTAGAATTATGACCGGCACTGGCAACGCGAGTGGCCCCAGATCGACTGTGCCGCGCCCCAACTCCGTGAACCCCTGCGCCGTGCGATCAACGCGCACGGTCTGCTCGCCCGTCGCGACAAGCGCCAAGCCACGCGCCGCAATCATCATTGCTAACGTCACGATGAAAGGCTGGACTCGCGCGCGCGCGATGATCACGCCGTTCGCGAGACCGAGCAGCGCGGAGAGTGCGACGCCTGCGATGAGTGCGACGAAGAGTCCGTGCCCCGCGAGGTGCGCCGCGACCACTCCGGCGACGGCGAGCAGCGAGCCGACAGAGAGATCGATGCCGCCCGTCAGGATCACGAACGTCATGCCGAGCGCGACGAGTCCGAGCATACTGTTCTGACGCAGCACGTTCGTCAGGTTCGCTTCGCTCAGGAACTGCGGGTAGCGGTAAGCGGCGAAGCCGCAGACGAGCGCGAGTGCGACGAGCGCGCCCTGTCGCTGAATGATCGAGACGGCGCGCGCGCGCGCGCTCCGGCCCCGCGTCAAGCCCCCCCCGTCAATCGTCGTTCCTGCCTGAGCCATAGCGTCCCCTCTTTAATCGCTGATCAGCCGCCGAGCCACAATCACGAGGCGACCGTGTCCCCCGAAGCAGTCGCATGAATGTTTAGAGTTCAAACGTTAGTTTGAACTCATCACAACACGCTGAAACGTGAACTCTAAACTGTGACTCGCTGCTGATGAGACCGCTTCTATCAATTACCGGACGCGCCCACAACCTTCGACGCCGCGCGCGGCGTGATCCGCACCCAGTCGAAGCGCGCCGGTGTGCCTGCTGGCCCTCCGGCCGTGAGCGCGACGTGCGCGCCCTCTATGTAACTGCCGTTGACCGACTGTCCGAGCGACTGCCAGTCGCGCCCGTTCGCGCTGAACTCGAAGCGGTACGTCTCGCCCCGCTCCGCCGTCATGCGTAGGAAGACGAGCGCGGAGGCAGGCGCGCTCGCACTCGCCAGAATCTCCTGCATCCGGCCCTCGCGCCGCCACAGGGCCACCTTGCCGCCGCCGACCGAGATGCCGACCGCCGCCGCGCGCCAGCCATAAGCCGACAGACCCGCGCGTGCGTCAGTCGCGACCGGCGGGATGAGTGCGACCGTCGCCACGTAACTTCCCGATGTCGAGCGACGCCCCAGCACCGCTCCTGTCCGCTCGTCCGCTTTAGCCGCGTCGCCCTCTGGCGTTAGCACGAGATAGCCGCCCGGCCCCGGCTCGATGCGCGCGCTCTGCGCATTGTCCATGGGCCACTGCCACGCCGGATCGAGCAGCGGCGTGGTGAAGCCGTCGAAGAACTCCGCTGCCCTCTCTGCTGCGCGATCGCCCACAGACGCAGATGCATCGCCACCAGCGAGCGGCGCGGTCGCTTCCGTACTTGGGCCAGTGCCGCCGTTGACGAGGGGCCACCCTTTCTCGTTCCACGTCAGTCGGTCGAGCACGGACTCGCGCCCGACGCTGAACGTGTCGGGGCTGCGCCGGTAAGAATGATAGAGCAAGAACTCGCGCCCGTCGGGTGTCGTCACCACGTCGCCGTGCCCCGGACACTGCCACGCCGCGTTCGCGCCGATGATCGGGTTGGCGGGATTCTTCTCCCACCGCCCCAAGAGTTGGCGTGAGCGCGCCACGCCGAGCGCGTAATCGCACGAGCGTCCGCAGCAGGCTCCGCCTGAATAGAAGAGGTAGTACCACCCATCGCGCCGCATCACGTAAGCCCCCTCGACGACGCGCCCCTCCCACGCTTCGGTGTTACGGAGCAACTCCCTGCGCTTGCCCACGACGCGCAGCCCGTCCTCGGTCAGTTGCTGCGCCCAGATCGGGGTCGGCTGGTTACGGTCGTTGCCGTCCTCTTTCCAGATCAGGTAGCGCCGGCCGGTCTCGTCGCGCAGGCTGAAGGGATCGATGGAGCCGATCTCCTGACAGACGACCGGCCCATGATCCGTGTAGGGGCCGGAAGGCTGTGGCGCGGTGGCGACGGCGACGCAGAGTGTGCCTTTCTTGCCTGCTCCGTCTTCGCGTCGCGCCGTATAGTAGAGGTAGAAGCTCCCGCGATCTTCGATCAACTCTGGAGCCCAGAAGTCGCCCTTCGCCCACGCTGGCTTCTGCTGGAAGACCGCGCCGACCGTCTGCCAGCCAACTAGATCGCGCGAGCGCATGATGGTGAAGTGGGGGGCCCAGTCGCCCGTCGTGACGAGTGCCCAGTAGTCTGTGCCGACGCGGAGCACTGTCGGGTCTGGGTGATCGCCCGCGATGATCGGGTTGTGATAGACAGCCTGCGCGAGCGCGACCGAGGGCACCAGCACACAGCACAGCGCGAGAGCCGCGAGCGAGTCGAACCGCCGTGTCTTGATTCTTGTTCTAACCGCGCGTGTCACGGTGAAAGTCCGCTCCCAGTTTTTTGCGGCTCACGCCACCTTCGGACGCTGGATGTAAACGGCGACGATGATGATGGCCGCCTTGATGACAAGCGACCACGCGAAGCTGATGCCGTTCATGTTGAAGCTCGTCGTGATGAGCTGCATGATGAGCGCGCCGATGACAGTGCCGACGACTGTCGCGCGCCCGCCCGTCAGGGGCGTGCCGCCGACGACGACCGCCGCGATGGCGTCCAACTCGATGTTGAGTCCGACCTTCTGTGCGTCACTTGCGCCGAGTCGCGCTGTCTCGATGAGTCCGGCCAGACCCGCCAGCAGCCCCGACAACGCGTAGACCATGATCTTCGTGCGATGGACGCGCACGCCCGCGAGCCGTGCCGCCGACTCGTTCCCGCCCACCGCCGCGACGTAGCGACCGTATACAGTTGCACGCATGACGAAGATCGCCGCCGCGACGACGAGGGCCATCACCAAGACCTGCACCGGCACGGGCCCCACGTACCCTTGACCGAGCCACGCGAAGCGCGGATTGTCGAACGGGATCAACTGCCCGCCATTGCTGATGACCTGCGCCACCCCGCGCACGGTAATGAGCGACGCGAGCGTGACGATGATCGGCTGGATGCGGAAGCTGGAGATGAGCACGCCGTTGAGTGTGCCGACGACGAGCGCCACGACGAGCGCGAGGATAATCGCGAAGCCGACGCCGCGTCCGAGCGAGACGGCGGCGACCGCCGAGGCGACCGCCATGATCGAGCCGACCGAGAGATCGATCCCGCCGGTCGTGATGACGTAGGTCATGCCGACGGCGACGAGCACCGTCGGCGCCACTTGCAGCAGGACGTTGCGGAAGTTATTAACGTCGAGGAAATTCGGCGTGACGACTGCGTTGACGACGAAGAGGAGCACGAGCGCGGCGAGCGCACCGTAAGTCGGCGCATAGTCAGCCAGCCCCGCGCGCCGCACGCTGCGCGCCCCTATCACCGGCCCCGCCCCCGTCTCAGCCATCTCGCTCCCCTCTCACTCGCGCTGGCCCTCCCCATTGGGATGGAGGCAACGCCAGTCGTTCCGTCACTCAGCCGCCGCGTTCGCATTGCCGACGACGCCCGTGTCGTCTTCAGCCATCGCGCGGATGATCGAGTCCTGTGAAATCTCCGCGCCGCGCAGTTCCGCCGCGCGCCGTCCGTCGCGTATGACGACGACGCGCGAGCTGCCTTCGACCAGCTCTTCAAGTTCCGACGAGATCATCAGCACGCCGAGACCGGAACTCGCCAACTCGTTGACGAGCGACTGAATCTCCGCCTTCGCGCCCACGTCGATGCCGCGCGTCGGCTCGTCCATGATCAGGAACTTCGGGTTCTTGCAGAGCCAGCGCGCGAGCAACACCTTCTGCTGGTTGCCACCAGACAACTCACGAATCTTCTGATCCGCGCTCGAAGCCTTGATGCCGAGCCGCTTCATGAACCGCTCGACGATCTCGTTCTGCTTCTGTCGCGAGACGACGCCGAGGCGACTCAACGCGGGCAGTGCCGCGAGCGTCAGGTTCTCTCTGACGGACAGCTCAGGAATGATCCCCTCAGCCTTGCGATCCTCGGAGAGGAAGGCGAGCCCGGCGTCGATGGCGTCGTTCGGCGAACGCAGGTTGAGCGGGTGGCCCTCGAAGTAAACGCGCCCCGCGTCGATCTGATCCGCGCCGAAGATGGCGCGCGCCGTCTCTGTGCGCCCCGATCCGAGGAGGCCTGCGAGCCCGACGATCTCGCCGCGCCCCACGTCGAGCGAGACGCGGTCGAGCTTGCGCCCGCGCGTCAGGTTCTCGGCGCGCATCAGCGGCGACTCGTCCGCCGTCGCCGCGCCATCGTGATGCCCGAAGGCGGTCGCACCTTGCCGCTGCAACTCCTCGCGCTGCTTGCCGAGCATCATGCAAACGAGGTCGAGCCGGTCGAGCCCGGCGAGCGAACGCGACCCGACAAGTCGTCCGTCGCGCAGGATCGTCACGCGGTCGCAGATCGCGTACAACTCGTCGAAGCGGTGGCTGATATAGACGACACCCGTGCCCTCATCCTTCAAACGACGGATCACGTCGTAGAGGATCGAGACCTCGTGCTCCGTCAAAGAACTCGTCGGCTCGTCTAAGACGACGACCTTCGCGCCGAACGAGACGCCGCGCGCGATGGCCACCATCTGCCGGAGCGCGATGTTGAGATCGCCGAGCGTCGCTGCGGGGTCGATGTCGAGACCGAGTCTCTTCAAGAGCGCACCGGCGTCCCGCTTCATACACTTCCAGTCGATCAAGCCGAAGCGTCGCGGCTCGCGACCGAGGTAGATGTTCTCGGCGACCGTGCGGTAGGCGAGCAGGTTTACTTCCTGATAGACGGCGACAACACCTGCGCGTTGCGCGTCCTCCGGCGAGCGGAAGTTGACCTCGCGCCCTTCGAGCATGATGCGCCCGCCGTCGCGCTGATATGCGCCCGTCATGATCTTGATGAGGGTTGACTTGCCCGCGCCGTTTTCGCCGACGAGCGAATGCACCTCGCCGCGCTCCAGCGTGAAGTCCACACCGTCGAGGGCCGTCACCCCCGAAAAGACTTTCCTGATGCCCTCCATGCGGAGGAGTGGTGCGTTGCTCATAAAGTCAGAGGTTAGAGGTCAGAGGTTAGAGGTTAGAGGTTAGAAAGAAGACAGTTTTGTACTGACCTCTAATCTCTAACCTCTGACCTCTGCTGTTTCAGTATGCCTCGGCGACGAACTGCGCGGCGTTGGTCGAGTCGAAGAAGCGATCTTGATTAATGATCTTCGGCGGCAGTTGTTCGCCGCGCAGAAACTTCTCCAGCGTGTCGAAGGCGACTGGCCCGAAGCGCGGGTTGCACTCGACCGTCGCGCTCATCTCGCTGTGCTGGACGGCTTCGAGGGCCGCCTTCTCGCCGTCAACCGAGAGCACGATCACGTCCTTGCCCGGCTGCATCCCGGCGGCCTTCAAAGCCTGCACCGCGCCGAGGGCCATCTCGTCGTTGTGCGCATAGACGACCGTGATGTTCTTGCCCTGCGCCTGAATGATGTTCTCCATCACCTTCTGCCCCTGCGCGCGGTTGAAGTTGGCGGTCTGCGACGTGAGGATTTTCATGCCCGGTTGATCCTTGATGGCTGCGGCGAAGCCGTCGTGTCGGTCGCGCGCGACGGATGCGCCCGACGTGCCGAGCAGCTCGACGATGCCCGCCTTGCCGTTCGTCTGCTTCACCAACCACTCGCCCGCGCGCCGCCCCTCCTCGACGAAGTTCGAGCCGACGAAGGTGACGAAGTCTTCGCCAGCCTTCCCGTTCACCTCGCGGTCGATCAAAAAGACCGGAATGTTCTTCTCCCTCGCCGCCTGAAGCGCAGACTCGAAGCCCTGCTCTTCGCGCGGCGCGAGGAAGAGCACATCCACGCCTCGCGCGATCAAGTCTTCCACGTCCGAGACCTGCTTCGAGGTCTGCCCCTGCGCATCGGTGACGAGCAACTGATACTTGGTGGCGCGCTTCGCGCCCTCGTCGCGCATACTCGCCGTCTCGGCGATGCGCCAAGGGCCATCATTCTCCATCTGCGAGAAACCCACGACGATCTTCTCGCCGCGCTGCATCTTCTGCGCCAGCCGTGAGCGCACGTCCGCGCCCGCGTTGCCACCGCTATTACTGCCCCCACCCTCTTTGCGGCAACCGGCAGATGCGAGCGTCGCGATCAGGGCGACGGCGCACGTCGCCGCAAAGGGCCTTCTCATCCTGCTCGAACTTGTCATCATCTTTTCTCCCATCAAGGCTCAAGTAGATCGAAATCGGTGTCTATCTCCGTCTAACGAGACGGACTGATCCGCAGCCAGTCGAAGCGGGCCGCCGCACCCGCCGGAGCGCCGCCCGCGACGAGGGCCACGCGCACGCCCCTATCCCACGGCGGTAAATAACTGCCGTCGAGTTCTTCGCCCACATCCGTCCAGCGTCGCCCGTCGTCGCTAACCGAGAAGCGGTAGAGGTGGCCCCCACGCGCGGTCATCCGCAGGAAGGTGCGCGGCCAGCTTACGGCATCGGACGTTGCGGAGATTGTCTGTTCTTTATTCTTCTCGCGCCGCCATGTGTGAACAGTATGATTCGCAGCGACGGACACGCCGAGCGCGTTCTCGCTATCGCCATAAGCCGAGAGGCCGGCTGAGCCGCCGCGCGCGAGCGAGCGGTTATCGATGACTGTGGTCGCAACGAAGTCGCCGGTCGTCGTTGTGCGCGCGAGCACCGCACCGGCGGGTTCGGTCAGGTGCGCCGTCGTCGGGCTGAGGACGAGCCAGCCGCCGCCCCGTGGCTCAACGCGCGCCGCAGGTTCGTTCGCTTGGGGCCACTGCCAACCCACGCCGAGCCGTGGCGCGACGAAGTCGTCGAAGAACGAATACTTGCCCGCCAACTCTCGCGCGCCGTAGGGCGAGTCGGCGCGACCAGAGGGGCCATGCCCACCGTTGATTGTGGGCCATCCGTCCGCGCCGAAGACGACTTCATCGAGCAGAGCCTGACGCCCGACATAGACGAAGTCGCGCGTGCTGTAGGAGTGGTAGAGCAGGAAGTGGCGTCCGCGCTCGTCCGCGACGACTGTGCCGTGCCCCGGACACTTCCAGATGTCGTTGCCCGCGAGGATCGGGTTGGCGGGGTTCTTTTCCCACGGGCCCAAGAGCTTGCGCGAGCGCGCTACGCCGAGCGCGTAGTTGCACTCGCGCGCGCAGCAGAAGTTGCCGGAGTAGAACATATAGAACCACCCGCCACGGCGCACGACCGAGGGGCCCTCGACGAGATCGCCGTAGGGCAGCGTCGCGTGCTTCTCCCACGCCTGATCGTTGCGGATCAACTCGCGTCGCTCGCCCACGAGCCGCGTGCCGTCCGGCGACAGGCGTTGCGCCCAGATCGGCGTCGGCTTGCTAACGCTGTTGCCGTCCTCCTTCCACAGAAGATAACGCTGCCCCATCTCGTCCGTTACCGGGAAGGCGTCAATGGAGCCGACCTCCTGACAGACGAGGGGCCCGTGATCCGAGTAAGGACCTTGCGGTCGTGCAGACGTAGCGACGGCGACGCAGAGTGGCCCATCCTTCTTGTGCGCGGCGTAGTAGATAAAGAAGCGTCCGCGATCCTGCGAGATTTCCGGTGCCCAGTAGTTGCCGGTGGACCAGACGGATGGGTGGCGAAAGACGGGCCCGACGATCTCCCAGTTGACGAGATCGTGCGAGTG
Source organism: Acidobacteriota bacterium (assembly GCA_032229975.1). Lineage (GTDB taxonomy): Bacteria > Acidobacteriota > Blastocatellia > Pyrinomonadales > Pyrinomonadaceae > JAIVGV01. The sequence goes on along the minus strand of JAVXVG010000052.1, from coordinate 59,023 downwards.
GAGGATCGGGTACTGGGGGCCCCACTCAGACGAGGTAGCGGCAGCCCAGTAGTCGTGCCCGACGCGCGTGACGGATGGGTCGGGAAAGTCGCCGGCCATGACGGGGTTCGTGTAAGAGACACGTCGCTGAGCCGCACCCTGCGCGCTCAGCACAAGCACGCAGAGCAATACCCACAGACATCCTGTGGCGGCTCGCGCGCTCGCTGCGACAAAAGAGTCCCCGCCACCATGCGTTTTCATTCGCATCCCTTGTCCCTCCAAGCACTCGTAAACAATCGCTCGTTCCTGTCATTCCCGATACGTCACCGCGCACGCTCGGCGACCGGAGCGGTCGAGCCGCGCTCGACGAGAAAAGTAGGCACGCGCAGTTCGACGCCCTTGCGCTGCGGGTGCTCGATGGTTGCCAGCAGCGCCTCGACAGCGAGCCGTCCCAACTCCGTGCGTGGCAGGCAGACGGTCGTTAGTGGCGGCTGCGAGATCGAGGCGAAGGCCACGTCGTCGAAGCCCACGAGCGACACGTCCTCCGGCACGCGCAAGCCCGCCGCACGGCACTCATGCAGGACGCCGAATGCCATCATGTCGTTCGCCGTCATGATCGCGGTCGGGAGCGGCGAATGCGAGAGCAGTTCGCGAGCCGCGAGCCGCCCGCCCTCGAACTTGAAGTCGCCCTCGACGTACACCGGCGACGGCGCACCGGGGAGATAACGCCGGAAGCTCTGCCCGAACGCCTCTCGCCGCTTCGCCGCCGAGCGCAGGTGACGAGGGCCACCTACGAACGCGAGTCGTTCGTGACCGAGCGCGACGAGGTGGCCCACCGCCTCGTCGATGCCACGCTCGTACTCGATACAGAGGTTGCTCATGTTCACGCCGGGCGCGTCCAGATCGAGGAAGACGACCGAGACATGTTTTCGAGCCAATTCGTCCACGAGTGCTGCGTCCAACTCCGAGGTCATCAACGTGACGCCGACCACCTGCCGCTCGATGAGGCGGCGGACGTAGTGCGACGTGCGCTTCGGATCGTAGTTCGTGTTCGAGAGGATCACGTCGTAGCCGCGCTCGAACGCCGCCGCCTCGATTGATTTGATCAACTCGGGGAAGAACGGGTTGGCGATGTCTGAGACGACCAGTCCGAGGATGCGGCTCTGCCCCGAGACGAGCCCGCGCGCGTGCGCGTTCGGGTAGTAGTCGCATTCCTCGACGGCGCGCAGGACACGTGCACGCGTCACGTCGGCGACGAATCGGGTATTGTTGATGACGTGCGACACCGTGGCGGTAGAGACGCCAGCCGCGCGCGCCACATCCTTGATGCTCATCGGAGTTGCCGTCCGCCCTTCACACGGTCGAGGGCATTCTACCGTCCATAGCTCATTCGTACACCATCACCGCGCGCCGCGCGCGTCGTTAAAACTATTCTGGCCCGCTTCGGCAGACGCAACGTGGTTGCTCGCTAACGGAAGTGTGTCTCGTCGAGAGCGAACTTCGGCGCGCACTCGGGGCCGGACGCATAGCGGATGAGCGCATCAAGCAGGTGCGTCGCGTAAGGATCGCGCCCGTACTCGTCGAAGCGCAGCGTCGTCATCACGATTCGCCCGTTTCCAGCGCGCGCCTGAACCATGTGCGCTGCGTTATTGTTCAGCCATCCATAGAAGGCGCCCGCGAGCACATCGTCATAGTCAACGCCACGAACGCCCTGAACGACAAAGCGCGGGACGACGTGTTCAGACTCGAAGCCGAGTATTTTCGTAAACGCCAGCGTAGAGAACGGCGACGGCGCGGCGGCGCGAACCCAGTTGAAATTCGTTACCCAGTTACCGTCGAGATCAGAGCCTTCGCGCGGCACGACCTTGAGCAGCGAACCTGACGGAAGCGCGTCCTTCGAGTCCGCGAGCAGAAGCACACGACCGCCATCGCGCAGGCGACGCGCGACGGCTTCGTCGAGCGCGGAGGCGATCATCAACGTGGGCCGGTTGAACGTACGCGTGTCAACGTCGGGGCCGAGCAGCGTGTAGCCTGCTGTCTTGAGTTGCGCCTCTTTGAGTCCGAGCGCGCCTTTCGGATCGTGGAAGGTGAGTGCCGTCTGCGTCGCCGGGGCCGCCTTCGGATAGACGAAAATCTCCGCGCCGTTTTCGGCGACGACGTGACCTGCGGCGTCGCGCAACTCTACACGGATGCGTTGCCGCGACGGGCGCGTGACCTGTGGTGCGGGCAGCGTTGGTCGCGCAACGGTCGTGACGGACGCGGGCGCGGGGGCCATCTCGATCTTCCTGCTGTCGATGCGCCGGCCCGCGTCTGTGAGCCAGACGAGTTGCGCGCCGCGCAGGTCGCGCGCGCTGTAGTGCGAGAGCAGGACTTCAAAGTTGACGGGGTCGCCGCTCGTGTAGTTGTGCTTGTCTGTGCGCGCGATCAGGAGATCGTCCTGTTGGAGCTTGGTCAACTCGACGGCGTAAGCCTTTGGCTCGCGCCACATACTCATCAGGCCATTCGCTTCCCAGTTGATGTCTGTGAACTCGGTGATGACGTAGCCTTGAACTGATGCGTGGCGACGTATCTCTTCGATCTCGTGTTTGAGCGATGCGAACTGATGCCACTGTGTCGCCTCTGCGAGCGCGCGGTAGTCGCCGAAGACTGAGGCGAGTCGGAACTCTGCGAATCGCTCGAAGAGACCGGCCGGGCGTGTGACGGGGCGGCCGCCGAAGTCGCGCGCGAACCACCATGGCAACTCACGCGGGAGTTGCGGCAGGCCCCAGTTGCCGAACTCGGAGACGACGAGCGGCTCGCGGCCCGTCGGCTCGGCGTCGCCGTGCGGGCTGAAGTCCCACTTGGGGCGCGCGGCGAAGTCTGCGACCCACTTGTCGAAGTCGCGATAGTAATCGGGGATCGAGTTGTAGCGATGGTTGTCTTCGATGTCGGTCTTCAAGTGGAAGTTGTCGCAGCACGCGCTGTTGTCAACGATGAGGCGACCGAGCGGCGCGGTCATCTGTTTTGCGCGGTCGAACTCTGAGAGAAGCCATCGACGACTATCCGCGCCGTGCGCCAAGTCCGCGCCCCAGCCCTCGTTGATGATCGACTGGATGACGATTGACGGATGATTCCAGTCGCGCTCAACCATCTCATCAAAAATCTTTTCTCCGCGCTTTGCCGCGACCTCGGCGAAGTGGTGCTCGTCGTTCCACGAAGGCACTTCGTACCAGACGAGCATGCCGACCTCGTCCGCCGCTTCGAGGTATTCGGGCGTGCAGACCTTGATGTGGCAGCGCAGCAAGTTCAAACCCAACTGTTTGCCCTTGAGCATCTCCGCGCGCACGTACTCTTTCGACGGCGGCGTGTAGATCGTCTCCGGGTAGAAATCCTGATCGAGCGCGGCGCGCATGTAGAACGGCTGGCCGTTTAGATAAAACTTCCCGTCGCGCGCCTCGAAGGAGCGAAAGCCGAAATGATCGACGAAGTTATCGTTAGCATTTCTGACTTCGATTGTGTAAAGCGTCGGCTTATCAGGGCTCCAAAGCTGCGGAGACTTAACGCGTCCCTGAAAGACGGCCACCTCTAATGGAAGTTCACTCTTGCTTTCGCGAAACTCTATTTCCCCACGCGCATTACGCACGATGACTTCAGTCGAGTCGGGTTCGGCAAACTTGCCACGATTGCCCAACTTAACAGACACCGTCACGTTGCCGTCCGTCCTCGTGGTGACGTGAACCTGCTCGACGCAATCCCTTGCACAAATCTTTAACGTCACAGGCTGCCACAGCCCGCCGGTCTGGACGTACCAGTTCTGCTTGCCGTGCGGGATTTCGTTGTAGAGAAACTGCGGAAAGCGTGCGCGATTCTCTCGCTCGTCCATCGGCGGATCGACGACGCGAAGGGCCAACTCGTTCGCGCCCGCGTGCAAGTGCTCCGTCACGTCAAAACTAAAAGGCGTATAGCCGCCCTCGTGCGCGCCAACTTTCTGACCGTTGACGAAGACCTCCGTGTAGTAGTCGCACGCGCCGAAGCGGAGGAGCGCACGGCGGCCATCTCTCAAGTCGGGAGCAGCGAGGCTCGTACGATACCAAGCCGCGCCCATGTAGTCGCGCAGGTCTGCGAACTGAGCGTTCCACGATAGTCCGACGCGCACGTCGCGCCAGCCACGCGCGCCGCCGAGATCGGAGACCTTAAGTGCGCCCGACTGGTCTGGGAGAAACTGCCAGCCGCCGTCGAGCTTGACCGTCTGCGCACGCGCGCACAGTGCGGCGAGCAGTAGCCACCCGGCCCACGAAGCGATCCGTCTCGCGTCTCTCCTCAGCTTAGACAAGGTTCGTGAGCCTCACTTCGCCGTGACGACGCGCACGGAGTCCCAGTTGTTCTGCGACGAGCCGAAGCCATAGAGCATGACGCGGAACGTGCGCGGCAAGTTCTTCACAGTCTTCCTGAACGCGATCTGCGCGTCCTGCGGCGTGCCGTCCGGCTTGTTGACGACGAACAAAAACTCGTCGCCGCGCCTGACGATAGCCAGCACCGGGTTGTCGAACTTGAGGGCCAGCTTGCGGTCGTCGAGCCGCTCGCCGACGCCGTCCACGACTGCCCATGCTTCGAGGGTGCGCTCGCTCGTGTTGATCCACTCGATGCGGTTGCGCCCCGATCCGTCGAAGAGGATGGCCAGCGTGGCAAATCCGATGGAGGCTGATCTGTCGCCCGCGTCCGGCAACTGCGGCGCGACCTTCGCCACCACCGCTTCGACGCTGAAGTGATCGGCGACGAACGTCGGCTTCGAGCGCACGCCCGCGCGCGTCTTGTTCGCGCTGCGCAGACGGAGTTGGCCCTCTGCCACTTCGAGCTTGCCCCCGCCGCCGCCCTCGAACGTGAACCGCTCCCACTTCGATTCGTCGAGAGCTGCGCCGTTGAACTCGTCGCCCCACTGATCCATCTGCGGCAGGGTGGCTTGCGGCGTGGCAGTCTGCGCGGGCGGATTAGTCGTTGCGCTCTGCCCTCGCGCACTATCGGCGAAGGTCAGCGCGAACAAGGCGCAGAGTGCCACGAGCGCGAAGCGGGCGGCGGTGCTGTTGATCTTCATCGTCATCATTCCCCTTGCTGCACGGTGTTAGAAGCGCACGTCGGCGAGACGCCGGACGAGATCGCGCCGATCCGTCTCGCGTCGCTGTTTTTCGCTCTCGCTCTGTTCTTTGAACAGGGCCATCTCCCGCCGCGCGTCGTCGGCGCGTCCGAGTCGCTGGTAAACCCTGCCCAGATGGTAGTGCGCTTCGTTCAGATCGGGCGCGAGCTGGACGGCGCGTTCGAGTTGCGGCACGGCGTCTGTCCAACGCTCTGCGCGCTCGTAGATTTTCGCGAGTGCGAGACGCGCCGCGGCGAGCGACGGATCGAGTGTGATGGCGCGCGTCAGATACTGCTCCGCTTTAGCTTGGTCACCGCCGGGCAGCTTGAGCATGGTATCGGCGGCGAGGTAGTAAACCACGGCATGGCCGTCGTCCGCAGCGATGGCCCGCTCGTAATAACGAAGCGCCTGCGCGTAATCGCCACGCTCGGCGTGAGTCGTGCCGAGATAGCCGAGCGCGGGGATGGACTTCGGATCGAGTTCGAGCGACCGACGGAAAGACTCTTCGGCGTCGGCGTTCTTGCCATCGGTCAACTGCGCGATGCCGAGGGCCAGCCAGATGCGCGCCGAAGAGGGAAATTCCTTGAGGGCTTCGCGTAGGCGGATGACGGAAGCGGCGGGCGCGCTGGCGTCCGTCAGCAGCAGCCCGTAGCGAAAGTGGTAAGCCTCGTTCTTGGGATCGCGAGCGAGCGCAAGGCGCATGGCGGGGATCGCGTTCTCGATCCGACCGGCCCCCTCATACACCTCAGCGAGCGCCGCGTAGACGGGCGCAGCGTCGAGCCCGCGCGCCACGGCGGCCTCAAGCGTGCGCCCGGCGGCAGGGATTTCCTTGTGCCGCATGTAGGCTCGCGCGAGCGCGACCACGGCGGTTGCATCCGATGGGCCGGACGCCACCGCCACGTTCAACTCGTCTATTGCCTCTTCGATGAGTCCGCCTTCGAGCAGCGCCTGCCCGAGTTCGGATCGCGACGCAGCGGAAGGCGCGGGCAAGGCCGTCGACAAGACAGACGTAGCGGGCGTCGAAGATTCAGCCGCGCGCGCGGCGTAGTCGCGGTATGCGGCGGAGGCATTCTTCTTCTCGCCGAGGCGCAACGCGATGACGACGAGCGCGCGGGCCATCTCGATATCGGGCGCAACGCGCATCGCACGCTCGAACATCTCGCGCGCGGCGCGCAAGTCTTCCGGCTTTCCCGAAGCGGAACGCATCTGCGCAAGATTGACGAGCGCGCTCGGCTGCGCGGGATCGAGCTTTAGTGAAGCCTCGAACTGCGCGGCGGCGAGTTGCGTGCGTCCGAGGCGCATGAGCACAGCGCCGTAGTTGTTGCGGGCAGAGGCGGAGAAGGGCGCGAAGGTGGCGGCGGCGGCGAAGTGACGCTCTGCGTCTTTCAGGTCGCCCGCGCGGTCGGCGAGCACGCCGAGATAGGTGTGTGCATCGACGTTGTCGGGGTCTGCTTGGAGGGCCTTCGTGAAAGAGTCGCGCGCAACGCCCTCGTCTCCGCGCGCGAGGGCCTCTGCTCCCTCGGCGACGAGCGTAGAGGCGCGGACTTCGTCGCGCCCTGTCGCGCGCACGATGCGCCCGCCGGACTGTGGCGCAGGCACGCCGCTACGGTGGCCCTGTGCGAATGCGGGCAACGCGCACGATGCAGCGCAGAAGAGCGTCGCAGCGTGCATGAGCAGTCGTCGTTTGGGCGTCAGGCGTCTCATCGTCGGCCCTTCGTGTCGTCGCGCGGGGAGAGGTGATAAAGAGAGCGGCGCGGGAAGAGTTTAACTCAACTCTCCCGCGCCGTTCATTCCCGAGTGGCCCGGATCAGTAAGTGAACCGAACGCGTATCTGGATGACGCGCGGCTGGTAGAAGCTCGCGTCGCCCACGCTCGCGAACCCGAAGTTAGCCGGGTCGATCAGATCGCTGCCGGGGTAGTTGAAGCGGTGACGGTTGAAGACGTTAAACGCCTCTGCGCCGAGTTCCATCGTGACCGCTTCGGTCAGCCTCGTCTTCTTGAGTAGGCTGATGTTCTCAAGGAAGAACGGGTTGACGCGCGCGTTGCCAAGCGTCGGCGACGCGCTTCCGAAGAAGCGGTTCGGGTTCGAGTAGTAGGCGACGTATGCCGGGTTGATCGCGCCGGTCGAGGTGAACTCCGCCGGCACAGCACCGCAGTCGTAGCAAGGCGGCGCAGCGAAGGCGGCCGGGTTGAAGACCTGTGTGCGCGAGCCCGTCTGGCCGTTGCCGGTCAGGATGGGCTGGCCCGTCAGGTTGGGCCGGAGATCGGTGTTGAAGCCAGTGGGCCCCTGCCCACTGAAGAAGCCCTGCCGCGAGAGGCGGATGACGAGAGGGAGCCCCGACTCGTAGCGTTGAATGCCGTTGAGCTGCCAGCCGCCAAGTAGCTTGTCCGTCCAGCCGCCTTCGTTCAAGAAACGGTGGCCCTTGCCGAAGGGCAGCTCGATCAGGTAGTTGACGACGAAGACGTGCGTCGCGTTATTCGGTGAGATGGAGCGCAGCGAACGCGAGTCGCCCGGTATCTGGATCAGACTGCCGGTGGGCGAACCGCCAAAGAGGTCTTCCGCCGCGTCCGTGATGAGCTTCGAGAAGGTGTAGGAAGCACCGAACTGTATGCCGTTTGAGAAGCGGCGTTCGAGCTTGGCAGTGCCCGCATCGTACCAGCTACGTCCCTGACTTTCGAGCTGGTCGGTGATCAAGCCGTACTGCGGGAAAGGCTTCAGCGACTGCCCGACGCTGCCATTAAAGCCTGTAAAGACAGCGTTGGAACTGGACGGGATGGTCACGCCGACGCTCTGCGCGTAGGCTCTCTCGGCAGCCGTCACGTCGTTGAGATTCTTATTCAGGAGCGGCGCGCCGAGCCGCAGGGCGTTGAACGAGATGGCGTTAATGCGTGTGAAGTTCGAGCGCAGGCGCGAGGCACGATGGCCCGTGTAGCTAAGCGTCAAGGCGAACTTGGAGGGCAGCTCGCGCTGAATGTCCAAGCCGTACTGGAACGTGCGTCCCGTCCTGAAGTTGCGGTCGAAGTAGTCGATGTCGCTGCCGATGAACTGGCCCGCCGGGTTAGTCGGCGGGACGCTGCGGAAGTTGCGCAGGAAGAGATCGGGATTGGCGTCGGCCCCACCGTTGATGTTCGGCTGGTAGGGCGAGTTGTAACCGATGGTGCCCTCGGTGAGCGTGTTGCTGCCGTTGACGCCGTAGATGATCGGCGAGTAGTAGAGTCCCGCGCCACCGCGCACGACCGTCTTGGTGTTGAGCGAATAGGCGAAGCCGAGGCGGGGCCCGAAGTTCGAGCGATCTGGCTTGCTCAACGTCTTGAACTCGGCTTGCAAGCCGCCCGTCCCGCTCGCGCTGACAATCGCGCCGAGGCGTCCGCCCGCCGAAGGATTCGGGGCGTTCGGGTCGAAGCCGCGAAAAGCGTTATGCGATTCGCTGCGTAGCCCCGGCAGATCGTATCGCACGCCGGCGTTGACCGTCAGACGTTGCGTGATCTTGATGTCGTCCTGAAAGAAGTAGGAGTGTGTGAACTGTCGCCACGCCGGATCGAAGTTCTGCTGCGCGTTGAAGGAGAACTCGGTCGCACCGACGAGGAGACTCGCGATGGGGAAGCCCTGATCGCCACGGTCGCAGCAGTCGTTGGCCGTCTGGTTAGCGCGGAAGTTGAACTGTCCGCCGGGCGACAACAACTGGTGTATGTTGAAGCGTTGGATGCGCACGTCGGCGCCGAACTTCATGCTCTGCCGCCCGTGGATGAAGGTCACGAAGTCGGAGAACTCAAGCCCGTTGTCGCGCAGGCGGTCGCTGAAGAAGGTCGAGCCGATACCCTGATACGACCGGACGTTTCCGTTCGGGTCAGCCGGGTCGCCGTAGCCGGGAAAATCGACGTTCGGGAACGCCTTGTTCTGAGTGGCGTTTGCCGGCAGTCCGAGCGATTGCGTGTTGAAGCCCTCGGTCGTGTTGTGGTTGGCAACGTCGTAGCGGTTGAAGCCGACGTTGAAGTGGTTGAGCAAGTTCGGCCCAAACGTGTAGTCGTGCTGCACGCGATAGAACTGCGACTTGAAGAACTGTTGCCACCTGCCGAGAGCGACGATGGGTTCGGGGAAACGAGGGGAGCCGCCCGCGATGCGCGTGTTGTTGCGGTAGGCGAAGCTGAAAGTGAGCCGCTGCTTATCCGACAGGATCGAGTCGATCTTGAAGGTCGGGTTATTCATCCGCGTCGGCGTCGAGGTCTGAGCTAGGTAGTTGCGAAAGACCCCGGCGCGGGTCGGCGCGGGGAACGCCTGCGCGATGTTCAGACCGACGGGATCGATGATCGACTGCCCCGTAGCGAGCCGGTAAAGATCGAGCCGGTTGCCGGGGATCGCGACGCGCGAGCCGGGCGTCGCTTGGATGGGCCGGCCCTGTGCGTCGAAGCCGGCGATGGGGCTGTAAATCTGAATGGGGCCCCCGTTGCGGCGCAGCAGTTCGGGATCGGTGAGCAGTTCCGAGAAGTCGCCCGTCCTCATCTTCAAGGTCGGAACGGAGAGCAGCACGTTCTCGCCCTGAGAGAAGCGATAGCTCTCCATATTGAAGAAGAAAAATTCCTTATTCTTCCCGCTCCAGTAAGACTTGCCGCCCTCGCCGAAGCGCGGCAGGTAGATGGGCCCCCCGACGTTGCCGCCGTAGTCGTGCTCGTGATCGCGGACGATGGGTAGTCCCTGCGAGTTGTTGATGAAGCTGTTGGCGTTGAGTGCGTTGTTGCGGAAGAGATCGTAAACCTCGCCGTGGAACTCGTTGCCGCCGGACTTGAGCGTGAAGTTGACGACGCCGCCCGACGAGTTACCGAACTCCGCCGAGTAGTTGCTTGTCGAGATCGTGAACTCCTGATAGGCGTTCGGGCCCGGCGCGACCTCGGAGAAGAACGATCCGTTCTGCGCGCGGCGCGTCGTGGCTCCGTCGATCAAAATTTCTGTGCCGAGACCCTGCCCGCCGTTGACCCTGAAGTTAGAAGCGTTCGTCCCGCTGCCCGCGCCGGACGTAACGTTGCTGTCGAGGAAGATGAAAGAGAGCGGCGTGCGCCCGGAGAACTCAGCGCTCACCTGTAGGGGGAGTTCTCTGACCTGACGCTCGTTGACGTTGGTCTGGCGCACGGCGGACTCCGTCTGGATGACGGGCGCAGCATCGCTTGTGACCGTAACGGCTTCGCCGACCGCTCCGACCTCCAACTTCACGTTCACGGTGCGCGTCACCTGCACGCCGACCTGCACGTTGTCGAGCGTCGCCGTCTTGAAGCCGAGCGCCTCGACGCTCACGCGATAGGGGCCCGCCTTCAGTTCGGGCAGCGTAAAATTACCTTCGCCGCTGCTGGTTGCCTCACGTGCCTCGTTGGTGTCGAGGTTGGTGGCAGTCACTTTAGCGTTGGGCACTAGCGCACCCGACGGGTCAGTGACGGTGCCGGCGATGCTGCCACGGTCGCTCTGCGCCCAAGCAGGTGCAGCCAATGCCAGCAGCATAAATAAGGTTGCGGCGACGAAACGTCTGCGAGATATCATGATCCCCTCCGATTGCTTCTGCCGTGGGAGACGGCAACTGCCCAGCCCGTGTGCGTGATGTTGGTCTTGCGAGTGCAGGCAGACCACCCCGCGTGCGCATATGCGGCAGTCTGCTTCATGCTGTATCGTCTGGCTCGCCCGTCAAATTTCTGACGGCCGGGTCGCGCGTGGAAACTGCTTCCGCAACTGCGTAAACGATTACGTAAACGATTCAATAGGCTTGTGGGCTTATAGCAGCGAAATTGGCAAGTTGTCAACGAAATTTATGTGTCTTGTCCTTAAGTAAGGCGACGACAGGCTGGTCATGCCCTGTACGCCGCGCCAAATTTCCACGATGCAAGACAGTTACTCACGATGCAAGACAGTTACTAAGGACAGCGTCGAACTTTCAGCGATGACAATCGCTGTCGAGTCGCTGTACTCCGTCGCGCACGGGTTGTAGATTATACGGTCACAGCCTGAGCGCGCTTCTAACTCTCCGGCGGCGACGCTGCCTTCTCCGCGTTGATTCACGATGAAGTCACAAGGTAACTCTCTCGCATGCCTCCTCGGAGTGCTTGCGTTGTCCCTCGCGCTAGGCTCGCACCCCGCCCCACACGCGCAGCAGCCGAAAGGGCCGCCCCAACCAACGCCGCAGCCGCAACGTAAGGGTCGCTCCTACGATAGCGTGCCGACGCAGAAAAGGCCGCAAGGAGATGCGCCGCACGCGCCCTCGCCAGTCACGTTCACAGACATCACCGCCGAGGCGCGCGTCAACTTCCGCCACGCCGCCTCGCCCACCTCGCAGAAGTACCTGCCCGAGACGATGGGCGGTGGCATCGCACTCCTCGACTATGACAACGACGGTCGGCTCGATATCTTCTTCACGAACGGCGCGCGGCTCGAAGACCCGATGCCTGCGGGCGCGCAACCCGACAAGCGCGACCCGCGCTACTGGAATCGCCTCTATCATCAAAAGCCGGACGGAACATTTGAGGACGTGACCGAGCGCGCGGGACTCAAAGGCTCCGGCTACTCGTTCGGGGTGGCGGCGGCAGACTTCGACAACGATGGCTTCGTCGATCTCTACGTCACCGCGCTCGGCGCAAACACGCTCTACCGCAATCGCGGCGATGGCAGCTTTGAAGACGTAACTGCCCAGACCCACACCTCCGGCTCCGGCTGGTCTACGAGCACCGGCTGGTTCGACTTTGACCACGACGGGCGACTCGATCTCTTCGTCGCACGCTACATGGACTGGGACTTCGCACGCGGCGGCGCGATCTTCTGTGGCGATCCGGCCCGCCGCGCCTACTGCCACCCCGATAACTTCAAAGGCACATCGAACCTGCTGCTGCACCAGAAGGCAGACGGCACGTTTGAAGACGTGAGCGTTAAGGCCGGTGTCGCCGATCCGTCGGGCAAGGGGCTCGGCGTCGCCTTCGCCGACTTCGACAACGATGGATGGACGGATGTCTTCGTCGCCAACGACAGCGTCCGCGAGTCGCTCTACCGCAATCGCGGCGACGGAACTTTCGAGGACATCGCGCTCGTCGCCGGGGCCGGTTACGATGAGAACGGCAAGACCTTCGCAGGCATGGGCGTCGATACCGCAGACTTCGATGGCGACGGGTTGATAGACATTTTCATCACCACGCTCTCGAACGAGACTTACCCGCTCTACCGCAACAACGGCGACCTGTCTTTCACCTACGGCACACACCAATCGAGTGTCGGTCAGATCAGCGCCCTCTACTCTGGCTGGGGCGCGCGCTTCGCCGACTTTGACAACGACGGGCGGCGCGACATCTTCGTCGCGCAGGGCCACGTCCTCGACACCATCGAGCAGACGACGAGTTACCTGACGTACAAACAGACGCCGCTTTTGATGATCAACGTCGGGGCGTCGAAAGGCGGCGCATCCTTCGTCGATGTTTCCACAACTGCCGGTGCGCCCTTTCAACTCCCGCTCGCGGCGCGCGGCGCGGCAATCGGCGACATCGACAACGACGGCGACGAAGACATCATCATCGCGCAGACCGATGGGCCAGCCCTCATCCTACGAAACGGCGGCACGCGCAATCACTGGATCGGCCTCTCGCTCACGGGCACACGTTCGTCGCGCTCCGCCATCGGCGCGCGCGTCGTCGTGACGGACGCGAACAATCGACGGCAAACCTTCGACGTGTCGAGTGCGGGCAGCTACCTCTCGTCGCACGACCCGCGTCTGCTCGTCGGACTCGGCAGCGTGACCGGCGCAAAGTCCGTCGAGATTCACTGGCCCAGTGGTCAGAAGCAGACGCTCTCGAATCCGCAGATCGACCGCTACCTGTCGGTGAAGGAGCCTTAGAAGCTGTTTGAGAAATCCCATAGGGCCGGTGTTAATAGTTCTGGCATCCGTTACCGTCCGACGCTTGAAAAAGTTTGCAACACAAGAGATTGAAACGATGAATCACACGCGCAGCCCGCGTTGCCACATGCTCCATGCCCTCATCCTGTCCATGCTTCTCTTCTCTCCACTCGCGCTGCTCGCGCAGCAGCCAACTCGACAACAGCCAACGCCGCAGGGCATAGGGCCGGTTGCCACCGGCGAGGCGCACACTTACTCGTCGAAGCGCACGGTCGGCATCATCGATCCGAAAGCTCCCGCAGTCTTCGAGGACGTGACGGATCACACTGCGCTTGCGGCGTTCCGCCACCACGCGGGCTCGCCTGCGAAAGATTACATCACCGACACGCCTTCGGGCGGCGTCGCCGTCTTCGACTACGACAACGACGGACGACCCGACATCTACCTCCTCAACGGCTCGACCTTCGCCGCACTGCAAGGCAAGGAGAAGCCCCCGCGCGCCGCGCTCTACCACAACCTCGGCAACTGGAAGTTTGAAGACGTGACGGAGAGGGCCGGTGTGGCGAACGAGCGTTGGGGCATGGGCGTCGCCGTCGGTGACTACGACAACGACGGCTTACCCGATCTCTTCGTCGGTAACTACGGCACGTCGCGGCTCTACCATAATAACGGCGACGGCACTTTTACAGACGTGGCGGAGAAGTTAGGCGTCGCGCGTAAAGGTTGGTCAACGGGGGCCACCTTCGGTGACTACGACCGCGATGGACGACTCGATCTCTTCGTTCCCGGCTATGCTCACTTCGACCTGAACAATCTCCCGCCGAGCCCCACCGATGCCGGCAAACCCGGCTTCGGCGCGCAGAACCTCTGCCAGTTCCGCAGCGTTCCCGTGATGTGTGGCCCCCGTGGCATGAAGGGCGAGGGCGACACGCTCTATCACCAGAAGGCTGACGGCACTTTCGAGGACGTGAGCGTGAGGGCCGGTGTCAGTGACCCGCAAGGCTACTACGGTTTCTCCTCTGCGTTCGTCCACGCCGATGACGACGATCTGCTCGACCTCATTGTCGTCAACGACTCGACACCTAAGCTGCTCTACATCAACAAAGGTGACGGCACGTTCCGCGAGATCGGCTACGAGTCCGGCGTCGCGCTCAACGAGAACGGGCGCGAACAGGCGGGAATGGGGCTCGGCGTCGGCGACTATGATAATGACGGGCGGGTGGACTTCTACATCACCAACTTCTCCGACGACTCGAATACGCTCTACCACAACGACGGCGGCGGCAACTTCACAGATGTGACGACGCAGACCGGCCACGGCGAGACGACCATCCCATTCCTCGGCTGGGGCACCACCTTCCTCGACTTCGACAACGACGGTTGGAAAGACCTGCTCGTCGCCAACGGGCACGTCTATCCGTCCGTGGATCAGTACCAATGGGGCACGTCTTGGGCGCAGCAGCCGCTGCTCTTCCGCAACGTGCCGAACGCGCGCCCGACGAACAAGGTGGCGGGTGAGCGCGTCTTCGAGCGCGTCGGCGCTGCGCCGGGAAGCGCACTCGCCGCAGCCTATCCGGCGCGCGGTCTCGCCGTCGCAGACTTCGACGGCGATGGCCTCCTCGACGCCGTCATCAACAACTGCGATGCCCGGCCGGCCCTGCTTCGCAACGTTACCGCGACGAAGGGCCACTGGCTCGGGCTACGGCTCGTCGGCGACCCCGCGAAGAAGAGCCCTCGCGACGCGATGGGCGCAGTCGTTTACGTCACCGCCGGTGGCACACGCCAACGTCTCGACTCTATCAGCGGCGCGGGCTACGGCTCGCAGAACGACGCTTGTCTCCACGTCGGGCTCGGCAACGCGACCAAAATAGAGAAGCTGGAAATAAGGTGGCCCGGCGGCGCGACCGAAGTGATCAGCGTCCCTGCTATTGGACGTGTCCTCACGGTCGTGGAAGGCAAAGGCGTGAAGTGATCCGCGCGGCCCCATCACAAGGAGTCCGCACGTCGGAACGGGGCAAGCTCCTGATCTTCGCAATGCCAACATCGCGACAGCGAGAAGCGCGAAGGGGTAAGCGTCGTGCCTGCCCCTCCAGTAAATTGTTGAGTTGAAAAAAGGGCGATAATATATTTGACGAATCATCGTCAAATATATTATCGCCCTACCTACACCGGATTGCTGCGAATTCGGCGTCCGCCCGGTCTCTAGATTCATGGGCCATTTTATTGTGGCACTACCAGAGTGTGTGATGCTCGGTGCTCAATCTGCGTGATGAGCCATGCCTGCTGGCGTTTGTTTTTCTCATCCATCTCAATACACTTCGCCAGCAGTTGTTCGTCGCGCAACTCTTTCGACGTTTGCATAACGATTGCCAGCGCGACGTGGATTTCCGAAGCCATCACGAATAGCGCATGCAGATCGCGCAGCACGCCGTATGCCCCTGCGCGCGCTGAGGGGAAGAGTGTCTCCCGCAGTTTGTTCGGCCCCTTGGTGTCGTACTTGCCGTACCGATCCGCAACCGGCCGAAGACTTTCGACAGCCTTATTTGAGAACTCGGCAAGCTTCTGCATCCCCGACTGAATTTCCGGCTCCTCAAGATGATGCGCGGCGACGGAAACACAAGCGGCGGCGAACTCCTCATTGGCTTCGCTCAGGATGCCGATGTAATCCGCGACGTGGCTGCGCTCGACGTGGGCCGCAGCCATCACCTTGTCGGTCAACTCGCTGGCTTTGTCGAGGGCCTTCCCCGCCGCGTCCGCCAGCTTCTCAGTGACGCCTTCAGCATCTGCTTTATGCACTTGGACGGCGGCAAATTTATAGTAGGGCTGCTTGCTCACGGGGTCCCAAGCGGTGAGCGTCAACTCGTTGGCGGCTCGCTCATGATCCTCTTTCGCGTCCCAGTAGCCATAGTGGAACGGAATGAAGACGTGACCGTCGATGATGCCGCCGATCTGTGCTGGCCCTCTCACATTCCCGCGTCGCGACGCGACCTCAAGCATTTCACCTTCAACAACGCTTAGGCGCTCCGCATCATTTTCCGATATCTGGACGAAGGCATCCGGCGCGGCGTCGTGCAACTCCTGCGAGCGGCCCGTCTTGGTGCGCGTATGCCAATGATAGACGACTCTTCCGGTCGTCAGCCAGAACGGGTACATCTCGTCCGGCTCTTCCATCGGCGGGCTGTAGTGCGCGGCTTTTAGTATCGCTCGCCCCTTCGGATCGTGAGCCTTGTACTCTTCCGGCGTCCTCGCCGCGCCCGTCTCGATGTCATGACCATAGGTCTCACACCTTTCCGCATCTGTCTGGAAGATGAAATCCGTATAAAGCCGCTCCGTTCCCTTCGGATGCTCTTTGTTACAGGGCCACTGGATGCCTGAGCCTTTACTCAGTTTCGCGTAGCTCATTCCGCTATAGTCGCAGACCCACCCGCGCGAGCATTCCTTCCAATGCTCGAACGCGCCTTCCGCGTCTGACCATTTCACGAGTGGCTTGCCCTCACGGTCGCGAAAGTCCATGCGCTCGGCATAGTCGAGGAAGATGTCGAGGTCTGAGCGGGCTTCGCCCGGCGGCTCAATCGCCTTGTGAGAGATGTGCACGGTGCGGTCTGCGTTGGTGAACGTTCCGGTCTTCTCGCCCCAGATGGCGGCCGGCAGAACCACGTCGGCGAGTTCTGCCGTCTCCGTCATGAAGGCGTCCTGCACGACGACGAAGAGTTTTTCCTGCGCGAGTATCTTGCGGATGCGGTGAAGCTCTGGAAGTGAAACTGCCGGATTAGTGCAGATGATCCAGAGGAACTTGATCGAGCCTGTTTCTGCGTGACGAAATATTTCCATCGCGTGCGCGGGCAAGTGCCAGTGCGGGATGGTTGAAGGTTCGACGTTCCACCGCTCAGCGAGATCGTCGAGGTGTGCGGGGTTGTGCCAGTTGCGGAATGCCGGGAACTCGCCGTCGCAGCCTGTCTCGCGCGTGTTCTCGGCGGTGGGCTGGCCGTTCATCTGGAGGATGCCGCAGCCGGGCTTGCCGATCATGCCGCGAATCAAATTGAGATTATTGACCTGCACGGAAGCAGCGGTCGCCTGATGTGATTGGTAGAAGCCTTGCAGCACCGTGGAGAACAGCTTCTCCGCGCTGCCGAGCAGTCTGGCAGCCGCGCGCAGTTTTTTTGTCGGGACGCCCGTGATCTCCTGCACGCGCTCCGGCGTGTAAGCGCTCACTACCTCTTGTAGCTTCTCGAACCCGACTGTGTGCTCGTCAATAAACTCACGATCAATGTTTCCAGATCGGATGAGCAGATTCAACAGTCCGTTCATCACCGCGACGTTCGTGCCGACGCGCGGTGCAAGATGCACGTCCGCCTCTTTAGCCGTCGGAGTTTCACGCGGGTCGATGACGATGAGCTTAGGCGGATTATCACTACGACGCCTATCCAAGATGCGCGACCAGAGGACGGTCTGCGTGGCGGCTGTGTTATGGCCCGCGTGCAAGATGCAGTCTGCCTCATCAATGTCTGTGTAGGAACCGGGTTGACCGTCGGAGCCGAACGTCTCCTTGAGCGCCTGAGCCGCCGTCGCCGTGCACAGCCGGGTGTTACCGTCCATGTTGTTCGTGCCGAGCCCCGCGTGAGCGATGATCGAGAGCGTGTAATACTCTTCGAGGAAGAGCTGGCCCGTGTTGTAGATACCAATCGCCCCGCTCGTGTACTGCTTCTTAATCTCCTTAGTGCGACGAACTATTAACTTCATCGCCTGATCCCAAGTCGCTTTTCGCAACTTCCCGCCGCGCCTGATCAATGGGTGCGTCAGCCGGTCCGGACTGTGATTCGCTATCCATCCATGTAGGCCCTTCGGCCCTAGACGCCCATGGTTGACGCGATCAGTGCGCCTTCCGCGCACGCCGACCATCTTTCCATCTTTAACACCAATATCCAGCGCGCAGCCGTTGGAGCAAAGGATGCAGCAGGACTGAACCCACTTGTCGGGCTTTTCAAGCGTGCGCTCATCGACTCTCGTGGGCCAGTCATGGTTCTCATGAGGGGTGCGTTCGCCCCAAACGTCGGTGATGCTGTCGCGCGTCTCTTTCACGGCGTGCCCCTCGAAGAAAAGATGGATTAATAGTTAGCTCTTATAATAATCAGGAGCACGCAGGTCAAGGATTTTATTGGTGGCTATACTCGGCCCTGTGAGGAAAGTGGCATGGCAAAAGTTTTTGCCATCTGACGCCAGAAAGAATAAACAGATCGGCACGGGTTCGCTCGGCAAAGCTCACGTCAAGTATTACTTAGAGCGGTTTTCAGTTGAACGGAAGGTGTTGAGCGTTCAGAGTTCAACCTTTAGGTTGTGTTTGCCGAAGCGCGCACGCTAAAGCGTGAACTCTGAACCGTACATTCAATCGAAACCCGCTCTAGGATTTCAAACTGACCCACTACTCCATGGTGACTGCGGCAGCTTCAAACCACCATGATTGAATGTGCTTCACAATCTCATCAATACAAGGGAGGTATTCTTCATCTGTCGAGACTTGAATTGTGGGTACATTGAATTTCGGTGCTGTATAACTGCCGGGAGGTGGAATTTCACCTGTTTCCCTGTAATGAGCTACACGTTTATTGCCGCGATAAAACTCACGGTTTGGATTCTCTAAGCCTCGTTGGAGATGACGTCTTGCGGCCACTGCACGGTCTTCGGTCTATTTGCTCCTGCCGCCCGTCGCCGTGGGCCATACGAACGTGCACGACGCCGGTACCGCCAGTGCCGTCGTGGTCTTCAGCGGCGTCAGGTTGTTTTTCGTTAGCAGGTTGTTGAATCCGATCAGGTCCACGCCGAGGATCGTCTTCCACCCATTCACCGTCGCGGTGAACTCCTTGCAGCCCGATTCCCATGTGTCAACCTCCGCCTTGGTGGGCGGCATGTCGATGCCGTCCTGCGAGAGCGGCCCGAGGACTGTGTTGAAGATCGTGTTGATCGAGTAGAACGCCAACACGCTGCCCGGCACGCGTGCGGGGCCACCGCCGAATCCCCCTCCAAAGCCGCCGCCTCGCGGTGCACGGCCACCCGCCGCTCCGAAGGTCGCCAGCTTCGTATCGAGCGCGGTCGCCGCCGTCGCGACATCCGGCGGCAGCGCGCCGCGCGCGACCGCGGCCAGTTGTGCACGCACTGCGGTCACTTCCTCGTTGGCGGCGTAGCTGTCCTTCATGCCCTGCGCGGCGGCCATCGCCAGTCTGTTCTGTGCCCGCAACGCCGACATCACGCCCGCGCCCTCGCCGACGCGCGGATCGTTATGCACGACAAGAGTCTGCGTGTACGTCGCGCCATCCACCAGCAACTTGACGGTGTACGTGCCCGGCAACGCGAGCGGCCCGTGCGGCGCGGGCGTGACCTGGCCCGGCGCGGAGTTCATCTGGTTATTGATGTCGGGGTTGTAGCCGGGCGGATCGTCATAACGCAGATCCCAATTGATGCGATTCGTCCCCGTGTTCGCCGAGAGCGCGCGCTCAGACGGGGGCATCAGCCAATAATCGGGATACGGGGGCCGCTCGTACACGGGCGGCGGCGTGCTCGTGATCGTCCGCACCAACTTATTCGCCGAGTCGAAGATCTGCAGCTTAATCTCGGCGGCCGGCTTTTTGCTCAGGTGGTAGTAGATGAGCGCGCCGAACGGCGGGTTCGGCGCGTGCGGCATCTCGGGGTTCATCGGTTGATCCCAATTCGAGTTCATCCGCGAGCGTATAGCGTCTCCCGGTTTGAACAAGTATGCCGGTGCCGCCGCGATCTGCTGCGCCTTCGCCGCGACCTCGCGCAGCGGACTCATGTCGTCGAGCACCCAGAATCCGCGACCGTACGTGCCGATGACCAGATCGTTCATGTGATCGTCCGTATGAAACACCATGTCGCGGATCGACGTGCTCGGCAGATTCAGCCGCAGCGACTGCCAGTGATCGCCGTCGTTGAATGAAACATAGACGGTCGTCTCGGTGCCTGCGAAGAGCAAGCCCTTCTGTTTGGGGTCTTCGCGAATGACGTGCACCTGACTGCCCGTGCGTTCATCGACCGGCAGGCCGTTAACGATGCGCGTCCAAGTCTTGCCGCCGTCGTGCGTGCGGTAGATGTAGTGCTGCTCCGGCCCCGATGCGGGGCCACCACGGACGAAGCTGATGTTCGCGAGCACGTAGGCCGTATTGACGTCGCCGTGCCCGGCCTCGACGGTGACGAAGTTGGCGTTCGCCGGCAGATCGGCGAAGTTCGTGACGTTGTTCCAAGTCTTGCCGCCGTCCATCGTGTTGTAGATCTGTCCCGTGCTGCTGCCTGACCAGACGACGCCCCGCTTGACGGTCGAGAGCGAGAAATCAGAAATGTAACTACGAGGGGCGGCCGGAGTGGCTGGCGTCGGCGTCGGTGTTGGCGCTGGGGGCGCCTTCGTCGGAGCCGGAGCGGGAGTGGGCGTCGCCGCCGCCGCAGGCGCGACGCCGCACGGCAGCATCGGCTGACCTTTCAGCGTGGTGAGATCGGGGCTGAACGTCTTCCACGTTTGCGCGCCGTCGCGCGTCACGACAATGCAGTTGTAGCCGACGTACATCGCCTTCGGTTCGAACGCGGTGTCGAACCGTTTCCAGAAATCGCGGCCCGCCGGATACAGGCTCGCGTCCGTCCCGAAATTCGGCGCGACGTTGCCCCACTGTCCCGTGGCGAGATCGATCTTGATCAGCCCGTTGCCTTGCCCGGTGCCATAGCCGACGCCGTACACGGTCGTCGGCGTAAGCGGATCGGGCGCGACAGTGCCGAACTCGGACGACTGCAGCGGATACCAATCGAGGGTCGTGATCTGGCCCAGATCGCTGCGACTGCGCGTCATGATCGCGCCCGTGTCCTGCTGCGCTCCCATCACCCAATACGGGTAACGTGTATCGGTGGCGACGTGATAGACCTGCGCGATTGGTATCTGGTAATAGCCACTCCAGGTCTGCCCGCCGTCGAGCGTGACGGCTGGGCCCTGATCGAAGCCGAACAACATCTGCTGGCCGTTGGTCGGATCGATCCAAATCTCGTGCGGGTCTTCGCCGCCGGGCGCGCCCTTGAACGCGCTGAACGTTTTGCCGCCGTCGGTTGAGCGATACACCGTGGTGCTGACCGTGTAGAGAATGTCCGGGTCTTGTGGATCGACCCATACGCCTGAGCTGAACGCGCCCTGCCCGTTGGCAACGCGCGTGTCGCCCGCTGCCATGTGCTGCCACGTCGCGCCTTGATCGTCAGACCGATACAGACCAGAACCGCCCTGAAGCGGGCCGCCGACGACGTAGATACGTTGGCCCTTCGTGTGCATCGCAATCGCGACGCTGATGCGTCCCGTGTACGGCGGCAGCGTATCGATCTTCTTCCACGTCTTGCCAGCATCGGTTGACTTGAAGAGCGCCGTGCCGTTCGGCCCTTGCGGCGCAGCCGCTCCACCTCCGCCGCCTCCGCCAAATCCACCACCGAATCCACCGCCGCTGCCCTGCGATGTTGCGAACATCACGTGCGGCACGTCGAACGCGTACTCAAGGTCGCGCGTGCCGTTCGCATTCTCAGGCTTGAGGACGTTCGTCCACGTCTTGCCGCTGTCGGTGCTGCGATAGATGCCTTGGCCGCCGTGCCGCGCGTCGCCCTGCGTCGAGGCGAGCACGAGATCGGGATCTTTCGGGTCGATCACGATCTTGTTGATCTTGACCGTGTCCTCGAGGCCAATGTGGGCCCACGTCTTACCGGCATCGACCGATTTGTACATGCCGTCGCCGAGCGAACCCTGCACCGAGTCGCCAGTGCCGACATACACGATATTCGGATCGGATGGAGCCACCTGTATCGCGCCGATGCTGTCCACGTTCTTGAACTGATCGAAGACGGGGAACCACGTCACGCCCGCGCTCGTGGTTTTCCAGATGCCGCCGGCAGGCGCACCGACGTAGAACACGCCCGGCTGACCGATCGCGCCGGTGACGGCTGCGATGCGCCCACCGTGAAACGGGCCGATGTTGCGCCAGCGGAGACCGGCAAAGAGGTCATCGTCCGGAGCCATATCGACCTCGACGCGATTGCCTACTGCATAGATTGAATCGTGAGGATTAACCGCTGCCGTAAACAGCGCGATTCCGAACACAGCAACGATCAACAAAACGCGGTAGTTTGTTTTCATTTAGGAATTGACCTCGGTTTGAGACAAGCAGCCCGGTAAGATCGCCGGCGGTGAGCGACAAGAACGGCAGTGCGAGCAAGGGTCGGCTACGGTCTCTAATAAACTTTCAACGATCCATGTCCTCGGGTTACGCGCGAAAGTCTATCATGTACGTGGTAATGGATCAGCACAAAGAATCGATCGAGATCGCCACCGCAGATCGGCGGACCGCTGCAAGTTGCAATCATGTTAAGGCCTTGCATTTTCACTCCGCCGCGTAGCTCCGGCACATATCTGTAAGTCCTATCAGTTATAACTTAAGGAAAGTCATTACATCAGGATGTAATAATGACTGTGGGGACTTTAATGGGTACTCTTTGCACCCGGCGGAGTGAGATGTCGCGGAGACTTGGTGCAATTACTGGCGAGCGCTTCTTCACTAGAACATTAATGATCCGAAAGCAAGCCTTCCCTTCGTCGCCCCCGGTCGCGACTTGTGCAGACGGCGATGAGACGAGATTGTCCCTACGTCTTGTGGTGTTGATGCTTCTCGAATAGTATGCTGCGTTAAAGGAGATGACACATATGGTTCCCGGTTTCTTGAAGTTCAGGCACTGTCTCAGTCTCGCCGGCTTTTGTGTGGCGTGGACACTCACAGGCTCGGCACAAACGCCTCAGAAGTCGCAGCCCGCCCCGACGCCCGTGACAAGTTTTTGCGAAGCACCGCAGCCCGCCCGGCGCGGCGGCGTCGGTACAGGGTCGGGCAGCGCGACAGCGAGCGAGGAAGTGAAGGAGGTTTTTACGCAGTCGCAGGTGACGAAGAAAGCGGAAGTCCTATTCAAACCCGAGCTGGGCTATTCTGCGTCAGGGTCGGAGGTCGGGGCGTGGGAGATCAAGCTGCGCGTCGTCCTATGTCCGAGGGGCTATGTGAGCAACATAGAAATTCATTCGCAGGGGGCCAAGAAGGTGCCGGACGCCTTTACAGAGAAGGCGGTCGAGGCGGCGCGAAACATTCGCTTCATCCCTGCGGAGAAGGACGGCAAGCGTGTGGCACAATACCTCATCCTAGTCTACTCGTATGAAGTTTATTGAAGAGTGTTATGACCTCACACTTCAAGCTTCGCGTTACACTCCGTTAGATGATTTAGCATGAGGCGTAGCTTTTCCTTACGCCACTTCTGCCCAACAGAAGATGATAAGGATGTTGAGAAGTTTAATGATTGAATGGATTAAGGATCATCCTTAGGGTTATGGCTTCACTTGTGCATAAGCATCATCAGCCAAGGCCGCCACTTGGTTGATCAAGTAAGCGAGTTCTTTTCCATCTACTAGTCCTGCGTGTATATCCGTCCTTGCATAAAGACCGCGCTTCGAGAGGGCCAACTTGGCCGTATCGTACTGATCGTTCAACTCAAGCATCTTCACCAACTCCGCCTCTTTGCCTTTCAACTCCTTGCGGTCTATTACCTCAGCCGACACGACCACGACATCTTCCGTTGCCGCGATAATGACTTTCACTTTCGCGAGATGCTTGCCGTCGAGTTCAATGACCCAGATTCCTTTGTCAATTTTGCTGTAGCTGTAGCCCGACTTATCAAGTGCGGAAAGCAGACGCTCCTCATTGGCGCTGCCCCGCGCTTGATTTGATCGCGTTAGAGCCAATGAAGGCGGGGCGGCGGCCAACGACAGCAGAAATATCGCGAGCATTAACATCGCGGATTTGCCTCTGTACATGTGAATTCTCCTCTGTGTTAGAAAGTGGAGTCGGAAGTGATGCCCTATTAGGCGCACGCAAGATAGGGTGATTATATACTTGACGTAGGTTGCTAGTCGCGCACTCATCAATTCTTCAACTATTCTGGATGATGGATTGCAATAAATCATCTACTTTGCATCATGTATATAATCACCCTTTGATTTACCGAAGGGGACATAACACCCCCGATGTGTTTCGGGATCGCCGACGAAGCGGCGCGATGTTCCTTACAGAAGTCGCCTCTATTTGCTAACGCGAGAAAAGCCGTCTCGGGCGGACAATGAATATCGGCGACGACCGAGGTGACAGATTAATTCCTGAACCACTCTGCCTGGCAGCTAATCGCAAGTGCTCGCCCATGAACGTCAGAGCCACACTAACGACTGCGACTTTACGTAGGTTTGAGCGTTTGCTGACCATCGTTCTCACCATCGCTGTTCTCGACACCGCGTATTTGAGTTGGCGTTATATTGCTTTGCACGCCAACCTCGTGAGCCCGGGCACGGGCATCTGCTCATGGACTGCAAGCGTTGATTGCGACCAAGTGTTGCTCACCCCGCAAGCCCGTGCCTTCTATGTACCCAACGCTGTCTTAGGCTTCGGGTTCTACTTCGGCTGCTTGATCTGGTGGGTGGGCGGCCGCGGCTTAGGCGTAGCGTATCGCCACCACGTCATACGGACGCTGGCGGTTTGGCTCGCAGTGGCGACCCTTTTCACGCTTCGATTCTTCTGGCTGCTAATTCATCTCAAGGCGTTCTGTCCATTCTGTCCGTGGAATCATCTACTGACCTATCTCGCGTTGGCTATCGCGCTGTTGATCTGGCGGGCGGCCCCTCGCTCGACGGCGACGATTCCCCGTAAGCCGCTCATCGCGCTGGTCAGTTTATGTGTCGCGCAGTTTTGGGTGTGGCAGGTGACATGGATAATCGCGCACTGGCGAGGGCTGATGTAAAAGCGGAGGGCGTGGAGGGCGAGATGTCACGCGATGAGGGCTCGCGGGGTAACAGCTCCTTCAACCCGCAGGAGCGCGGCTAGCTTTCATTCATCGTTCGTCGTTTTCGTTTGACTTGAACTGTATTGTCGGGCGGCGTGTGTAATTCGCGCGTTAGGAGTTAGGAGGATAACCGCCTTAACGTCACTTCCCTGCGCCTCTCTCCTCAGTGCCCAGTCGTTGACGAACACTCTCCAGAAGCTCTTGAGACTTCACGCTCGCGGCTGCGTCCGCGCCGCCGATGTGCTGAAGAACTTCCTGGGCCATCCGGTAGTTCTGCTGCGCCTCAACTCGGCTACCCACCTTCGCGTTAATCAACAGGTCGCCGAGGTGGAGGTAGCTAAGGACGAGTGACTGGCGGGCCTGCACGTTCTGCTGATCGGCTTCGACGAGTCTTTGGAAGATGCTTAGGGATTTGCGGCGACTCTCTAACGCCCCCATCAGGTCGCCCTTTGCCTCCAACACATTCCCGATCTTTTCGTGGGCAATCGCCACGTCGCGAACCGCGTCAACGTCGGTCGGGTTTTCTGACGCCAAACCCTCGCGGATCGCCAACGACTTCTGGTAGGCGTCCGACGCCTCGGCAATTTGACCTTGTGTTACCAGCATGGTGCCGAGCCTTTCATAGACGACTCCGCGAAGGTGGCGGATCTTCGGCTCATCCGTGCCGGTCTGGCTAAGGCGCTCCAGAATCCCCAGAGAGGCGCGATAACTTTCTGTCGCCGCCTGCCGCTCCCCGCCGTTCGGGAAGTCCGGGTTGCCCAGCACGTCGCCCCACTTGATGTGGCTGATGGCGAGGGAGATTTGGGCGGGCGACTCCGTCGGGTGTGATGTGGCGATCTCGCGGAAGATCGAAAGCGATCTGCTTGAGCTATCGACCGCGCCGCGCATGTCGCCCGTGACGGCCTGCACGTCGCTCATCTTCTCGTAGATGACGGCCGAGAGACGGTGCGCCTCACCGTCCGCGGGGTTGGCCGCCAGGATTCGCTGATCGACCGAGAGCGCCTTGCCGTAACTTTGCAACGCGCCCGACGAGTCGCCGAGGTTCGCGCTATTCGGGTTGCCGAGGACGTTCCCGACCTTGAGGTATGCCGACACGATTTCGCGCTGGAGAGAAGGATCGTCGCCAGACTCCTGCGCCAAACTGTCGAAGTATTCGAGCGCCCTCTTGACCAGCAGTTCGCGCGCAGGGGTCGAGCCGGGCAGGTTGGCGATGGCGTCGTGCAGCTCGAAGAGGTTCGAGTGGGCGAGCTTGCGCACATCGTTGAACCGGCGGTCGGCCCTCGCGCGTTGGGCCCTCGCGACCCTCGCCTCCCAAGCCGTAGCCGCGAGCCCCGCAGTGAGCGCGAGCAGGATCAACAAGGCCGCGATGACGCTTCTCCTGTGTCGCTTGATGAACTTCGCGCTGCGGTAGGAGAAGGTGTCTTTGCGCGCGCTGACGGGCAGCCCGTCGAGGTGGCGTTGGATGTCGGCTGAGAGCTGCTCGGCTGAGCCGTAGCGGCGCTGCGGCTCCTTCCTGAGCGCCATCAGGACGATGTTGTCGAGGTCGCCCTCGAGTTGACGGCGCAGGCGGTCGGGCTGCGTGTGGCGGTCGCGTGCGACCGACTCGGGCGCAATCGTCGTGTCGGGCTCGCCGCCGTCGTGGGTCAAGACTTCGGGGCGGGCGGCGGCGACGCTCGGCCGCGCGGGCTCCTGCTGGCAGATGACGCGGGCCATCTCGTGCGGCGGCGCACCGTCGGCGCGATAGGGCCGGTGGCCCGCGAGCAACTCGTAGAGCAGCACACCGAGCGAGTAAACGTCACTGACCGTCGTCATCTTCTCGCCGCGCACCTGCTCGGGGCTGGCGTAGGCGGGCGTCAGGACGCGCAGCTCCGTTCGCGTCCGCTCCATCGGGAGCGAGGAGAGGGTCGAGTTGAGAATCTTGGCGATGCCGAAGTCCAGCAGCTTCGGGGTGCCCTCCGCCGTGATGAGGATGTTCGAGGGCTTCAGGTCACGGTGCACGATGAGGTTCTGGTGCGCGTGCTGCACGGCGGCGCAGATGGTGCGGAAGAGATCGAGCCGCTCGCCCGTCGAGAGCCGGTGGCGGTCGCAGTACTGCGTGACCGGTGTGCCCTCGACGTACTCCATGACGAGATACGGGAGGCCGTCTTGCGTCGTGCCGCCGTCTAAGAGGCGCGCGATATTGGGGTGTTCGAGCGAGGCGAGAATCTGCCGCTCGTTGCGGAAGCGGCGCAGGATGTCCTCCGAGTCCATCCCGCGCCGCACGATCTTGACGGCGACGTACTGGCGGAACTCGTCGTCGCGGCGGGCAAGATATACGGCGCCCATCCCGCCTCGCCCCAGCTCGCGCACGATCAGGTACGGGCCGACGCGCTGCCCTCCGGCGAGCGCGTCCGGCGGCTCGGTATCGCGCGCCAACCCTTCGTCGCCAAGCGACAGCGCGGGCGTCTCCAAGAAATCGCGCGAAGGCGACTCGCACGCCAGCAGTCGCTCGACGTAGTCGCGCATCGAGTCGTCGCCTTCGCAGGCGCGCGCCAGCCACACGGCGCGCTCGCCGGGCGCGACGCCGAGCGCGCCGTGCACTAACTCTTCGGCTTTGCGCCAATGCTCTGATGACATGAGATGCCTCTGGTTAAAGGTTTCCGGTAGCCGTTAAAGGGCGATCGGGAGATCGAAAGGTAGACCGGGAGATCGGAAGGGCCGGCTCGCGGTGCGCGGTTGTCGAAGTTACGGGCTTAGCGGGACTCGCCCACGCCCGACGGCACGAGTTCGCGGTAGAGCCACAGCTTTGCCATCTGCCAGTCGCGCTCGACCGTCTTGGTCGAGACGTTCAGGCACTCGGCGATCTCCTCTTCCTTCAGTCCCGCGAAGAAGCGCATCTCGACGACGCGCGCTTTGCGTTCGTCCACCTTCGCGAGCCGTTCGAGCGCCTCGTCGAGCGCGAGCAGATCGACCTGCGCCTGCCCCTGCGGCGCGGCGTGCGACTCGTCGAAGGCGAGCAGCGAAATGTCGCCGCCGCGCTTGTCGGCTTTGCGCGCGCGCGCGCGATCGACGAGGATGCGGCGCATCTGCTGCGCGGCGATGCCGAAGAAGTGCGCGCGGTTCTGCCAGGTGACGCGAGTCTGATCGACGAGGCGCATGTAGGCTTCGTGCACCAGCTCGGTCGGCTGCAAGTTCTGATCGGGGCTCTCCCTGCGCAAGCACTTGCGCGCCACGCGCCGCAGCTCGTCGTAAACGGCGAGGAACAGTCGCTCCTGCGCACCGGACCGGCCCTCACCCCAGTCCTGGAGTATGCGCGTGATGTCTTCGGGGTTGTTCATCTCTGCCGTGACCGGCGGTCGGGGCGCCATCGAAGAGCGACATAATACCCCAGCCCGCCGAGCCCGTAAAACTTTTTTCCGCCGCGTGTCTGTTTTGCCCGCCGTCTCGCGCGTTAGTCTGTTGAATAATGATTTTCCTTAACGGTGCCCCCGGCACGTGTGAATTTCTGGAGGAGGTTCGTGATGAAACGTATCGTGCTTAAACACCTGAGCGGCTCGAAGGCGAATCAGGTAGAAGAGTTCCCCCTAAACCATTTCGAAGAGCTGGTCATCGGGCGCGATCCGTCCGCGACTGTCAAGTACGATCCCGACAAGGACGACCTTGTTGGCCGCCAGCACGCCAAGATCATGCGTGCCGGACCGGACTCGCCGCAGTTCATGATCAAAGACCTCGGCAGCCGCAACGGCACCTACCTCAACAAGGAGCGCATCATCGGGGCGGCCAACATCGCGCCCGGCGACGTAGTCCAGTTCGGGCCGGGCGGCCCCGAGTTCCAGTTCGATCTCGAACCGCGCCCCGAAAGCATGGTGCGCCCGACGCGCATCGGCACCGACGGGGAAGCCCAGACCGCGCTGAAGAACTCGCCGCCGGCGACGCGCGTCGCCGACTCGCTGTCGAGCGCGGCGGCAGGCAGTTCCACCGGCGGGCGCACGGCTGTCGGCAAGACGACCGTGATGCGGATGGTGTCGCAGTCGAAGAGCGAGTCTCGCAGGAACATGATCGTCGGAGCGGCCGTGCTGCTGCTGCTCGTCGCCGTTGGCATCGCGGGCTCGGTCTGGTGGTCGCACAGGAAAGCGGCCGAGTTGGCAGCCGCCAACGCCGCCGCCACGAAGGATGCCCAGCAGCAGATAAACGGTCTCGGCTTGCGCACCGGCGCTGTCGAAGGGCGCACCGGCGCGATGACGCCCGCCGAGGTCGCCGGTGCCTACACCGACTCGACCGTGTATATTCAGGGCACGTGGAACCTGATCAACACGCGCACCGGCAGCCCGCTCTTCTTCCAGTACATGCCGAATAAGTACAAGGACAAGGACGGCAAGGAGAAGCAGCTCGTCCCGGACGGTCGCGGCTACGTGGCGATGTACAAGGTCGTCCAGTCAAACAGGGGCAACACCGTCGAGCCTTCGCTGACGAGCGACAGCAACGGTCCCGTCCTGCCCGTCGGTTCCAGCCTCACGGGCTCCGGGTTCGTCGTCACGAGCGACGGTTTCATCATCACGAACCTGCACGTCGCGACCCCGTGGAAGACCAACTACGAGTTCCCAAGTTTCGCCTTCCCCGGTCTGCTCGTGAAGGACGATGGGACGCCGCTGGTCGGCAAGGACGGGCAGCCGCAGATCATCGATCAGCGGTCGGTGGACTGGATACCGGCGGACACGAAACAGTTCGGCGGGTCTGACCTCGGGCGTGCCACGGTTGACGGTCGCGACGATGCGCTCAACGTGACCTTCCCGAAGACGGAGTTGCGCATTCCGGCCAAGGTGGCGCGCGTCTCGGATCGGCACGACGTGGCGATGTTGAAGATTGACATTCCTGAACCGCTCAAGAAGGTCGAGTTGAACGATAACTACGACACGATCAAGCCGGGCGACGCGGCGACCGTGCTTGGCTTCCCCGGCGCCGCGCCGAAGCAGATCATCATCGTCGGCACTAAGGGCTATCAGGGCGGCTATCAGGATCAGCAGATGGGCATCGTCCCCAACGCGACTCTGAGCGTCGGCTTTATCTCAACGATCCTGCGCGGGCAGGACGCGCAAGCCGGCAAGGACATGGTCATCTCCACTATGGGCGACATCTATCAGTTGACCATTAACACTACGGGCCACGGCAACAGCGGCGGACCCGTCTTCGACGACAAGGGGCACGTCATCGCGTTATTCACCTATGGGCTTGGCCGCGAGCACGACTTCGCCATCTCAGGCGCCGTGCCGATCCGCTACGCCAAGGAACTGATGGGCGTCACCTCAGTCATGAAGTGAAGCGCGGGCGTGTTCGCGGCGGCAGATCACTCGCTACGAGCGATCCGTCGCCGCGAATGCCCCATCTCGCGTCCGCCTAACCGACCTATCATGACAACACGTCGTCGCCGTTCGACGATGCAATCGAGCCTGAGATGCACAGCGGAAGCCTCCTCAACAGGTTGGTCGGTGAGTACCGTCTGGTCGATTTCCTCGGCGCGGGCGGGATGGGCGAGGTCTATCGCGGCGTCCACTCTAAAATCGGCCGGGTCGTAGCGGTCAAGGTACTGACGGCGCGCGCCGACCGCGGACTAAGTGAACGCTTCATCAACGAGGCGCGCATCCAGTCGAAGCTGCACCACCGGAGCATCGCCGCGCTCTACGACTTCGCCGAAGTCTCCGGCTGCCCCTGCATCGTGATGGAGTACGTTGCGGGGCAGACGCTCGACGAGTATGTCGGGGCGCGCGGACGACTCGCGCCGCGCGAGGCGCTCGCGATCTTTGAGCAGGTGGTTGAGGCGGTCGGCTACGTCCACCAAAACGCGATCATCCACCGCGACATCAAGTCGAACAACATTAAGGTGGGCGCGGGCGGCGCTGCGAAGCTGCTGGACTTCGGCATCGCCAAGGGCGAGGCATCACCGAACCTGACGCTTGCTGGCGACGTGATCGGCACGCTCAACTATCTGTCGCCCGAACAGCTCAAGGGCCGCCCGGCGGATGCGCGTTGCGACATCTGGGCGCTCGGCATCCTCCTCTACGAGATGGTCACGGGCGAATTCCCTTTCCGCGCGGAGACTGCGGGCGCGCTCATCGAGCAGATCAGGAGCTGCGACTACGTCCATGCGTCGGCGCTCGATCCGTCTCTGCCCGCAGGCGTTGAGTCGATCATCACGCGTTGTTTGAAGAAGAACGCGTCGCACCGCTACCAGAACGCCGACCAACTCCTCGCGGACGTGCACGACCTGCGCGCCTCGCTCTTCACGCCGCCAGCCGAGGAGCGCGAGGAACAGCGCGAGCGATGGAGCGTGCCGCCTCTCGCCATCTGGCTGGCCGCATCGCTCGGCGCGCTCGTGCTCGCCGTCACCGCGATTGTTTACGCCACGGCGGGCGACGACACGCCCCGCCCGGTCGTCCAGCCAGCACCGACGCAGGTGGCTCAACAGGTCGGAAATGGCACCTCGCGCGGCGAGTTGAAGTCGATGGTCATCAGCACGGTTGACGGCGCGGCCGAGGTCTGGCGCGACGGGCATCTCGTCGGGACGACGCCCTACACGATGACCGAGCCGCTGGGCAAGACCGTTTACCTGACCTTCAAGCGCAAGAACTTTGCGGACAAGACGCTGCCCGTCTCCGTCACGGAAAACCAGAGGGACTTTTCCATAGCGTTGGAGCCTGAGGAGAAGGCCCCCTGATCCACAACGCAACTGGCGACGGATCGTCAAGGCCCGCCGACCGGCTCTGAGAAGAGAGTGAATAATTCGATGTTTAGCCTGTGGAAGAAGCGGAGAGGCGCGGAGCCGACGACGGCTCAAAGCGCGCTGGCCCAGAGCGCGGACACTCAGAGCGCGGCGGGGCAGAGGCCGACGGCCAACTTCGGGCTCGGCTGGGACGCTTACGAGATCGCCGCAAGCGTGCTCACGGATGTCGGCTGTGCGCGAGAGACGAACGAGGACTGCGGTCGCTTCGTCAGTTCCGCCGATCCACAGGTCACCTCGCGCAAGGGTGTCCTCATGATCGTCGCCGATGGCGTCGGCGGAAACTCCGCTGGCGAGATCGCGAGCAGCACAGCCGCCGACGTGATCGGGCGCGTCTATTATGACCACGAGGGCGACACGCAGTTGGCGCTCGTCGATGCTCTGCGCGCCGCCAATGGCGCGATCCGCGAAGCTGCGAGCGTCGATCCCGCGCTCGCGGGCATGGGCACGACCTGCTCGGCGCTCGCCGTCAAGGGCGGTTTCGCCTTCTCCGCCAACGTCGGCGACAGCCGCGTCTATCTCGTGCGCGAGGGCCAGATATACCTGATGACGGAAGACGACTCGGTGGTCGGCGCGATGGTCAAGAACGGACTGCTCACCCGCGCGCAGGCGCGCAAGCACCCGGACAAGAATGTGATCATCTCCGCACTCGGCGGCGGCCCCGAAGTCTCGATACGGACATGGGACGCGCCGCTCCCCTTGCGCCTCGGCGACAGCTTCGTCGTCTGCTCGGACGGCCTCTACGATCTAGTCAAGGAGGAAGAGATCGGGGAGGCGGTCGCGGCGAACGCCCCCGGCGCGGCGTGCGCGCGTCTCGTCGCACTCGCGAGGGAGCGCGGCGGCCACGACAACATCACTGTGGGCGTGCTTGGCGTCAGACCACCCGACACGTCGCCGCGCCCGCAGGCGTCCGAGACGCGAGAACTGAGGTGGGCGCAATGATCGGCAACGTCTTCGGCAACTACAAGGTCGCGGCGAAGATCGGCGAGGGCGGCATGGGCGCCGTCTATAAGGCCGTCGATCTCATGCTCGAACGTGATGTGGCGATTAAGGTGCTCAAGCCAGAGCTGGCTGACCAACCCGATGTCGTCGAGCGCTTCCGCGCCGAGGCCGTCACGCTCGCCAAGCTGAACCACCCGAAGATCGCTACGCTCTACAGCTTCTTCCGCGACTCCGGCCTCTACTTGATGGTCATGGAGTTCGTGCCCGGACAGACGCTCGCCGATCTGATCGCGGCGCGCGGCGCGCTCGACTGCGGACGCGCCGTCCAGCTCTTCAGTCAGGCACTCGAGGGCATCGACTACGCGCACAGCCTCGGCGTCATTCACCGCGACATCAAGCCCGCCAACGTGATGATGACGCCGGCGGGCGTCGTCAAGGTGATGGACTTCGGCATCGCGCGCGTGCTCGGCTCGGCTCGGATGACGCGCGCGGGCCACCTCATCGGCACCATCGAATATATGCCGCCCGAACAGGTGCGCGGCCAGCACACCGATGCGCGCTCGGACATCTACTCCTCCGGCATCGTCCTCTACGAGATGCTGACGGGGCGCGTCCCCTTCATGAATGACAGCGAGTACAACCTGATGCGCGCGCAGATCGAGGAGCCGCCGCCACCGCCGCGCGAGTTTTCAGCGGATATACCGGAAGCGATTGAGCGTGCCATCCTGCGCGCGCTCGCCAAGAAACCGGAAGACCGTTTCTCGACGGCGGGCGAGTTCCGCACCGCGCTGCTCGAAGCCGCGCCGAATGCCGCGCCCTCGGTCGTCGTCCCTTACGTCCCGCCGACCCGCGTCGAGATCGCGCACGCGAGTTCGCCTTCGCCGCAGGCGGGCGCGAACGTCTCGGTCGCGAGCGGTGGCGCGCAAGCCTTCGGCACGGGCGACAGGGAGATCAAGGCGACGCGAGTCTCCGGCGGCGGCCTCGCCTTCAACGACACTCGCCCCGCGCGCAGCACGGAAGAATCCGCGCCGCGCGCCTCTCTCAGCGACTCCTTCGCGACCCGGCACACGCACGGCGGCGGCATCCTCTCCCGGCTCGACTGGCGGTTCTACGTCGCGGCTTGCGTCGCGCTCTCGGTCGCGGTGCTGGCGACGGCCTTCGTCATGAGCCGCAGCAACGGGACGGCGGAAGAGCCCGCGCCGCCGCAGACCGGGAGACAGCAGGCGCAATCTACCCCGACGCCGATGCCTGCCACTCCTACTCCGCCGGTCGAGACGAAGACGGAGACGGCTGGCCCGGCACAGCAGCCCGCGCCGCAGTCTCCGCCCGCCGGCATAGAACTCCCCGCCCCCGACAACGGGAACTCATCGGGCGGCGGCCAAGGCGGAGGTCAGGCTCGCGCGAAGAGGAGCCCGCGCCCGCGCGAGGACGAGAGCGAGGCGGTGCGCCGGAAGAGGCGAGAAGAGGCTTTGAATCTGATCCACCATTGAGCAACGTGCGAATCCTCGCGCGCGGGTTTAATCGACGACCTAACGGAGCGGCTACTGTTTAAGCGATGCGGCTTGGCGATTCTCTGCCGGACGCGTCCGGCGGATGTGAGGTGCGGAGATGAATGTCAGTAACCGTCTGTTTCGAGCGTTGACTTCGGGCGCGCTGCTGCTCGTCGCTCTACTCATCTTGTCGGTCTGCGTCGCTGCACAACAGAAGAAGCCGATCACCAAGACGGGGCTGCTGGCGGCGCTGCAGCACGGCGGGCTCACGGCTACCGAAATGATGCGGGAGATTCAAAGATACGGCGTGGATTTCCAACTGACGCCGCAGATCGAAGCGGAACTGCGACGGGCTGGCGCGACCCCGGCGGTGCTCCGCGCGGTCGGGGCCAACTACAGGACATCTAATCCGACGCCGAGCCCCGTGAACACGCCGACGCCGCGCGTGCCCGTCAAAGCCCCGGAGCCCGCGCCACCGCCGATCCAGATCGGAGCGGTCGTGCAGGATTTGACGCCCACATCTGCGGCGGCCCTCGGCCTCGCGCCGCGCGGCGTGCTCGTCAGCACGGTCGAGCCCGACACCCTTGCCCAGCGCGCCGGGCTCGAACGCCGAGACGTGATCACTGCGGTCAACGACGCTGCCGTCGGCGACACGAACGACCTGCGCAGCCGGCTCGCGCAGCTCGCGCGCCAGCACACAAACGTCTTCACGCTGACCGTCGTGCGTGACGGCTCGACGATCAAGCTGAGCACGGGCGGCGACGCGCCCGCCGCGAAGACGGAGACAACCGTGCGTGCGACCGAGGCGGGCAGCTTCGAGTTGAAGGCCACTGGCGGACGGCTCGGTCTGCGCGCCGCGCCGCCGACCCCAGAGCTTTCGGCTCGCTTCAAACTAACGAACGTCAAAGGGCTGATCGTGATCTTGGCGGAGACCAACGCGCCCGCAGGCGCAGCCGGTATCAGGCCCGGCGACGTGCTCGAAAAGATCAACGGCAAGGACGTGCGCACGCAGGAGGATGCCGAGAAGGCACTCTCAAAGACCGAATCGGGGCGCGTCCGCCTGCGCGTGCGTCGCGGAGACGATTCCTTCAACGTCGATCTACTGCCGCGCACGTGAATCGCTCTTCCTACGCGCGCCCGAGCCGACCGACGCGCGCGCAAGAAGCTGCGCCGCTCTTCACTAGACGCCGAGCGCGAGGCGCGATGCCCGCGTCGGTGATCGAATTATCTTAGCTGTTAACGGGGAGAAAGCTAATGCCACTCATTCATTCGACAACAGACTTCATTCCTCGAACTCGTCGCGCGCGCGGGGCCGCCGTGTTGAAGGCGCGCAGGGCCATCGCCTGTCTGCTGCTCCTCTCGCTGCTACCGTGCGCCGCGCCCGCCCCGCTCGCCGCGCCAGCACCGCAGCAGCCCACGCAGGCTGAAGAGTTGGTCGTGCCCGACGGGGCGGAGCTGTCGGCGGTGACGACGCAGGAGATATCGAGCAAGACGGCGACCGAGGGCGATCCCGTCACGCTCAGACTCGACGACGATCTGATCGTCAACAAGCAGATCGTCGTCGCCAAAGGCACCATCGTTAAAGGCGTCATCGCCTCGGCGGAGAAGAGCGGGCGGATGGGCAAGGGCGGCAAGCTCGGGCTGCGCATTGAGACGACGACCGCCGTGGACGGCCAGACGATTCGCTTGCGCGCCTCGCAGGGCAAGCAGGGCGACGACAAGACGGCGACGACCATCGCGCTTATCGCCCTCTTCGGCGTCTTCGGCTTCCTCAAGAAAGGCAGCGACGCGAAGATCAAACCCGGCACGAAGATCAAAGTTTACACCGACGAGGAGAAGCACGTCCGCGTCCACGGCGGCGCGGTCTAACGTTGCAGCCTCCTTCCTATCAAAGTCGTTCGTCCGCGCCAAAGATCAGGAGTTGCAAACACATGTCTAAGGTTCTGCCGCAAGCCCCGTCCAAGTTTCTCCTGTCCGTGCTTCTCCTACTCGTCTTCGCGCGTGCGACCGGCGCGGCGGCACAGTTCCAGGGCAGCTTCAACCCGGAGGCCGCCGTGCAGCAGGGCTTTCAGTTGCTTCAGGCGGGCCGGTACAGAGACGCGCTCGAACTGTTCGGCAACCTCGCGCGCTCCTACCCGCAGGCTCCGGTCGCGCACTACGGGGCCGGCCTCGCGCTCTCCGGTCTCGGCCAACATAATGACGCCGCAGCCGCCTTCGAGCAGGCACTGCGCCTCAAGCCCGACTACGAGGAAGCCTGCTTCTACCTCGGTACGTCGCGCCTCGCGCTCGGACAGTCGCAGCAGGCCCTCGAAGCCTTCCAGCGCGCCTCGGCCATCAACCCACAGAACCCCTTCCCGCTCGTCGGCATCGGCGAGGCTTACAACCTCCAGTCGCGCTACGCCGACGCGCTCGCGTCCTACCAGCGCGCGCTGCAAATCAAGTCGGACATCCCCGGCGCGTACTTCGGCATGAGCTACGCCTACGGGAGCATGGGGAAGTATCAGGAAGCGCTCGAAGCCTCGCGCCAAGTCGTGCGCCTCGATCCGAAGGGCGCAGGCGGCTACATCAACCTCGCCTTCTCCTACGAGAGGCTTGAGCAGCATGAGGAGGCGCTCGCTGCCAGCAGGCAGGCCGTCGCCCTGCAGCCGGACTGGCCCATCGGCCACAACGCCGTCGCCTACGCGCTGAACCAGCTCGGACGGAGTCAGGAGTCCATCGAGGCGGCGCAACAGGCCCTGCGCCTGAAGAAGGAGACCAAAGACGAAGCACTCGCGCAGTACAACCTCGGCAGCGCCTACGCCGATCTGAAACAGAAGGCGCGCTCGCTCGCCGCCTTCCGGCAGGCCATCGCCGCCTACGCCCTCGTGCCCAAGCTCTCGGCCGACGACTACTTCTACCTCGGCAACTCCTACCTCCAGACAGATCAGACGGCGCAGGCGATCAAGGCCTTCCGCGAGGCGATCCGGCTCCGGCCCGGTTTCAGCCTACCCTACCTCAGCCTCGGCGCGGCCTACTACACGCTTGGCGACCGCCGCTCCGCGCTCGACATTTACACGACACTCAAAACAATCGACCCTGCCATGGCAGCAAGGCTCTATAAACTGCTCGGGGCAAAGTGAACAGATCGATCAACCTGAATTACCACCCCCAGACTAAAGTGTGGGCATTAACATACTTGACTCACCTAGGCAGCGAGTGCGGCTAAGGGGCAGAGAATTTAAACGTTTTCTGAGCTGAAACGAGCGTCGGGGGCGGCAAGTATGTTAATGCCCTAAGTAGCTGAACTTGAAAGAGAAGTGGCGGAGGGGGTGGGATTTGAACCCACGGTGGAGTTTCCCCCACTCCGGTTTTCGAGACCGGTGCACTAAGCCACTATGCGACCCCTCCAAAAAGCGAGAGGTTAGAGGTCAGAGGTTAGAGGTTAGTAAGAACTTGTCTTTTACTAACCTCTAACTTCTAACCTCCGACCTCCGTCTTGCGGCGCGCGCGGAAGAACTCCTGCATGAGTTCGCGGCATTCCGCTTCGAGCACGCCCGTCGTCAGTTCGATTCGATGATTCAAAGAGCTGTTGTCGCAGACGCGAAAGACCGACTCGACCGCGCCAGCCTTCGCGTCTACCGCGCCGTAAACTAAACGCCGCACTCTCGCCTGCACGAGCGCGCCCGCGCACATCGCGCAAGGCTCGATGGTCGAATAGACCGTCGCGCCCGTGAGCCGGAACACTCCGGCGCGGCGCGCGGCTTCGCGCAGGGCCACCACTTCGGCGTGCGCCGTCGGATCGCAGTCCGTGCGCGTGCGGTTGCCAGCGACGGCGAGAAGCGTGCCGTCTTCCGAGATGATGCACGCGCCCACAGGCACTTCCTCATGCTCGCGCGCCGCGCGCCGCGCCGCCGCCACTGCCTCGCGCATCCAACGCGCGTCGGACTCTTCCGAGACTTGCGATCCTTTGTCAACCACAGCAGTTTTCAATCAGCGACGAACGAAAAGTGAATATAGGGACGCACACAATGACTGTCAAGCCGCATAAACTTCGACGCTGAGTCGAGCAAACTTCGACAACGGGCAGCGCAAACCTTGCGTCGGGCCCGCGTGAGCTTTGACGCGCCGACGTGCCTTTTGCGACACTCGCGCGCGATGCACTCGACCGACATACGCCCACGCACGCCCTTCGACTTTGAAACGACCGCGCGCTTCCTACGCTTCACCGAAGCCGAGATCGTGGACAACTTCGACGCGGGAATTTACACACGCGCCCTCTACTTCGAGGGCCGACTCTTCCTCCTCACGATCAACTCCGAAGGCACACGCGCGCGCCCGTCGCTCCGCGTCTCTCTCACAACGCCGCGTCGCGATTCGACGAGAACGACGCTGGACAGATCAAAAGTGACAGCGTGGGAAGTGACGACGGAACTTTTAGCCGAAGCGGAACAGGCCGCGCGTCAGATGTTCAGCATCGAGCACGATCTAAAAAAGTTTCGCGCTCAAATTCAGGACGATCCATTGTTGGGCCGTCTGGAAGCTGAGCATCGCGGCTTGCACCTGCCGCGTTGGGCTTCGCTCTTCGAGGCTCTGGCGAACTCGATCCTGCTCCAACAGATCGCGACCTCTGTTGCGTGGACGTTTCGCCGCCGCCTCGTCGAACGCTTCGGCGAGCGTCTGACAGTCGATGACAAAAAGTTTTATGCCTTTCCTCTTCCGTCGTCGCTCGCTCGCTCGCCGGTCGAAGCCTTACGCGCGCTCGGTCTCTCCGGTGCAAAGGCGCAGAGCATCATCGAGCTTGCGCGCGCGTGTGAAGAGGGCCGGCTCGATGGCCCTTCGCTCGCGCGCGAGGACAACGAGACTATCATCGCACGCCTCTCCGCCTTGCGCGGCGTCGGGCGTTGGACGGCGGAGTGGGTCTTGATGCTGCACTTCGGTCGCACGGACGTGTTCGCCGCCGCCGATCTTTTCCTGCGCGGCGCGGTCGTGAAGTATTACAACAATGGCCAGCCGATGAGCGAGCGCGAGATTCGCGAGTTGGCGCGCCGCCGTTGGGGCCCGTGGCAATCTTACGTCGCGCTCTACCTGCTCGCCGGGATGCGCGTGGGAAGCGTCACACTGAAACCTGAGCGCGTGCTATCATCCGCGCAGCCCGACGCATGATGCGAGTTGCGCGCGCGTCGTCGTTCGCATCCGTGGACATCATCACAGATGAGACCTGATCGCCCCAGAAAAACTCCTCCGAACATCGTTACCGGCGAGCGCGTGTCGGGCAGTCTGCCGTTGCTATCACGCACGCCTCCGATCATCGCGCCGAAAGAGACTGCGACCGTGACAAACGAGCGCGCCGAGTCGCCGTCGATCACGCTCGCCGGTCGCAAGATGACTTCGACGGAGTTCACGACGGCGGTCGTGCATTTTTATCGCGGGGAGATTCAACGCTCGAACACTTGGCGCAACCGCCTCGACACGACGACCAACTGGGCCGTCATCACTGCGGGGGCCACTCTCTCTTTCGCCTTCAGCGCGCCGCAGAATCCGCACTTCGTTATTCTCATCAACACGATCCTCGTCGCCTTCTTTCTAACGATGGAAGCGCGTCGCTATCGCTACTATGAAATCTGGGCCAGCCGCGTGCGCGTCATCGAAACAGGTTTCTTCGCGCAGATGCTCAAGCCCAACGTAGCGAACGACGAGTGGGTTGATCATCTCGCCGCCGACCTGCGCGCGCCGCATTTTACGATCAGCATCTGGGAGGCCATGGGCCGTCGGCTGCGTCGCAACTATCTCTGGCTCTTCGTCCTGCTCGCCGCGAGTTGGAACTTGAAAGTTTACCTGCACCCGTTCCCCGCCACAGACTTCGACGAGTTCATACGCCGCGCCGCCGTCGGCGTCGTCCCCGGCGACGTGGTCTTCCTCACCGGCTTCATCTTCAACGTCGGCGTCATCGCCTTTGCCTTCGCCACCGTGCGTCTCAAACAGGCGACCGGCGAGGTCTTGCCCACGCACGAGTTCCATCCCTTCCGCCGCGCCGCCGCACGCGCTTCGCGACTCGCACAGACCCCGCACCGCGTCACCGACCGCACCAAGCGCGCACGCGAACGCACGCGCACGCTGCGCACCGGCACGCAGACCGGCGAGTGGAAACGCGTTGACACGGGTGAGCTGCACAGGCAAGACGCAGAACAGATCGAAGAAGAAACGTTAACGTAGAGAAGAGAGGTCAGAGGATAGAGATTAGAGGTTAGTAAAATGGCGGCCAGTTCTTTCTAACCTCTAACCTTCGACCTCTGTCCTCTGATCTTTTATGATCGAACTCAACGGACAGCAGCTCTCACTAGAACAGATCGAACAAGTAGCGCGCGGCGACGAACAGATCGCGCTCGCTGATGATGCACGCGTGCGTGTTGAAGCCGCACGTCGCGTCGTCGAGCGCATCGTCGAAGAGGGACGCGTCGTTTACGGCGTCAACACGGGATTCGGGAAGTTGTCAGACGTGACGATTCCGCGCGAGGAGTTGCGCGAGCTTCAACTCAATCTCGTGCGCAGCCACGCGTGCGGAGTCGGCCCTCCGCTTTCAATCGAAGAGACGCGCGCGATGATGCTCTTGCGCGCGAACGTCCTCGCGCTCGGTTATAGCGGCGCGAGAGTTGAAATCATCGAGACGTTGTTGAAGATGTTAGAGCGCGGCGCGACTCCGGTCGTGCCTGAGAAGGGATCGGTTGGTGCGAGCGGCGATCTCGCGCCGCTCGCGCACCTCGCGCTCGTCTGCATCGGCGAGGGCGAGGCGTTCCACGCGGGCGAGCGTCTCGCGGGCGGAGAAGCGATGCGACGCGCAAGGATCGAACCCGTCACGCTCGAAGCGAAGGAAGGGCTCGCGCTTCTGAACGGGACGCAGGCCCTGACGGCGGTCGGCGCGCTCGCACTCGCGCGTGCCTCTCGTGTTGCGCGCGCCGCAGACGTTGCGGGCGCGATGACGCTCGAAGCTCTCAAAGGCACGCCCGCCGCGTTTGACGAACGCATCCACCGCGCGCGACCGCACGAGGGCCAGCAAGAATCTGCCGCGCACCTGCGCGAACTCATGCGCGAGAGCGAGATTCGCGCCTCGCATCTTGAGAACGATCCGCGCGTGCAGGACGCATATAGCTTGCGCTGTATGCCGCAGGTTCATGGCGCGGCGCGCGACGCGCTCAATCATGCGCGCTCCATCGTCGAGATCGAGACGGCCAGCGCGACCGACAATCCGCTCGTCTTCACAGAGACTTCCGAAGTTCTCTCCGGTGGCAACTTCCACGGTGCACCGCTCGCTATCAGTTTCGACTATGCGTGCATAGCCGTCACGCACCTCGGCAACATCATCGAGCGTCGCGTGGATCGCATGGTCAACCCCGACAAGAACGAGGGCCTGCCCGCCTTTCTCACCACGCATGCGGGCGTTCAGTCCGGCATGATGGTCGCGCAGATCGTCGCGGTCGCGCTTCTCAACGAGTGCAAGGTGCTCGCGCATCCCGCTTCCGTTGACAACCTGCCAACCGACGGCGGCAAAGAGGATCACGTCTCAATGGGCATGACTGCGGCGACGAAGCTGCGCTCAATCGTCTCAAACGTCGAGCACGTCCTCGCCATCGAACTACTCTGCGCCGCCGAAGGACTCGAACATCGTCTCCCGCTCAGGCCCGGTCGCGGCGCGCTACGCGGCTACGAGATGGTTCGTTCACACGTCGCGAAACTCACGCGCGATCGTTCGCTCTCCGCCGACATAGAAAAACTCGCCGCAGCCATACGCCACGGCGAGTTTGATTTCTGAAGCGACTAATTTTCTTCCTCTTTAGCGACGATTCTCCTTCTTCGCTGCCGTCGCTGTCTGCTTCTGTCCGTTCGTGCTGAAGGCGTCGCCCACGGGCGCGGGATAGCCCTTGCCGCGCAGGGCTTCGATCTCGACGACGATCTCTTTCTGGCCTTTCACGTTGCGCGTGACGTGCGCGCCCTGCGCGTCCGCCTTGTTCGCGTTCTTATCCGACTTGTTCGACGCGTTCGAGTTCTTATTCGACGCGTTGGCGCTCGCATTCGACGCGTTGCCATTCTTGTTCGATGCGCTCGCGTTCATGCTCTCAGTGCCGTCGCCTTCCGCCGGGTGACCGAGTGCGTCGCGGGCCATCTGCTTTAATGCGTCGGTGAGTTGCGCGCGCTGCTGATCGCTCAACTGATCAAACGAGACGCCGTGCGCGTCGAGAACTTTGCGCAGGTTCTCTTCGGTGTTCGTACCGCGATCATAAACATCGCGATAGATGTGCAGCTTGCCGTCGTCGGTCGCGACGATGGTCTCGTAGCGCAACTCGACGCGCACCGGCTGCGGGAGTTTGACGCTCTTCGGCTTCGTCTTGTCCTGTTGATAATTCTTCACGTCTTCGTCGCTGACGTTCGCGCCGCCGAGTCGCGCGATCTCTCTCGCGACTTCGAGCGAGAGATCGTTAGTCAAACCGACGCAGCCGTGCGAGGCGAACTCGCCGAGGCGCGAAGGCTGCTTGCCGCCGTGAATGAGAGACGGCAAGCCGATGGGAATCTTGACGGGCCCCAAAGGGTTCAACTTGCTGCCCGAAGCGACTTTCTCGCCGACCTTCACCTTGCTGCTGCCAGACTCGACCCACGGCTCATCGGGCGGCGTCCATTCCGGGTTGTAGATGATCTGATCAGCCTTGCGCATTCCGGCGGGCAGAGGGAACTCCGGATAACCGATGCCGACCTTGTAAGACTTGACGAGGCGGCCCTGCTCGAAGATGTCCATGCGAAACGCCGGAGCGTTGACGACGATGCGCGTGTCTGTCGGCACTTCGTTCGACTTGTTTGCGGTTGCGCTCGCAGGCGCGCTCGACGGGCCGCCCTCGTCGCCTGACCAACGGTCGCGCGCGAACGCGATCACTTGATCGGCTTTGTCCGCGCCGACGACCGTCCCGATCCGTTGACGCGCACGCTCGGTCGCGTCGCGCGTTGAACCGCTCTGCGCGTTCGCATCCGACTCGCGAAGACCGTTGCGCTCCTCCGCCGCGACCTTGTGCAACTGCGCGATCTGATCGTCGGAGAGTTGGAGCTTCGATTTGAGATCGCGCCCGAACGACTCGTCGGCGAAGAGCGCATCGAGCACGGCGAGCGTCACGGGCTGCTCGCTCGCGCTCGTGTTCACGGCGGACGACGCATTCACATTCGCCGCGCTGGCCGCGTTCGTGTTCGTCGCATTCATGTTTGCCGCGTTCGCGTTAGTCGTCGGCGCGTTCGTCACGGGCGCGTTCGTGCAGCCTGCGAGACTGAGCGTGATGAGGAAAGAGAGCGCGGCGGCTACGGCCAACGTCGCGCGTTGAAGTGTCGTCATCCCTTGTGTCGCCTCCGAAAATTTCGCGCGACTCCGCGCAGTTTCGATACCGATAGGCTTTTACAGAGCAACCTTCATTCCCGACGATCAACGCTCAAAAGCCGCAGTTTTACTGCACACGGCACACTGTCGGCGGACTTTTTCACGACACGGGCGGGCGAAAAGGAAACGATAAAGCAGAGGATAGAGATCAGAGGATAGAGGGTAGAGGTTAGTACAGAACCATTCTTACTAATCCCTAACCTCTATCCTCTGCTTTTGCCTGTGAGCAATGGATAGGGATTGATGTCTGTGCCGTTCCAGAAGCGTTTCGGATCGTCAACCGTCCAGATGGCGAAGTGTAGGTGGTAGTTTCCCGCTCCGGCATTACCGGTGTCGCCGACGTAAGCGATGGTCTCGCCGCGCCGGATGAACTTGTTCTCGACGATCCCCTCGGCGTATCGGTCGAGGTGCGCGTAGTAGTAGATGGTGTGATCGTCCGTGCCGCGCACGTAGATGGTCGTGCCGCCCTTCTCGCTCTGGAAGAGTCGGATGATCGTGCCGTCGGCGGCGGCGAGGACGGGCGTGTCCTTCGCCGCCATGATGTCGATGGCGTTGTGCACGCGGCCCTCTGAGCGCGCATCGTCGTAAGTGTCGCGCAGTTGATCCGCATGCACGCCCGCGACGGGGATCAAAAGATTCGTGTTCGCGTTCGACTGCGGACTCTGCGCGGGCGACTGCGTGGCCGGTGTCGCGCTCGGCGAAGACGATGCATTCGGACTCGCGCTCGGCGACGCTGCGACTGACGACGAGACCGAAGGTGAGACCGAAGGTGACGCGCTCGGTGAAGGTGTGGGCGAAGGCGTGGCCGTCGGCTCGATGGTCGGCGGCGGTTGCGTGATCGGCGTGACGGGCGTCGTGCCGTAGCGCGAGTTGAGCGTCCACACGAGCGCGGCGACGAGCGCGACGACGCAGAGGAAGAGAATGATGATGATCGCGCGCAGACGTGCGACGTGGCGCGCGGCGGGCGATGCTTGCGCGACGCGCACGTTCTC
This sequence comes from Acidobacteriota bacterium, assembly GCA_032229975.1. GTDB lineage: Bacteria > Acidobacteriota > Blastocatellia > Pyrinomonadales > Pyrinomonadaceae > JAIVGV01. Next base: position 14,620 of record JAVXVG010000052.1, on the reverse strand, counting down.
TGCAAGCGGCACAACGGCCCGCGCACCGGCCCGCGTCGCCTCGTCGAAGCGCGGATCGAGGCGCACGTGCGTCACGTCCGTCCCGTCGTCCGCTTCGTGCGGCGGTGTCGGTCTCTCTGAGTCCATGATCTTGTCTGATGAGAATATGCGCGCGCGGCGTGTGAATCAAGCGACGATGAAGAGCCGATGAATGATGAACGATGAAGTGAAGACGATTTGCTCTTACTTCATCGTTCATCATTCATCGCTCATCGTTCCGACTTCATCGTTCTCCCGTCGGTGGCGCGCGAAACTCTTTTTCGGTAGAGTAAGGCTTTCCGACCGGACACCTTGCCAACAGACAAACGAATGAGCCGACAGAGCGAACACGCGCGCCGACAGACAGCCCTCGTCACGGGTGCATCGGGCGGCATCGGGCTGGAACTTGCGCGACTCTTCGCGGCGGGCGGTTACGATCTCGTCCTCATCGCGCGAAGCAAAGACAAGCTCACACAGATCGGCGAAGAACTCGCCGCGCGGTTCAACGTGCGTGCGCGCGTCATCGTTAAAGACCTCGCGCGCGCGGAGTCGCCGCGTGAAATTTTTGCAGAGTTGGAAGCGGCGTGCGTCCGCGTCGATGTGCTCGTCAACAACGCTGGCTTCGGCAGCTACGGACTCTTCGCCGAAGGCGACGAGCGCGCGCAGATCGAGATGCTGCACGTCAACGTCGTCGCGCTCACGCACCTGACGAAACTCTTTCTGCCCGGCATGATCGCGCACGGAAGCGGTCGCGTGTTGAACGTCGCTTCGACCGCAGCGTTCCAACCGGGGCCACTCATGGCTGTCTATTACGCGACGAAGGCTTACGTGCTCTCCTTCTCCGAAGCGATCTCAAACGAGCTTGCGGGCACGAATATAACCGTCACCGCGCTCTGTCCGGGCCCCACCGAGACGAATTTTGTCGCCGCCGCAGGAATGGAGAAGTCGAAACTCTTCGAGGCGAACGTGATGGACGCGCGCACGGTGGCCCTCGCGGGCTATCGCGGCATGAGAGAAGGCAAAACAATCGTCATCCCCGGCTTTCGCAACAACCTCATGGCGCGTGCCGTCGGCTTCGCGCCGCGCTCGCTCGTGACGAAGATCGTGCGCCGCGTGCAGGAGTCGAGAAACAACTGAGCGCGCCGGTCTCCAAGTCGCAAGCGAGCGATCACGACGCGGCAACATCGGATCATGTCACAGGCGAGAGTCATACGCGCCCCGCGCGGCACGCAGTTGAGCTGCAAGGGCTGGCATCAGGAGGCGGCCCTGCGCTGCCTGATGAACAACCTCGACCCGGAAGTGGCCGAGCGACCGGATGACCTCGTCGTCTATGGCGGCACGGGCAAGGCGGCCCGCGATTGGAATTCGTTTCACGCAATCGTGCGCGAGTTGCGCGCGCTTGAGAACGACGAGACGCTGCTCGTTCAGTCGGGTAAGCCGGTGGCCGTCTTTCGCACGCACGATCTCGCGCCGCGAGTTTTGATCGCCAACTCGAACTTGGTCGGCGCGTGGGCCACGTGGGAGCACTTCCACGAACTCGAACGACGCGGCTTGATGATGTACGGGCAGATGACCGCAGGGTCGTGGATTTACATCGGCACGCAAGGGATCGTGCAGGGCACGTTCGAGACCTTCGCGGCGATGGCGGATAAAAGTTTTGGCGGCACGCTCAAAGGCAAGCTCGTCGTCTCCGGCGGCATGGGCGGCATGGGCGGCGCGCAACCTCTGGCGGCAACTCTGAACGGTGCGGTCTTTCTCGGCATCGACGTTGATCGCGCGCGCATCGAGCGACGCGTCCGCACGGGCTACTGCGACCATCTCGCACTTGAACTCGACGATGCGATCTCGATCTGCGAGGACGCACGCAAACAGGGTCGCGCAATCTCGGTCGGTCTCGTCGGCAACGCGGCGGAAGTGTTGCCTGAGATCGCGCGGCGTGGCGTGAGAGTCGATGCCGTCACCGATCAGACGAGCGCGCACGATCCTCTGAACGGCTACGTTCCCGTTGGGCTATCGCTCGAAGAGGCGGCGGAGCTTCGTCTGAGCGATCCGAAAAGTTACGTCGAGCGTTCCACGCACTCGATGGTGCTGCACGTCGAGGCGATGCTTGAGTTGAAGCGCGCGGGTGCGGTCGCATTCGACTATGGCAACAACATACGCAAGTTTGCGTTCGACGCCGGATGCCGCGACGCCTTCGAGATTCCCGGCTTCGTGCCCGAATACATCCGCCCGCTCTTCTGCGAAGGCAAGGGGCCCTTTCGCTGGGTGGCCCTCTCAGGCGATGCGGAAGATATACGTCGCACAGACGATCTCGCGCTTGAGTTGTTCCCTGAAGATGCGACCTTGAATCGTTGGCTGCGACTCGCGCGCGAGCGCGTGCAGTTTCAAGGCTTGCCTGCGCGCATCTGCTGGCTCGGGCTAGGCGAGCGGGCGGAGATGGGCGAGGCGATCAACGAACTCGTCCGGCGCGGCGACTTGAAAGCGCCCGTCGCCATCGGCCGCGATCACTTGGACACCGGATCGGTCGCTTCACCTTACCGCGAGACGGAGGCGATGAAGGACGGCACGGATGCGGTCGCCGACTGGCCCATCCTTAACGCATTGCTGAACACGGCGAGCGGCGCGTCTTGGGTCTCGTTTCATCATGGCGGCGGAGTCGGCATCGGCTACTCTCTGCACGCGGGTCAAGTCTCGGTCGCCGACGGCACGGCGGAAGCATCGAAGCGACTCAATCGCGTGCTCACGAACGATCCGGGCTTGGGCGTCGCGCGCCACGTCGATGCGGGCTACGACGAAGCAATAGAGACGGCCCGCGCAAAGGGCGTCCATGTTCCCATGCTCGACACGGCGCGCGCAAACGAAACACGGGATACAGAATGAACTTGTAGGGGCAGGGCTTGTCCCTGCCCGCCGCGCGGAGGGAAACTCCATCAATCATCGTTGAATGATCTGGGATCGGTTGAGCGAGCTATTGCTCGCTGCGGGCAGGGACAAGCCCTGCCCCTACAAATATGACGAGACACGTACGCACACTATTTTTAATCGTCGCTCTCCTTCCTTCGCTTGCGCCGCCCGCGCGCATCGTCGCGCAGGCCCCTGCGAGTGTCGCAGTCGCAGCGCGTGCGGTGCGCGTCGAGAAGGTTGCGTTCGAGAGTAAGCTCACGGGGCAGTCGCTGCCTTACAACGTCCTGCTGCCGCCGGACTACGACGCGAAGTCTGAGGCGGCGACGCGCTATTCCGTTCTTTATCTCCTGCACGGTCTCGGCGGAAGCGCGAACGATTGGGTCTCGCAGCGCGCGCACCTGAAGGACTACGCGGCGCGCTACCAGTTGATCATCGTCGCGCCCGAAGGCAAGGATGGTTGGTACACGGACGGTGTCGCGGCGAACGAGAAGTTCGAGAGCTACGTCGTCGAAGAGTTATTGCCCGACGTGCAGAAGCGGTTTCGCACGATTGAAGCGCGAGAGGGCCGGGCCGTCGCGGGCCTCTCGATGGGCGGCTACGGCGCGTTGAAGTTCGGCTTGAAATATCCAGATAGGTTCGTCTTCGCGGCGTCGATGAGCGGCGCGCTCGGCGCGGCTTCGTGGTTACCGGAGATGCCTCTGCCCGCGTTCGTCAAGCCTTCGGTGGCGCGCGTCTATGGCGCGGCGGATAGTCCGGTGCGCGCGTCGAACGACATCTACAAGATCGTGCGCGAGTTGACGGCGGAGCGCGTCGCATCGCTTCCCTATTTCTATCTCGACTGCGGGACGGAGGATGGCCTGCTCTCAAGCAATCGCGACTTCGCCGCGCTCTTGGTCGAACACAAAATCCCGCACGAGTATCGTCAACTGCCCGGCAATCATTCGTGGCCCTACTGGGACAGGCAGGTTCAAGAGGTCTTGAAACTCTCCGCGCAGAGACTCGCACAGCCGCGAAAATAATTTTGGAAGGTGAGGAAACATGAGCACGCAAAATAACAGCACGCAGACGAACGGCAACGACTCGGCGAACGCGACGCGCGTCGCAGAGATTCAACGCTCCCTTAAAGAGGCCGGACTCGACGGCTGGCTCTTCTACGATTTTCGCCAGAGCGACCCGCTCGCCTATCGAATCTTGAAACTCGATCCGAATCAGTTCTCCACGCGTCGCTGGTTCTACTTCGTGCCCACAGAGGGCCAGCCCACGCGCATCAATCACGCCATCGAGCAGGGCAAGCTCGATCTGCTTCCCGGTCGCAAACTGATCTACAGCAGTTGGCAGAAGCTCAATGAAAACTTGCGCGACGCGCTCTCGACCGCCAAAGGTTCGCGCATCGCGATGCAGTATTCGCCGGAGAATTCGATTCCCTACATCTCGCGCGTCGATGCGGGCACGATCGAGCTGGTGCGCTCGCTCGGCGCAGAGCCCGTCACATCGGCAGACCTCGTGCAGTTGTTCGAGGCGGTCTGGACGAAGGAGCAATACGACTCGCACATCAAAGCCGCCGATAACATCCGCGACATCATTCAGGAGGCCTTCGTCGAGGTCGCGAAAAGGATCAAACGGGACGAGCCCGTCACGGAGTACGACATACAGCAGTTCATGGTGCAACGCTTCGAGGACGAGAACATGACGTGCAACGACGATCACCCCATCGTCTCCGTCAACGCCAACGCCGCGAGCCCACACTATCAACCGAGCGCGCAGAAGTTTTCGCCGATCAAGCGCGGCGACTTTTTATTGTTCGACGTGTGGGCGAAACAAAAAACTCCCGGCGCGGTCTATGCCGATCAAACTTGGACGGGCTTCGTCGGCGAAACTCCAACCGAAGAGCACATTAAAATCTTCACCATCGTCCGCGATGCGCGCGACGCGGCTATCGAGTTCGTCCGCGAGAACGTCAAAGCCGGCAAAGAGATCAAAGGCGCGCAGGTTGATGATGTATCGCGCGCCGTCATCGAGCGTGCGGGTTACGGCGAATACTTCACGCACCGCACGGGCCACTCCATCGGCGAAGAAGTTCACGGCAACGGCGCGCACATCGACAACCTTGAGACCAGAGACTCGCGCAAGATCATCCCGCGCACCTGCTTCTCCATCGAGCCCGGCATCTACCTGCCCGGCAACTTCGGCGTCCGCTCCGAGATCGATCTCTACGTCGGCGACAACGGCGAGATCGAAGTGACGGGCCAACCGATTCAGAGAGAGCTTGTCGCGATCTTGAAATGAGAAGACACGGACTTGCTTAACTTCGCTATTCAAACCGCGCGTGATGCCGGGCGCGTGCTCGCCGAGAAGTTCGGGCGCGCGCTGCAGGTCTCGAATAAGGGCGACATCGATCTCGTCACCGAAGCCGATGTCGCCGCCGAGCAGTTGATCGTCGAGCGCATACGCAGCCACTATCCGCGCCACGCGATCCTCGCCGAAGAGTCGGGCGAGTCGGCGCGCGCGGATCAACCGAGCGAGTACAAGTGGATCGTCGATCCGTTAGACGGGACGACCAACTACGCGCACGGCTACCCTTGCTTCTGCGTCTCAATCGCGCTTGAACACGACGGCGAGATCATCGTCGGCGTCGTTTATGATCCGACGCGCGACGAGTTGTTCGCCGCCGAGCGTGGCGAAGGGGCCACCCTGAACGGTCGTCGCATACGCGTCTCGGACACGGACGATCTCAACCGCGCGCTCGTCTGCACGGGCTTCCCCTACGACGTGCGCGACCGTGGCGACTTCGCGCGCCACTTCCGCAACTTCATCATGCACTCGCAAGGGGTGCGCCGCGACGGATCGGCGGCCCTCGATCTCGCCTACGTCGCCGCCGGTCGTTTCGAGGGTTTCTGGGAAGAGGGCCTGAGAGCGTGGGACGTGGCGGCGGGGAAATTTTTAATCGAAGAGGCGGGTGGTCGCGTCTCGCGCTACGACGGATCAGAGTTCAGCGTCTATCAAGCGCCCATCCTCGCCAGCAACGCTCTCATCCACGAAGCGATGATGCGCGTCCTGCGAATGCCGTGAATCGTCAATCGTGAACGGGCGTAAGGGGCTTGATGCGATTCAAACTCAGGCGGCCCGCCGATCTAGCTGACCGGCGGGCCGCCTGAGTTTAGTTCACGATTGGCGATTCACGGGTTTACGGCTTCACAGTGCGGAGTTGATCGTCTCGTAAAGCTGTTCGCTCTCGCGGCGTGCGCAGGCGCGCGTGTCTTCGCCGGGCAGGGGCGCGAAGCGGCGCGCGGGATGATAGATGATCTCGACGCGTGCGAGGCGCGGTCGCGTCCGGTCTTTGGGCCAGACGCGATTGCCGCCCCGGATCGTGACGGGCACGACCGGCACGTCGGCCTCTAGTGCGAGCCGCGCCGCGCCCGGCTTGAACGGTTGCAGCGCGCCATCGGCGCGAGCACGCCCGCCTTCGGGGAAGATAACGAGCGCGCCGCCCGAACGCAGCCACTGGACGGAGCGTCGATAGGTGCGCGTGTCGCCCTGCTTCGTCCGCAGGGGCCACGCGCCGAGCCAACCCATGAGCCGACCGATCATGAACCAGCCGAGCACTGCATCCCACGCGAGGAAGCGCAAGGGGCGTTTGACAGGCGAGCCGACCCAGAACGGATCGAAGTAGGTCTGATGGTTCGAGGCGATGATCAGGCCGCCCTCGCGCGGAACATTCTCGACGCCGGAGAGACGCAGACGGAAGAAGACGCGGAAGAGTTTGAAGAGCGCGGCGCGCACTAACTGGATGGCCCACTGTGGCAGCACGTAGGACTCTTCCGTCGGCGCGGCAATCGGTGCGACAAAGCGACGCTCGCTGCTAACGCGCCACGACTCGCTCAGACGCTTCACCGCTTCGGGCCCTTCTTCAACGTCGGAGTGATCATCTGCGCGCGCGCGCAGCGTATCGAGACCCGTGACGCGCAACTCTTCCCACCACTCAGGAACGTCGCGCTCGGCGAGTTCGTCCTCGTTCCACTCGCTGCAAGCCTCGCACTCGAAGCCGACGTAATCGCGCGCCTCCTGTTTCGTGAGCCCGATGCGCGCCGCCACATCGCACGCGCGGCAGCGTCGCGCGATCTCCAAGAGCAGCAGCTCGCGCGGCGCGTCGAATGTCAGACGTCGCTTCGGCTGCGTCATTCGACGATCTCCAAGGGCCATGCGCGGTCGATGAATTCGAGATGCAAGCGCGGAATGTTATCTGCTCCTTTACGGCAACCGCGCACGACCGCGAGCACGGCGAGCGAGTAACGCACGCTGCGCAGTCGGACGAACCTGCCGCCCTCTATTTCGAGCGAGGTGAAGATCGATGCGCCGTGGCGACTGATGTTCTCCGTCACCGTCTGCTCGCTCTGCGCGACCGCGCCGCCATCGTCGAGCACTTCGACGACGACTTCGACGGGCAACGTCAACCGCGTCTCGCGCACGGCGGCGAAGAGTCGCTTGTCGCCGCGCTCGCGCGTGCGCCACAGGTCGCGCTCGCCATGCTCGCCCTCGATCTCGTAGCGCATCGAGGGGTTCGCCTGATAACTCTGCGGCGGATGCTTGCCCGTGAACGCGACGCCGAAGGTGAAACCACGGTTGTCCGTGCGTCCGGCCTCTAGTTTGATCCAGCGCACGAGGGCCCAGACGCGATACTGATCCTCTATGTGATCGAAGCAGCGTAACTGTCTCGGCATCGCCGTCGTCAGGTGCAACAACCGGCCCGGTTCGACTGGACGCGTGAGGTTAAAACTCGCTCCGAACGGCGTCAAGTCGTTGAAACGCGTCTGCTCCGTCCACGCTGCGCCGGACGCCTCGCGGCACTCGACGCGCAACGGCAGGGCCAGCCTCACGCGATCCTTCACGCGGCGATCTGCTTGCTCTCCGTCAGTCATAAAAGGTGTGTTTCGCTTGCGGGCGGTGGGCTCAATATCTTGTGCCCGCGAGAGGGCGGCTCAAGTCGCCGGAAACCGCACGAAAAGCCTTTGTTTACGCGGGTTTTTTTGCTCTTTCGCGGTTGCGAAACGGACTCTTTCAGGCTACAATATGTCGTACTTCTCTCCGACCGTCGAAACCGACTTGGGGGCAGTAATTTTAACAGTTTGAGAGCGTGCTAAACGGCGTCGCGGGGCGTCTCCGAGATGGCGGAAAAAGAGTCCCGTTAGCCGCGCAAGATTGTAACGGAAAGGTCAGTCAATGGAAACAGCAGAGCATAACTACGTCAACATCGAAGAGGAGATGCGACGTTCGTATCTCGACTATGCGATGTCGGTCATCATCGGGCGCGCTCTGCCCGACGTGCGCGACGGCTTCAAGCCCGTCCACCGCCGCGTGCTGTGGGCGATGCACGAGCTGGGTAACCAGTACAACAAGTCTTACAAGAAGTCTGCGCGCATCGTCGGCGACGTGATCGGCAAGTATCACCCGCACGGCGACTCCGCCGTCTATGACACCATCGTCCGCATGGCGCAGAGTTTTTCGATGCGCTATCCGCTCATCGACGGGCAGGGCAACTTCGGTTCGGTCGATGGCGACTCCGCCGCCGCGATGCGATATACGGAAGCGCGCATGTCGCGGCTCACTTCGGAAATCCTCGCCGACATTGAGAAGGAGACCGTCGATTTCCAACCGAACTACGACGAGTCTCTGAGCGAGCCGAAGGTGATGCCGACGCGCGTGCCGAATCTTTTGCTCAACGGTTCGGGCGGCATCGCCGTCGGCATGGCGACGAACATTCCGCCGCACAACCTGACCGAGATCGTCAACGCCACCATTACGCTTCTCAAGAAACCGAACACGAAGCTCGAAGAGTTGTTGAGCATCATCCCCGGCCCCGACTTTCCCACGGGCGGCTTCATCTACGGTCGCGAAGGAATCAGGCTCGCGTACACGACGGGTCGCGGCATCATCCAGATGCGCGCGAAGGCGGGCGTTGATCGCATCGGGCGCGGCACGACCGAGCGCGATGCCATCATCATCAGCGAGATTCCCTATCAGGTGAACAAGGCGCGCTTGATCGAGCGCATCGCCGAACTCGTCAACGAGAAGAAGATCGAAGGCATCTCCGATCTGCGCGACGAATCGGATCGCAACGGCATGAGAGTCGTCGTCGAACTCAAGCGCGACGCCGTGCCGCAGGTTGTCCTCAACAAGCTCTACAAGCTGACGCCGATGCAGTCGTCGTTCGGCGTCATCAACCTCGCTATCGTCAACGGTCAGCCGCGCGTCCTCAACATCAAGGAGATGCTTGAGGCCTTCATAGACTTCCGGCGCGAGGTCGTGCGTCGCCGCACAGAGTTCGAGCTACGCAAGGCGCGAGCGCGCGCGCATATCCTCGAAGGCCTGAACAAAGCCATCGACGCGCTCGACTACATCATCCCGCTCATACGCAACGCCGGATCGGTCGATGAGGCGCGCGCGTGGATGATCGGCGACTTTCAAACGATCAATCAGGCGAAGACTTGGAAGGGCCTCCCCTCCGATCTCACCGTGTCGGGCTTCGTCTCGAAGTTGCAGAAGGTGATCAAGAGTCTTGCCTTCTCCGAGATACAGGCGCAGGCGATCCTCGATCTGCAACTTCGCCGACTCTCCGCGCTCGAACGGCAGAAGATTCTCGACGAGTACGAGCAGATCATCAAAGCGATCGCGGAACTCGAAGAGATTTTGTCGAACGAGCAGGCCCTGCGTCGCGTCATCATCAAGGAACTCGAAGACGTGCGCACAGCCTTCGGCGACGCGCGGCGCACGCAGATCATCGACGAAGGCGTCGAGCTATCAATCGAAGATTTGATCGCCGATGAGGACGTGGCGATCACCGTGACGAAGGCCGGTTATGTGAAGCGCACGCCGATCACGATCTATCAAAGACAGGGGCGCGGCGGCAAGGGCCGCTCCGGCGCATCGACGGGCAAGAACGAGGACTACGTCGAGCATCTCTTCATCGCCTCGACGCACTCGTACCTGATGCTCTTCACCGACGACGGGCAGGTCTATAAGCTCAAGGTTCATGAGATACCCGACGCGATGCCTTCGGCGCGCGGCAAGGCCTTCGTCAATCTCATCAACATTCCTTCGGCGCGCAAGCTCGCGGGCGTCGTCGCCGTCAAAGAGTTCTCCGAGGGCCGCTACGTGCTGCTCGTCACGCGCAAAGGGATCATCAAGAAGACCTCGCTCGCAGACTTCCAGAACATACGCACCAACGGCATCAACGCCATCAACATCGACGAGGGCGATGAACTGTTGGACGTTGTGCTGACCGACGGCACGAAGCGCATCTTCATCGCCACGCACAACGGGCTTGCCATACGCTTTGACGAAGACGACGTGCGCTCGATGGGCCGGGCCACGCGCGGCGTGCGCGGTATCGATCTCAGGAAAGATGATTACGTCGTCTCGCTGTGCCCCGTCTCAGCCGAAGACAACGAGCGTATGCTCTCCGTCTCCGAGTGCGGCTTCGGCAAGCAGACGCCGATCTCGACCTATCGTTTGCAATCGCGCGGCGGCAAGGGCGTCATCAACATGAAGACGACGGAGAAGACCGGCAAGGTCGTCGCCGTCTTCCCTGTCGAAGACGACTCGGAGATGATGATCATCACGAAGCAGGGCAAGCTCATCCGTATCGAGGCGAACGACATTCGCAAGACCGGACGCGGCGCGCAGGGCGTGCGACTGATCAAGACCGACGGCGGCGACAAGGTGACGAGCGCATCGCTCGTCGATCCTTCGACGGCGGACGAAGCGGTGGAGGTTGCGGTCTAACAGGGCTCGACAAATCACACAAGTTAAAAGCCTCGCATGCTGCGCAGCATGCGAGGCTTTTAACTTGTCAGCGCGCTTCGTCTCGCGTGGCTCTTACGGGCGCGCGGGCGCATTGTGATTCGCGCCCGGCTTCGCGTTCGATTTGGCGTTCGAGTTTGCGCTGGCGGCCGGTCTCGCGTTGGAGTTCGCTGCATTCGCGTTCTGCTTTGCGTCCGCGCCGCGCGAGTCGCCGGAGTCTTCGTCGCCCTCTTCCGTCTTCTTCTCGGTTGTCGGCGAGGGCGGCGTCTCGTTGACATAAGTAAACGAGACGTTCTCCACTTCGACGATCTCCCACTGCCGGAGTATCAAGCCGGATTGCAACTCGTAGTGCAGGCGCAACTGCCCTTCAAGACGACGCGGGTTGCGCGAGCGTGGCACGGTGCGCGTCTTTATATTGACGAGGAAGGTGGCCCGCTCGTCTTCGATCTTCTGATCGACGATCTCGATCTCCTTCGGCTCTTCCGGGACGAAGACCCATCCTATCGGCTTCGACTTGCCGTCAGCCGAAGGCGTCTCCACTCCCCTGCCGTTGATATCGCGTCGGATGGATTCGAGATTGAGCGGCGGTCGCCCGTCCTGCGCGGAAGACCGCTTGCCGTCGCCGCACGCGAGCGCGAAAGAGGCGGCAAGCAGCAACAATACAAATACGCTTGACTGTCGTTTGTTCATCGTTTGGAGCGTTCGCGGACGGCTGCTCTCTACAGGCCTAACGACCGAGAAGCATTACTCATTAACACGGCATGCGCGATCTTTTCGCAGACTATCACGAGCGCGAAGCTGCCAAACGACCGCCGCGCGATCAATCGTCAACGCAGCGCGCGGCTTCGTGCGCGCCCTCGCCTTCGACCCACATCTCGCCGCCTTCGTAAAACTCTTTCTTCCAGATCGGAACAGTGCGCTTGAGTTCGCGGATGGCCCACTCGCAAGCCTCGAACGCCGCGCGTCTGTGCGGCGCGCTTACCGTAACGACGACCGAGGTCTCGCCGATCTCTAATCTGCCCGTGCGATGAACGACACCTAGATGGAAGATGTCGAAACGCGCGTGCGCCTCTCGTCCCAGACGCCGCAACTCGCTGAGGGCCATCGGCGCGTAAGTTTCATAGACGAGATAGAGCGTGCGACGACCGCGCGTCCATTCGCGCACGTAGCCGTCGAGCGAGACGGTGGCCCCGCATTCCGGCGCAACGATGCGACGCGCCACTGCGCCCACATCTATCGGCCCGGTCGTCAGCTCGAAGAAATCTCGCGGGCCGGTCGTCGCATCTCGCTCTTCCGCCTTGTCCGCGCCACCACTGACGGGCGGGAAGATGGCCACCTCATCGCCATCTCGCACAACTACGTCCGACGCGGCATACTCCTCGTTGACGGCGATGAGCAGAGAGCGACCGAAGCGTGTGAGCGCGGGAAAGCGCGTGAGGGCCACTGCGAAGACAACCGCGACCGTCGCTGGCGCGGGCACTTCGATCTCATGCTCGTCCGTGTTTCCGATAGCCTCGCGCGCCGCGCCGAACAGCAGCAGGCGGACGCGTGTCGTCTCGCCTGCGCGCTCGCTGGTTGCGCCATCGTCGATCATATCGCTTCACTCTTCAAGAGTGATCTTGCGCCCGGCATGACCGTTGCCCTTGACGAGCTTGTGCACGCGCGCTCGCTCTTCATAACCATCGACGACCTGCGAGAGCAGACGGCTGAGGCGCGCGAGTCTCTCGACACCGGAGCGCAGTTCAAGCAGCTCCTGCTTGAGTTCGTTGTCCATCTCCATCGCGGCGGCGACGAGGAAGGAGAGTCGTTCCGGCTCGGCTTCCGAAAGACTGGGAAGCGCGGCCCGGTCGTCGTTGAGCGTGCGCACGGCGCGACCGATGCGACTGAAGAGTTCGACGACTTCGCGCGTGCGTTGCGCGAGCACGTCGCCGTCCTCCTCTTCATCCTCGAAGAACTCGACGCGACCGACGAGATACGGCTCGCCCGCGTCCCGGTAAGACTCAAGCCGGTAGCGCACGAGACCGACTGTGAGAATGTTCGAGCGGCCATCTTCAAGCGACTGCGCCTCGATGACTTCAGCGACACAGCCGACGTGTCCGGCAGGCGGAATTTCAAGTTCACTCTCCGCCTCGTTGCGGAAGGGCAGGCCGAACAAGTTGTTGCCCGCGCGCACGTCCGCCAGCAGACGCCGGTAGCGATCCTCGAAGACGTGCAGAGGCAGCGGCACGCCGGGGAACAGCACGAGCGGCAGAGGAAAGAGCGGCAGCTCGCGCACGCCGCGCACCTTGTCGAGAGCGTCACTCATGAAGTCAGAGGTTGGAGGTTAGAGGTTAGAGATTAGAGAAATCAGTTCTTCACTGACCTCTAGCCTCTAATCTCTAACCTCTATCCCGTCGCGTTTCGTTCGAGGGCTTGCAGCGCGGCAGCAGTGGCGACGGTGTAGGGCCGGTCGGCGTCGTCGGGCTTCGCGGCGTCGGCGTCGTCGAGTTGTTGCTCGATGAGTTCGAGAATCTTTTCGGGCGTCTCGTCGGAGAGCGCGAGTCGCTTGGCTTCGAGCACGAGGTTCGCCATCTGCGGCGCGCGGTCGCGAAAGCGCGTGTCGCGCGCGATCAAATCTTCGACGATGCGCCGCTCGCGCACCATGCGCGACGCCTCCGTGTCGAGCCCTTCGGCGACGGCATACTCGACGGGCACGCTACGGTTCGTCACCATCACGTGGAGCGCGCCGGTCAGCTCGCGCGCTTCGTTTCTCATCTTCGGTATGTCGAGCAGCGAGTTCTTGAATCCGAGATGGCCGCGCAAGTTGATCTCGATGATCGGCGCGAGCCCTTCGCTCGTCTCCGCATCGAAGGCGCGCGCTTCGCGTCGAATCACTTCCAACACGCCTTGGTGAACCTTGTCGGCGTCTTCCACGCCGGACACGTCGAAGCTCAGGCGTTGAAAGGGCCGTTGCGTGTAGTCGCGCGAGTGTTGCGCATTGACGTTGTGTGCTTGATCTACTTCGATGAGGTAGAGCCCGCGCTCTTCGCGATACTCGTCAATCGAGACGGCTTCGAGCGAGCCGGGGTTGAAGGCCCAGCCCTCGATCTCGAAACGCTTGTGCGTGTGACCGAGCGCGACGTAATCGACGAGACCTTTCAGTTCCTTCATCCGCTCGACCGAAAGCGCAGGGATGTTGGGCCGATTCAACTGGCCCTCAACGTCCGTATGGAGCATGAGGATGTTGAAGAGACTATCGGAGCGAGCGTCGCGCAACGCGTCCGTGAGCAGAGGGATGGCCGCGTTCGTGCTCGTGCCGAACCAGTGCGTGCCGAAGATGCGCGCGCCCGCGATGTCGATGTAGGAGCCCTTGTGCTCCGTCTCGTCCCACGGCGCGAGATGGAAACCTTCGGAAGTGTCCGGTTCGAGTAGCGCAAGGTAGCCCCACTTCGAGAGCGAGCGCATCCAGCTAAAGCGGCTGACGGAATCCGCCTCGTGCTGATCGTGATTGCCCTCGATGGCGACGACGGGGATGCCCGCCTCGCGCAAAGCGGCGAGACCAGCGACGGCATGATTCATCGCATCGGGTTCGACGCGGCGCGCGTTGAAGAAGTCGCCGCAGATGAGGACGAAATCGACACGGTTTTTGATCGCGTGGTCGTGCACCACGTCGAGCCACGCGCGCGCGAAATCTTTCGTGCGCTCTTCCAAGTTGTAGCGGCGGCAGCCGAGGTGTATGTCGGCGATGTGGAGAAACTTCATAACAGTCTCACGCGAATGAAGCGTGCGGAACACGACGAGCATCGTGGCGTTCGCGCGTCTCTTCAGTGAGACTATTATAACAGAAAGAGGTGAGAGGATAGAGGTCAGAGGTTAGTAAGGAAGTTCTTAACTAACCTCTGACCTCTATCCTCTCACCTCT
>JAVXVG010000051.1:0-21826 GCA_032229975.1 Acidobacteriota bacterium | reverse complement strand
CGTTGAGAGCTGCTCTCAACGCGATCCCCGCGATCTTTTATTTCTACGCGCGCGTCCCTTTTCTTGCGATCCCTCGATCTTCTCCGCGTGTCCTTACGCGATCAAAATCTTCTCGTCGCGTGTGCCGTCAATACTTCGGCACGGAGGGATCAACTTCGTTCGACCAAGCCGTGATGCCGCCCTTCAGATTGAGCAAGCGGCCAGCGAAGCCCGCGCGCGTGAGAGCTTCAATCGCCTTCGCGCTGCGACCGCCCATCTTGCAATGAACGACCGTCTCGCGGCTCGCATCGATCTCGCCCATGCGGTTTAAGACCTGTGCGAGCGGGATCAGCTTCGCGTTTTCCAGATGGGCCACCTGATGCTCGTTCGGCTCGCGCACGTCGATGATCTGCAAGTCGTCGCCATCGTCGAGTCGCTGTTTGAGTTCGGTGGCCGTGATCTCTTCCATTGTTTGCCTCTTTTCATCTTAATCGAATTTCAATTTTGCGTTCAACGCGCGCGCCGTTCGGCCCCGCTCACTGACTCTGCTTTGGAAGGTCGCGCTTGGAGAAGTACCAATCGGTCACTTCGTAGTCGGTGCGCTTCGTGCGCTCGTCCGCGTCCTTCAAGGTCTGCGGCGGCGGGACGATCACTTTCTCGCCGGGCTTCCAATTAGCGGGCGTGGCGCAGGCGTTTGCGTCGGCGGTTTGAAGCCCGTCGATGACGCGCAAGACCTCGTCGATGTTGCGCCCCAGAGACATCGGGTAGTAGATGAGCGCGCGGATGATGCCCTTGTCGTCGATGACGAAGACGGCGCGCACGGTCGCCGTCTCCGATGCCGATGGATGGATGAGCCCGTACTTCTGGGCCACCTTCGTGTCGAGGTCTGCGATGACGGGGAAATCGATCTTCACGTCGAAGTGATCTTGCATACTCCTGATCCAAGCGATGTGGGCCGGGACGGAATCGACGGAGAGACCGACGAGTTGCGTGTTGCGCTCACGAAAATCGTCGGAGCGGCGCGCAAACTCGACGAACTCGGTTGAGCAGACGGGCGTGAAATCCGCCGGGTGCGAGAAGAGCACGACCCACTTGCCCCGGAAGTCGGAGAGCTTGACCATCCCGTTCGTTGACTTCGCCTCAAAGTCGGGCGCGGGATCGTTGATGCGCGGGAGCGAAGTGGCCTCGCTGGCTGTCGCTGTTGAACTCATAAAGAAGTTTCTCCTTGTCTGGAATCAATCACACGTTCGGAAGTGCGAAGGAATTTTTTCACTTGAATCTGAGCGCATCATTTAGTGAAAGAGCGTGTGAAGTCAAGCGGTCGCGCGAAGACGTTTGCAGTTGATTTCGTCTCGACGAAGTAGCGCGGGCGTTTGTCAGATCGCATCCTCACACTATATCGTGCAAGGCATACGCACGCTTCAGCGCAGAGAGTCGGCGAGACTCGCGGGGTGTTAAAACCAACTCGCGCGCAAGCCTTTGTAAACGTGCGTTATTGCCACGAGTTTCGAGAGGTGGTCACGGCATCGAGCCGTGGCACGCTCATTGCACTTACCAATAAGCGCGGCGGACGTTCGCGAGCAACTTGCGAAAGACGAATGCCAGCCGCGCATGAAGGAGACCCATAGCATGAGAACGAACACGGCGCGACGCGCCACGACATTCATCACGACTCTCGCACTCTTAGCCGCGACAGTCATCCCCGCGACAGCGCAACGACGCACCACGCGCTCGCGACGACGCATCACGCGCGTGACACGCACGACGACCGTCGCGCAGATTCCATCTATCAGATATTTCACGATCCCTGCGGAGACGACGATGCGCGTCCGCCTCAATAATGAACTCACGTCGAGCACGGCACGCGTCGGCGATACATTCTCGACGAACACCACGGAGCCTGTGTATGCGGAAGGCGTCGAAGTAGTTCCGGTCGGAAGCAAAGTCTGGGGTCGCGTCTCATCAGTGACGCGCGCGGGGCGTCGCACGCCCGGCAACATCTCCGTGAGATTCACGTCCATTCAACTGCCGAACAACGCGCGCTACCCGATTAGCGGATCGCTCACGACGATGCAGACGGATCAAGTTAAGTCTGACAACGAGAGCACCGTCAAGGGCACTTCCAATCAGAAGCGCGACGCAGTGTTCATCGGCGGCGGCGCGGCAACCGGCGCGCTCATCGGAGCGATTGCGGGCGGCGGCAAGGGCGCGGCCATCGGCGCAATTCTCGGCGGCGGACTCGGCACGGGCGCACGCGTTTACGAGAAAGAGAAAGAGGCTGACGTGAAGTCCGGCACGGAATTCGGCGTGTCGCTCAACCAGAGCGTGAGACTGCCGGAGTATCGCGGCTCGCAGAGATAAGTTTCCACGAGATCGGCAACCTTGCCGGTTGTCGGTGCGGAGGGGGTCTCGTCAGCGAAGGGGAGAGCGCGGGCGAGACCTCCGACAAACTCAAGACTGACAAGTCGGGATCAGAATCGGCACGAAAAATCTTTAACAGGTTCGGTCGCCCCTGTCATTACGTAAGCGAGCGACCGCAACAAGAGAGACCCGCAGCGAAGGGGAGAGCGCAGCGGGTCTCTCTTTTTATTCAAGCACGCAGCATTCAACGTCCAGCAGTCAGCCTTTGAATTTCAGACTAAAGCTGACTGCTGGACGTTGAATGCTGCGTGCTCTTCTTCACGACGATAAACTATCCGGCCCGCGACGATGGTCGCGACCGCCGCGCCGCGCATCGTCCAGCCGTCGAAGGGCGTGTTGCGGCTCTTTGATTTTGAGCGCGCGGCGTCGAACGCCCATGCGAGATCGGGATCGAGGATCGTCACGTCGCCCCATGCGCCGGGCCGGAGTGTGCCGCGATCCGCGAGTTTGAAGATGCGTGCTGGATTGACGGAGCAGAGTTCGACGAGTCGCGCGAGCGAGATGATGCCTTCGCTGACGAGCCGGTCGAGCGCGAGGCCGACGGCGGTTTCGAGTCCAATGATTCCATTCGGAGCTTGATCATATTCGAGGGCCTTCTCGTCGGCGTGATGCGGCGCGTGATCGGTCGCGATGGCGTCGATTGTCCCGTCGCGCACGGCTTCGAGGATCGCTTCGAGATGTTCGAGGCTTCTAAGCGGCGGGCACATCTTCGTGTTCGTGTCATAATCCCTGACAGCCTCGTCCGTCAACGTGAAGTGATGGGGCGCGACTTCACAAGTGACGGCGAGGCCTTTCTCTTTTGCGCGACGCACGGCTGCGAGTGCGCCGCGCGTGGAGACGTGTGCGAGGTGCAGGCGTGCGCCGGTGAGTTCCGCAAGCGCACAGTCGCGCAGCGCGTCGAGTTCTTCCGCGAGCGCGGGGCTTCCGCGCAAGCCGAGACGCAGAGACCAAGTGCCCTCGTGCATCACGCCGCCGCCTGCGAGCGAGCGATCCTCGCAGTGATCGACGACGGTGAGATCGAAGCCGCGCGCGTACTCCATCGCACGACGCATGATGCCTGCGGATGGAACGGAGTGGCCGTCGTCGCTCACGGCGACGATGCCTGCGCGTCTCATCTCGCCCATCTCCGCGAGTTCTCTGCCTTCTGAACTCTTCGTGATCGCGCCGACCGGAAACACGTTCGCGAGTCGGGCCGCTTCAGCCTGCTCGATGACGAAGCGCGTCACGGCCGGATTGTCGTTGACCGGATCGGTGTTCGGCATCGCGCACACGCTCGTCCAACCGCCCGCAACAGCAGCCGCCGCGCCCGACTCAATCGTCTCCTTGTGCTCCTGACCCGGCTCGCGCAGGTGCGTGTGCAGATCGATGAAGCCGGGTGCGACGACGAGACCCGTCGCGTCGAAGACTTCCGCGTCTTCGGGCGCGGGCGTGCCGCGCGCGATGAGCGACGCGACGCGGCCATCTTCGATGAGCAAATCTTTCCCGCCGTTGACGCCTTGCGTCGGATCGATCAGGTAGCCGTTGGCGATGAGCAAGCGCATGGAACGATTAAGAGTTTTCAGTTTTGAGTTTTCAGTTTTGAGTTTTCAGTCGAATGTATCGGCTGCTTGTTGTCCGCCGTCAGTTGTCAGTTGACCATCGTCCTGTTCGACAAGCGCGCGGCTGGTCTTCGGGCGATGAGCGCGAAATCTTCGCGGCGGGGCGACGCTATCGAGTTCGGTGTGAATTAGGGGGACGGGTTCGGGCCCCTTTTCAAGCGGGAGACGTGTCTGCATCGTCGCTTCCTTCGTGCGCGTTCCGGCATCAGATGTTTCGATAGCGGTGGCCTCCGGCTTAGTCGTTTCGACTTCGCGTTGAGCGAGGAGTGAGCCGCCGTCGAGCAGGTAGAGCACAGCCATGCGGACGGCGAGACCGTTGGCGACCTGATCGAGGATGAGCGAGCGCGCGGAGTCAGCCACGTCGGATGCGATCTCGATGCCGCGATTCATGGGGCCCGGATGCATGACGATGGCATCGGCGCGCGCTGCGTCGAGTCGCTTGCGGTTGAGACCGTAGTGCACTGCGTACTCGCGTAAGGATGGAAAGAAGGCCGCCGTCTGCCGTTCGCGCTGGATGCGCAAGACCATCACCACATCCGCGCCTTCGATGGCCTCTTCGACACGGTTCGCGATCTTCACGCCGCCCGTCTCGACGAGCGAAGCGAACTCCGGCGGCGCGAGCGTGCCGGGGCCAGCCAAGCGCACGCGCGCGCCGAGTTTCGTTAGAAGATAAGTGTTGGAGCGCGCGACACGCGAATGCAGTATGTCGCCGAGGATGGCGACTTCGAGTCCTTCAATGCGTCCCTTGTGCTGCCGGATAGTGAGCGCGTCCAAGAGGGCCTGCGTCGGATGCTCGTGCGCGCCATCGCCCGCGTTGATGACGGCGGCGCGGCAGATGCGCGCGAGCGCGTGCGGTGCGCCGGAAGATGGATGGCGTATGACGATGAAGTCGGGCGACATCGCTTCAAGGTTGCGCGCGGTATCGAGCAAGGTCTCGCCCTTCGCGACACTCGAAGTTGAAGAACTGATGTTGATGGTGTCGGCGGAGAGACGTTTGGCGGCGATCTCAAAGGAGGTGCGCGTGCGTGTCGAGGGCTCGAAGAAGAGATTGATGACGGTGCGGCCGCGAAGCGTCGGAACTTTCTTGATCTCGCGTTGCGAGATTTCGCGGAAGCGTTCCGCCGTGTCGAGCACGTGCGCGATCTCTTCGGCGGAAAGGTCGCCGATGCCGAGCAAGTGTCTGCGCCGCAACTCCGTCTTCAATCGACCTCCTCGCAAGTCATCGAGCCGAGTCGATCATCGAAACAATTTATCGTGCCGATCCGATCTCGAAACTTTTTTCGCCGCGTGCGTCGTCGCATCCTTCACTACGCGGGTAAAAAAAGGGCGACCCGTTAAGGTCGCCTCTCTGTCTCGCTCTCGACGTTTGGTCGTTCCACAATCGCGACCCCCTCTTCGCCGTCAAATTCGTTGAGCATCACTTTGACGATCTCGCTGCGTTTCGTCGGCGCGAACTTGCCGACGAAGTCAGCCTGTATCGGAAGCTCTCGGTGTTCACGCCCGCGATCGACAAGCACGGCGAGTTGCACGCGGAGAGGCCTGCCGAAGTCTATCAGTTGATCGAGCGCGGCGCGGATCGTGCGCCCGGTGTAGAGCACGTCGTCGATCAAAACGATGTTGCGGCTATCGACGCCGCCGGGCAAGTCCGTGCGGTTGACGATGGGGTTCGCGCCGACGGTCGTGAGATCGTCGCGGTAGAGCGTGATGTCAACAATGCCGACGGGTGGGCGCGAGCCTTCAAGGTCTGCGATCTTGTCTGCGAGCCTATGCGCGAGCGGCACGCCCCTGCGCTGCACGCCGACGAGATAGAGATCGCTCGCGCCGTGATTCTCCTCCACGATCTCCGAGGCGAGCCGCGCCAGCGCGCGATTGATCCGCGCCGCATCCATGATCCTGACTTTCTCGACGAACTCCATTGTCGGCGGATACTAGCAGAGCGTCCCCGCGCGTGACAAGAGTCAGTCGTTTCGCTGATCGCTACGAGCGAGATTATGTTAGGATGCGCGCCGATATGAGCGACGAATTGCCAGACGAATCTCTCATCAATCTTACTCAGCCGAGTTTTTACTTCATGACTGATGATAAAAGATTCGCGCGCATGGAGGCTGAGCTTGCGACACTTCGGCGCGTGTTGTTGGTTTTAGTTGAAGACAGACCTGACCTACTGCGGCTGTTGGGCCATTCAAACGTAGGCATGACACAAGATCGTTCGTGAGACATACCTCTTCCCTTTCGCCTACACCGATGCTCTACCGCACACTTCTGCGCCCCGCGCTCTTCCGGCTCGACCCGGATGCGGCGCACGAGTTCGCGCTGCACACGCTCGCGCGCTCGCTCGGCACTGAGACGGCGCGTAGGATTGTCGCGCGCAGATTCGCGCGTGCGACTTTCGGCGAGTTGCGCCGGTTCGGACTAATGTTCAAAAACCCTGTCGGCGTTGCGGCGGGCTTCGACAAAAACGGAAGGGTCGTGCGACAACTCTGCGCGCTCGGCTTCGGCTGCGTCGAAGTGGGGACGGTGACGCACTTGCCGCAGACGGGCAATGCGCGACCGCGCCTGTTTCGTCTGCCAAAAGATCGCGCGCTCATCAACCGGCAGGGCTTCAACAACGAGGGCGCATCGGCGCTCGCCGCGCGATTCGCGCGCGAGGGCCACCCGGCGTGCGTGCTCGGCGTCAACATCGGCAAGAGCCGCGCGGTTGAAGTGAGCGACGCGATCCCGGACTATCTCGCAAGCTTCGAGGCGGTGCGTGCGCACGCCGACTACGTCGCCGTCAACGTTAGCTCGCCGAACACTCCGGGCTTGCGCGAGTTGCAACGCGCCGACGCGCTCTCGTCACTCCTCGGCGCGATTCAACAACGCAATCGCGAGTCGGGTCGAGTCGTGCCTTTGCTCGTCAAGCTCGCGCCCGATCTCGAAGAGGGCCAGCTTGAGTTGATCGTCGATGTCGCGCGGCGCGCGAGCGTTGACGGCATCGTTGCGACGAACACGACGACGAGTCGGGCCAACTTGAGCACTTCAACAGGCGAGGTCGAGGCTTGCGGCGAGGGCGGCTTGAGCGGCGCGCCTCTGCGCGAACGCGCAACGAAAATGATCGCGAATCTTTACCGGCTCGCGCGCGGAGAGCTTACAATCGTCGGCGTCGGCGGAGTCTTCACGGCGGAAGATGCGTGGGAGAAGATTTGCGCGGGAGCGAGCCTCGTGCAACTCTACACGGGCTTCATCTATCAGGGCTTCACCGTCGCGCGCGACATCAACGAGGGCCTGCATTCAATCTTAGAGCGCGAAGGTTTCAAGTCGCTCGACGATGCCGTTGGCTGTCGCGCTGAATCTTGAATACTGACTGCTTCGTTATGAGCAATAAACTGATCGTCGCGCTCGACGTTGAGACTGCCGCGCAGGCGCGCGAGCTTGTCGCACGCGTGCGCGACCATGTGGGAATGTTCAAGGTCGGCTCGCAACTCTTCACTGCGGTGGGGCCGGAGATCGTGCGCGAGATCGTCGGCGATGGCGGGCGCGTCTTTCTCGATCTCAAGTTCCACGACATCCCGAACACGGTCGCCTCAGCCGCGCGCGAAGCCGTGCGCCTCGGCGTCTCGATCTTCAACGTTCACGC
Organism: Acidobacteriota bacterium; assembly: GCA_032229975.1. Taxonomy (GTDB): domain Bacteria; phylum Acidobacteriota; class Blastocatellia; order Pyrinomonadales; family Pyrinomonadaceae; genus JAIVGV01. Next base: position 14,212 of record JAVXVG010000051.1, on the reverse strand, counting down.
CTTCGGTGGTCGCGAGATGATGCGACGTGCCGCCGAATCAGCCACAGAGACGGCGGAGCGCGAAGGACTCGAACGTCCGAACGTCATCGCCGTCACCGTGCTCACGAGCTTCGACAGTGCGACGCTCGGCGACCTCGGCATCACTTTCACTCCCGAAGCGCAGGCGACTTTGCTCGCGCGCCTCGCCTCCACCTGCGGGCTCGACGGCGTCGTCGCCTCCGCGCATGAGATCAAACAGGTGCGCTCGGTCGTCATGCGCGATGGCTTCCTCGTCGTCACGCCGGGCGTGCGCCAGCGCGCCGTCGCCAACGACGATCAGCGACGCATTATGTCGCCCGCCGAAGCCGTGCGGGCCGGCGCGGATTACGTCGTCATGGGCCGCGCGATCATCGACGCGCCCGATCCGGTCGTCGCCGCGCGCGAGGCGAGCGAAGAGATCGAGCGCGCGTGCGTCGCAAGTGGCGACTGAACTCTATCGTGTTCACGAAAGCGCGTTCGTGTGGCGCGCACAGCGCGCGTTGTTGTAATCTATGAACGTTCTTCCCCCGGCGTATTTTCGGAACGACATGGACGCAGGCGGCGTGTAAAGACAGCCCGCGCCGTTGCGTGTGCGCCCGTAGATGCGACCGACGCGGAAATGAGGAAGCGACTTTTGCGCCGAACACGACTGACGAATCCACTCGCGATCCTGATCTTGTCGCTCGTCGCCATCTTCCCCGCGCGACAGACCACGAACGCGCAGTCGCCGACAGCGCCACCCTTTCGCGTCGGCGAGAAGCTCACCTACTCCGTCTCCTTCTCAAATTTCCCCATCGCCGCGCACGTCCAACTCTACGTGGCCGGTCGCGGCGCATACTTCAACCGCGACGGCTACGAGTTGCGTGCGCACGTCGAGACCATCGAACAGGTGCGCGCCGCTCTGCTCGCGCTCGACAACTACTATTTCATCTACGTCGATCCGCAGACCGGACTTCCCTACCGCGCGCGCGTCACGACCGGCCCAACACGGCCACCGCCCGCCACACCGGAGTCGAGCGATCCCGCGCCGCAGTTTGCAGATATCACGACGCTCCCTTCGCCCGCCGATGCCGACGTGACGCCCGCCGTTCACGATCTCATCTCCGCCGTCTATAGTCTGCGCGCGCTCCCGCTCGCGCCCGGCTCCGTCTATCCCGTCCTCGCACAGTTCGAGGGCACGCAGTACGAAGCCGAGCTTCGCGTCACCGGCCGCGAGACGATCAAAACTTCAGCAGGCTCTTTCAACGCGCTCGCCACGCAGGTGCGCGTGCGCAAGAACCGCGCGGTGGATGACTACCGCGTGCAAATTTATTTTAGCGACGACGAGCGACGCGTGCCCGTCCTCGTCACCGCGCACCTGCGCTCCGGCGAACTGCGAGCCACGCTCGCGAGCGATGAGATGGTTCTATCACAGACGAATCAGCAGTCACCTACCATCGCGCCCACGCCGAAGACGAACAACACGCCCGCGCCGAGCATCGCACAGGCTCCGCCGCACACGACGAACACGCAGCGTCCCGCCGCGCCACCAGCATTAAGCGACGCCGACCCGATTGATACGCGCTCGCCCGGCGATCTGCCATTCAACGTGGGCGAGCAGTTGAACTACAATTTCTACCTCGGCGATTCACAGCAGCCCGTCGGCACAGCCTCCTTCACGGTGCGCTCGCGCGGTCGCTACTTCAATCGCGACGGCCTGCTCATCACCGCGACGATGGCGACGAATCAAGCTCTGCAAAACGCCTTCCCCGTGCGCGACACCATCGCTACTTACGTCAGCTCATCGACGCTGCTACCCTTCCGCAACGAGTTACAAATTCAGGAGGGCACGCATCGTGTGCAGGGCGTCGTCAGCTTCGATCAGGAGCGCGGCACAGCCGTCGCGCCCGATGGCAAGACCGTGGAGATTCCCGTCGGCACATACGACTTTGTCTCTGTGCTCTATGCGCTGCGCTCCTTCGATCTCACGCCGCCGAAGCGCAATGCCGTCTCGTTGCTCATCAACAAGCAACCGCGCACGCTCTTCATCACGTCTGTCAGCCGCGACACGATTGATCTCGGCAGCCAGCACATCAACGCTTACCAGCTCGCGCTCACAACGGACGACGCGCAGGGCAACCGCTTCAACCTGCGACTCTGGGTCGGCACGGATCGCCGACGCCTCCCTCTACGCTTGCTCGCCACGACCCCGCTCGGGCCAGTGCGCGCAGACCTCTCGATCATCCCGTTCACGCGGCAGTAGTGCTCAAGCGACGCTTCACTTCTCGTCGCCTCTTTGCCGGGTCTGAAATAGAACCTTCACCACAGAGACACAGAGGGCACAGAGGTTGCACAGAGGCTTGGACGGAATCGGGCCTTCATGCTCTTCCATATCTAAAACTTTTACAAAAACTCAGTTGCGCCACGCTCGAATGCAAACTGTGAGAGATGTCGTCGCCTCCACAAATTTCCTTCACGCCCGCATCGCGCCTCGCCACGCGACACGGTTCGGGTCAAAAAGATTTCCCGCCTGACCGATCATCCGTCAATTTGAAATTGAAATTTGATTTCAAATTGTTTACAATGACTTTGGCTCAGGATTCCTAGTGTTACGAGCCGCGACTCATTTCATCAAAGGTTTACAGACGGGAGTCATCATTCCAATGTTCCCACGACTCAAGAGCACGGACGATGCGGCGGTCAACGCGCCCACGTCCGGCGAAGACGGTCAGACCTGTCTCAACTGCCTGCCGCATGGTGTCGGCGCGCGTGTCGTCGGCGTGAAGGGTTCGGGTGCGGTCTCGCGCCGGCTGATGGAGATGGGCGTTGTGCCCGGCGCACCCGTCCGCGTGATCAAAGCCGCGCCGCTCGGCGACCCGCTCGAAATCCGCGTGCACTCATACCACCTCGCGTTGCGACGCAACGAGGCGCAGGCGATCACCGTCATCGCTAACGACGAATAGAAGTGATGAGCAAAGAGTGATGGGTGACGAGTAGAAACTTTCTTCTACTTATCACCCATCACTCGTCACTAGGTTTTTATGAGCAAGGCTTACTCCGCCTCTGCCGCGACGCTCCCCACCGCCGCCACAGTCATCAATCCACGCAAGACGCTGACCATCGCGCTCGCGGGAAACCCCAACGCGGGCAAGACGACGCTCTTCAACGCGCTCACGGGTCTCAGGCAGAAGGTGGCTAACTATCCCGGCGTCACGGTCGAGCGCAAGGAAGGCTTCTGGTCTTACTCTGCGGATGCGCCGCCCGCGCGCCTCGTCGATCTCCCCGGACTCTACAGCCTCGACGCCGCTTCCATCGACGAACAGATCGCACGCGACGTGCTCATGGGCCGCCTCGCGCATACGCCCGCGCCCGACTGCGTCATCGTCGCAGTTGACGCGACGAACCTCACACGCAATCTCTACCTCGTCACGCAACTTCTCGAAATCGGTCGCCCGCTCGTCGTCGCGTTGACGATGTACGATCTCGCGGAGCGACAGGGCGAAGCCGTTAACATAGAGACTCTCTCCGACGCGCTCGGCGTGCCCGTCGTGCCCGTCGTAACGACGCAACGGCGCGGGCTCGAACGGCTCGCTTTGGAGGTGGCCCGCGCGGCTGCCGAAGGCGCATCGCCCGGCGCGGGTTGGCGACTCTCCACGCGCGCTGAAGAAGAGATCGGCACGCTCTCACGCAGCGAGCACGACGACGAAACGAACGCGCGACTCTGCTCGCTCGCTGGCGCGCGTTACGCCGCGACGGTCGAGCTATATTCGGATGAGCTGCCGCACGACCCTGCGCGACGCGAAGCAATCGAGCATGCGCGTGCGCGACTCGCCGCGTCGGACGCTCACTGGTGGCAAGAGCCCGTGCTCGCGCGCTACGACTGGATCGACGGCGTCGCGCAGAGAGTTTTGCGTCGCCACGTGAAGGGCGAGGCGCGTGTGCGCAGCATGACCGAGCGCATCGACCGCATCGTGACGCACAGGGTCTTCGGCCCCCTCGTCCTGCTCGCCGTCATGCTCGTCGTCTTTCAGACGATCTTCTCTTGGGCGCAGCTTCCGATGGACTTGATCGACAAAGGCTTCGGCACGCTCGCCGATGCCGTGCGCGCAAATCTTCCGTCGGGACTCTTCACCGATCTGCTCGCCGACGGCGTGATTGCGGGCGTCGGTGGCGTGCTCGTCTTTTTGCCGCAGATAGTGCTGCTGTTTCTCTTCATCACGCTTCTCGAAGACAGCGGCTACATGTCGCGCGCGGCCTTCATCATGGACAGGCTGATGCGCGGTGTCGGATTACATGGCAAGGCTTTCATGCCGCTCTTGTCGAGCTTCGCCTGCGCCATTCCCGGCATCATGGCGACGCGCACGATTGAGAATCCGAAGGACAGACTGGCGACGATTTTGATCGCGCCCTTCATGTCGTGCTCGGCGCGACTGCCCGTGTACACGTTGATGATCGCCGCTTTCTTCACGGGCCGAAAAATATTCGGCGTGCTTTCGGTCGGCGTGCTGATCATCATGGCGATGTATCTGCTCGGCATCACGGTCGCCGTCTGCGTCGCGTGGGTCTTGAAGCACACGATCTTGAAGTCGCCGCCGCCGCCGCTTGTGATGGAGCTTCCGCCCTATCGCGCGCCGCGCGTGATGAACGTCGTCCAGACGATCTACTCGCGCACTTCAATGTTCGTGCGTCGCGCGGGCACGGTCATCCTCGCCATCTCGATCCTGCTCTGGGCGCTCGTCACCTTCCCTCGCGCTCACGTGTTGAAGACGACCGCGACGACGAACGTGAACGCGACTCGGCCGAACGCGACGGGCGCGGAAGAGACGGTTGATAAGGGCGCGCAGATTCGTCAGAGCTTCGCGGGCCGTCTGGGCCAATGGATGGAGCCGGCCATTCGACCGCTCGGCTTCGACTGGCAGATGGGGATCGGTCTTATCTCCTCGTTTGCCGCGCGCGAGACGCTGGTCTCGACCTTCTCCATCGTTTACAACGTCGGCGACGACAACGATGGATCGGACTCGCTCATCCAAGCCGTGCGCGACGCGAAGCGCGCAGACGGGCAACCGGCTTGGACTCCGCTCGTCGCCGTCTCGATGATGGTCTTCTTCGTGCTCGCGTGCCAGTGTATGTCCACGGTCGCCGTCGTCCGGCGCGAGACGAACTCTTGGAGGTGGCCCCTCTTCATGGTCTCCTACATGCTCGCGCTCGCCTACGTCGCATCGTTCATCACGTATCAAGGCGGGCGGCTGCTCGGCTTCACTTGAGGCGCGTCTGCGCCCGCAAGAGTGCGACGAAGATTTTTGACCACGCCGGATGAGACGGCGTTTGTGACTCTCTACTTGCTCAAATGATTTTCGGTTTGAGGCAATGATGTTCGACTGGCAGACGATGGCCGTTGTTCTGATCGTGCTCGCGGCGACGTTCTACATCGGTCGCATGGTGTGGGCGCGCGTGCGCTCGATGCAGGGTCGCGGCTCCATGTCTTTGCCGGCTTGTTCGGGCTGCGACGCGAAGCCTGTGAAGAGCGACACGCCCGAGCCGAAAGTTCTCGTGCAGATCGGCAGCGCACGCCCCGCGCGGCGACGCTGAACGTAAGATCGCAAACGCGTCAACCGTAGAGGATTGAGAAAGAGAAGGGCCCCTTGCGTCGTCACGAATGACGAGGCAAGGGGCCTTGTTTCTTACTGCGCTTATCCGCTCAGGCGAGGCACGCGAAGTGATCTCGCCACGCCTAATTCATTAAGCGAGGCGCGGGATTGCGTCGCGGCTCACGGAGCGAAGGTGAAATTTAGCGAGCCAGTGACGCGCACGGGTTGACCGTTGATGATGGTCGGGCGGAAGCGCCAGCGACGGGCCGCCTCTTCCGCCGCGCGCCGCAGCAGATCATTTCCTTCGGTGCGCTGCACGGCGGCCACCTCGCCCTTCTCATCGAGCAGCAGATAGACCGTCACCTTGCCGCCGATGCGCGCACTGCGCGCCGCCGCAGGATACGTCGGTGCGACCGTCTGCGAGGCGCGCGAGATCAACGATCCGACTTCGACGGGCTGCGTCGGCGTCGTGCCCCCATCGTTCGTCGCGGAAGTTTGCGACTGACCGGCGGCGGGCGCGCGTGGCGATCCTTGCGCGCCTGTGCCCGAACTTTGCGCGGATGTGTTCGAGTTTGACGACGAAGCGGCCGGCGCAGGAGTCGCTGATGCGACAATCTTTGAAGGCGTCGGCTCCGGCACGGCTTGCGTTACGCCGACCGTGGGCTGCGCGGGCTTCTGCGTCGTGATGAGCGCGGTTGTCGGCGCGGCGCGCTCGACGCCCGTCAGCTTCTGCCGCACGTCGGCCACCTCGCGCTGCCACTGCGCGCGCTCCGCCTCGTTGCGCGCGAGCATGACGCGCGCGCTCGAAGCGTTTTCGAGTAGGGCCGCCGCGTCGATGTTCTGCGGACTCTCGTCGCGAAGTTGTCGCCCCTGCGCGACGACGTTCTCGATGAGCTTGCGCAAGCGTTCGAGGTGGCGCGCAGACTCTTCGGGAAGGCTCTGATCGGACACGTCGAGACCGAAGGCGCGATAACGGTCGAGCTGCAAACGCACGCCGTTGATGGCCTGACCTGCGAGCAAGTAGTAGGTGCGCGTGGCCGCCTCGTTCTGGCGCGAGCGAGCGCGGAAGGCCTCCGCGAGCAGGTTCTCCGCAAAGGAGTAGTCCGATTGCTCGAAGTAAATCCCCATCAAGAGCACGAGCGTGATCTCGCGCGTCGATTCATCAGTCGCCGCGCCGCGCAGAGACTCAAGCTCCGAGCGCGCGGCGGGCAAATTTCCTGCGGCGGCGAGTGCGCGCGCGCGTGTGATGCGCAACTGGATCGAGTCTGGATCGGTTGAGCGCGACGGCAGGCCCTGCGCAGAGGCGACCGACGCGCAGACGATCAGCAGGCCCAGCGTGAGAGCGTATAAACTGGACGAATGAATGTCGCTTCCCTTCACTGAATAGAACTCCGTCGAATAGTTTTTGACGATGTTGACGGCACGTCACCATGATCAACAACAACGATTGCGACGCCTTGGGGATTGAACAAATTATCGCGCGCGCGATGGATTCGATCAACTCATCATCAATGTGCGCATGGATGATAGAACTCAGGGCCTGCGCCGCGCGTTCTTGCGCGTGCCCTTCAGCGCGCCCGGCTTCTTCGCATTCGTAGCTTCGCCCGCCGTGGTCGTCCCTGCGCTCACGGAGTTCTCAGTCGCGACGGGTGCGAGGCTGCGTGCGATGCGTGCTCGCCACGCGCGTGCGTCGCGCTTGATCAACTCCTCGTCGAGCGTGAGCAACTTGCGGTCGCGCATCACGACGCGTCCCTCGACAACGACCGAGCGCACGTCCGCAGCCTTCGTCGCATAGACAAGCTGCGAATAGACGTTGTAGATCGGCAACTGATTCAAGTCGTCCATGTCCACGACGATCAGATCGGCGCGCTTGCCCTCTTCGAGTGATCCTATCTCGCGATCCAAGTGAAGCGCGCGGGCCCCACGGATCGTCGCCAGCTCAAGGGCTTCAATCGCGGAGACGACTTTCGGATCGCCGCTCGTCACCTTGTGCAGCTTCGCCGCCGTGTCCATCTCTTCCCACATCGAGAGATCATTATTCGACGCCGCGCCGTCCGTGCCCAAGCCGAGCGACACGTCGGCCTTCAGGTACTGTGGCACGGGCGCGACGCCCGACGCGAGCTTCATGTTCGACTGCGGATTGTGCACCACGCCGACGCCGAGTCGTTTGATCAAACCGATCTCTTCTTCCGAGACGTGGACGCCGTGCGCGGCGATCACTTTGTCGGAGAGGAAACCGATGCGCGCGAGATAATCGAAGGGCGACGCGCCGTGATCGCGTGTGATGTCATCGACCTCCTTGCGCGTCTCCGCGACGTGGATGACGATGGGTGCGCCGGTGCGACGCGAAAACTCGCGTATGTTCTTCAGATGCTCTTCCGAGACGGTGTAGGGTGCGTGCGGCGCGATAGCGGGGGTGATCAGTTTGTCGTTCTTCCAGCGCGCGACGAATCGCTCCGTGTAAGCCATCGCCTGCTCGTGTGTCTTATTGTCGGCGACGGGAAAATCGATGATGGTCTCGCCGAGCACGCCGCGCACTCCAGCGCGCGAAGTCTCTTCGGCGACAGCGTCCTCGAAGTAATACATGTCGCAGTAGGTCGTCGTGCCGCCGCGAATCATCTCCGCGAGTCCGAGCCGCGTGCCCGCGCGCACGAACTCCTCATTAACATTCTTCGCCTCCGCCGGAAAGATATATTTCGTCAGCCACTCGTTCAGATCGAGATCGTCTGCGAGCCCGCGAAAGAGAGTCATCGGGACGTGCGTGTGACCATTGATGAGACCGGGCATGACGACGCGGCCCGTGGCGTCGATCACTTCGCGTCCGGTGAATCGTCTTTCAACGTCCAAGCGTTTGCCGACAGCGACGATCTTGCCCGCGCTGACGGCGACCGCTCCGTCTTCGATGACGCGACGCGCGCCGTCCATCGTCACGACCGTCCCGCCCCGCACGACGAGATCGACTTGCTTCGTCGCGATTGTCTTGGCGTTCGTCGTTGCGATCTGCATGATTGGCGCGGAGGCAAATAGGAGCGCGACGAGCAGACGCGCTGCGTGTGTGAATGATCTCATGTCGGTTCTTCCCCGCCGGAGCGCGTGCTAGGTTTGATCGCCTCGGTCAGTCTCTTCGAGGAACTTTGCATCGAACGGGCGCGGCAGGAGCACAGACATCATCAAGGTCTCCGTATCGCCGCGCAGGTTGGCAAGTATGACGGGGATGTCGCCGCAGAACTCCCAGATGATCTGACGGCACGCGCCGCATGGAGGCGTTAAGCGCGCGGTGTCTGCGACGACGGCGATGCGCGTAAACTTTCGCGCGCCCTCCGAGAGGGCCTTCCAGATCGTCACGCGCTCGGCGCACATCGTCAGCTCGTAAGCCGAACTCTCGATGTTGCAGCCGGTGTAGATCGTGCCGTCAACTGATTCGAGCGCAGCACCGACGCAGAATTTCGAGAACTGCGCGAGCGCGCAATCGCGCGCGTTCGTCGCGGCTTCAATGATTTCCATCTCAACCTTTGTGCTCAAAAAAATTCCTTCCCTTCGGTTCAAACTTGCGCGCCGTGAGTTTGCGCAGACGCCGCGTCGGGTGTGCGCCGCCCGCGCTCCTCCGACAGACGCTCGCGAATCTTCCCGCTCAAGAGATCGATGCTCACCTGATTGTGTCCGCCTTCGGGGATGATCACGTCGGCGAATCGCTTCGACGGCTCGACGAACTGCTGGTGCATCGGGCGCACGGACGACAGGTATTGATCAATGACCGTGTCCATCGTGCGTCCACGCTCGACTATGTCGCGTCGCAGGCGACGGATAAAACGTATGTCGTCGGGCGTGTCAACGAACACTTTAATGTCCATCTCCGCGTGCAGGCGTTGCTCTGCGAAGATCAAGATGCCTTCGAGGATCGTGATCAGCTTCGGCTCGAGTCGCAAAGTCTCTTTGCGCCGCGCGTGATTCTTGAAGTCGTAGATCGGCAACTCGACCGTTCCGCCCGCGCGCAAACTACGCACGTGCTCGACGAGCAGATCGTTGTCGAGCGCATCCGGGTGATCGAAGTTGACCTTGCGACGCAGATCGAGCGGCATCTGATCGAGGTCGCGGTAGTAAGAGTCCTGCTGGATGAACGCCACCTCGTGCGCGCCCACCGCCTGCAAGATTCTATTGGCAACGGTCGTCTTGCCCGAACCCGTGCCGCCGCAAATTCCTATGATCATTCGTCGCTCGTTATTGTAACTTCGGAATCACACGTCGCAACAACTCTGTGAATGTCGCGCGGACGCGCTCGCCCGTCTCGATGACTTCCTTGTGATCGATTGGTTTATCCAACACGCCCGCCGCCATGTTGGTGATGCAGGAGATGCCGAGGACTTTGATTCCCATGTGGCGCGCGACGATTGCTTCGGGGACGGTACTCATGCCGACCGCGTCCGCGCCGAGCGCGCGCAGCATCCTGATCTCTGCGGGCGTCTCGTAGCTGGGGCCCGTGAGCGCGGCATAGACGCCGCGTCGCAGTTCCGCGCTCATCGCGTGTGCCGCTTCTATCGCAGACTCCTGAAAGCTGCGATCATACACGTCGCTCATGTCGGGGAAGCGCGCGCCGAAGCGCGCATCGTTCGCGCCGCGCAAGGGGTTCGCGCCCATCAGGTTCAGATGATCGGAGATGAGCATGAGCGCGCCCTGCGAGAGCGCGTTGTTCAAGCCGCCCGCCGCGTTCGTTAAGATCAGAGACTTGATGCCGAGCAGACCGAGCACGCGGATTGGGAACGTGACCTCTTCGAGCGCGTAGCCCTCGTAGAAGTGGAACCGGCCCTGCATGACGGCGACGCTCACGCCGTCAATACGGCCTACGACGAGCCGCCCGGCATGCCCTTCTACAGTTGAACGCGCGAAACCGGGAATCTCCGCGAAAGGGATCGCCACAGACTCATCGATATCGTCCGCGAATGCGCCGAGGCCACTCCCAAGAACAAGCGCGACGCGCGGATCGTCCTGCAAGCGCGCGCGCACTGTTCGCGCCGCGTGCTCCGCTCGTTCGTAGAGCGTCTCGTGACTCAACTCTTCAGACATGAGAAGTTTTTAAGTTTTCAGTTTCAGTAAAGAGCTTGCGCAGTTTCAGTCGTGGCTGAAAACTGTCCTGTCACTTTTCCTTCTGGTAAGGAATGCCGAGTGCGCGCGGGGCGCGCGACTGACCGATGAAGCCCGCGAGCACAACGATGGTCAGCACATACGGGATGATCTGGATGAACTGATTGGGAATCTCGATGCCGCGAATGGGCACACCCTGCAACTGTATCTGCAACGCGTCGGCGAAGCCGAAGAGCAGGCACGCGAGCATCGTCGACACAGGTTTCCACTTGCCGAAGATCAAAGCGGCGAGCGCGATGAAGCCGCGTCCCGCCGTCATGTTGCGCGTGAACAGAGACGACTGGCCGATGGAGATATACGCGCCGCCGATTGCCGCGAGCGCGCCGGAAATCAACACGCCGCTATAACGCATCCGCGACACGCTCACGCCCGCCGCGTCAGCCGCCTCCGGATTCTCGCCGACCGCACGCAGGCGCAGACCGAATGGCGTGCGATAGAGCACGTACCAACTCACGCCGACGAGCGCGAACGCGAGCACGACCGGCGTATAAGGGATCAACTGCGCTTGCGGAATCTGCGGCGTCGCGCCCGAAGAGAGAAAGAACGCGCCGCTCAAAAGCGCGGGCACGCCCGTCATCAAAATATTGATCGCCGTTCCCGTCACCACCTGATCGGCGCGGAAGCGTATGCACGCGACCGCATGAATCGACGCGACGACGATCCCTGCGCCGATTGCCGCCGCGAGTCCGACGAAAGGGCTGCCCGCGTAGTGCGTCACAGCCGCCGCCGTGAACGCGCCCGCGAGCATCAAGCCTTCGAGCGCGATGTTGATGACGCCCGAACGCTCCGAGAACAGGCCACCCAACGCCGCGAGCAGCAACGGCGTCGAGAGCCGGATCGTCGAGGCAAGGAAGATGATGAATATGTTTGAAGCTCCGCGCATGATGAGCACTCAGCACTCAGCCGTCAGCCGTCAGCAAGTCAGCCTCAAGGTTTGGCTGAATGCTGACTGCTGAATGCTGAATGCCCCTTACACTTTCGATCTCTTCAACAATCCGAACCTGCCAAACGTCCCGCGAAACAGGGCCTCTGCCGCGACGAAGAGAATGACGATTGCTTGCAAGACCTCGACGATGTCTTTCGTCGTGTGAACGGCGAAGGCATCGACGAAGATGCCGCCGCGCAGCAGCACCGCGAAGAGCAGGGCCGAGAGCAGCACGCCGACCGGATGATTGCGGCCCAAGAGCGCGACAGCGATGCCCATGAACCCGTAGTTCGCGGAGAAGCCGTCGTAGTAGCGATAGCGATAGCCGAGCACTTCGTTGATCGCGACCATCCCTGCGAGTCCACCGGAGACGGCCATCGCGAGCACCATCTGCTTTCGCACACTGATGCCGCCATACTCAGCCGCCTGTGGGTTCGCGCCCGTCGCGCGAATCTCATAGCCCCACTTCGTCTTCCACAGAAAGATATAGACGAACACGCACGCGAGCAGCGCGAATAGAAAAGCGATGTTGACGGGGATACGCTCCGGCATACCGGACACGAAACTTCCCAACCGCGGCAAGTGCGCGCCCGCGCCGATGGGCACTGACTGCATGATCGGATCGCCCGCCGCTTTGTAGTGATACTGCGTGAAGTAGCTGACGAGCGCGATGCCGATGAAGTTGAGCATGATGGTCGTGATGACCTCGTGTGCGCCAAACCTCGCCTTGAGCCATCCCGGAATCGCGCCCCACGCCGCGCCGACCACGACCGCCGTCAAGATCGCGAGCGGCAACAGCACGATGGCCGGCAACTTCACCCACGCATAACTCGTCGGCGTTCCAAAAATATCAACGACCGTCCCACCGAACTTGATGCCGACCCACGCGGTCGCAAACGCGGCGACGTAGAGTTGGCCTTCCGCTCCGATGTTCAGCATCCCGCAACGGAAGGCCACCGCGACGGCCAGCCCCGTGAAGATCAAAGGTGTCGCGTAGAAGAGCGTGTAGCCGATGCCGTCCGGGTAAGAGAGCGCGCTCCCGACGAGCAGACGGAAGACTGTGATCGGGTTGTCGCCGATGACGAGCACGACGATGCCGCCGATGACGAACGCCGCCGCGACAGCGATGAGCGGAAAGATGAGTTCGCGTAGATGCCGCATATGAAAGTAGGAAGTATGAATGATGAACGATGAAGTGAAGGCGGATCGCTTTACTTCGTCTTGCTCTGTTTTCTTGCTCTTACTTCATCGTTCATCGTTCATACTTCATCGTTGGCCTTTCTGCCTCCCGTCATCAACAGTCCGATCTCTTCGACGCTGGTCGCGGCGGGATCGACTTCGCCCGCGATCCGGCCCTCGTGAAAGATGAGCAGGCGGTCGGCGAGCGCGGTCACTTCCTCAAGCTCTGCGGAGACGAGGAGGACGGCGCAGCCTGCGTCGCGCATCTGCACGATCTGTTGGTGGATGAACTCAATGGCCCCGATATCGACGCCGCGCGTTGGCTGCGAGACGAGCAAAAGTTTCGGCTTCAGCTCGAACTCGCGACCGATGATGAGCTTCTGTTGATTACCGCCCGAAAGAGATCGCGCGGGCAGATCGGGATTGGCCGGCCGCACGTCGAACTCTTTGATCAACTTGACGGCGTTCTTATGAATGCCCGCCTCGTCGAGCAGGATGCCACGGGTCGCGGGCGGTCGATAGTGCGTGCCGAGGATCGAATTTTCGGCGAGGTCGAAGTCGAGAAGCAGACCGCGACGATGCCTGTCTTCCGGCACGTGCGCGATGCCGAGTTCGCGTCGGGACTTCGCGCCGAAGCGCAGAATGTCGCGTCCCTCGAAGTGGATTTCGCCCGCGAGCAAAGCATGATCGCTCAGTCCCGCGAGGGCTTCGATCAACTCGGTCTGCCCGTTGCCCTCCACACCCGCGACGCCGACGATCTCGCCCGCGCGCACGTCGAACGAAACATTATCGACGCGACGCGATCCATCTTTAGCTTTGACCGTGAGATCGCGCACGCTCAACACGCGCTCGCCGGTCTTGGCCTGCGGCTTCTCGACGCGAAGCAGAACTTCGCGACCGACCATCAGTCGGGCCAGTTCCGCCGCGTTCGTCTTACTAGTTTCGAGATGGCCGACGACGCGACCGTCGCGCATCACCGTCACCTCATCGGAGATGGCGAGCACCTCTGAAAGTTTGTGCGTGATGATGACGACGGTCTTTCCCTGCGCGCGCATCCCGCGCAGGATCGAGAAGAACTCTTCGACCTCTTGCGGTGTCAAGACGGCAGTCGGCTCGTCGAGGATCAAAATACGCGCCTCGCGATAGAGGGCCTTCAATAGTTCAACGCGCTGTTGTTGACCGACTGAGAGATTGCCGACAACCGCATCGGGATCGACCGAGAGACGAAACTCGCTTGAGATGGCCCGAATCTTCTCCGCCGCCTTGCTCATGTCGAGCGATGCCGCGCTGCCCGGCTCCGCACCGAGCACGATGTTCTCCGCGACGGTCATCGGCTCAACCAACATGAAGTGCTGGTGCACCATGCCGATGCCGAGACGGATCG
>JAVXVG010000050.1:0-25377 GCA_032229975.1 Acidobacteriota bacterium | reverse complement strand
ATCGTGCCGGCTGGTGCGACACCTCCCACAGCCACGCCAACCGTTGACGCCGCACAGGTGCAGATGACCGCATCTCCGACCACTAGAAGGCACAGAACTACTCGCCGACGTAGAGATGACGACGAGTAGATTAAACGGCGGCATGTGAGCAGGCTCTATACTGTCTGCTCACATGCCGCTTCAAACAGACAACAGTCTGGCCCTCTCTACGCAATACGCCGCTTGAAAATTTTCCTCCTGCCGTATTGCAACTTGGCGGGGTGAGGTCATGCGAACCTCACCCCGCCACTTTTTTGTGCTCGCCGCTGTTTTGAGTTCGCTTTCAGAGAGTCGCCTTCGGGTTTGCGCAACACGCACGTTCTCTGCCAAGTGGCTTCAGAAGACTCCTCACTCTTTTCCTTGCTATTTTAAAGTTCAAGATCAGCAATGCTCGAAGGCCTCTTGGGACGAAGCCGCCGGACTCCCCAACATGAGCAGCTACGTCACGATGACGGCGACGATCCCTACCTACAACAAGGCCAACCCTAACTTGTGGACGCCGACGGGGCAGAAGACCGTGCAGTTGGCCCTCGTCGGGATGCACGTCGTCGGGAGCACGGTTGGTCATCCGGAAATGATCTGGGCCACCTTCGAGCACTTCGGCAACACGCCCAACGCCGCCTACTCCTACATCAACACCGGCAACGTCACGACCAACTTTCAAGGTACGAACACCTTGTGGGCCACCGGCTCCAACTGCTTCAGTTGCCATGTGAACAACACGACCGGCGTGAGCCACATCTACCCGTCGCTCCAACCGCTCTTCTAGCGGTTCGACGTAGCAAGGACTGAATGCCGTCGCGGGAGCGATCCGAAATCGCCCGCGACGGCATTTTTACTGGCCCTTTATCTGCGGTGCTGCTGCGCTCTTCAGGAAGCCGAGCGCGTGAGGCGCGCGACCGTCTCGATGTGGTGCGTCTGCGGGAACATATCGAAGGCTGCGAGCGAGTCGATCGTGCAACCGGCCGCGGAGAGTTCGCGCAGATCGCGCGCGAGCGTCGCCGGATCGCAGGAGACGTAAACGATGCGGCGTGGTCTGAGGGCCATCATGCCATCGATTGCGCCGCGTTCCGCTCCCGAACGCGGCGGGTCGAGTAGTAAGAGATCGACGGGCGCGAGTCGAGCGGCGCGGCGCGCGAGCCAGTCGCCGACCTGCGCGATCTTGATCTCGGCGTTCGAGAGCGCGGCGTCTGAGAGATTGCGGCGCGCGTAAGCTGCGGCAGCGGCGTTCGCCTCAACGCCTGTCACGCGCGCGAAGCGACGTGCGAGCGGGAGCGTGAAGAGCCCCACGCCGCAGTAGAGATCAACCGCCGTCTCGCCGCGCTCGTCGCCTATCGCCGCAGAGACGAGCGCGTCGAGCAGCGCGTGGTTGATCTGGAAGAAGCACGAGGCGTCGAAGCTGTATCGTTCGCCCGCGATCACGCGCACGCGCTCGCCCGCGTCATCTTCTTCGAGCGGCGGCAGGAGCGAGACGCCGTCGTCGCCGGCCACCGCCTCAAACTCGCGCGCGCCTGCGAGACGCAACTCGCCTCCGACGTGTAATGCCTCCTCATTCACCCCCGCATATTCATTAATCGTCGCGCGTTCGTTGATCGCTGCGCGAACTCTCTTGAGTGCGCCCTGCAACTCCGGCACGACGACCGGGCACTCCGCTACATCGACGACGCGGTGCGAAGCGAGCTCGTAGTAGCCGAAGTGTCTCGCGCGCGCGTCGTGCTGCCAGCGAGCGCGCGAACGATAGCGCCACTCGGCGGGCGAGGGTGTGATGGAAATTTGCGCTGGAGGATCAATGCGAGCGATGCGGCGCAGGCAGTCGCGTATCATCTCGACCTTCGCGTTGAGTTGCGCTTCATAATTCAACTGCTGGAAGTCGCAGCCGCCGCAACGACCGAAGTAAGGACATGGAGGCTCGATGCGTTCGCTCCCGGCCACGACGATCTCTTTCAGCGAGGCGAACGCGACACGTCCCTTGACGCGCTCGACCGCGACGCGCAAGTGATCACCCGGCGCGGCGAGCGGGACGAAGACGGTGAGCCCGCGCGCATGGGCCATCCCCGCGCCGCCCGGCACGATGCGCTCGATCTCTACTTCGAGCACGTCGCCCGCGCGCACGACCTCGTTCGGTGTGATGCGTTCGCCCACAGTCGTGTCTTCACCTGTCATCGTTCTTTCGCGCCCTCGATCATTCATCACGCGCTTCACAAATAGAAGAGACTCAGACGCGGCACGCCGCACTCTTCGCGCAAGGATTTAGCGACAAGATTCTCGCGCGTCTGCTCATAGATGGCCCTCTCCATCCGCGTGCGGTACGGCTTCAACTGATCCTCTGCTTCTCGCCTGCGCGCCTCGACGCGTTCGGGCTCGACCGATTCGCGCACCGCGCGATCGAGCATCGCTTCCAGATCACAGAGCGCGCCTTCGAGTAGTTCGGCGTCGGGTCGTGCTGAGGTGGCGAAATCTTTTTCGAGTTCAGCGAGTCTTGCGGATGCGCGCGCGAGCGTCTCTGTCAGATCATCTTCACCGCGACTCGCGAGCCTCGACTCTCTCGCACGTGTCGTCTCATCGCGACACGTGGCGAGATGCGCTGTGATGGCCTCGCGCGGAAAGGGCAACGCGTCGTCGTCGTGCGTTGCTTCTCCGTCGCGAGCTTCGTCGCCGCGCGTGTCGCGTTTCTTCTTCGCGCCGCGTTCACCTGTCGTTGCGTCGCCGTTCGATGCGGCCTCTTCCTCTGCCGCGTGCGCGCCGATCTGCCGCTCGCGCCACTCGGCAAACTGCGCCTCGACCTCTTCCTGACAATAGAGCAGAGACTTGACGGTACGGCGGCGCGGCTTCGCTTCGTAAGAGTCGAACGACTTTTCAACTCCGCGCAACGCGACGTGCAACGGCACGCCCATCTCTTTCCAACTCTCGATCAAAGCCCAGTCCATCGGCGACAACAACAGGTGACGCCCGCGCCGGCGGATGAACGTGTCCTCGATCTCTGTGAAGTAATTGAAATAGTTCAATGGAGCAATCAGCGTTCAGCAGTCAGTAGTCAGCACACAGCCTTAGTCGTTCGACTGATGGCTGATGGCTGATGGCTGAATGCTTCTTTCGTAAATGATCCGCATTCCTTCGAGCGTGAGCGTGTCGTCAACGTCGTCGATCAACTCTGAGCCGTGCGCGATGAGCGGGGCCAGCCCGCCGGTGGCGACGACGTGCGCTTCGCCGCCTAGCTCCTCGATCATGCGTCGTAGGATGCCGTCAACTAATCCGACGTAACCGTAGTAGAGACCCGATTGGATCGAGCCGACGGTTGAAGAGCCGACGACCTTCTCCGGCCGCTTGATCTCGACGCGCGGCAGGCGCGCGGCGCGCGCGAAGAGTGCGTCCGAAGAGATTTGAATGCCCGGCGTGATGACGCCGCCCAAGTATTCCCCGCGCGCGCTCACCGCATTGCAGGTCGTCGCCGTGCCGAAATCGACGACGATGCACGGCGCGCCGTACTTCGTCAGTGCGGCGACGGCATCGACTATGCGATCCGCGCCTACGTCCGAAGGCGGCTCGTAGAGGATGGGCATTCCGGTGTCGGTCGTGTGATCGATGAAGAGCGGCGTGCGTTGAAAATAGACTTCGCTCATGCGACGCAGCGTGAAGTTCAAGGGCGGCACGACCGAGGCGATAGCCACTGCATCGATCTCCCTCGCATCGATGCCGACGAGCGAAAACAGATTTCTCGCATAGACGCCATACTCGTCCACCGTGCGGTCGCGCGCCGTCGTCAGACGCCAGTGCGCGACAAGTCGCTCGCCCTCGTACACGCCGAGCGATGTGTTCGTGTTGCCGACATCGATGACTAGCAGCATGATTCAGTGACGAAAGATGAACGCGACGCGACAGACTGTCAAGGCGCGACGGTGACAAGAAGATGAACAGTTCAGAGTTCAAACTTTAGTTTGAGAGTCGCGCGACTGACAAACTAAAGTTTGAACTCTGATCCTCAGGCCCTCACGTCGAGCATCTTCTCTTCGAGAAGATCGCAAGCGTCGCGTGTGCCGTCTTCGCTTTGCACGATACGACCCGCTTCCGTCGCGCGTCGCGCGTAGCTTTCATCGTCTAATAAAAGTCGCAGCTCGCGTGTGGCGGTGTGTGCGTCGTACTTGGCGCGTGCGATCCAGCGTGCCGCGCCGAGTCGTGCGGCGCGCGAGCCGTTGTCGAATTGATCATGACTAAAGGGCACGACGAGTTGCGGTCGCCCGGCGCGCAAGGATTGTCCCGTCGTGCCGACGCCGCCTTGATGCACGACGACGGAGGCGCGCGGCAGCGCTTCGCCGAAGGGCGCGTACTCGAAGGCGGCGATGCCTGCGGGGAGCGGATCGATGGGCCGGTTGCGCTCGTGGCCGATGAGGAGCAGCGCGCGCTTGCCTAAGACGTGCGCCGCTTTGATCGACTCGCTGTAGAAATCCTTCGCCACCCAGTAGGCTGATGAGCCGAGCGTGAAGATGATGGGCGGTGGCCCTGCGTCGAGAAAGTCGAGGAGCGCGCGCGGCGTCTCTGTCTCGCCGAAGAAGTCGCGGCGGTCGTAGAAGGGGAAGCCCGTGATGAACGTGTTGGGCGGGTAGTCGCGTTGCGGCTCAGCCAACACTTTCGAGAAGAGCGCGAGGACGAGCGCAGGCGAGTGCTGGCCTTCGAGGATCGGGTTGGCATCCGTGGGCGGCAAGCCCTCCTCCGCACGCACTTCATTGACGGCGCGCAAGAGCTTTCGCGTTTGCAGGCGACCGAGCGACATCGCCGCTTGAAAGAAGATCGGATGCAGGCGGAAGAGCTTGTGCAGCGCGGGCGCTTGCGGTGGCACGAGCGGATCATACTTCGAGAAGAGCGACGCGGGCGCGAGCACGCTCGAAGCCCAAGCGATCTTCTGTTTCTCTGCGACGAGCCGGCCCATGAAGGTGAGAGGATGCGTTAGGATCAAGTCCGCGCCGCGCGCCGCCTGCGTCAGATCGTCGTAGGTCACGCGAAGGTAAGGAAGGATGAGCTTATCGAGAATCTCATTCATGCCCGTGCGCTGATCCATGAACTTCTCGATGAACGCGCTGAAGCGATCCGCGTCTTCATAAGAGGGCAGATCGTCCGGTCGCACCGCGTGAAGCTCGACGCCCGCCTTGTCCAACTTCTCGCGATACATCTCGCTCGTCGCGACGACGGGACGATGCCCGCGCCGTTGCAACTCAAGCGCGAGCGCGATATAGGGATGCACGTCGCCGAACGAGCCGATGGTCGCGAGAACAATTCGTTTACTCATAAAAGGTGTTTCTTATTCATCATTCCGCATTCATCATTCCGCATTCATCATTTGTCTTAACGCAGTAACGTCGCCCGCGCGCACGATCCTCGTCGTTCCATCATCTGTCTCGATACGCAGCGCGCCGTCTGCTTCGAGTCCGCGCGTCGTGCCCTCGATGCTCTCTGCTCCGCCGAGCGCGACGCGGACGCGCTTGCCTTCGGCGTAGGTGGAAGCGGCCGACCACGCGCGCACGATTGCTTGTGGCCCGCCGTGTGATTGCAACTCTTCGTAGCGAAGCGCGACGCAGCGCACGAGCGAGGCGAGGAGTTGTTCGCGGTCGGGCGCGCGTCCGGTCTCGGCTTCGACGGAGGTGGCCCGCGCAGCGATCTCCACAGGGAACGCCGCGTCGCGAAGGTTCACGCCGACGCCGGCGACGCACGCGCGCCCGCGCACGGTCTCGCACGTCTCGACAAGGATGCCGCAGAGCTTGCGACCGCGCGAGAGCAGATCGTTGGGCCACTTGATGTCGGTCTCAAGCGCGCAAGCTTCGATGAGCGCGTCGCGGGCGGCCAGCGCGCAGGCGAGCGGGATGAGCGGCCATGCGGCGAGCGCGAGCGTTGGACGAAGCACGATGCTGAAGTAGAGTCCCGCGTCTTTCGGCGAAGCCCACGCGCGCTCGCGCCTGCCGCGTCCCGCCGTCTGCTCTCGCGCCACGACGCACAAGCCCTCGCGTGCGCCCGCCGCAGCCTGACGCGCCGCCTCGGTGTTCGTCGAAGGAAGCGAGTCGAAGCTGAGGATGTGGACTTGGAAACTGTCTCGCATGGGCGTCGGGCGTTTGGCGGATAGTAACGGAGCGGAGCGTGTGCGGCAAAGCCACGCAACATGGAGCATTGCCCCGGCGGGCGCATGGCGCGACGTGCACAGCCGGTAGCACGCGTATGTTCGCGGGTTGAACATACATGTTCGGGGGTCGAATACGCATGTTCGCAGGTGGAACGCGCAAGTTCTAAGGTCGAACGCGCAAGTTCCAAGGTGGAACGCGTAAGTTCTAAGGTCGAACGCGTAAGTTCTAAGGTGGAATGTATAAGTTCAAAGGCGGAATGCGTAGGTTCGAAGGTGGAACGTGTAAGTTCAAGGGTTAAAAACGCAAGTTCTAAGGTCGAAGATGCAATTCCGAAGGCCGAACACGCAAGTTCTGACCTCTGATTTTGCCTCCCGCGCGGGAAATTGGCAGTATTTAGCGGGAATTTCCTGTTTTCACACGCGGAGCTGCTTTATAATCCACGCCGCAAGTTAATCCTGACCGCAGATGCCTGAGAAGAAGCAGATGCCTCACACAGCCCAGTACCTGAAAGCCGTCGAGAAGGCCTTCACCACACTCAACCGAGGATTGACTCAGCCATGAGTTCATCACCGGCGAACATCTCCCCGCCGATGCGCTCACCACGCGCGGCGCGTGCGTTCGCAGAGTATGCGCCCTCGCGTATCAAGTCGCGGTCGAAGCTCAAGCGACGAATGCGATGGAAAAAGTTCTCATCTCATGGAGCGGCGGCAAGGATGCGTGCCTCGCGCTGGAAGAGACGCGACGCGGCGCGGCGGGCTCGTGCGAGGTTGTCGGATTATTGACGACGGTGGCGCGTGAGGATGGGAAGATTCCAATTCATGGCGTATCGCGCGAACTAATCGAAGCACAGGCGCACGCGCTCCGGTTGCCGCTCATCGTCGTTGAGATTCCGAAGGGCGCGACGAATGCGGAGTATGAGAGCGCACTCCGTTGCGAGTTGTCAGCGCAACGCGAGTCGGGAGTCGGCGGCGTGGTCTTCGGCGATCTGTTCCTCGCCGACGTGAGAGATTATCGCGAACGTCTGCTCGCGCCCACAGGCGTGCGCGGTCTCTTTCCACTGTGGCTGCGCGACACCGCGCGACTCGCCGCAGAGTTCGTCGAACTCAACTATACAGCTATCGTCGTCGCGGTTGATTCACGCGCGCTCGAACGCACGTTCGCCGGTCGCGACTTCGACCGAAACTTCATCAACGCGCTGCCACCCTCAGTCGATCCCTGCGGCGAGCGCGGTGAGTTCCACACCTTTGTCTCCGACGGCGGGCCCTTCACACGCGCCGTCAACTTCAAGCGCGGCGAAGTGAGCGAAGACGCCGGACACTTCGTCTGCGAACTCATGCCGCAGTAACAGACACACGCACGATTCCCACACAAACCATCTGTGCATCGAGCCTTATCGTCAGTCGCGCGCATCGAGCGGGTAGGCGGAGAGGCGTTCGCCTCTGGCGGTGTAGAGCAGGTCGAGAATTTCGTCGCTGATGAAGCGTGCGTCCGGATCGTTGAGCCTGACGGCGCGCGCCGTCTCGCCCGTGTTGACGTTGACTCCCGCGAGACCGTTGCCGCCGCGCAAACTTGTGTAGAAGTACATCCACTGGCCGCGTAGCGCGGCGAGCCTTTGCCGTCGCCACAGGTAGCGCGAGAGTCTCTCGAGTTGGCTCGCCGGGTCGAGACGATCAAGCAAGCTCTCTTCAACGTCCGGCCCGGAGGGCCGCGGCAGGCGCGACGCGTTCAACGATGCGGCATTGCGTGCGCGCGTCGCGAGTTCATTCGTGCTTGTCGCAAGTCCGGCGGCGCGGCGCGCGAGACCGAACGACTCGAAGCGCGTGGAGACGTAGTCGTGCGCGGCCGACGAAGCGAGCGAAGAGAGATCGGGCATGGAGATTTGCGCGGCGAGTCCAGACCAGCGTAGCGCGCCCAAGCCACGCGCGATCTGCGCGCCGCGAAACGCGTTAGAGGCGACGCCGCCGTAACGGAAGTAGAGCGAGGCTGCGCGCGCCGCGATGGCCGTCACGGTGCGGAAGACGCCGCGACCCGGCGGGTCGTGCTTCGCGCGCCACAGTTCCGCGTGCCGAGCATCGGCGTTGATATCAAACGCCGCGACTTCGCTTCGACCACCGACGACCGGATGGCCGCCCTCGTTGATGACGACGAACGCCGCGCCCTCGACGTGATGCGAGACTTTCATGCGTCGCTTGCCGGTGCGCGCGTCGAGCGCGATGAGATCGTCGCGGTCTGCGACGAGGATCGTTGAAGGATCAGGAAGAGCGATGTTCGTGATGCCTTTGTCCGCGCCCTTGTAACGCCACAAGATTTTTCCGCTCGCCGCATCAATCGCGCTCACGCCGTATGCGCCGCGCTCGGCAAGCTCACCGTCCTTGAGTCGCACGAACTGGCCGCCGGTGCGGACGTAGAGCACGCCGTTCGTTAAGACCATCTCCGGCGTGAGCCCTAAATCTTTCGCCTCCCATGCGGTGTCGCCCGTTGCGCGCGAGATGGCCCTCACGCGTCCGCGCCCCGAAGTGTAGATGAACTGATTGTCTGCGAGCGGATCGGCCTCCGTCAGGGCCAGGCCCTCTTCGTTGACCTTGAACTTCTCGCGCTGCCTCCCTTCGCGCCCCGCGCGCGCGTCGAGCGAAGTGACGCCTTCGTAGAAAAGATAGAGGCGACCATCGAGAAACGCGGGCGGGCGATAGTTGTGCAAAGTGTACGCGACCTTCGCATCGTCCTCGCGCCACTCCGAAGGCATCAACTCGATCTCTGATTCGAGATCGTATTTCCAGAGTTCTCTGCCCGTCGCCAACTCGAAGACGTGAACGGTGGCCCGGTGCTTGAAGCCTTCCTTCGCCGCCCCGCGTGCGCCGCGCACGGTGACGGTGGCGAGCAGTCCGGCGTCGTCATCAATCGCCGTCTGCATCACAGAGCCTTTAACCTTGTCGGACTGCCAGAGCGTCTTGCCTGTCAGCACGTCCGCCGCTTCGAGCCGCGTCCGGTCGTCGCGCTCGTAGCTCAACAGGACGTAGTCCGTGCCGGGGACGAGGGCCACGTCCTCCTCTTCAAAGCGCGCGCCCTTGCGACGCCACAACACTTCACCCGTCTCGCCGTCCACCGCATAGAGCGACTTCTCCGTGCCCGCGACGACGACGCCCAACTCCGTCTGTTGATAGAAGCGCACTTCGCCATCGAGTTTCGTCTCCCACGCGGGCGCGGCGGCGCGCGCAGCGATGACGAAGGAGAGCGACAGGAGAACAAGCGACGCGAGCACGAATACGAAGCGACGCGCGTGTGTGTTCGCAGCGAAGGATCGTTGTGAAAGATGATTGATCATTTGAGTGCGTTGAAGTCGGTTGTTGTCGTGGGGAGTGATGCGAGTATAGACGAGTCGCGAGCGAAAGACGAAAGGGACGCTGCAACTGGGCAACGTCCCTTTCGTCTCGTCTTAACGTGTTCGAGCTTTTCAGCCGAGCACGCCCCTGAATTTCGCGGCGGAGGCAGCATAGCCGGGGAAGACCTTCGAGAGATCGGCGTTGCCGAGATGACGCGTGGACACTTCGCCAAACACGTCGCGGAAGTCGGTCGTTAAAGCGAGGTCGCGTCCCTCGTTGAGCTTGTCAGAGTCGAGACCGGGCCAGTCGCCGTAGACTTTGCCGCCGCGCACGCCGCCGCCGAGGAGGAACATCGCGTTGGCATGACCATGATCCGTGCCGCGATTGCCGTTCTCACGCGCCGTGCGACCGAACTCTGACATCGTCAGGATCACAACGTCGTCCATGCGCTGTCCTAAGTCTGCGTAGAGCGCGGCGATGCCCTGCCCGAACTCCGTGAGTCGCGCGGCGAGTTGACCGCGCGCCGCGCCCTCGTTGACGTGCGTGTCCCAGCCGCCGACATCGGTGAAGGCGACTTCGAGGCCGACGCCCGCTTTGATCAACTGCGCGATCTGCAACAGCGCGTTGCCGTAGGCGGTCGCGGGATAGCGCGCGTCGTTTTCCGGCTTGTATTGCGAGGGGTTCACCTTCTTCAAGAAGTTGATCGCCTCGAAGGTCTCTTTGCCCGTGCCGCGCAAGGCATCGCCCGCAGCCTGATCGTAGATCGACTCGAAGCCGCCCTGCACAACCTGCGTCGCCTGACCGGCCCTCACGGCGAAGTCGTTCAAATTCGAGATCGCGAGCGCGGGCGACCGGCCCTGCATCACGCGCGGCAGGTTCTGCGTCATCGCGACGGCGCGGAACGGCGAAGCCTTCGGGTCGGGCTGAGCTTGAAGGTAACGATTGAGCCAGCCGTCGTCGGTTGATTTGACGCCGGGCGTGCCGCTCTCCATGTAGTCCTGCGCGTCGAAGTGCGAGCGCGTGTTGTCGGGCGAGCCTGCGGCGTGAACAATCGCCAGACGCTTCGCATCCCAGATCGACTTGAAGGGCGAGAGGGCCGGATGCAGCCCGAAGAAGCCGTCGAGGTCGATGACGGCATCGCCCGCGCCAGCCTTGCCCGGCTGCGGGATAGCGAGCGTCGGGCGGTACGCGTAATAATTCTTCTCGCCGTAAGGCACGACGACGTTCAAGCCGTCAACCGCGCCGCGCTGGAAGATGGCGATCAAAGTTTTACGACGGCCCGTCGCCATGCCGCCCGTGATGTTGTTCGCACTTTGCGCGAGAGCCGCGCGCTGCAAGAACGACGGCGCAAAACTAGCCGCGCCCACACTCGCCAGAGCGATCCCGCTCGACTTCAAAAAGAATCTTCGGTTAATCATCTCAACACCTCTGAAAGAGTCTGGAGTCATAAGTCTGGAGTCAAAGACTGTTTCTTCCGACTCTAGACTCCGGACTCTAGACTCCGGACTTATTGACGTTGGAACTCCGGCGAGCCGAGGAGGAGCGCGGCGATGCGCGCGATCTCGGAGGCGGGAGCGTTGTTGTTGTTGTTCGCAGCCAACTGCCCGCGCAAGCCTCGACGGCCACCTGCGGGAGCGTCCATCGCGTTTGCTTGCGTGTCGGTCGCAGCGTTCATCTTCGCCGCGCCTGTCGCGCTCATATTAGACGCGGGCATCGACGCTGATGCGGACTCTTGCGGATTCGTCGCGACTTCGTCGAGCTGCTTCAAGAGCGACGCCTTCGTCTTCGGCGAGATGTCGCCCTGCATGATGACGGCGGCGAACTCGTCGATGACGCGCGACTTGTCTGCGGTCGTGCCCTTCGACGTGTCCGCGCCGAAGCGAGAGAGATCGACGTGCGTGCCCGGTATTCGATTCGAGACGAGGGCCAGCGCGAAGTTGATGCGCTCCAGAAGCGCGCCCGTGTTGACCCAGTGTTCCGCCGTATCGGGGTAGCCCGTCGGAGCTTGATACTGATAGAGGGGCTCGCCCATGCGACCGATCCACTGATGAATCGGCGGCGCGCCGTTCGTGTCGCCACCGAGGGCCCGCACCGCGCTCACGGCAAGTTCAAACGGCGTCTTGATCTTCGCGCGATAGTTCTCCGGCGAGTTGAATTCCGGCGACGTGAAGATCGCGCGCAGGGTCTCGCGTATGTCGCCGTTGGACTTCATGTAGGCGGCGGCGACGCGACCCACAAGTTCCGGCGTCGGATTGTCCGAGACGAACTTGCGCGAGAGTTTCGTCGCGATGAACTTCGCTGTCGAAGGGTGATGCGCGAGTATGTCCAAGACCATCATCCCGTCGTTGATGCCGCCGCCCGCAGGAATTTTGTGGCCGAGGACGAGCTTTTCGCCGTCGTCGTGCAGGCGCGGATTGAAGTAGAAGGTTCCGGTGCGTGCTTCATCGACGAAGCCCGCATAGTTGGCCGCGCCGCGCGGATCGATGATCGTCCAGCCGGTGAAGCAGCGGGCCACCTCTTGCACGTCCTTCTGCGTGTAGCCGCCATCGACGCCGAGCGTGTGCAGCTCCATCAACTCGCGCGCGTAGTTCTCGTTGATGCCGCGCTTCTGTCGCTGTGGCACGGGCATCTGTCCGGGCTGCTGCGGCATACGGTCGCGACGCACGCCGAGCGCGTTGTTGAGCATCGGGTTCTGATTGAAGCGCGCGGCGGCGGCGCGTCTCTGATTCTGATTCGCAGTGGGGCTCACGCTCTGAAAGTTATCGAGGTAGAAGAGCATCGCTGGACTCTCGGCAGTTGCGACGAGCAGGTCTTTGAAGTTGCCGAAGGCGTGCGGCCGGATCACGTCGCGATCATAAGAGACGAGGAACCAGCGGTCGGCCCCCTTCGGCGCATAGACGTTGAAGTGATTCGTCCAGAAGTCAACCATGACTTCCTGCAACTGCCGCTCGCTGTAAACCGCGCGCATGATGCGCGAGGCTTGCAACTCGGCGGTCACTTTCTGCGGCTGCTGCAAGCCGTGCTCGCGATAGAACTCGGCGACTGCCTGACGATACTCCGCACGGTTCGGATCAACTGCGACGGGTGTCTGCGCGTTCGGGTACAAGGGATTGGGCGTCTGGCCCTGTGCGTTCGCGCTTGGGTTGGTCGCGGCTTGCGCGTTCGGCTGTGCGCCGCTCGCGCTCATCGATGCGTTTGCATCCAACTGTTTGTTTGTCGTGTTGGCGGCAGCAGCGTCCGCCGGAGTCTTGCGATTGTCGCGCAGGTCTTTGAGGTCTGAAGGGAGTTTGCCCTCGCGCTGCATCTGCTTGAGGAGGAAGTTCGGCTGCGGATACTTGGCGAGCAACTCGCCGTTCGACATCTTGAGCACTTCGAGGCTCGTGAGTCGCGCCTCCGCCGCCGCATCATCGATCAACTCCGGGTGGAGTTGCTGCTCGATATATTTCTCGACGCCCAACTTGCGCACGCGCTCCGCATCGCCCGGCCGCGCGCCGAACGCGAGACGATTGAGGACGTGACTGGCGCGTTGATCCTCTGTCATCTTCCGCGCCTTCGACGACGACGACGACGCCGAGCCTCGCACCTGCGCGCTCGCAAACGGCGCGAGACCGAGGACGAGCGACAGCGCGACGAGCGACGCAACCGAAGCGCGCGCCGCGCCCAGCGTAGAATCGAACCGAACATTCATGGAATTTTTCATGCCGACACCACTTTCAAATAAGGTCTTTTCTCTTGCGCCGCAAACGCATCGAACGCGCACCCTTTTGTCTTCCCCTGTCTGCCATAAGTTTAGACGCGAGACCCCGCGCTTTGGTTGAAAAAGTTACCGGCCCCTTTTAACCGCCCGCACGCGGCGCGGGTCGCGCAGCAGGCGCGACTGGATGCGGGTACGTGACGGGGCTGCGATTGCCCTGCGCGTCAACAGCGCGCACGCCGAAGAAGTAGTTGTCCTTCGACATTCCCTTCATCGTGTAGTTCGTCACGTTGCCGACCGGCAGCGAGTTCGTCCACACGGGCGACGTGGTATCGCGCCAGACGATCTCGTAGCCCGCGATGTTCGTCTCCTTGTTGGCGTCCCATTGCAAATCCGTATCGACTGAGAGGCGACGCGTGTTGATAGCAACATTCTTCGGACGCGCGGGCGCAAGGGCCAACGACGCAAGCGATGCAGCATTCACGCGCGCAACGTTGGCGACGTACTCGAAGTCAACGAACTCCGGCAGGTCGCCGTACTGCACGTCGTTCTCCTTGCGCACGTTTTGATGTTGATGATTATAGTCCTCGTTCGGCTCACAGAAGCGCACCGCCGCGTAGCCGCGCTCAAGAAACGGGATGTGATCGCCGCCGCGCCCGTAGCGATCACGTCGATAGATCAACTCGACATGAAAATCTTTCAGGTAAGTGTCGCCCGCCTCCTTGATGAAGCGCGCGAGCTGTCGCGACTGCGAATCGTTCTCGCCGCCGACGCTGCGGCGCGTGCGCGCTTCTTCTTCCGACTCATTCGACGGCACGCCTTCGGAGAAGACGCGCACCGTGCGCGCGTCGTGTACGCCGTTGCCGCCGTGCGAGCTTCCGATGATGTCGTTCGTGAACATCCCCTCGATGTCCATGCCTGCCTTCTTCGCCTCGTCCGCGAAGTGCGTCGAGCCGAGCAGACTTTGTTCCTCGCCCGCGACCGACATGAAGACTATCGTCGCAGCGAAACTTCGCTTCGACATCACGCGGGCCATCTCCAAGACAGCCGCCGTGCCCGAAGCATCATCGTTCGCGCCCGGCGCATCGCACTCCGCGTCGGTCGCGC
The DNA here is from genome assembly GCA_032229975.1 of Acidobacteriota bacterium. GTDB lineage: Bacteria > Acidobacteriota > Blastocatellia > Pyrinomonadales > Pyrinomonadaceae > JAIVGV01. The sequence goes on along the minus strand of JAVXVG010000050.1, from coordinate 11,110 downwards.
TCGTGCACATCGAATCGTAGTGACCACTGACGACATAGACGCGCGACGCTGACAGGGCCTGTGTTCCTTTAAGCGTCGCGACGACGTTCGTAACGACCGTATCTTTCGGCACGCGACCACGCGGCGGCGGCTGCGCGGCCTGCGTGTACGACTGCTTCTCAACCGTCATGCGCCCGCCCGAAGCTGCGGCGACCTGTTGAAACTCGCCGTAGAGCCAATCGCGCGCCGCGCCGATGCCGCGCGCAGGGTTGTCTTGAGCGGAGAGAGTGTTGCGCGTGCCGAAACTTACGAGCTTGCGGATCGTGCGCTCGATGTTGCGCGCATCGATCTCCGAGATCATGCGCGCGATCTCAGGGTCGCGGCGCGGCGCACGCATGGCCGACGATTGTTCGTTCTTCGACTTCGCTTGATCACTCTTCGTCGCTCTCGCTTGTTCGCTCTTCTTCGCGTTGTCGTTCTGCGCGTACGAGACGCGTGGCAGCGCGAGTTGAAAGACGAGCAGCGCGGCGGCGGCGTGCAAAATTATGGCGCGTGTGCGCGTGTTCGACATGAATTTGGGCTCCTTTCGCACGTGTCCATCGCGCGGCGTCTGAGAAGTTCTAATTTGAGTTGCGTTCGGTGTGAATATAATACGCCCGCTTTAGTTTGAACTCCACATCACCACGATCCCTTCACGCACGTCGCACCGTTTCGCATTCGTTAAATACGAAGGCGAGACCGCTCGCGCCGGAGCAGTCTCGCCTTCACCTTTCCCTTCGTCCGTCTTGTTCGCTCGGCGCGCATTCGCGCGTTCGGCTTTACGAAGATTTAGGGTCGCCGTTCTTCTTGCGTGCCGCGCGCCGACGCTCGTCCGTGCGCGTGCCCCCGCCCTGTTCGTACTGCGTCGAGTTAGGCCCATAGACGGCGCGCAAGCCGCTCAGCCCGCGCGTGTAGATACCAGCCAGTTCTGAAATCTCTCCCCCAAGTTCGTTCGAGAGCGCGGTCACCTGCATCTTCAACCCTTCGAGGCGTTCGCGCTTCTCGCGCACGCTCGCGATCTTGTCTTGCAGGCTCTTGAGCGTCACCTCGCCCAACGTGAAGGTCGGGTTGTCGGCCCACACGCGCGCGATGCGCTCGCTATTGCTCAGCACAGTGTCAACTGGATATTTCGTAGGCATTGTAAGGAACCTCCTGTGAGTTTGAGAGGGTTTTGGACGCACCCGAAACTTCAATGCGCGTGCCTAAGACTCTAGCCACGCCGCCACAAGTCCGGGCAAGGGAGCGACAAACTTTAACCGCGCGTTTAACTCTTCAACAACCTCGCCCAACAGTTCAACCACCCGGTTAAACTCTTCAACTGAGCCGCCTAACAGTTGGGCGTCGCCGCCTAAGACTTTAACCGCCGGTTAGACAGTCAAACTATCTGCCACAAACTTTAACGCCGGAGCGTGAGGCTTCAACAGAACAGTTTGAGGATTTAACTCATCCACCACCGTCACCAAACGGCAGCACCAAATTTCGGCGCGCATTATGCCATGATTTACATATGGCTGCACTAGATATTTCAATGAGACACTTAAGTTCTTCTGTCCTGTTCGTTGTAGCATGGTGAAATACTTCTTATGCTGGCTTCCATGGATATTTGTGAAATGGGAACCCGTCATTATAAGGCGGCGCGTTTTGCAATTCCACACTTGAACCTTTTTGTGGAATTGCACCACTCCTCGCCTCAAAATAATGATTGAGTTTTGACGGAGATGAAGGTAAAAGTCGCTTAGAAGAATGATTAAACTGCAAAGTGCAGTCGAAATGATTGTTGGGTATCTGGCAAAGGAAAGAAGATATGAACTTCGTTACTGAAGACTTAGACGTAAGTGTCGACCCAAATCTTGTACACAGATTCCAGCAAATCCTAGAATCACCGGGTTCAGAAGAAGACATCCAGCAGTTTCTAACTCAGAATCAACTGATATTAGGGAAGGCGTTTATCCACATGGTAGGTTTTGTTATTCCTAAATTTAAGTTCGGCACTGAGTATGTAAGTGATTTCCTCATAGGTAGATGGTCACAAGCCTGGATATTTACTCTAATAGAGTTAGAAACAAAGGAAGCAAAGATATTTAATAAAGATGGAACCCCTGCTCGCCGTCTTTCTCAAGCTATAAAGCAACTAGCGGAGTGGGGTCAGTGGATAAAATCTCACGAGTCTTATTTTAAAGAACGGCTCCAACCACATATTGAAAGTCTAATTTCAACCTTTCCGCCTGAAAGCCGCTATAGCCGATTTGCAAATGTTCTTCGTCATGATGATCACATCCGTATAACTTATGTTGCTATTTTAGGAAGGAGGGATGACTCCTTTCCTGATGTACAAAAACGGCGTGCGGCCTTTTACGAACTTACAGGAAATAATATTGAAATACTCAGCTATGATTGGTTACTTGATTTAATTGATGCTGGGAGGGCAGATCGGTAATTTAAGAATACCATTTCAGGGAATTCCACAAAATAACTCTTTTGTGGAATCTCGTCAGATGAGTAAAGGCTAGCCTTTATAAAGGGGTGAACTTTGTCATGAAACAAAATGATTGTAATGTTGAATTGAAGGAAACGTAACTACTATGTCTCTTTGCTTGAGCCGCCGGGCGGGTAAAGAATCATCGGCGGGCTTGAAGAAGAATTGATCCTCGTCCGCTATGAAGATTCGCGCGCGGCGCGTTCGCAAGCGACGAGGACGCGGCGGAGGATTTTGCCGGAGGGCGACTTGGGAATCTGTTCGATGAACTCGACGCGACGAATCTTCTTATGCGGCGAGACGTGCGAAGCGACGAAGGCGATCAACTCTTCGCACGTCGCCGCGTGATCGTCTTTGAGCACGACGAATGCTTTCGGCACTTCGCCAGCCTCTTCGTCGGGCGCGGGAATGACGGCGCAGTCGGCGACCGACGGGTGCGAAAGCAGCAACGCTTCCAATTCTGCGGGCGCAACCTGAAAACCTTTGTACTTGATCAGTTCCTTCTTGCGATCAACGATGAAGAAGTGGCCCTCAACGTCAGCGTAGCCGATGTCGCCCGTGTGCAGCCACCCTCCGGTGTCAATCGTCGCTTGCGTTGCGTCGGGTCTGTTCAAATAACCTTTCATCACCTGTGGCCCCCTCACGCAGATTTCGCCCTCACGATTCGCGTCTAGCTCCGCGCCTGTCTCGATGTCAACGATCTTGCATTCGGTGTTCGGCACGAGTATGCCGACCGAGCCCGCCCTTATCTTCAACGGCTCGCGCGGGGTCATGTGCGTCGCGGGGCTCGTCTCGGTCATCCCGTAGCCCTGCATGACGACGCAACCTAGTCGCTCCGAAACTTCGCGTGCGATCTGCTCGCTGAGGGGCGCGGCTCCCGTGAAGACACTGCGAAGACTCGACAGATCGTAACGCTCGACTGCCGGATGACGCGCGAGCGCGAGCATGATCGGCGGGACGACGTGCGCGTGCGTAATGCGATGTCGCTCAATCGTTGCGAGCAGCGTCTCTAAGTCGTAGCGCAGCAGCACGACGGCGGTTGCGCCCGTGTAGAGACCGAAGTTCATGATCACTTGCAGCCCGTAGATGTGAAAGAGCGGCAGCACGCACACCAGCGTGTCCGACTCGAAGGCGTGCTCCGTCCCCTCGATCTGCCGGACGTTGGCGACGAGGTTGCGATGCGTTAGCATCACGCCCTTCGACAGGCCAGTCGTCCCGCTCGAATACGGCAGCGCGACCAAGTCTTCACGCGGATCGATCTCGACTGTGGGCACGTCGCCGTCCGACTCGTACAACTCCGCGAACGATGTTGCGCCCTCCGTATCGCCGAAGACGAACAACTCACGCAAGGGAAGTTGCGACGCAGCTTCGCGCGCGCACGCCAGAAGCGCGGGCGACGTGAGTAAGTATTTCGCGCGCGAGTCGGCGAGTTGCTTCGAGACCTCTTCGGCGATGCAGAGCGGATTGAGCGTGGTGACGACGCCGCCGAGGAGCGAGACGGCGTGGAATGCGATTGGATACTCGACCGTGTTCGGGCTGAAGATAGCGAACACGTCGCCCTTGCGAAGTCCGCGTGCCGAGAGCGCGGAGGCGACACGGTGGACGGCTTCGTCGAGTTCGGCGTAAGTCGTTACGCGTCCCGTCACGCCGTCGATCAACGCGGGCTTCGCGCCGCGCTCACGCGCTCGCGAGAGCACGAAAGGCGTCAACGCAATTTCGGGGATGGAGACTTCAGGTAAAGGGCTGCAGAAGATCATGCGCGCATCGTAAATCGAAAATGGTAGATCGTGAATGGTAAATGGTGATTCGGCAAAGTCACGTGCAGCGCAACTCACATTCACAGCGCGACGCGAACGAGACTCATGCATTCAATGACGACTGATTACGAATTGCCATTCACGATTTACCATTCACCATTGACTATTTACCATTCACGGCTTTATCCGGTACGCGCGCCCGCGCCAGACGACGACGACTTCGCCGCCGAGCGCGCTTGCGACGCGACCGATCTCAGGCTCGTCCGCGATGAGCGCGTGGAACTGTTCGGAGTTGCGGCGCACGACCGTCGTTGCCTCGCCAGATTTATATGCCGTGTCGATCCACGCATCGCCCTCGCGTCGAAACTTCCGGCCCGCGACCGTGCGTCTATCAGTCGCGGAAGACTTCGCGCGTGTTACATCAGACGACTCTTCGTTATCCTTCCTGCTGTCGTCGCGCGCGGGTGCAGCGCGCTTGGGTGATGGCTTGGACGCGGCATTCGTTTCAGCTCCGGCGGAAGACGCAGGCGCAGCAGGCGCGTTGCGCAACGCGGTGCGGTTCGCGGCGCGCTGTCCGTTCACGGTCTCTGCTTCGTCGCGCGCCTGCGCTCTCCGGCCCTTCGGCTGCGCTTGCTCGGCGACATCCGCGCTCTTCTTGATCTTCTCCTCTTTCGCGATCTCCAATCTATCTTCTTCGACCGGAGGAACTGGCGTCGCCTGCATTGTGATTAGCGGAGACTGCGCTTCACGAGGCGGCGGCGGCGGCACGGGCACAGGTGTGGCAACGGACGATTGGTTCATGGTCGGCAACTCTTCGATGCGTCGCGTGGCTGTGTCTGCCGGCGCACCGCCGGACGCGGAACCGGCCATGCCGCCGACTGCGCCGGGCGCGGACTGCGACACGGATTGATCGTCGCTCGCTCTCGCTGTGCCTCGTGCGACTTCAGGCGCAACTTGCTTTGGCCCGGCGGGCGCGTTCGCATTGTTCTCTTGAGTCTGCGTCGAACCTCCGGCGGTCATAGCCGTCGCATGATTTTCATCATGCGCGACCGGCGATGCGGCGTGTGAACGTTGCGACTCTTCGTCGTTGCGCGCGAGTTGCACGTCTTCGTTCGGCATGCGGCGCATGACGACGAGCGCGATCACGCCGACGCACAACAACGCGACGACCGGCATCGCGTAACGCCACGTGCGCGGCGCAAGCAACGCGGCGACGCGCTCGCGCCAAGAAGCCACGACGATCTTCTCAACACCGACGTTCTTGTTCGCCGCGACCGCCTCGCGCTCGGCTTGCACGTGCGCGACGTTCGCGGCGAGCGTGAGTCGGGTGGCCGTGCGGCGACAGTCGTCGCAGTCGGCGAGATGTGCGAAGTAGCGCGTGCGCGTCGCTGCGGGCAGCGCATTCTCGGCGAACGCGGCCAACCCGTCTGCGTCGAGATGATTCGCGCGCAACTCGTCACGCTCCGCCGTGCGACCATTGCGCACGAGTTCATCATGCGCGCCGCGCGGCGACGTTTTACCGTCGGCGGTGGAGCGTCCGCCGCCCGCGCGCGCGCGCAACAGCGCATCGATCTCTCTGTCTAACTCAGGCTTCATCAAACTTACTTCGCAACAACCTCGATCAGCTTACCCATGCGCGCACGCTTCGCGCTAATTTAAGAACGCGCGGAGCACGACGATCTTGCGCAACGCTCGTCGCGTCTCGCGCTCTTCTTCTCTCGTGCATCGCGTCACTCGTAAAGCTCTTCGCGCTGTTCCGCCGATCCTTCCGCGACGAGCAGCGGCGAGAGGTCTGCGTCAGTGCGTTCGGCTGATTCGGCCAGAGCGCGTCGGGCCTCCGCGCGTGTCCAGCCGAACTCCTTCGTCAGAATCTTCTCTATGCTGTCGCGCACCTCCGTGTGCAGGCGCGTCAGGCGACGACTCGCGGTTGCCTCGTGCACGCCGAGCACCGCGCCCGCTTCGCGCAGACGCAGCCCGTCGAAATAGTAGAGCTTGACGAGCAGCCTGTCTTCGGCTGACAACGCAGCGATCACGCGCGCGAGCGCGTTGTGCAGCGCACTCGCAGACTCTGAGCGCGCAAGCGCAGTCTCAGGATCGGGTGCGGCTGCAACTTGAAATCCATCATCGCTGGCCGATGGTTCGTGTGCGAGTCGATCAAAGTCCGCGTCCTCTTCCGTCTGCACGAGTCGCGAAGTTTTGCGATGACGATCAACCGCGAGTTGAGCGACGACGGCGCGCAGCCACCCGCCCAGACTCCCGCAGCCGGAATAATATGCGAGCTTCCCCGTCGCCGCGCCGCTTGCATTCGCGCGTAGGCCATACAGCTCGGCCCAGACCGATTGCGACAACTCATCTGCCGCGTCCTCGCTCGCACTCGCAGTGCGGGCCGCCGAGACGACCGTCGCGCGAAAGCTGTTGATGAGATCATCCCACGCGCGCTCATCGCCACGCTCGCACGCGACGACGAGACAGAGATCGTCTGCGCGCAGCGCGTCGATGAACTTCGAGATCGCGGCGTTTGATGCGTCGGGCTCATCGCGCAGCACATACTTCTCGACGACCGCGCGCACGCGCGGCGCGAGCGTCGCAGCGTCGAGACCGCGAGCATCTGTTGCGCGCGCGACGAGTCGCGCCGCGCCATCGCGCACAGTCCCATCCAGTTCTTGAGCCGTCAAGCCCATCGTCGAAGTATGATGCACAGCCCGGAGGCGGCGGTATGCTATCACAAGGGATGCGGGATAAAGGATGAAGTTTTAGGCAAGGCGCACGGTTGGCCTTAACCAGCGCGCACGACTTACAATGACGCTGCAAAGAATGATGGCTTGGGCCTGAGAGCGACCGACCGCGTAGTCGCGCTTTCATTCATCATCCTTCATTCTTTCGTCTCTTCGTCTATGCTTCGCATCACGGAAATCTTTCGTTCCATTCAGGGCGAGTCCACGCACGCCGGGCGGCCCTGCGCGTTCGTGCGACTCACCGGCTGCCCGATGCGCTGCGTGTGGTGCGATAGCGAATACACTTTCACCGGCGGCGAGCGCGTGTCGATTGAAGATGTTCTGGATCAAGTGCGTGCGTTTGGGTGCAAGCTCGTGGAGGTGACGGGCGGCGAGCCACTCGCGCAACGCGAGGCATTCGATCTGATCGCGCGATTGTGCGACGAAGGTTACGAAGTTCTGATCGAAACGGGCGGCTACGTCTCGACCGAGAAGGTTGACGAGCGAGCTAACATCATTCTCGACGTGAAGTGCCCGGCCTCCGGCGAAGTGGAGCGCAACCACTGGCAGAATCTTGAGCGATTGCGTGCAGACAAGGACGAGGTGAAGTTCGTCGTCGCAGACGAAGCCGACTGGGAGTTCGCGCGCGACATCATCAGTCGCTACGCTCTCGAACGACGCGCTCGCGCCGTCCTCGTCTCACCCGTCTGGGGCCGGATCGATCTGCAAGCCCTCGCGGATTGGATCGCCGCGAGCGGCATGGACGTGCGGATGCAGTTGCAGATGCACAAACAAATCTGGGGCGCGGACGCGCGAGGCGTATAAAAGTTCTATGGGCGGACACGATGACAAGGTATTCGAAGCAATCAACCGGCCTTTTGATGAACATTTTGAAGCAGCGTCGGGGCGAGATGATGAAGAATTGGCTATCTGTCTCGTATCAGGTGGAATGGATTCCTGTGTCACCGCCGCGATAGCCAACGAAGAGAATGACGAGCTGGCTTTCTTGCACGTCTCCTATGAGCAAAGGACGCAAGCGCGCGAGCGGCGCGCGTTCGATGAGATAGCGGACTTCTACGGAGTCTCGAAGAGGTTCGTCGCGTCGCTCGATTATCTCTCTCGCATCGGCGGATCGTCTCTAACTGATAGCAGCATCCCGGTCGCCGCAGCCGATCTCTCATCGCGCGCCGTCCCGACGAGCTACGTGCCGTTTCGCAACGCACACCTGCTCGCGATTGCGACGAGCTGGGCAGAGGTCTTGGGCGCGCGTCGCATCTATATCGGCGCGGTGGCGGAAGACTCTTCCGGCTACCCGGACTGCCGGCCGGAGTTCTATGAAGCCTTCGGGCGCGTCATCGATGTGGGGACGAAGCCGGAGACACGCGTCGAGATCAGGACGCCGGTCATTCATCGACGCAAGTCTGAGATCGTGCGTCGCGGGATGGAGTTGGGCGCGCCGCTCGATCTCACTTGGTCTTGCTACAGCGCAGAGGATCGTGCTTGCGGTCGTTGCGACTCGTGCGCGCTGCGCCTGCGCGCTTTTCACGAAGCGGGCACGAACGATCCTATCCATTACGCTTGAGTTAAAGTCTTTCATGACAACCGTCGCGCGCGCCGTCGCATCTTAAAGTCCGGCTGCACGCTTGATCGCAATCCGCGACCGGATTATTCTTTCCCCGCATTCACACGGACTTTTTTTACGAGGAGCACCTCAATGAATCGCTTGCAGAAACTGACACGTTTCGTCGCCGCGACAATCTTCATCGCCGCTCTCGCCATCGCCGCCGCAGCGCAGACCGCCACAGTTGGCGGCAAGGTCTTCCTCAAACAGCCTGACGGCACGAAGACGCTGCTGCCCGGCGCGGTCATCAAGATTTATCGCGTGGACATCAAACAAGAATTTACGGCTAAGAGCGACAAGAACGGCCACTACATCTACGCGGGCCTTCCATACGTCGGCGTCTATACCATCGTCATCAGCGCGCCCGGCGCGCGCCCGCAATACTTCTCGAAGATCAAGGCGTCGGCCCTGCCGCCCGAAATGCTCGCGAGCTACGACATCACGATGGAGCCCGGCGATGGCAGCACGCTCACGCTCGATCAGGTCAAGTCGCTGGAAGCTGCTGGCGGTTCGGTTCCCGCGACTCCGGCGAACGCACCGCCCAGCGCCGAGGCGAAGAAGAAGTCGGACGAACTCGCAGCCGAGCGCGCCAAGATCGAAAATGAGAACAAGAGGGCCGGCGAGATCAACGCCAAGCTGCCGGAGATCATGAAAGCGGGCAACGAAGCCTTCGCTGCGGCGGAGAAACTGACAGACCCCGCAGCGAAGATCGCGAAGTATGATGAAGCCCTCGCGAGATACGACGAAGGTCTCGCCCTCGACGCGAAGCAGCCGAACATCTTGCGTAACAAAACCATTGTGCTACTCCAGCGCGGCAGGGATAAGTATAACGTGGCCCTGAAGACTAAAGATCAAGCAGGCAAAGAGGCGGGCCGTGCCGACTTCAAAGCTGCAACGGAAACAGCCGAACAGTCTATCCGCGTGAGCCGCGAGATCAAGAGCAGCGCGGGAGCAGCCGGAGCAATGCCCGGCCAGAACGAAGAGTTGCCGATGCTCAGCACGCGCTTCGACGCCTATCGGCTCGCGCTCCAAACCTCTGCACAGATCGATAACGACGCGGCGGCGAAGGCTATCGAAGAGTACATCAACGTCGAAACGGATCAGGCGAAGAAGGACAAGGCTCAGTCGAGCCTCGGCGATGCGCTCTTCTACGCGGGCAGGGTTGACGACTCCATCGCCAAGTTCCGCGAGGTGCTGGCAAAGAACCCTAACAACCTCGAAGCGATGTTTGGTCTTGGCATCGCGCTGGCGGCTAAGGTCATGGACGCAACTAAAGATGCTCCGCTCGTCGTCGAGGCGCACGATCTACTTCAGCAGTTCGTCGCTAAAGCGCCGGATGGGTATCCTCGCAAGCAGGATGCTATCGATTCCGTCAAGACCCTCGAAGATATTTTGAGCACCAGCAAGGCGGATAAGTCGAACAAGGGTGGTAACGTGCGCCGCAAGCCGTAAGAAGTATCCGTTTACAATGAAGAGAGGCCGCGGACGAGCTAATGTCCGCGGCTTCTCTTTTTCAGTCAGCCCTCTTCCCTTTTTCCGTCAAAATGCCCGCCGCATAATCATCTTGACAGTCCTGCGCCGGAAACAGTAACATTCATTTGCCAACGATGTTTACCATCTTGGCGTCGCTCAACAACAAGCGGTCTCCGTCGGTTCTTCTCTCGCAAACTCTAGCCCCGCCCTTCGATCTCTTCCTGTCAGCATCCTGAAATCCTGAGACTAGTCGCACCATGTCGGCAAAACTAGGCGAAATCCTCGTCCGCGAAAACCTTTTGACGCCGCAGCAGTTGCGCGAGGCGCTCGACTACCAGCGCGAGCATGGCGGGCGTCTCGGCTTCAATCTGGTCAAGCTCGGTCTGGTCTCGGACGACATGGTGACGGCGGTGCTCTCGCGTCAGTACGGCGTGCCCTCGGTCAATCTCGATCTCTTCGAGGTGGACGCGGGCGTGCTCCGGCTCATCCCGCGCGAGGTCGCTGAAAAATATTCTGTGCTCCCGCTCTCGCGCGTCGGCGCGACCCTGACGCTCGCGATGGTCGATCCGACGAACGTCTTCGCGATGGACGACATCAAGTTCATGACGGGTCTGAACATCGAACCCGTCGTCGTCTCAGAGGCGGGCGTGCAGGAGGCCATCGAACACTACTACGCGCAGTCGCGCGAGATCGAGCTTGCCGCGATGGTTGACCTTGCGCTCGCGGGCGCGAACGGCAACGGCAACGGTAATCCCGGCGGTTTTCAGATGAACGCCGACACCGTCTCGCTCGATCAACTCGACTTCGAGGAAGGCGCGGGCGAAAGCGTTCAGGTCATCGACGAAGACGACGAGATCGACGTGACGAGCCTCGCGCGCATGAGCGAGGACGCTCCCGTCGTCCGTCTCGTCAACGTGCTTCTGGTCGATGCCGGCCAACCCGGCCATAAACTTGCAGAGGATGAGGATGATAAGGTGCAAGGACGATCCCATGCCACCCACGCCGTCGTCGTACACGCGTTTGATTCCAAGGTATCCAATGAGAAGGCAGG
>JAVXVG010000049.1:0-21157 GCA_032229975.1 Acidobacteriota bacterium | reverse complement strand
ACGAGTTCGCTTCTCTCAGAGCGCGCGACACCGACTTCGTCTTCGGGACGGGCCGGTCAGGCTCGGGGCAGGTTCGTCCCATCATGCTCGCCTCCGGCTTCCTCGCCGACAACGTGACGAACAACGGGCAACTCTTCTTGGCAACGAACGGCAACGTCGGAATAGGGAATCTCTCGCCGCAGTCGAAGCTCGACGTGTCGGGAGACCTTCAGGTGTCGGGCAATGCCGTTATCGCGGGGAACATTGCGGCAAAGTATCAGGACGTTGCCGAATGGGTGCCCGCGCGGCAAAAGATCGTCGCCGGGACGGTCGTGATTCTGGATACGACACGGACGAACGGAGTGATGCCATCAACTCGCGCTTACGACACACACGTCGGCGGTGTCGTCTCGGCGCAGCCCGGCGTCATACTCGGTCAAGGCGGCGAGGGGAAGGTGTTGGTTGCGACGACCGGAAGAGTGAGAGTTAAAGTTGACGCGACGCGACACTCGATCAAGATCGGCGACCTGCTCGTCACCAGCGACAAGACAGGGTTGGCGATGAAGTCTCAGCCGCTCAGCATCGCCGGTGCACGCATTCATCGACCGGGCACGATCATCGGGAAGGCTTTGGAGCCGCTCGCACACGGCACGGGTGAGATACTCGTGCTGCTCAGTCTCCAATAGCAACTTGAGGAGAAGCAAATGGCCCTCATCGGCGCGAACGAGTTGAAACGCAAAGTGCTGATCATGGTTGACGGTCAGCCTTACACCGTGTTGGAAGTCTTCTTCGCCAGCCCCACGGCGCGCGGCGCGGCGACGATGGTGCGCACGCGTCTGCGCCATCTGCTCACAGGCTCTGTGCAGGAGAGGAGTTTTAAGGCGACTGAGAAGTTTGCCGAGCCCGACGCCGAACACGTTCCCGCCTCGTTCCTCTACGCGGACTCCGGCGGCTGTCACTTCATGGACGAATCGACTTACGATCAGTTCACGCTCTCTGCGGATCAGATCGGCGACGAGCGCGGCTACTTGAAAGAAGGCCTATCGCTGCAAGTTCTCAAGTACAACGGCGATCCCGTGTCGCTGCAACTGCCGCAGTTCGTCGAGCTCACTATCGCCTCGACCGAGCCCGGCGTGCGCGGCGACACGGCTTCGGGCGGCGGCTCTAAAGTCGCCACGCTCGAAACCGGCCTCTCCGTGCGCGTCCCGCTCTTCATCAAAGAGGGCGAGAGCGTGCGCGTCGATACACGCACGGGTGAAGTCGCCGGTCGGGCCTGATCGTTGGCTCTGACTCTTCTAACCGAAGACACGACCCCAACCGCTCCCCGCACAAGTCAGACACTGCTTGGTCGTCCCACGCCGGCCCGTGCCTTCACACGTGCTGCAACGCACTGCAGGTTGTGCGACCGAGAGGGCCCCCTTGCCGCCGCAGACCAGACACGAGATAACGTAGCCCACAGAAACGGCGCACTTGCCCGTTCCCGCGCACCAAGCGCATACGGCTGAGGCCGGACTTGCCTGCGTCTGGATCATCATTCGCTATCCTTAACTAAGTTGATGGAAGCAACTCGAACGGACGTGTTAAGCGTCACAACCGCCGACAAGTCGGGCTCAATCGCGCCGCGTGCGGTATCGACTTGACTGTGAAGTCTCGGCTAAGACTTGATTGAGAGTCTCGGCTAAGACGTGATGTGCATCACGTCTTCCTTGTCGTGGTTGACAGTCGAGAAGACGACGTATGCGCCCGCGAGGCACGCGACGACGGCGGCGGCGACGGCGATCCACAGGCTCGACGTGCTGCCAAGCGGCTCGATGCCCCCCGACTCATTTCTGAATTGAACGAACTGGTAAAATTTCCAGAAGGCGACGAGGGCGCTGATCGCGCAGAGCCCCGTGAGCAACGTGCGCAGAGCTTTGTTCGGATGGTTCATAAGGAGACCTCGGCAGTCGGAGTTGGGCTTACTCGATCCGCTCGCAGGCGGACGCGAAAGTGTGAGCACGACGCGTGCGCGCTCGACTGTCCGTGGAGCTGTTGACTTCAGAGGGTCTGGAGAATTCCAGAGAGACTGAGAAGGGAGCGAGCTCTAGCCCGGTTCGCCCTTATCTTGGGCGCACTCAGTCGGTATGTCAAACTCGCGATCTCTCGCGGCATCACTCGTCGGTGTCGCCACGGAGTTGCGTTAACGGGAATAGGCTTTATAGTGAAGCGAGACTTAAGAGAAGAGAAATACCGATCAATGCACCAACCTTTGAGTACGACCTTCAAACCATCCGATCAGAAAAGTCTGGACTACTCCACCTGCATCCAGTTTCTTTTCATGCACGTCGCTTGCCTGCTCGTCATCTGGTCGGGCGTGAGCGCGGTGGCCGTCACGACCTGCCTCGCTCTCTACGTCGTGCGAATGTTCGCTATCACCGCAGGCTTCCATCGCCTCTTCTCGCATCGCACCTACGCAACCGGCAGGGTCTTCCAGTTCCTGATCGCGTTCGCGGGCACGGCAGCTTATCAAAAGGGACCCCTCTGGTGGTCTTCGCATCACCGACGCCACCACATCCACGCCGACACCGAAGACGATCTGCACTCACCGCTCACGCGTAGCTTCTGGCGCTCGCACGTCGGCTGGTTTCTCTCGCGCGCGAGCCTCGCGACGGATCGCTCACTCGTTCGCAACCTGACGCGCAACCGCGACCTCTGCCTGATGGATCGCTACTACGCCGTGCCGCCCGCGATCTTGGCCGTCGCCACGTTCGCTTGGGGCGCGCTGCTGCAACGCTACGCGCCGGCCCTCGGCACGTCGGGCGCGCAGATGCTCATCTGGGGATTCTTCATCAGCACGGTGCTGCTCTATCACGGCACATTCACGGTCAACTCGCTCGCGCACCTCTTCGGTCGCAGACGTTTCGAGACGGCGGATGGCAGTCGGAACAACTACTTCGTCGCGCTCATCACGCTTGGCGAAGGTTGGCACAACAATCATCACTACTACCCTTCGTCAGAGCGTCAGGGCTTCTACTGGTGGGAGATCGATCTCTCGCACTACGCGCTGCGCGTGCTCTCGTGGGCCGGCATCGTCTGGGATTTACGAACTCACCCCGACAGGCTCTATCATCAGCAGAGTTCCATCATCAGTATCGACTCGCGGCCACCCACGACATAAAACTTACGACGCTCTACGATCCCCAAGTGCGACTCGCCATGAGCTTCCGCACGCGACCAAACACGATGAGAAGAAAACTATTCTTGAGTGGCCTCTGCCTGCTCTTGGCCCTCTCGCTCTTCCCCTCTGCGCTCGCGCAAGAATCGACGCGAATCGCGCAACCGCGTCGCCTCGTCGTCATTCGCGCCGCGCGTATGCTCGACGTGCGAACGGGCGCGTTCATCAACAACGCTGTGATCGTTGTTGATGACGATAAGATCATCTCGGTCGGATCGAATCTCGCCGTCCCTGCGGGCGCGCAAGTTCTCGATCTCGGAAACCTGACGCTGCTGCCCGGCCTGATCGACTGTCACACGCACGTCCTACTTGAACCCGAAGACGAGCGCGGCACGCCGCCCATCATCACGAAGTCGCAAGCCTTCCGCACGGTCGAGGGAGTGGCCGCCGCGAAGAAAGAGTTAGAGGCGGGCTTCACGACCCTGCGCGATCTCGACAGCGAGGGCGCGGGCTTCGCCGACGTGGCCGTGCGCGACGGCATCAATCGCGGCGTCATTCCGGGCCCTCGTCTCCTCGTCTCGACCGATCCGCTCACCATCACCGGCGGCGCGATGAACAACGCCGGACTCGATCCCGACATCTCGATCCCCGATCCATCGATCATCACAGACACGCGCGAGCAGATGATCGCTGCCGTGCGTCGCAACGTGAAGTACGGCGCGGACTGGATCAAGATTTACGCGACCGGCCCTATGCGCTACGTCGATCCCTTGACGCTCGATCCTCTCTCGCAGTTCTCACTCGAAGACGTGCGCGCAATCGTCGTGGAAGCCGCGCGCTGGCACAGAGACGTGGCGGCCCACGCCTACGGCGGCGAGGGCGCGAAGAACGCGATTCGCGGTGGCGTGCGCTCGCTTGAGCACGGCATGATGTTGGACGACGAGGCTCTCAGATTGTTAGTCGAGCACGGCACGTACTGGGTTCCGACGCTCATGGTTTACGTGCCGCGCACTTCGGAAGACGATACCGACTTGCGACGCAAGATCGTCGCGAGTCACAAGCAGGTCTTCCAGAAGGCCCTGCGCATGAACGTGAAGATCGCGTTCGGCACGGACGCGGGCGCGTTCGAGCACGGGACACAGGCGCATGAGTTTCAGATGATGGTGGACTACGGCATGAAGCCTCTGGAAGCGATCAGAGCGGCGACGCTGCGCGCCTCAGAGCTTTTGCGGATGGAGAAACAGATCGGCTCAATCGAGCCGGGCAAGTTCGCCGACATCGTCGCCGTCGAAGGCGATCCGCTCGCGGGCATTAACGCGCTTGGGCGAGTCCGCTTCGTCATGAAGGCCGGACAGGTCTATAGATCGACACGACAGTAAAACGCGCGGACGATCAGGACGTGAGAAGAGGCGGAGCGGATCGGTGATCCGCTCCGCCTCTTCACTTTAACGACGCGAGCCGCGCTAGTAGTTAGTCGCCTGACTCTTTGCCCGCGCGTCAACGCTTCTGCTCGACCTTGATGCCCTGCCACTTCTTCGTGTAGGTGTCGAACTGTTCCATGTAGGGCGACAGGTACGGCTCGTCGCGGAAGCTGGCCCCTTTCGCCATCGCCCAACGTTGCAGCCAAGAGATGCCCCACGCGCCGGTGTATGTGTCGGGCTGTTGATAGGCGCGATCGGCCATCGCCTCGTCGAGCGTGACGAACGTGTAGCCTCGTCGTTTGAGCATCGCGGCGAGGTCGTCGAACTTCGCGCAGTTGAGCGCGTTCGCCGTGAGCATCAGCACTTGCGGCGGCTCGTAGCCGAGCGTATCGCGTGAAAGTTTTTCGTAGAAATCGAAGACGCGCTCCATGTAGGGCACGTACTCGTCGGCGATGCGCTGCATCGTCGCTTCGTCTTCATTGCGGCGCGCGTCGGCGTAGGCCTTGCCGAAGAGCCAGTCGAGATTATCAATCGTCACCTTGTGAATCTTCATGTCGCGCGCGGCGAGGAACTTTTCAAAGGCCTCCTTCGTCTCTCGATTCGCGCCGACATTCAGAAACGGGTAACTAAAATAGCGCAGACGCCCTCCGCGTTCTTTAGCGAGCCGGCCCGTCAACTCTTCGCCGCGCAGCACGTCGCGTTTGTAGTCTTCGAGCGGAGTGTCGTAGAGGTCTGGATGCGTGAAGCCCTCCGATCCGAGTTCCATCCCCGCGTCGAGCCACGAGCGCAAGAGGCCAACGCGCCACTCGTTAACCGCGCCCCCTTCGTCGTATAACTGCGCGGCGTTGACGAAGCCGACGGCGTGAATGTCATCAGCGCGCAGGCTCGCGAGCAGTCGCTTCATGTCCTTCTCCGCGCGCGGCTGATACCACGTCTGCGCCATCGGCAGCGCGACGAACGTAACGGCCACCCGGCGCGATGCGGCGACAGTCTTCGCGCCTCCGCGATCAGCGTCGCGACGTTCGACGCCCGCGATCCTGCCGACGCCGTGCGCGAAGGCGAGCGCGGACGCGAGCGCGAGCGATGCGACGAGAACTGCCGCGAGCGGCGCACGATGAGACGTTGTCGTCGTCGCGACTGTTTGGACTCTGAGCAGTCTTTGTATCCGTTCCATGAGCGATCCTCCATTCGCCGCGAGGGCGAGTCGTGAAGCGCGTGCGGGCTCGCGCCTGAGTTGTTCGAGCGCGGCCAGCGTGCGCGCGTAAGAGAGCACATCGCCCGTCGCCTCGACGGCCATCTCGTCGCACGCGTGCTCGCGCTCTTGCCGCACGCGTCGCGAGACCCAACGCGCCGCCGGATGATAGAAGAGCAGAGTCTCAACGAACGACTGAAGAAGATTGACGAGATAATCATGACGACGCACGTGGGCCAGCTCGTGCGCGATGACGGCTTCGAGTTGCGACGGCGTGAGACCCGCGAGCGCACACGCGGGGAGAAGGATGACGGGGCGCAACCAGCCGACGAGCGTCGGCACTTCGACAAGCGCAGAGCGGCACACGCGCACCGCGCGCGAGACCTTGAGCCGGCCGCGCAAACGCGCGAGCATCACGTTATATCCACTTAAAGATTGAACTACATCGGCAGTGCGACTGAGCCTGCGGCTCAACACCCAACCGCCCGCGAGCCGCGCCAGCAGAGCGACAACCGAGGTGGCCCAAACGAGCGCAAGCCACGGCAATAACGCTGTCGCGCGCGCGCCCATCCAGCGACGCAGAGGCGCGGCGTCGTCTCTCTCATCGAACGCGTCTGCGGCGCGAGCGCGTGAAGTGACTTGCGCGTTCGCGGCGTCAGCATTCTGTTTCGCATCTGCGCTTGTCGCTCTGTCCGAAGCGTCTGCGCGCTCAACACTCGCGTGCGATTCGCCGTGCGAGTTGAGCGCGAAGAAAGTTGCGGCGGGGAGCGCGAGCATCGCGAAGAGCGCGAGACATGAGACGCAATAGCGCACGCGCGCGGACGCATCGCGCAAGACTGCTAACGCGATGGCGAGCACAAGCGCGAGCGCAGTGAGTTGCCAGACGGAGTGGACGATGGCCCAGCCGAGATTTTGTAGTGTCGCGCTCTCAAGAAGCGCACGCGCGGCGGTCATTTCGCACCTCGCTCGAAATTATCGAGCAGCTCGCGTATGCGCGCCAGCTCTTCGCGCGACGCTCTCTTTGAAGAGAGGGCCTGCATGACGAGCTGTGAAGCTGAGCCCTCGAAGGCCCGCTCCAAGAGGTGTGTGAGAAGTTGTCGCTGCGTCTGCTCCTGCGGCAACTTCGCGCGATAGAGGTGCGCGCGGTCGTGCTCGTCGCGCTCGACGAGCCCCTTGCCCATCATGATCTGCATGAGCTTCAAGATCGTCGTATAGACCATCGACTTCTTGCCGCTCAGATGGTCGTGCACCTCGCGCACGGTCGAGGGCCCGAGCCGCCAGAGCACGCCTAAGATTTCCAACTCTGCGTCGGTCGGTCGCGGGGCTTTAGCCTTCTTCATCATTCTCGAACTCAACTTTCACGCGCCCGCGCTTGTCTCACGGCGGGCAACGCACGCGACCTTACTACGAAGCGTTTCGTATTGTCAACGAAGTTCTTCGTACTTAGCGACACATGCACGTCCGTGCGGTAGCGGCCGCGCCTGTCGTAGTCGCGAAGTGTGCGACGGTTGACCGACGCGATAAAATGGTCAACACTAGCGGCGCGCGGGGCAGGTCGCTCATCAGCGCGAAGTGCGGATCAAAATTTTCGGCAGGGGTTGCACAGGGAAAGTGGGACGCGAGACAGGGCACACGGGTACGGATGGCCACAATGATGCGATGCCGCTGAAGGTGCTCATCGTCGAAGATTTCGAGGACACGCGCTACCTCATGCGCCTTGAGATGGAGAAGCGCGGTTATCGCGTGCTCGAAGCCACGAACGGCGAGGAGGGCGTCGAGCGTGCGCTTCAAGAGCGGCCCGACATCGTCCTCATGGACATCGGTCTGCCCATCCTCGACGGCATCGCCGCCACCCGTCAGTTGCGCGCGCGCGAGGAGATGCGCGACACGCTCATCGTCGCTTTGACCGCGCATCACGAGACCGAGTATCGCGCCAACGCTCTCTCCGCCGGATGCGACGCCTACCTCACCAAGCCCATCGACTTCGACTGGCTCATCGACTTGCTCAGTCGCCTCTTGCCCTGATCCTTTCGATTAGAATCTTATCTCGAAACGGACACCGCTTAGTTTTCGTTAACCTGTGCGATGAGTTTCGATCCGCAGAATATTCTCGTCATCGACTTCGGTCAGATGGGCGACGTGATGCTGAGCCTGCCCGCGCTCGCGGCGCTCAGGCAGAAATTTCCGCGCGCGCGCATCACGGTCGCGGTCGGCAAGCCAGGCAAGCAGATCGTGGAGTTGACGGGATCGGCGAACGAAGTGCTCGTCGTTGATCGCGTCGATCTGCGCGACGGGTTTGCGCCCGCGTCCGTCTTCAAGATCGCGCGACTCATCGGTGAAGTGCGGCGTCGCCGTTTCGACTTCGTCGTCGATCTGCACAGCCTCTCGGAGACGAACCTGCTGGGCCTTCTTTCAGGCGCACGGCACAGGCTCTACGCGCGCCGTCCGAATCGCTCGCTCGACTTCCTCTCGAACTTCCGCCCCGCGCCTCCCGTCGAAGATCGGGAGAAGCACGCGGTCGAGCGTTACCTCGACGTGCTCGCGCCGCTTCAGGTGGGCGAGGTCTCGCGCGTGCCGCGTCTGCCCTTGCGTGAAGAGGCGGAGCGCGCCGTCGATCAACTTTTTCGCAAGGAGAAGATCGGTCGCGACGCGCCGCTCGTCGGAATGTTTACGGGCGCTGGACACGCGAGCCGACAGTGGCGACTCGAACGCTTCGCCGATCTCGCCGGGCGCGTTACGCGAAACGATAGCTTGCGCACGGTCGTCTTCCTCGGGCCCGAAGAGCGCGCGCACTCGAAAGCGATTCGCGCCGCCTTCCCCGCGCGCACGACGACCTTCATCGAACGACTCGACATCGCGCAACTGGCCTCCGCGCTCGCGCGCATGAGTCTCCTCGTCTCAAACGACACGGGGCCTGTTCACGTCGCCGCATCTGTGGGCACGCCGACGGTCGTCATGGTCGGTCGCCCGACGCGCGATGGCTACGAGCCTGTGGGCCAGCATCACCGCGTCATCTACGGACGCGACATCGATTCGATCACGGTCGAAGAGGTTTACTCCGCAGTGCGCGCCGTGCTCGCGACCGATCGCACCGCCTCGCTCTTCGCGAGTTGAAAACTCTTTGCACACCGCCCCGCACGCGTGCTCGAACGACCTTTCCCCGCCCCGAAACACACATTAAAACCGCTCGAAAAACGGGTGTGGACAAGGCGCGCGCGTTTGTGTGATACTAATTTTGTCGCTCTCACGGCGGCACGTTTAGAAGGCATCAGTTGACAAACGGGATCGACGCCGCAGCGTCCGCGCCGGTCTCACAAACAGCGATCCATACTTCAGACACGCCCCTGTGGATCGCCTCAACAAAAATCAGACAGAAAAAAGTCTCCACCCTCACTTCGCAACGCACTTGAGGCGTTGCGCCTAGCGTCGCACACGCATCCGAAAGTCTCCGTGCGCTCTCTCACGCGCCCAGCGCATGAACGCCGCCGCACCTCGCTTCTCATAAACAAACTTCTCATCAGGAGCATCAGCCATGCCGAGAACATCCCGACTTCTCTTCGCGCTTCTCGTCGTCGTCACCGCGTGCGCTGGTGTGCGCGCGCAGTCAGCCGCGCCGACAACCATGCTTGCCACGGCACGCACCGAGAACGACCGCGACCGCGACGGTCTGCAAGGGCCCGTGCGTCGCGTCCGCACGGAGAACGCGAAGCTCGTCTCGAAGGGGGGCCAGCTCGTCGAGGGCGCGCGCAGTGTCGTTGAGACGGCGACCTACGACATGAAGGGCTCGAAGATCGACACCGCCTACTTCCTCTCGGCAGGCGGCGCACTCACCGGCAAAGAGGTTTACAAGTATGACGACAAGGGCGACATCGTGGAGATGACGCTCTTCAACACGGACGGCTCTGTGCTGAGCAAGGAGAAGTACGATTACGAGTTCGACGCTGTGGGCAACTGGACGAAGATGCTCACCTCTGTCGCCGTCATCGAAAATGGCAAGATGAGCTTCGAGCCGACCGAAGTCACCTATCGCGTCGTCGCCTACTTCCTCGAAGACAACGTGGCGAAGAAGCTCCAACAGGGCGCACCCGTTGCCCCTGTCACAACGAATGCGAGCGCAGCGAATGCGACGAACGCAAACGCGGCGAACGCGAACGCAAACGTTGCGAAGGTTAATCCCGTGAACGTCCCAACGCAGACGGCGAAGTCGCAGCAGGGCACGCCCGCGCCGAAGCAGCCCGCAGCACTGCCTGCGGCGGCGCTGCTCTCGAAATCGCAGGCTCCCGAAGTGGCGACGCTCAACGCGCCGAACGCGCCGGTCGCATCGGGGGCCCACGCGCCCGTCGTGAAGACGGAAGACGATCTGCCGCCGCCCGCGCGCGCCGCGCAGGCCCCCTTGCGTCCGGTCTCCGGCGGCGTGCTCAATGGCAAAGCGATCAGTCTGCCCGCGCCCGCTTATCCTGAGTTGGCGAAGCGCGCGCACGCGAGCGGCACGGTCACGGTCGAGGTCGTCATAGACGTTTCGGGCCGGGTCATCTCGGCGAAAGCCTTGAGTGGCCCCGAACTGCTGCGCGAAACTGCCGAGCGCGCCGCGATGCAGGCGAAGTTCACGCCCGCGCTACTTTCGGGTCAGCCGACGAAGGTCGTCGGCACGATCAACTACAACTTCACTTTCTAGGCTCGCGCTAGGGCGAAGCGAACAAGGAAACGATAATGTCATTGAACGGACAGTTGAGCGATCTACACCTGAGCGAGCTGATCGAGTTCTTCTGCAACCAGCGCAAGACCGGACGACTCAAGATCGATTACGCGCTCGCTCCCGGCGTCTTCTTCATGAAGGAAGGCGAGCTGATCGACGCGAAGGTCGGCGCATTGAACGGCAAGGACGCGGTCTTCTTCGCGTTGACCCTGCCGAGCGCGGCGTTCGACTTTAACGCCGGTGTGCAGTCCTCGCGCCGCACGATCAACGATCAGTGGGCCAGCGTCGTCCTCGAAGGCTTGCGCCGCATCGACGAGGGCGCAATGCCGGAGTTCGACGTGTTCGGCGGCGATGATGAGCTGGACGCCGCGACGCGCGAATACCTCGACTGCATCGAAGAATCGAAAGCCAGAGCCGACGCGCAGAAGTCGGACGATCTGAAAATTTCGCCTGCTCCTGTCGAACGCGACGCCGCGCAGAGCACGCCGCTCTCAATGACTGTCGAGGCGACGCATAACGGCGGCGGCAAGAGCAAAGCGATGATCGCATGCGTCGTCGCCGCGCTCGTGCTTCTCTGTCTCGTCGCAGCGATCCCCATCAGTCGTCACTTCGCGCGCAAGGACGCGCCCGCCGCAACGCCTATAGCGCAGCCCGCAGCAACGACGAATGCGGACACGGCTACGGACAAGCCGATGACTAACGCCTCCGGCGACGCCGCAAGCGCGACCGGCGCGACGAGCGCCACCGACACAGCCGCGACGGAAGAAGCCGCGCGCCACGAGCAGCAGCAGCACGATGTGCGCGAGCGCGCGCGCAAGCTACAGCGTGAGGAGGCCGCGAAGAACGCCGCGCAGGATCAGACTCTTGCTCAGGGCCAGGCCCTCGCGCCTGCCGCCAAGCCCACGCCGTCCGCGCCTGCGGGCGCGAAGTCTGTCCGCGTGCAGATCAGTTACGACGAGGCGGGACGCGTCACGCAAGCTGCGGCAATCGGCACGAGTCCCGGCGCGGAAGCCTACGCCGCCACCGCCGTGCGTGCCGCGCGCGGTCGCCATTTCACGCCCGGCAAGGCTGGCACAACCGTCGTCACGATCCCGATCAACTAGTCGAAATAGCGATGCGTTTAAGACAGACGGGAGAGGCCCGCGATGGCGAGCGTGAGGAGCAGCGCGCGCTTCAAACCGTGGTCGCGATTGCGCGGGTCGTACCACTCGTCAGTCGTGTGCGAGCAGCCGCTCGCGCCGCCCGCGCCGAGCGTGAGGGCCGGGACGCCGAGCGAGATGGCGACGTTGGAATCGGTCGATGAACAATCGAGTCGCGGCGTGTAGCCGACGGCGCGCGTCGCGGCTTGCGCGAGCATGACGAGTGGAGAGTCGGGCGCAGTTGTGCCGCCCGGACGATCTCCGATCAGTTTCAGTTCGAGTTCGAGCAGCGGCGACGTGGGGCGGCGCGCGGCGTTCTCTTCGCCCGCCGCTTCACGCACGGCGCGCCGGAAGAAGGCATCGAGACGGTGCAGCTCGTCCGGGGATTCAGAGCGCAAGTCAACGTCCATTGATGCTTCGGTCGCGATGACGTTGACGCCCGTGCCGCCCGCGATGCGACCGACGTTGAAGGTCGTGCGCGGATTCGTCGGCGCGGGATAAGCGCTGAGCCGCGCGACGGCGCGACCGAGCGCGTGCACCGGATTCGCCGCGCCGAAGTCGCCCCACGAGTGGCCCCCCGCGCCCGCAAACCTCACGCGGTAGCGGCGCGAGCCGAGGGCCCCGTTCGTGATGCGCTCGACGCCGGGGCCATCTAAGCTAAGGAACGCATCGATCTGTCTGGCCCATTCTCCGCCGGTCAGAATGTGGCGTGCGCCGCGCAAGTTTCCCTCGCCCTCTTCGCCAACCGTGCCGACGAAGAGGATCGTCCCTTCCGTCTCGATCTTGAACTCGGAGAGCGCACGCGTAATCGCGACGAGCGCGGCGAGCCCGCAGCCATCGTCTGCAATGCCGGGCGCGAATATTCGCCCGCCCTCGCGTCGCACCGTGTAAGCAGTGCCTTCTGGGAAGACCGTATCGAGATGTGCGCTCACAACGACGAGTGGGCGCAAACTTTTTCCGCGCCTGAGCGCGACGCAGTTGCCTTCCGCGTCCGTGCGCGCTTCGATCAAGCCGCATTGACGCAGACGCGCCGCCAAGTATTCCGCACGCGCCTCCTCGCCAAAAGGCGGCGCGGGGATCGCGCACACGCCCGCGTGCTCCTCCGTGATCTCTTCGGCCTGCTCCTCGAAGAAGCGCATCGCGCGGCGCACGCGAGCGTCCGCCAACAGATCGCTGACGAGTTGATCGGGAGAGATTGCTGTGGTGGGACTAGCCATGACAACGAACGATGAAGTCGGAACGATGAACGATGAAGTAAGAGCTGTTCGTCTTCACTTAATCGTTCATCGTTCCGACTTCATCGTTTTCCTTTCAGACTAACTGTCTCACCTCGTCTTCGGTGAGCACGCCCTGCGCGCTCTTGGCGTGGTCGAAGATGCGTGCGACGCGCTCGTCAGTGGCGTCGAGTCCGCGCGATTCGAGCCAGTAGATGACGTTGGACTTGCCGCTCATGGGGCCCACTTCGATCACTTGATGCAAGCCAAACTGTCCGGCGGGCACGCCGGAGTAGATCAGATCGGCGAGTTCCGTGTCGCCCTTGCGGAAACTCTTGATGACGGCGGCAGCGTGGACGCCGGTCGCCGTGCGAAAAGCGTCGCGACCGAAGACGGGATAGTTTAGAGGGATCGTCCAGTTGCAACTCTCCGCAGCCTTCTCGCAGTAGTCGCGAAGTTTCGAGAGGTCGTTGTCGATCCAACCCATGAGCTTGAGGTTGACGAGCAACTGATCCATCGGCGTATTGCCGACGCGCTCGCCGATCCCCAAAGCCGAGCCGTGCACCTGATCCGCGCCGCCCTCAATCGCCGCGATGGAGTTGATTACGCCAAGCCCGCGATCCTGATGGCCGTGCCAGTCGAGTCGCACCTGTTCGCCTTGCTCTTCGATGATCTTTTTGACGAAGCGGACGACTGCGCGCGTGCCGTCGGGCGTCGAGTGGCCCACCGTGTCGCAGACGCACACCGCCCGCGCCCCGCAGCGAATCGCGGTCGTGTAGAGAGCGCGAATCGTCGCGGGGTCGGCGCGCGTCGTGTCCTCCGTGACGAACATGACGGGCAAGCCTTCGGAGATGGCGAAGGTGACGGCCTCTTCCGTCAACTGCAAAAGTTTTTCTATTGTCCACTCTTCGGCATAGAAGCGCACGGGCGAGGAGCCGATGAAGGTGCAGGCTTCAATCGCGATCCCTGCGCGCTGCGAGATTTCGGCGATGGGCCGGATGTCGTTGCGATGCGTGCGCGCGGCGCAGTTCGGACGAATCCGCATCTTCTGTTCGACGATCTCGCGCGCGAGTCTCTCAACTCCGGCGGCGTGCGTGCCGCCCGCGCCGGGCAGACCGATGTCGGCGGTGTCGATGCCGAGCTCATCCATCAGGTGGAGCAACTCCAACTTGCGCTCGATGGGCGGCTCGCAGACAGAGGGCGATTGCAACCCGTCGCGCAAGGTCTCATCGTCGAAGCTGATGCGACGCTTGGGCGCGTCGTATGTCGGCTCGATCTTATTCCAGTCGTAAATCAGATCGCTTGCGGGCACTTCCGTTGTCTCCTCAAAATCTCGTGCGAGTTCTCGCACGCGCTCGGCCTGTTGCTGTGCGAGAAGGATTGCAACCGACGCGTTGAATGTCAAGCAAGCCAAACTTGACGCGGGGGCGATGTTCTTCGATGAAGCAATGCGACGCTCTGCGATCTCTTTGATCCTGCTGCTTTGACTTGCCTCGCCCGCGTCTGCTATAGCTTGCGGCGCGCTCGCGGCGTCGCCAATAGCACCGTCAACGGCACGAACTCCACGCGCAAAACCCTTTGACGACCACTCTGAGGATCGCTGTCGGCTCAACCCGCGCAGCCAAGCTGATGGCTGTGCGCACGGCGTGCGCGCGCATCTCGGAAGTCGATCCCGGTTGGGACAGGGCCGAGATCGTCGCGCGCGAAGTGGAGACGAACGCGCCCGCGATGCCGCTCACCGATTCACAGTTGATGCGCGGCGCGCGCGAGCGCGCACTCGCCGTGCGAAAAATTTTGCGCGCCGAAGGATTGCCCGCGCATCTCTACGTCGGGCTCGAAGGCGGCTTCCACACGGTCACGCTCGACGGCGTGCGGCACACCTTCCTGCAAGGCTGGGCATATGCGACCGATGGAGAGCGCGCACACTTCGGCGTCAGCCCTTCGGTGAGTGTGCCTGCTTCAATCGTGCGACAGGTCGTCATCGGCAGGCGCGAGCTGGGCGAAGTGATCGACGAGGTGGCGGGCGAGCGCGACGTGCGAAGTAAACAGGGCGCGTGGGGCATCATCTCGAAGGGCCTCCTGACGCGCGCGCAGAGTTTTGAAGCCGCGCTCGTCGCCGCGTTTGCGCCGTTTTACAATTCAGAATTGTTTGAAAGCAATCAGCCGTCAGCGCTCAACGGTCAGCCGAACCGTTGATAGAGAGAACGACTATTGTGACTGACTGCTGACTGCTGATTGCTGAATGCTACTTATGGAAGAGTTCATCGCACAGGGTAACGACGAGCACTTGAGCGCGATGCCGCACCGCGATGCGCCGGGGTGGATCGAGGTCATCGCGGGCTCGATGTTTTCGGGCAAGTCCGAGGAGTTGATCCGTCGCTTGCGTCGCGCACGCATCGCGCGGCAGAAGGTTCAGGTCTTCAAGCCGCGCATCGATACACGCTACTCGCACGATCATATCGTCTCGCATTCGGAGATGCGCCACGAGTCGGGCATGGTCGAAACCGCCGCCGAGATCATCGAGCAGATCAGGCCGGACACGGACGTGGTCGGCATCGACGAGGGCCAGTTCTTCGATAACGATCTCGTCGGCGTCGCCAACGAACTCGCGCGGCGCGGCGTGCGCGTCATCATCGCCGGACTCGATCAGGACTACACGGGCAGGCCCTTCGAGCCGATGCCGCAGCTCTTGGCAATCGCCGAGTACATCACCAAGACGCACGCCATCTGTGTGCGCTGCGGTCAGCCAGCCAACTACTCGCAGCGCACGGTCGAGGTCGAAGGTCAGGTCGTCGTCGGCGCATCGGACGCTTACGAGGCGCGCTGCCGACGCTGCTTCGTCCCACACGCCGACGCGCCGACGAAATACAACGATGAATGATGAGCGATGAACGATGAAGTAAGATCAAGTTGCCTCGCTTCATCGTTCATCGTTCCTACTTCATCATTTCCATGCTATTCTTCCGCCGCTAATTCCCCTGCTCAAACAACTGAACCGTTCTTCTCGATTCTTTCCCGACGGAGGAGATTTCTTCTATGTGCTCTCTACGCACCGCAAAGATTTTGATCGCCGCATTCGCGCTCGCACTCTTCGCCACAGCCTGCCAGCCGCAGCCCGGCGCAAACGCGAACGCAACCAACTCGACGAACGCGAATACGAACGCCAACTCGACCAACACCGCCGCGACGAACGCGAACGACGCGGCCAGCGCGCCCGGAGCTTTCGAGTCGCGCGAGCCGAACGAGTATCAGGCGACGCTCGTCATCACGCAGGCGGCGACGAACAAGGGACAGGCGATGACCGTCCCGAACGTCCTACTCGCGCGCAGTGGCGACAACCGTCGCTACTCGGTCTCGAACCTTCCCGTCGTCGGCGAGATCATCTTCCTCGACCGCGCGGACAAGCGTTACCTCATTCTTCCCTCGCAGAAAAAATATCTCGAACTCGGAGCGGAGACCACAGGCTTTGACTTGCGCTCCCTCACGCCCGCGCAGATGTCTGATCGGTTGAAGACGCAGCCCGGCGTCGAGCGCGTCGGCGACGACACGGTGAATGGCCGCAGCGTCATCAAGTATCGTTATGCCGCGACGGGCCGCACTTCGACCGCCGCAGGAGATGTGAGTGGCGACAGCTTCATCTACGTCGATAAGGACACGGGCCTGCCGATCAAGTTCGAGGGCTCGGCGCAGTCAACGGGCAACGTCGCGGGCGCGTCGCAGGGCCACCTCATCGCGGAGCTTCGCGATCTTAAGACAACAGTCGATGCGGCCACCTTCGATCTGCCGCAAGGCTACGCGCAGGTCACGCCGCAGGAGATGAAGCAGTACATGCAGTACGTCGCGACCGCCTTCCAGTTCATCATGCAGATGAACAACAACAACGGCGGCGCGGCTCCGGCGACGACGACCGCTTCGCCCGCGCCCACTGCTTCACCTGCACCGACGCAGCATTGACGCAACACGCGCGTGGAGGTCTGAACAACAGATGCGCTACATCATCATGCTCCTCGTCGGCGCGATAGTCGGCGCGGGCCTGTGCTACTACTTCCTCGTCGGTGCGCCGCGCGCCAAGCAGTTGCAGCTTGGCGCGCACGCCGTCCAGTCGCCAGATGCCGCAGGCGATCCGCCCGGCACGCTCGTTATCACTTTAGACGAGAAGTTCTTCGACACTTTCCTCGGCACGATCTTCCATGATCTCAACCCGCCCTCGTTCAAGCTCGGTGAATACAGGCGCGACGCGCCCGATGAGTTCGGCGCGCTGCAATTCGTCAACGCGCAAGACGGCGGCTGTCAGGGCCAGATCACGATCACGCAAGAAGGGAGCGGCGCGCGCACGAGTGTGAGTTTGCAGAACGGGCAGATCAATGCGCCGCTCGCTTTCAGTGGCGCGTATAGCGCGTTCGGTAACTGCATCAACTTGCGAGGCGCGGCGCAGGCGAACATCGCGCTCTCGTTCAATCGCGAGCAGCAGACGCTCTACGGACAGATCAACGTCTTGGGCGTCAATCTCGAAAACGTCTCGCCCGTCTTCGAGCCCATCGTCACGACCGCCGTGCAGTCGGCCATCAATCAGAAGGTCAACCCGCTCGTCATCATGCGAGGTCAACAGTTGACCTTGAACGTCCCCGTGCAGGCGAGCGGCGGCACGGTGCACGCACAGGCGAAAGACGTGCGCTCCGAGATCAAAGACGGCGTGCTGCGCTTGCACATCTCCTACGACTTCGCGGGCGCGAAAGGCGTCGTCGCCCCCCAACAGCCGCAAGGCTAAGGGCACATCACAGCCGCTAAAAAAACTCAGCCGCGTCGAGATCAAACGACGCGGCTGAGTTTTTATCGTTGTGAGTGTAAAGCTCGCGAGCGCGCAGCTATCCACCTTCGGGCTTACTCCGTTACCTCCTTGAGCCCGCTGATGGCGGGCCCGTTGACGACGTGGCCATCTTTGCAATCGAAGCGCGAGCCGTGACAGGGACAGTCCCAAGTCTTCTCCGACGAGTTCCAGTTGACGACGCAGCCGAGGTGCGTGCAGATGGCAGAATGTTCGTGAAGCGCGCCCTCATCATCGCGAAAGACCGCGACCTTCGTTAAACCGCGACGCAGGATCGCGCCCTCACCACGCTCGATCTCATCCGCCGAACCAACGTCGCCCGGCGTCGCGAGGTCTGTGTACTGCGCGGCGACGTTCAGATTCTCTTTGGCGAAGTCCTTGAGCGTCGAGAGCGTCTTGGTCTTGCGCGAGGGATCATAAAGTTCCGTCCACTCATTCTCGCGCCCCTCGATGAGATCGGTTAAGAGCATCCCGGCAATCGTCCCGTGCGTCATGCCGTTGCCGCTGTCGCCCGTGACGATATACACACTCTTCTTATCCAACGGATTGCGCCCGATGAAGGCGAGCCCGTCAACCGGCTCCATCACCTGGCCCGACCAGCGGAACTCTACGCCTTTGACCGAAGGGTATCGCTCGCGCGTCCACGCTTCGAGTCGCGCATAACGCTCTTCGGCATCGTTCTCCTGTCCCGTCTTGTGATCTTCGCCGCCGACGATGAGCACGTCATACGCGCTCTTGCCATTGCTGCCTTCTTGAATCCGAACGTAGTGGTACGGATCGGGCGTGTCCCACAGGAGAATCTTTGGCACGCTTCCACGCGCGATGCGCGCGCCGATGACGTAAGTGCGATACGCCGCCTGCTTCGTGTGAATCTCGAAGAGATCGTTGACCGGCGTGTTCGTCGCGACGACAACAGCGCGCGCGTTGATCGTCTTCCCATCGCTCGTCACGACACGCGCGTTCTCGTCGTCAATGCCTTCGATCTTGTCTGTGTGCGTCTCGGCAAAGATGCGCGCGCCCATGCGCTTCGCGGCGCGCGAGAGGCCGTCGATGTACTTGAGGATGTGGAACTGCGCTTGATTGGGAAAGCGTAGCGCGCGACCCGTGTCGAATGAGAGACCGGGCGCGCGCTCGACCAATTCCAACTCCGTGAGACCGCAACGATGCGCGGCTTTCAACTCGTCGTCGAGTATCTTCGTATCGTCGCCCGCGGGCACGAAGAGGTAGCCGTCGAGTCGTGAGAAGTCGCAGTCGATCTTCTCGGCTTCGACGATCTCCGCGACCTTCTCAATCGCCGCCGTGTGACTCTCGGCGGCGAGTCGCGCGCCCTCCGCACCAAACAAATCTTCCAACTCGTAGTAGCGGTCGTCGAGCGCGTTGACGATGTGTGCGGTCGTGCGACAGGTCTCGCCGCCCGCGACTGCGCCATCGTCGATGACGACGACGCGCTTGCCCTCGCGCGCGAGAAGATACGCGGTCGTCATGCCCGCGATCCCTGCGCCGACGATGCACACGTCCGTCTCTAAATCTTCCGCCAGACGCCCCTCGCGCGGCGTGTCGGCGGTCGCCATCCAGACCGAAGTGCTTGCCCCGTTATCAGTCTTCATGGTTTCCTTCTCCCTGAAATTTACAACTCTCCCCCGCCGATCTTTTCACGCTTCACGCCATGCGGGTTGGTCGAACGTTCGCCGCGCTTGCGCGTTGACTTCTTGCGCTTCCTCACCTCGCCGAGATGATCGACCGAGCGGATGGGCTGCAAGTCTGCGGCGTCGCCCTGCGGATCGTCGAGCCGCGTCTCAACGTCCGTCGGCGTCGCTTCGACCTCTTCGACTCCGGCGAGGGCCCGTTGTCGCGTGAAGTGTTCGGCGATCTCTCCGGCCGTTTGACGACCGACAAAGGGCGCGAGTTCCGCCGCGCTCGCACGTGCGATGCGCGTGATCGATCCGAAGTTTCGCAAGAGTCTGGTCTTGCGCTTGTCGCCGACGCCGGGAATCTCGGTCAACTCCGAAGTGAAGTCGCGTATCTCGCGACGCTTGCGATGATAGGTGACGGCGGCGCGGTGCGTCTCATCGCGGATCAACTGGATGAGACGAAGCACAGCCGAGTGCGAATCGATGTAGATCGGATCGTGCTCGCGACCTTTGAGCAAAAGATGCGAGACCTCGTTGTGACGGCGCGGCGGCTTCACCACGCCGATCATCGGGATCGCTTCGAGGTCTAGCTCACGCATGGCGTCGCCTGCTGCGCCGAGCTGCGCCTTGCCGCCGTCGATCATGACGAGGTCCGGGAGCGGCTGATTCTCGTCGAGTTGTCGTCGATAGCGACGAAAGACCGCCTCGCGCATCGAGGCGGGATCGTTCGAGCCTTCGACCGTGCGGATGCGGAAGGTGCGCTTCGCGGCGCGGTTCATCTTGCCGTTCTCGCACACCACCATGCCTGCGACGTTCTCCGCGCCGGAGATGTTCGACACGTCGAACGATTCGATGCGCGCGGGAAAGCGCGGCAACTCCAGAGTCTCCTGCAACTCTTCGAGCACGCGCTCCATGTCGGGCTTCAGCACGCGGAAGCGTTGCTCGAAAGCGATCTGCGCGTTCTTCTCGACTAACGCGATCATGTCGCGCTTCTCGCCGCGCTGCGGATCGAGAATCTTCACGCGACGCCCGCGCCTCTCAGTCAGGGCCTTCTCCAACAACTCTCGATCTTCAAAATCGACGGGCACGTGAACCTCGCGCGGCACGTAGTCGGTTGAGTAATACTGCGTCAAGACTTCGCCTAAGAACGACGCCGGATCGAACTCGTCGTCAGCCGCCAAGTCTTCCCAGAAGAACTCGCGGCGGCCGACGATCTTGCCCTCGCGCATCGTGAAGAGTTGCAGCGCGAGTCGCGCGCCCTCGCGATAGTAGCCGAAGATGTCCACGTCCCTGTCCGGCGAGGTAGCCATCTTCTGCTGCTCCGAGACGGCGAGCACGGTCTTACGCAGATCGCGATACTTCGCCGCCAGCTCGAACCTCATCTCGTCCGAGGCGCGCGTCATCCGGCCCTCGTACTCGTCGGCGAGTTCGCGGTTGCGCCCCTCCAAAAACATCTTCACGTCGTGCACGCTCTCCGCATACTCTTCGGGCGTGCACAAGCCTTTGACGCAGGGGCCCAGACAACGCTTGATGTGATATTCGAGACACGGGCGCGGGAGTTTGCCGTCGATCTCTATGTCGCAGGTGCGGAGTTGGAACGTGCGATTGATGAGATCGATTGATCGACGAGCGAGCGAGGCGGGGAGGAAGGGCCCGTAGTAGAGCGCGCCGTCGCGCTGAATCCGTCGTGTGATCATGACGCGCGGAAAGGGCTCGTTGATCGTGAGTTTCAAATGCGGGTACTGCTTGTCGTCCTTGAGCGCGACGTTGTAGCGCGGCTTGTGCTTCTTGATGAGGTTCGATTCGAGCACGAGCGCCTCGACCTCGTTGTCGGTGACGATGAATTCGAGATCGGCAATGCGGCTGACGAGCTGGCGCGTCTTCGAATCGTGCCCGCGCCCCGACT
>JAVXVG010000048.1:0-72582 GCA_032229975.1 Acidobacteriota bacterium | reverse complement strand
CGGGGGGAATACCTCGGATCGACCGTGCAGGTGATTCCGCACGTTACCGACGAGATCAAGGGCGCGATGAAGCGGCTCGGGCCCGAAAGCGACGTGGTCATCGTCGAGATCGGCGGCACGGTCGGCGACATCGAGAGCTTGCCGTTCCTCGAAGCCATCCGCCAGATGGGCAACGAAGAGGGCCACGGCGGCGCGGTCTTCCTACACCTCACGCTCGTTCCCTACATCGCCGCCGCAGGTGAACTCAAGACCAAGCCGACGCAACATTCCGTGCGCGAGCTTCGCGAGATCGGCATCGCCGCCGACGTACTGCTCTGCCGATCTGATCGACGGCTCTCGCGCGATCTGCGCTCGAAGATCGCGCTCTTCTGCAACGTTGATGATCGCGCCGTCATCACCGCCGAGGACGTTGATACGATCTATCAAGTCCCGCTCGCGTTCCACGAACAGGGTCTCGACGACCTCGTCATCGAAAAACTTCAACTCCAAGATCGGGCCCCCCGCGCAGACCTCTCGCACTGGCGCGAGCTGGTGGCGACCATACGCGATCCGGCGGCGGGCGAAGTGACCATTGGCATCGTCGGCAAGTACGTCGAACTCGAAGATTCTTACAAGTCTCTGCGCGAGGCTCTGACGCATGGCGGCGTCGCCAACAACGTGAGAGTTAACGTCCGTTGGGTCGAGTCGGAAGAGTTGATGGATGAGAACTACGAAGATCGCCTGCGCGACTTCGACGCGATACTTGTGCCCGGCGGCTTCGGTCGGCGCGGCGTCGCTGGCATGATTCGGGCCATTACCTACGCGCGTAAATCGCGCACGCCCTACTTCGGCATCTGTCTCGGAATGCAGACGGCCACCATCGAATACGCGCGCTCGGTCTGCGGCCTGACGAACGCCGATTCGACGGAGTTCGACGCAGAGACACCGCATCCCGTCATCTTCAAACTTCGCGACTTGGTCGGCGTCGAAGAACTCGGCGGCACGATGCGACTCGGCGCGTGGACGTGCAAACTCGCGAACGACAGTCTCGCGCGAGAGGTTTACGGAGGCGCGGCGGAGATCGGCGAACGCCATCGACACCGCTACGAGTTCAACCCTGAGTTCCGTGATGTGCTCGCGCGGGCCGGTCTCGTCTTCAGTGGCGAGTCGCCCGACGGCAAGTTCGTCGAGATGGTCGAGCTTCCGCGCGAGGCGCACCCGTGGTTTCTCGGCTGTCAATTTCATCCCGAGTACAAATCGAAGCCGCTCACGCCGCACCCGCTCTTCTCCTCCTTCGTCCGCGCCGCACACGAGAACCGACTCCGCAACGAAGCGGCCACCACCGGCAGCCTCCAACGCGCAACGCCCGCGCCCGAACGCATGGGCGTTGCCGGAGACGACTGAAAGAAATGATGAAGTAGGAACTATGAACGATGAAGTAGAGCCAACAAGTTCTTACTTCATCGTTCATCCTTGATCATTTACCTTTGCTGTACATTTCGAGAGGGAAACGGGACAATAAAACAGAACGATGAATGATGAACGCGGGACGATGAACTGAGAGCTACCGTCTTTTATTCCGCGTTCATCGCTCCTACTTCATCGTTTGTCATTATGCTGAGTTGTCCCAAGTGCGGTCGGCATTACGCTCAGGGCCTGAACCATTGCCCGGAGGACGGGACGGCCCTGCGCGCCGACGAGACCATCATGGGCTACACGGCCCCTTGCGCTCCGCTCATCGGTCAGGTGCTCGACGAAAAATATCGACTTGATGAGTGGCTCGGCGAGGGCGGCATGGGGACGGTCTACCGCGCCACGCACATGCTCATCGACAGGCCCGTCGCCGTCAAAGTTTTGCACGCGCGCTTCGTCGAGGATGAGGCGGCGCAGCAGCGTTTCCGACGCGAGGCGCGCGCCGCCGGTCGTCTCCAACATCCGAACGCCGTCGCCGTCACAGACTTCGGGCGCACGTCCGAAGGCTGCGTCTATATCGTCATGGAGTTGTTGGAGGGCCGGACGCTGCGCGAGGTGATGGCGCAGGATGCGCCGCTTCCCGTGGAGCGCGTCATCACGCTCATGTCGCAGATCGCGGCGGCGGTCGAGGCGGCGCACGAGGGCGGCGTGATTCATCGTGACTTGAAGCCCGCTAACATCTTCGTCGTGCAGCGCAAGGGCCAGCTTCCCGTCGTCAAAGTTTTGGACTTCGGCATCGCTAAGCTCGCCGCCGATAGTCTCGACGATTCGGACGCGAAGAACTTGACGCAGACCGGCGTCATGATCGGCACGCCGCGCTATATGTCGCCCGAACAGTGCGACGGCGAAAAGTTGACTCCCGCTTCCGATGTCTATTCGCTCGGCATCATCCTCTACGAGATGCTCACGGGCGAGACGCCTTTCAACGGCGCGTCGCCGCTTGCCATCGCGCTACAACATTCATCGAAGTCGCCGCGCCCGCCGCGCGAGATCGTGCCGACGATCCCTTCAGACCTTGAGCGCGTCGTGCTCCACGCGCTCGCAAAGAAGCCCGCAGACAGGCCATCGGATGCCGGAGCGTTTCGTGAAGAGCTGAACGCGAGCGAACGTGTGGCCGGTCTCGTTGCGCCCGATCCGGTTTTCGCTCAACGGAAATCATCAACGTCGGTTGACGCAAACGGGAACGGAGACGGCGAGCGCACCGGCAGCGATGCGCGCACCGGCAGCGACGATGCGAAGACCCCTTCGGGCCGCCTCGTCGTCGATCTCTCACCCGCGAGCGCACTTGCCACGCGCAGAGATGCGGCTCGCGCCAACGTCAAATCCGGCGACACGACCATGCTCGCGGACTCCATTGCGCGTCGCAACACCGTCGAGCAGCAACGCTCGACCGGCGCGATCCCGATCAGTTCGACCGCCGCCGGAGTAGTTCCCCCGCACGCGCGCGTATTCACGCGCTTGCAGATTCTCATGCGTGGTCGTGGCAGGTCGTCGCGTTGGCTGCGCCGGCCGGCCGTCTTGATCGCGCTCGCTATCGGCTTCCTCGTCTTCTCATCCATTGCCGCCGTCATCATCCACTCGCGCAACGTCGCGGGCGCGAACGCGGGAGGCGCGACTACTTCAGCCGCGCCTTCACCCTCGACCGAGGCGAAGCCGCAGCCTTCGCCGATTAACACGGAAGCATCGGACAGCAATAGTGCGAAGAGTGGCAAGGACGAACGCGGCAGGGAAGAGAAGCGGCCCACTCGCGCTGAAGTTAGAAGCGCGAAACGACCCGCGAAGGGCAACGCTGTGGTCAGAACGTTGAAGAAGATTTTTAAGAACCCTTTCTAAGCTCGCATTGTCTATATGTGATGAGAGACGAATCAAACGTAAAACCTTTCGATGTCGGCGGCGTAACATTCGGCAATGGCCGGCTCGTGATCATCGCGGGCCCCTGCGTCATCGAGTCCGAGGAGCACGCGTTGATGCTTGCGCGCGAATGTTCGCGCCGCGCGAAAGACGCGGGGCTTGGATACGTCTTCAAGGCTTCGTTCGACAAGGCGAATCGCTCGTCGCACGAATCGTTTCGCGGTCACGGCATCGAGCGCGGGCTCGAAGTTTTGAGCCTCGTCAAAAAAGAGATCGGCGCACCTGTGTTAACGGACGTGCACGACATCTCGCAGGTCGAGCGCGTCGCGGAGATTGCTGACGTGCTGCAAATCCCCGCGTTCTTGTGTCGTCAGACCGACTTAATCGTCGCGGCGGCGCGCACGGGCCGAGCCTTGAACGTGAAGAAGGGCCAGTTCCTCGCGCCTGCGGATGCACGCAACATCGTCGAGAAGGCGCGCGACGCGGGCTGTGAGAAAATTTTGCTGACTGAGCGCGGCGCGTCGTTCGGCTACAATAATCTCGTCGTGGACATGAGATCGTTTCCGATCATGCGACGTTTCGGCGTGCCCGTCGTCTTCGACGTGACGCACTCGCTGCAACTGCCCGGCGGGCTCGGTCATGCAACGGGCGGACAGTCCGAGTACATCGAACCGCTCGCACGGGCCGGAGTCGCCTGCGGCGTCGATGCCGTCTTCATGGAGGTTCACGAAGACCCGCGTCGCGCGCTCTCGGATGGCCCTAACGCCTTGCCCCTCGCGCGCATGGAGTCTCTGCTCTTCGCGCTCAGAGACATACACGAGCTGGTCAGGCGAGGCGCAACGATAACGACTTGAGCGTGCGACGAGCGCGTCCGCGACTGGAGAGATGCACGACTGCGTGCGCGCCGCGATGCGGGCCGGTTCTGCATCGAACATACAAGCTCTTCCAAGATCAATCATTCGCAATTTAGTTTTCACACGCACGCCATGAACAGATCGCAAATGCTCAAAACTTTTTTGCCCGCGCGCGCTCTTCTCTCATCGCTCCTGCTTCTCTCTCTCTTCAACGCGCACGCGAGCGCGCAGACGGAAGTCGCGGCGGCGTGGCAAGTGTCGCAGTTCGACATCACTGCCACTGTGCCTGCGCCCGGCGCGGAACGCACGCTCTTGGTGCGCGCTGCTCTCTCCGCGCGAAACGTCGGGCAGGGCGCGGGGCAAACTTTCACCGCGCGCATCAACCCGGCGGCGTCGATCAAATCCGTCTCGGTGGGCGACGCTCCCGCGACGTTTACCAAACTCTCAGAGGCGCGCACGCAGTTGCAACTCGTGCGCGTCGCATTGCCCGCGCAGGTGGCCCCCGGCGCGACCGTCAAAGTCTCCTTCGACTACGCGCTGCCCGTGGCGACGAACAACGCGCTCGCCACGCTCGGCGCGGAGGGCGCACAGTTCCTGCCGCTCTCCTTCTGGTATCCGTCGCCTAACTCGCCAACCTCGCCGCGCGGCGCGGACGTTGCGCCCGTGCGCATGATCGTCAACGTGCCTGCGGGTGATGCGGCGATCTCTTCGGGTCAGGCTTCGGGCTTAACCTTCGATCAGAAACTTTCGGCGCAGCCATTCTTCGTCACGGGCCGGTGGGACGGGATCGAGGGCGCGGGAGATGCGCGAGGTGTGACGGCTCTGCTCACGCGCGGCGCGACTATCGAAGAACGCAAACGCGCGGAGGGCCTGATCGCTTTTGCCGCTGCTGCTCGCGCTTACTTCGCTTCAACACTCGGCGGCGCGGCGGACGCTCCCGTGCGTCTGGTCTCCGTCAACCGGGGCGCGGGCTTCGACATGGGCGGAACGATCTTCGTCGAGCCAGCAGTGTTTCGTCGCTCGAAACTCGATGCGACGACCGCGCTCGTCATCGCTGAGTCGGTCGCGCGTCTGTGGATCGGCGGCTCGACGCCGGTGCGCGGCGCGGGCGCGGGCGTCGTTGCCGAAGGGCTGACGCGCCATCTCGCACTGGCCTTCATCGAGAAGCAATCGGGCGCGGAGGCTGCGGCGGCCGAACGCTTGCGCGAGCGCACTGCGTTCGGCGTGGTCGCACGTCTCGACGGGCCCCTCGCGCAACTGACCCCGCTAGATCAGAACTACTCGACGCTCGTCGCAAACAAAGGCGCGATGATCTGGCGACTCGCGGAGCGCGTGCTCGGTCGCGAAGTTTTTCTCGCCGTCGTCCATTCAATGTTGCAGAACGGGCGTAGCGGCGAGATCACGCTCGCGTCTTTCCGCGCCGCGCTCGTCGGCGCAGGCGGCGAAAAATTGAAGTCGCTGCTCGACGCGCAACTCGATCAGCCTACGCAGACTGATCTGCTCGTCGGCATCCCACAGCAGCGCGCGGACGGTTGGGCCTCCGCGTTGCGCAACACCGGATCGTTCGACGTGACAGTGATCATCGCCGCGCGCACGGATCGCGGCGAGCGAGTGACGACCGAAGCGACCATCAAGGCGTCGGACTTCGGCGAAGCCGTCTTCAAGACGGCCGCGCGCATCGTCTCCGCCGAAGTCGATCCCGAAAAGCTCTATCCGCAGACGGACTATTCAAACGATGAAGCGCCACGCCAACCGGCCATCGATGCCGCGCTGGAAGAGGCGACGCGCTCGCTCACCTCGCAGGACTACGCGCACGCTGAATCGCTCGCGCGCTCCCTCGTCGCGCGGCAGCCGCTCATGCAGGACGCACGCACGCTGCTTGCGCGCACGCTCGTCGAAGAGAACAAACTCGACGAAGCGGAGCGAGAGTTTCGCGCCGCGATTGATTCGACGCTGCCGCTTCCTTCAACGCTCGCTTGGGCCAACGTCGGTCTCGGCGAGATCGCGCTGCGTCGCGGGCAAGCCGCCGAAGCGTCGCGGCTCTTAACTGAAGCCGTCCGAGCCGAAGGTGGTTATCCTCCGACGCTCGCCGCGCGCTCCGCTCGCCTGCGCGCGGAGAGTGCACAAGGGGCCACTACTGGGCCTGCGGTTGATGAAGCGGTGCGCGCGTTCGCCACGCAATTCGACGCGGCGATCAAGAGCGGCAGGAAGGCTGAGATAGACGCACTCATCGCGCCGGGCGAGCTGCCGAATTTTTCGAGAGGCATCGTCACTAACCAGCCCGAACTCTGGCAGACGCGTGTCTCGCGGACGGAGTCGCTCGGCGGCGAACGCATTGCCGCCGATGTGCAGATCACTTCACGCGTGGCTGGCGGCGACAAGAACGGCACGGCGGTCTTCGTCTTCACGCGCGCGGGCGGCCGCCTGCTGCTTACAGAGATTCCGATCTTCGAGGTTCGTTAAAGCGGCAGTGGCACGTTTAAAAAACCTGATGTGTGTTAAAGAGTCTCATGCTCGAACGTGAAGAGATCGAGCGACGCGCCGCGCGCGTCAAGCTGTTGCTGCTCGACTGCGACGGCGTGCTGACCGATGGGCGCATCACGCTCATCTCCGGCGGCGACGAGGAGAAGAGCTTTCACACGCGCGATGGCCACGGTCTCGTGCTGCTGCATCGCGCGGGTCTCCAGTCGGCGGTCATCTCCGGTCGCACCTCCTCCGCGCTCGAACGCCGCGCGCGCGATCTCGGCATACAACATTTGCGACAGGGCACGCACGACAAGATCATCGAGTTTCGCGAAGTGCTCGAAGCTGCGGCCGTCTCGGAAGACGAGACGGCCGTCGTCGGTGATGACGTGACCGATATCCCACTCATGCGTCGCTGCGCGTTAGCCGTCGCAGTTGCAGATGCAACCGCAGAGACGCGTGCTCACGCACATTACGTCACACAACTTGCGGGTGGCTTCGGCGCGGTGCGCGAGTTGTGCGAATTGATCTTGAAGGCGCAGGGGCGTTGGGAAGAGTTGATGAAGCGTTATACGGAAGGCTAATCGTCGCCTCGCTGACTTTCAACTCGACCGCCATTAAGCTCCTCTTCTGATGTCTCTCCCCAAAACGGAAAGGCCCGCGCAGTCTCGTCTGAAACTGCGCGGGCCCTTCCGCGTCCATCGATCAGCTACTTCTCGTGCTACCAAGCGACGGCGTAACGACCGCGACGCGGGTCTGCGCCGCCGGAGATGACGCCCGTGCGCGCGTCATAGAGGATGACCGTCGGCGACGAGAGCGTGCCGTAGGCTGACTGAACTTTCACCTTGTGTCCACGCGCTTCGAGTTGCTTGATCGCTGACTCGCTGATGCGCGACTCGACGTTGAGCGAGCCGGGAAGGAAGGCGTGATCGTCGAAGGAGCTGACCAAGTGCTGCGTGTCGAAACGCGGAGCTTCGACGGCCTCCTGCGGGTTCATGCCGAACTCGATGATGTTGAGGAAGACTTGCAGCAGGGCCTGATCCTGATTGTCGCCGCCCGGCGTGCTCAAGACCATGTAGGGCTCGCCATCTTTCAAGACGAGCGTCGGCGTCAAGGTGATGCGCGGACGCTTGAATGGTGCGACAACGTTCGGACTGTTCGCGTCGAGCATCGCCGATTGAAGTCTCTGGCCCATGAGCACGCCCGTGTCGCCTGCGACGAGCGCGGGCAGCCACGCCCCGCTCGGCGTCGCGCTGAACATATTCCCATCCTTGTCGATCACGTTTACGCACGTCGTATCGTTCGCGCGCTCAAGCGGCGAGACGTGCGATTCGCCC
Source organism: Acidobacteriota bacterium (assembly GCA_032229975.1). GTDB lineage: Bacteria > Acidobacteriota > Blastocatellia > Pyrinomonadales > Pyrinomonadaceae > JAIVGV01. Next base: position 64,625 of record JAVXVG010000048.1, on the reverse strand, counting down.
TCGATTGGCTTCTTCGTTTCGGCGAGCAAAGGCTTCATCGCGACCGGATCGCCGGGCTGGTAATCGAGCGACGCGCGATCCTCTCGTATCAAGCCACGCCGCACGGCGGCGTAGTCCTTCGAGAGCAGTTGCGCCATCGGGATTTTGACGAAGTTGGGATCGCCGTAGTAGCGATCTCGATCCGCGAAGCCGAGCTTGAGGGCTTCGGCGAGCGTGTGGATGTAAGCGGACGAATCGTGCCCCATCGCTTTGAGATCGTAGCCTTCGAGCACGTTGAGCGTCTCGATGAAAGCGGGCCCCTGCGTCCAGAATCCAGCCTTGTAAACATCGTAGCCTCGATATGTTCCTTTCACAGGCTCGCCAACTTTCGCATGAAAGCGCGCGAGATCATCTGCGGCGAGCAAGCCGCCGTTGTGCTGCATGAAGTCGCCGATGCGTTGGGCGATCTGGCCCTTGTAGAAATAGTCGCGCGCAGCCATGAGGCCCGCGTGGCGACCTCGCCCCTTCGCGTCCGTTTCAGCCTTCACGATGGCGCGAAGCGTGCGCGCGAGATCGGCTTGGACGAACACGTCGCCCGGTTTCGGCGCAACGCCGTTCGGTAGAAAAGTTCTCTTCGCGTCAGGCCACTTGGAGAAGACGGGCGAGAGCCTGCGTATGTAATCAACGCGCAACTCATCGATGGGGAAACCATCGGCGAGTTCGATCGCGGGCTGCATCACGTCTGCGAGCGACATCGTACCGAACTCGTCGAGCGCGGTGACGCACGCATCGAGCACGGCGGGGACGGTCGCGGGGAGTGGGCCGGTTGAAGGAATGTAGAACTGCGCGGACGGCGGCGGGTTCATCGCTGCTGATGAGCCGAGCCAGTCCGGATCGCGAATGACTTGATGCAACCCAAGTCGTTGCGCGCGAGGCTGAGCCATAACGTCGTCGGACGCCGGAGTCTGTGAATCGGCGCGCGACTGTGCGCTGCCCGTTTGTGCGCCTGCGTTGTCGGGCGCAGTTCCAGCTTCGCGGTTCGTGTTCGTGCGCGCGCGCTCGATGAAGAACTCTCGCGTCGCCTTCGCGGGCGCGTTGCCCATGCCCTCGACAACAACAACGCTTCGCCCGCGCAGCTTGATCAAGATCGGAACTTCGCCGCCGAAAGAGAAGTGCGAGAACTCTATGACGGAAGCGGCGAGAATGGTCGCCACGCCCGCGTCGGTCGCGTTGCCGCCGCGCTGCAAGATTCGCATTCCGGCTTCGACCGAGAGCGGCTGGCCGCCCGCGACCACTCCGCGCCGCCCGCGCACGACCGGACGAAACGTGTCGCTCGAAGCCGTGGGCAGTGAGGCCGAAATCAACAGCACCGAAAGTAGTGGCAGCACAAAAGCGCGGGCAAACTTCCTTGAACGTCTTCTCATGATTCACTCCCCTCAGATAGTTTCCATGTACTCTTCATCGACGTAGCACCAGCCCCACTCTTCGCCCGGCTCGAACGACTTGATGATCGGATGATGACTTGCGTGAAAGTGCGCGGTCGCGTGCTTGTTCTTCGAGCTGTCGCAGCAGCCGACGTGCCCGCACGTCAAACACAAACGCAGGTGCACCCACGTGTCGCCGATCTTCAAACAGTCTTCGCAACCGCGTGCGCTCGGCATCACATCGCGAATTTGATCCAGATGTGTGCAGGTCATCGAAGACTCCCGCGTTGAAAAGGAAAGGGCCAACGGGCGGGCCCGCGCTTCAGCGATGCTTTGCGCCTCCTGCTTTCTTACTCTTGCCCGCGTTCTTCACAGACACACGCCCGTGTTTCTGCTGCCGCTTCTCAAGCTCCTTCATCACCTCTTTGAAGTGCTCACGGCAGAGACGCGCGAACGTCTGCAACACGGGCGGCTGATAACTACCGGAAAGATACGCGAGCCCCATCTCCGCATTGATCTTCGCGCCCTCGATCCACCAGCGCACCAGTTGGCCCTCGGCGATCTCCTCGACCGCCGACTGGAAGGGCACGATGCCGACGCCCATCCCGCGCTCGACCATCTTCTTGATCGAGTTCGTGCGACTCAACTCCATCACGACGCGCGGGCGCAAACCCGCCTGCTCGAAGAACTCGTCGATCAAACGGCGCGTGTTGCCGCCACGCTCGCCTAAAATTAGTTTCTCGCCTGCGAGTGTAAACGCACTGACGACGCGCTGCCGTGCGTGCGCGTGCTCCGGGCTCGCAATCGCGATCAACTCGTCCTTCAACAGTAGCTCGGTCTGCACGCCGCGCACTTCGACGGGCAGCGAGACAAACGCGATGTCTAGATCGCCCGCGACGATCTGTTTGACGAGAGCCGCGCTCGTGCCGGAAGTGACTGACACGTCGGCATGCTCGTGCTGCGCGTGCAACTCGCGCAGCACATGCGGCAAAGGGTCGGAACTGAACATGGCGGACGCGCTGCCGAGTCGCAGCCGACCGTGCGTCGCGCCCGATAGCTCTGCCATCTCCGCGAGCGCGCCGTCGTGCTCGCGCAGTATCCTTTGCGCACGCTCAAGCAGACGCTCGCCCGCCTCTGTGAGCACACAGCGACGCGGCGTGCGCACGAAGAGCGGCAGGCCCACTTCATCTTCGAGCTGCCTGATCTGCATGCTGATCGCCGCCTGCGTGACGTGCACGCGCACGGCGGCGGCAGTGAACGTGCGCGCCTCTGCAATCGCGGCGAGCGCCCTTAGTTGTCGAATCTCCATTCGCGTCCCCATATCAGCATTAGTTATCGACCGGATAAAATCTTTTAGTTTCCATTATACGTCAACCCTCCCTACAATCAAGACGTTTTTGCACTGCAGGGCATGCGCGAACGCAGTCGCCTCGCGTTGCAACGTTGATGATGACTCCCAAACCTCCTAACACTCCATCCCGCACCACAGCGCAGAAGAATTACGACGCGCACGCGCTCACGCTCGGTGTGGACGGTGGAGGGACGAAGACGCACGCCGTCATCGCCGACGCGCGTGGTCGTATCGCGGGCGAGGGGCTGGCGGGGCCATCAAACCCTCTGCGCGTCGGTGTGAGTCAGGCGGCGGCGGCGATACGAGAGGCTTTCCACCTCGCGCTCACAGCCGCAGGTGCGCGCCGCTCGGACGTGGTGGCAGCGCACGTCGGGCTCGCAGGCGTCAGGCGCGAAGACCTGCGCGAACGTATGCGAGAGGAGTTGTCATCGCTCGGCGTCGGCTCGGTCGAGGTGACGACCGACGCGGAGATCGCGCTCCACGGCGCGACGAATGGCGAGCCGGGTCTCGTGCTCATCGCGGGCACGGGCTCGATCTGTTGCGGCAAGAATGCGCGCGGGCGCAGAGCCTGTGCGGGTGGCTGGGGGCCCATCGTCGGCGATGAAGGCAGTGGATCGTGGATCGCACGCCGCGCTCTGCAAGCGGTTGCGCGCGCGACGGACGGACGCGCGCGCGCGACCTCGCTCGTCGAGCCGTGCCTCGAATACTTCAACGTCGCGGCGGCGGAAGACCTCTCGACCGCCATCTATTCACCCGCGATGACGAACGACCGCATCGCGGGCTTCGCCAAGTTCGTTATCGAAGCGGCAACGGACGGAGACGACGCTGCGCGCGAGATCATGCAAGAGGCTGCGCGCGAACTCGCTGCCGTGGCCTGCGCCGTCATACGCAAGCTGCGCATGGAGCGCGAGGCATTTCAAGTCGCATACGTCGGCGGCGTCTTCATCTCCGACGCGCACGTGCTCGCGCCGCTCGGAGAGTTGATCGCTACGGTGGCCCCACGCGCCTACCTTGCGCCCCCGCGCCTGCCGCCCGCGCTCGCCGCCGCAAACATGGCGCGCGCACACCTCCCGAAGCTGGCCCTCGCAGGCTGACGATTCATGATTGACTACGATGACAAAAGAGGGGCCTGAGCCGATCCCCATCACGGAGCAAGAGAATCCGCGGACGGCTAACTTGAGCGAGCTGCCGTCGCGTGAGATCGTGCGTTTGATGAACGAGGAGGATGCGTGCGTCGCCGAGTCTGTCAGTCGCACGCTCGACGAAGTGGCACGAGCAGTCGATGGAGTGGTCGAACGTTTGCGTGCGGGCGGTCGTCTGTTCTACGTTGGCACGGGCACGTCGGGCCGACTCGGAGTGTTGGACGCTTCCGAATGTCCGCCGACGTTCGGCGTGCCGCCCGATCTCGTGCAAGGGATCATCGCGGGCGGCTACGACGCGCTCTATCGCGCGACCGAGGCGACCGAAGACGACCGCGACGCGGGCGCGCGCGATCTCTCTGCGCGTGGCGTGACGAGCCGCGATGCAGTCGTCGGTATTGCCGCGTCGGGGCGCACGCCCTACACTATCGGCGCGGTCGAGCACGCACGGGACTTAGGCGCGTTCACGGCGTGCGTCACGTGTGCGCCGGAGTCTGAGATCACGCGCGCCGTTGAAGTCGCTATCGTTGCGGTCGTTGGCGCGGAAGTCATCGCTGGCTCGACGCGTCTCAAGGCGGGCACAGCGCAGAAGATGATCTTGAACATGATCTCGACCGCATCGCTCGCCCGTCTCGGCTATGTTCATGGCAATCGTATGACAAACCTGTTACTGCGCAACGAGAAGCTGCGCGCGCGCTCTGCGCGAATCTTCGTCGCCGAGACCGGCGCGGACGAAGAGACTGCGCGTCGCGCACTCGAAGCATCCGGCGACGACCTGCGCGTCGCGCTCGTGATGCACAGGTCGAACAGCACGCGCGATGAAGCCTTGAGGGCCCTCGCCGAGTCGCAGGGCATCGTCGAGCGCGCGATTCGTCTCCGCTTGCAGCGTGAAGGCGAATGAGGCTCTTGAGTAGTCGCGCCTTGCCAGCGCGCGCGTGCGGGGTGTTAACTTTGTCGCCAGCAAGTCGCCGCTAGTCTTTAATGATAAGATTCAAGTCGCTCTCCGAAATTTTCTCCACGAGGCTATCAGTCCGATGGGATTCTCTGGCATCGACTACGTCGTGCTGCTGCTCTACCTCGTCGGCATTACGATCTTCGGCACGCGCTTTCGTAAGTCGCAACGCACCGTGCGCGACTACTTCGTCGGCGCGAAGAACACGCACTGGCTCGTCATCAGCCTCTCCATCGTCGCTACAGAGACGAGCACGCTCACGCTCATCGGCGTACCGGCCATCGCTTACGCGCACTACGCCCGACCCGAACAGGGCGGCAACTTCACCTACCTGCAAGTGGTCTTCGGCTACGTCATCGCGCGTTTCCTGATCAGCCTGCTGCTCATCCCCGCTTACTTCAAAGGCGACCTGCTCACCGCATACGAACTATTGAAAGCGCGCTTCGGCGTGAAGACGAAAAACTTCACGGCGTCGCTCTTCCTCATCATGCGCGCGCTGGCCGAAGGCGTGAGGGTCTTCGCCGCATCGCTCGTCTTGAGCGCGGTCTTGAGTATCAGTCTGCCGAACGCGCCGAACCTGTGGGTCTGGTCGATCATCATCGTCGGCGTGCTCACGCTCATCTACACTTTCGAGGGCGGCATCGCCGCAGTCATCTGGACAGACCTGATCCAACTCGTCATCTACGTCTGCGGCTCGCTCCTCGCCGCCTACGAACTACTACATCTCATCCCCGGCGGTTGGTCGCAGGTGGTGGCCCTTGCCGCGCCCGACGACAAGTTTCGCGTCTTCTCTTTTGCGTTCGACACGAGCGTGCCGTTCACTTTCTGGGCCGGACTACTTGGCGGAACTTTCCTGACGATGGCTTCGCACGGCACGGATCAACTGCTCGTGCAGAGACTCTTGACGTGCCGCGACGAGCGCGACAGCAAGAAGGCTCTCATCTTCAGTGGCTTCTTCGTCTTCGCGCAGTTCACACTCTTTCTCTTCATCGGCGTGCTGCTCTTCGCCTATTACAAATTCTTCCCGCTCTCTGTGCCGCTCGCGTCGAACGATCAAATCTTCCCGACCTTCATCGTGCAGCGTCTGCCGCACGGCGTCTCCGGTCTCGTCATCGCCGCCATCTTCGCCGCCGCGATGTCGAACCTCTCCGGCTCGCTCAACTCGCTCGCCTCTTCGACGACGATAGACTTCTATCGCCCGCTCATCCGGCCCGATGAGAAAGACGAACACTACTTGAAAGTCTCGCGCTGGTTCACAGCCGCGTGGGGCGTCGTACTCATCTTGATCGCCTTCGTCGCGCGCGGGTGGGGATCGGTGTTCACGGCGGGCTTGACCATCGCCTCACTCGTCTATGGCCCGATGCTCGGCGCGTTCCTGCTCGGCGTGCTGACGCGGCGCGCTAATCAAACCGGCGTGATGACCGGCATGGCGGTCTCGCTCGCCACGATGCTCGTCATCAAGTTCACCACGTCAATCGCGTGGACGTGGTACGTACTTATGGGCACGACCGTCTGCATCGCCGTCGGCTACGCTGTGAGCACGTTGACGAAACGATCCGACGCTACACTCGCGACGGACGCCGAAGGCTCATAGACGCAAAGAAGAGAAAGAGTCTTGGACATACTCAATAGAACGATGAGCAATTCGCACATCATGATCTTGCGCCGCGCGGCTTCGGTTGCGCTCTCGTGGCTCGCCCTTGCTTCGTTCACACTCTCGCCTGTCAACAACGCGCGTGCGCAGCAGGCGCAGTTGACGGCAACCAACGCGCGTCCGTGCGCGACCGCTTCACCTGCGACTAAAGACGCGCCGGGCTATCGACCATACTCGCGCACGCCCACGCGCGATGCGTTGCGCTGGGCCGACAATGAGTTGAAGCGCATGACGCTCGACGAGAAGATCGGTCAACTCGTCGCCATCGGCATCAACGCGACTTACCTTGCGCAGGACAGCGCGGAGTTCAAAGAGTTAAAGCGACAGGTCGAACAGAATAAGATCGGCGGCCTCATTCTCTTCAAGGGGCCCGTCTATGAGTCCGTCCATCTCATCAACCGGATGCAGGAGTTGGCGCGCGTGCCCTTGCTCGTCTCGGCTGATCTCGAAGCGGGCGCGGGGATGCGCTTCGATAGCACGGTGAACTTCCCTTGGAACATGGCCGTCGGCGCGACCGGCAACACGGAGTTCGCGCGCCGTCAAGGTGAGATCACTGCGCGAGAGGCGCGTGCGCTTGGCGTCCAGATGATCTTCGCTCCCGTCGTTGACGTGAATAACAACGCGCAGAATCCGGTCATCAACGTGCGCTCATACGGCGAAGAGCCGCAGGCGGTCGCGCGCATGGGTGCTGCATTCGTCGAGGGCGCGCAGTGCGGCGGCGTCATCGCGACCGCAAAACACTTCCCCGGCCATGGCGACACCGCGACCGACTCGCATCGGGGCCTCCCCGTCATCAATCTTCCGCGCACGCGGCTCGACGCGGTCGAACTCGTCCCGTTTCGCGCGGCCATTGATGCCGGAGTCGGCGCGATCATGTCCGCGCACATCGGTCTGCCGCAGATCGATCCGACGAGCGTCGCGCCGCTCGCGCGCGAGAACACGAGACGTTCGACTTACGCCGACAGCGAAGTGCTCACGGAGAACGCGACGCTGCCCGGCACGCTCTCGCCGAAAATTCTGACGGGCATCTTGCGAAACGATCTGCGCTTCGACGGCATCGTCACCACAGACGCGCTCGACATGAGCGGCTTGACGATCTATTTCACGCCCGCAGAGTCAGCCGTGCGCGCGCTCGAAGCCGGAGCCGATGTGCTCTTGAAACCTTCGGACGCGGACGCGACCATGCGCGGCGTGCGCGACGCCGTGCACGCGGGCCGTCTCACGGAGAAGCGGATCGAAGAGTCTGCGCGACGCATCCTCGCCGCCAAGTACGACCTTGGTCTCACGCGACAGCGCATCGCGCCGCTCGATCAGATCGACACTCTCGTCTCCACGTCTGCCGCGAACCAACTCGCGCAGGAGATCGCCGAGCACGCCATTACGCTCGTGCGCGATGACGCTCATCTGCTGCCTGCGACTAACCTGCCAGCGCACGCGCGCGTCTTCGTCCTCTCCGTGACGAACGGAGAGGATCGACTCTGGATCGCGCAGCCTTTCATGTCCGCGCTCGCTCGCATCGGGCGAAAGATTGACGGCGCAGTGCTCGACGAGCGTTCGTCGGATAAGGAAGTTGAGAAGGCCCTTGAGCGCGCGAAGGGCGCAGACCTCATCGTCGCCGCGCTCTACGGTCGCGTGCGGACGGGCCAGTCGAACAGTGGCGCGTTGCCTGACGCGGGCAAGCGCGCGCTCGACAAGTTGATCGAACGCCGTGCGTCGCTCATCGGCATCAGCTTCGGCAACCCGTACCTGCTGGGAAGTTTTCCCGATCTGAAAACTTACGTCGTCGCCTACGGCGATATGCCGAGCCTGCAAACAGCCGCCGCGCGCGCACTGCTCGGTGAGATCGACGTGACGGGCCACCTCCCCATCTCGCTCCCCAACCTCTACGCTCGCGGCACGGGCATTCAACTCAAAGCGCAGACGCCGCAACGCGCTGCCTCCGACAAATGACAGCGCGATGAATCTTATTGATCGACGAATGAACGTTTGTGATCGTTCGATGAAAGCAAAACTCTTCTCGTTATTGATGCGCAGCCTCAAACACAACTCCGTTCACACGCGAGCGCGTGACAAACTCTTCGCGTGCGCGCTCGCGCTGCTCGTTGCACATCAATCGTTCGCCGCGATACCAGCTTCGCTTCCGCAAGCTGCGCCCGCCGCCGTCGGGATGTCTGCGGCGCGGCTCGCGGAGATGGATGCTGTCATCGAGCAATCAATCGCGCGCAAGGAGATGCCGGGGGCGGTCGTGCTCGTCGGGCGGCGCGGGCGCGTCGCTTGGCGCAAGAGTTATGGCGCGCGTGCGGTCGAGCCAGCGCGCGAAGGGATGACGACGGAGACGATCTTCGATCTCGCGAGTCTGACGAAGGTTGTCGCGACGGCAACGAGCATCATGATCCTCGTCGAACGTGGGCAGGTGAGGTTAAGCGATCCGCTCTCGCGCTACATCCCGGAGTTCAAGGGCGAGGGAAGAGATCGTGTCACCATCGAACACTTGCTCACGCATCGCGCGGGGCTCGCGCCGGACTTCGACTTGGCGGAGAAGTGGACGGGCTACGATGAGGCGATCAAGCGACTCGCGACTGAAAGGCTGCGAAGCAACGCGGGCGCGCGCTTCGTCTATAGCGATCTCGGTTTCATCGCGCTCGGCGAGGTGGTGCGCAAGGCTTCGGGCCTGCCGCTCGACGAGTTCGCGCGAAAGAATATCTATGGGCCACTTGGAATGCGCGACACGGGATTCAAGCCAGCAGCTCTCTTGCGTCCGCGCATCGCGCCGACGGAGAAGCGTCGCGGGCAGGAGAGCTATCTCGGAAGCAAACCGGACGCGATGACGCGAGACGAAGGCGAGCGTTGGCTGCGCGGTGAGGTTCACGATCCGACATCGTTTCGCATGGGCGGCGTGGCCGGCCACGCGGGTCTGTTTTCAACGGCGGACGATCTCGCGATCTATTGTCAGATGATCTTGAACGGCGGCGAATACAACGGCGTGAGAATCCTGAGCCCGCTCGGCGTCGCATTGATGACGCGACCACGCGCCGTCGCCGAAGACGGATCGGCGCGCGGCTTGGGTTGGGACATCGCTTCGAGCTTCTCGTCGAATCGCGGCGATCTCTTTACGCCGGGCTCGTTCGGCCATACGGGTTTCACGGGCACGTCCCTTTGGATCGATCCGGCGACGCAGACCTTCGTCGTCTTTCTCTCGAACCGCGTTCATCCTGATGGCAAGGGCGACGTGACGCCCGTGCGCGCGCGCGTCGCATCAATCGTCGCCTCTGCAATCACGGATGCGAACGCCGAAGATGCGCGCGCAGCATCAGCGCGCTTCGCGTCGGAAACGTTGCTCAGTCTCGCGCGCCTGAACGCATCGAACGCGCCCGCGAATGTCGCGATGAACTTGCCGCCACCCGCCGACGCGGAAGTGTTAACGGGCATCGACGTGCTTGAGCGCGACAACTTCAAACAACTCGCGGGCCTTCGCGTCGGGCTCGTAACGAACCACACGGGGCGCGATCACGCGGGGCGACAGACGATAGACGTGCTGCGTGAAGCGCCCGCGTCTGCGAACGTTCATCTCGTCGCACTCTTCTCGCCGGAGCACGGCATACGCGGCATCGCGGATGAAAAAGTTTCAGACACGAAGGATGAGAAGACGGGCCTTCCTGTCTATTCGCTCTACGGCGAGACGCGCAGGCCGAAGCCCGAACAGTTGAAAGACCTCGACGCCGTTGTCTATGACATTCAAGACGTGGGCGCGCGCTTCTACACATATATCTCGACGCTCGGCTACGTGTTGGAGGAGGCGTCGAAGGCGCACGTGCCCGTCTTCGTTCTCGATAGGCCGAACCCCATCGACGGTCTCGAAGTAGAAGGCCCGGTCGCTGACGCAGACAAGTTGTCGTTCACGGCGTATCACTCGATCCCTGTGCGCCACGGCATGACGGTCGGCGAACTCGCGCGACTGTATAACGAAGAGCGCAAGATCGGATGCGACCTGCGCGTGATCGAGATACGGAACTGGACGCGCGCGATGTGGTATGACGCGACGGGCCTCACGTGGGTCAATCCTTCGCCGAACATGAGGAGTCTGACGGAGGCCACCCTTTATCCCGGCGTCGGCCTGCTTGAGACGACGAACCTCTCCGTCGGTCGAGGAACAGACACGCCGTTCGAGTTAATCGGCGCGCCGTGGCTCGACGGCCAGAAGCTCGCGACGTACTTAAACGCGCGTCGCATCGCGGGCGTGCGCTTCGTGCCCGTGCGCTTCACGCCGTCGTCTTCTGTCTTCAAGGGGGAAGAGTGCGGCGGCATCAACGTCGTCGTCACGGATCGCGCGCAGTTTCGCGCAGTACAGGCGGGCCTTGAGGTGGCCGTCGCGCTTCGGAAGCTATTCCCTACGGATTGGAAAGTTGACGCTTACGCGCGTCTGCTCGCGAATGCCGACACGCTCGAACGCATTAAACGCGGCGACTCGCCCGAAGAGATCACGCGCGCGTGGCAGACGAAGCTCGAAGAGTTTCGTCGCGCACGCGCTCGCGCTTTGATCTATCACTAGATTCGACAGAGGACGTTAGATTATTCAGACGCGGAGGCGATACGTATGAGACGCCTGCTGACACGGCTCTTCCTCGCGCTCATCATCTGCGCCTCCTGCGCCGTCGCCCTCGCGCGCGCACAAAGGCCCGACGCTCCCAACGTCATCCAAATCTACATGCCCGACGGCTCGCAGCCCTCGTCCGTCATGCGCTTCACCTTGACGCGCGACGACGGGCGCATCGAGACCCTGTTCACCGATTCAAAGGGCAAGTACAGCATGACGAACGATCTCGTGAGCGCGAGCGGCTACACGATCACCGTCGAGACCGACCGGCAAACTTACGACACGACGACGACCGTCTTCCACATCCTTCGCGTCGCGGAGAGCGTTTACGTCTCGGTTTACCTGCGGCCACTCAAGCGTCCGGCCCTGCCGCGCGCGCAAGTGATCGACGCGGCGGAACTCGACGCGGGCGTGCCCGCCGAGGCGCAAGCGGCTTACAAAGAGGGGATGGAGCTGATCGCTAAAGGTCAAGCGGACGCGGGCGTCGAAAGTCTCAAGCGTGCGCTCGGCCTTTATCCGAACTACGTGCGGGCCCTTAACGATCTCGGCGTCGTCTATCTTGAACAGAATCGTCTCGACGATGCGGCGGACGCTTTCATACGTGCGCTCAAGCTCAACAGTCGTTTTCCTTACGCGCGGCTCAACCTCGGCATCACGCTCGACCGTCAAGGCAAGCACGCGGAAGCCGCCGCGCTTCTCGAAACGCTCTTCAAAGAGAACCCGACGCTTGCCGGCGTGCGCGCAACTTACGCCGACGCGCTCTACAACGCGGGCCGACTCGCCGACGCGCGCAAGATGCTGCGGGCCGGTCTCGAAGATGCGACGCTCAAGCGCGAAGAGAAGGCTGAGCTGCACTACAAGCTCGGCAGGGTCTTGAGCCGCGAGGAGAAGACTGCGGAGGCTGTGAAGGAGTTGCAGGCGGCGACAGAGCTTGAGCCCACAGCTTTCAACGCGCACCTGTTGCTAGGTGGAAGTCTCATCGCGCTCAAGCGACCGGCCGAGGCGGAACGCTCTCTGCTGCGCGCTTATGAACTGGGCGGCACACGCGCCGGCCACGCGCAACTCATGTTGGGCCAGCTCTACTTCGAGCAGAAGAAGTTCGATCTCTCCCTGCGCGCTTTCGAGCAGTACCTGCGCGACGTGCCCGACGCGCGCAACGCCGCGCAGATCAGAGACGTTGTCGCGCGGCTGCAAGGAACGCCAAAGTAGTTTAGAGAGCTGCGACAGCCGTCCTGTTGTTCCAGACGCTCGTAAAGAAGAGGGGCGCGATCCCGTTGGATCGCGCCCTGTTGTTTATCAGCTTCAGTCTGAAAGTTAGAACTGTAGTTTCAGACCGAACTGGATGACGCGCGCCGACTCGCCCGTCTGGATGACGTTCGTCGCGGTGTTTGGCGAGACGGTCGTGCAGCAGGTGCGACCGAATTGCGAGGAGGTGAGTGTGGGCGAGCCGACGGACGCGCTGCGCGGGTTGTCGAAGTTCGGATGGTTCAGCGCGTTGAACATCTCCGTGCGGAATTGCAAGCGGAATCTTTCGGTGAGGTTAAACATCTTGACGATCCCCATGTCGAGATTCCAGTAGGTCGGGCCACGATAGATGTTGCGCCCCGATCCGTTCGAGCCTGCGGGCGGGATGGCGAAAGCCAGATTGTTCTCGAAGACGACCGGCCCGAGCACGTTCGGTAAATCCTGCAAGTGCGCGGTGACTGTCGGGTCGAGCACGAGCGCGCGCGAGACGTGCGAGGCGTTCGAGGTGAACTGTCCGCTATTAACTTGGAATGGCTCGCCGGTCATGAAGGTGTAGATCGAGTTGACCGTCCAGCCGCCGACGAGATGGTTGACGACGCCGTGCGAGTCCGCGAGGAAGTGGCGACCGCGACCGAACGGCAACTCCCAGACGGAGGTGGCCGTGAAGACGTGTTTGCGGTCGAAGTCTGAGACGGCACGCTCCTCTCGGAAGTTGCGTATGTCGGCAACGGAGCGCGAGGTCGTGGTCGTCAATGCGCCGCTCGAAGTCGTGCCGACGGGATCGACCGATTGATCGTCGATGGACTTGGCGAACGTGTAAGCCGCGTTCAAGCCGAGCCCGGAAGAGAAGCGGCGACGCAGGGTGAACTGCGCGGCATGATAGTTCGAGTCGCCACTGTTATCGATGTAAGTGATCTTGGAGAACTGTTGATTAGGTCGCAGCTTGAACGCAAGCGTCGTGTTCTCGATGCGCGCGGCGAGTGAGCCCGCCGCGTTGTTGACGAGCTGGCCCTGAACGGTTGACGAGTTGACGAACGTTGCGTTGATCGCGGAGACGCCTGCGGCGAGCAGCGGAATTTGCGCGGCTGAGAAGGGCGCGACGCAAGCGGCGAGCGTGGTGTCGCGCGTCGCGCCGCTCGGCAGACAGTTCGTCGCGGCGTTGTTCGCTTGCAGCATACGGAACGATTGCAGGATCGGATCGGCGCTGATCTGGTTGATGTCGTAAGCCATGAAGAGACGTTCACCGCGACGACCGATATAGGCCGCCTGCATGACGAAGCCGCCGGGCAGCTCGCGTTGCAGGCTCACGTTCCACTGGTGGACAGTCGGGATTTTCAAGTTCGGATCGAAGGCGGTGATCGACGGCGCGCTGCCATTGAGCAGAAGCGGCGGCGTCAGGAACGAAGAGGGTTTGATGGTCGGCGGCGCGAGCGCGAGCGGGAAGCCGCCGCTGATCGTGGTTGAAGGAACACTCGCGCAGCCGGTTGGCGGTGTAGAGCCGACGGTCACGGCGCAGGTCGTCCTCAAGCCGGGCACGCTGCCCGCCACCGCCGTCACCTGAAATGAACTGATGGTGTCGAATGCCATGCCGTAGCCGACGCGCACGACGCTATGGCCGCTCGCGCCGAAGAGCGCGCGCATGAAGCCGGACTTGTAGTTGGGCGACCACGCGAGGCCGAGGCGCGGGCCAATCGCGCCGAGATTGTTGCTGTTCCACCACTTGTTAGACGGGGCGAAGGTGACTGCGCCGGGCGTATTCACAACAGGGCTTGCTGGCCCCGGCGTGCCCGCAATAGGTGTGCTCGCGCGATAGGTGAAGCCGGGCGTGTTGGCGGGCGGGTTCACTTCCCAACGCACGCCGTAGTTGATCGTCAAGTTGGGTCGCAGCTTCCACTCGTCCTGTCCGTAGAAGTTGAACTGGTTGAGATCGGTTCTGATCGCCTGCAAAGAGACGACGCCGTTCGACTGGAAAGGAAGGAACGCGTCTTCGTTCAAGTTGCCGATGAAGGCCTGCGTGAGTCGCGCGGGGATGCCTGACAACTCGTTGATGTAGTTTTGCAGGCGGGTCGAATCGGTTGAGTTGATGCCGGAGCGCGAGCTGCTGGCCGTCGTCGGGATGACGAAGCCGAGCGTGGTCGGCGAGCGCACGCTCGCGTCGAACGAGAGGCTCGGCGTGACGTTGATGCCGCCGGGCTGGCCGCGATGATCGATGTGGCGATAGAAGCGGAAGTTGAAGCCGGTGCTGAACTGGTGCGCGCCGCTCGTCACGTGAAAGTTGTCGAGCAACTGCGGGACGGTGACGATGCGTTCCGTGCGCGGCGTGTTGAGCACGGGGTTATCGACGTTCAAGAAGACGAACGGGTTCACGTCCGGAAACGCAGGGTTCGCCTCGCCCTGCGTGAAGAGGAATTGGAAGCGACCGAAGCCCGCCGTCAACTCGTTGACCATGCGCGGGGAGATGGCCCAGCGATGACCGAGCGCGAGGTTCTTCGTGTCGCGGAAGACCTCGCCTTCGGGCGGGAAGCCGGGTAGCACGACGGGGCGACCGTTCAACGGATCGCCGCCGAGCGTGTTGTAGGTTGACCACAAGTATCGACCGAAGACGCTCTGGTTCTGATTGATCGTATGATCGATGCGGACGTTATAGGCGGGCCCCTTGTGCTCGGTCGCAGGGTCCCAGACGTAACAGCCGGTGTTGAGCGCGTCGCCGCAGTCGTAGCGATTCGGCGCGGGGTAGCCTTTGAAGAACGCCGCCATCTTCGGATCGATGCCGACGGCGTTCGGATTATTAGCCGCCGCCGACAAGCTGTAGCTGGCGACGCAGTTCAAGTCGGTCGTCGTCGCGCACTCGTGCACGCCGAGGTCTGCGCGCAGCGCGCCGGTCGTCGGGTTAACGAGCAGCACGTTGTTGCTGCGGATAACGGTCGAGCCGATACGGAAGCAGTTGCCCGCGCCCGCCGAGGTGCACGTCGGGTCGGCGCGGAAGTAGCGGAACGCGCCGTTGAGCGCGGTCGGCGTGTAGATCGTCGGGATGCCGAAGGTCTCGGCGATGGGCGTCGTGAAGTTGACCTTCGTGTGTTGGAAGCTGCCGTAGAAGAAGGTCTTGTTCTTGCGAATAGGGCCACTCAGATCGAAGCCGGGCTGATCGAGCTTGACCTTGTGGCGCGGCGTGCCCTGCGCGTTTGAGAAGAAGTCGTTGGCGTTCAGCTTGTCGTTGCGCAGGAAGTAGAAAGCCGTGCCGTGAAACTCATTCCCTCCCGAACGCGTGGCGACGGAGATCGACGCGCCGGAGTTGCGGCCCTCCTCGGCGGTCGCGTTGTTGGTCGTCACCTTGTACTCCTGCACGTTGTCGGGCGTCAGACGATAGATGTTCGACGTAGGGTTCGGCGCGGACGATTCGTTGGCGTCGATGCCGTCGATGGTCACGTTAAACGCGCGGTCGCGCGAGCCGTTGACGCTGACGCCCGAACCGGCCCCGCCCTGCGAGCGCAGCGTGACGCCGGGCTCATAGGCAATCAGGTTGAGCGGGTTGCGTCCGTTCAAAGGTAGTTGCTCAATCGCCTTGTGCTCGACGACGTTGCCGATGGTCGCGTTCTCCGTCTGCAACTGTTCGGCTCCGCCCTGCACAGTGACGACCTCAGAAACCTGTCCCGCTTCGAGCACGACATCGATGGCGAGCGGCGTGTTGATCTGCAACTCGTTCTTCGTGCGCTGGACGGTCTTGAAACCGCTACGCTCGACCGTGATCGTATAGACGCCGAGGGGGAGCGACGGGAAGGCGTAGAGACCGGCGTCGGTCGTGGTCTGCGTCTGCGACGCGCCGGTCGCTTCGTTCTTCGCCGTCACGGTCGCGCCGGCGACGACCGCGCCGGTCGAGTCGGTGACGGTTCCGTTGAGGCGCGAAGTGCCTGCCTGCGCGAATGATGTTCCCACCGCTAGAACGGCGAACGCGAAGAGCCAGAGGGTGCGGGAGATGAGACGGGACATGAAACTCCTCCTTTAAACTGATTGTGACGTGAAGAGCAAGCGAGACTGCCGATGCGAGACTGTCGATGCGAAACTGCTCTTAATCGAAGGCGCACGTTGCGCCCGAAGATTGCCGCGAAGTATGAAGGAGATGCTAAGGAAACTACCGTTGGTGTCGCACGCGCGTCGCCCTTCTTTATCCGCCGGACGTTGTTAGAGCGAACGCGGTCTGCGTATGCGTTGAGGAAAATATAGAGTCGCGCCGCGACCGTCAAGCTAAATTTCGACAGCTTTGCGACATTAGCATAGCTTATGGCGCAGATAAGAACTTTTAGCTTTCCTTATCGCCCGCCACTTCTTTAGAATGGGCGCGTACCATAAGGACGCGGCGCAGTCCCGTTAGGTTTTTGACCGTCGCCGCTTCAGCTTTAACCTTCGCCCGATAGCAACAGACACAACTTCCGTTCAAGTGCGGCTCATCAGCGCGGACTCGATACGCGCCGACGCCTGCGCCCGATCACTTAACAGATGCCGCAAACCCTGCGCACGCGTTTAGCCTACGCGCTCCTGCTGACATTCATCTTTGCGTCGAACCACGTTCCGGCCCTGCGTGGGCAGGAGGCCCCGCTCTACGATCTCGTGATCACGAACGGTCGCGTCGTGGACGGCGCGGGCAACCCGTGGTTCCGCGCGGACGTGGGCGTGCGCGGCGGTCGCATCGTGCGCGTGGGCCCGATCCCCACGTCGCAAGCGCGCGAAGTCTTTGACGCGCACAATCAGATCGTCGCCCCCGGCTTCATCGACGTGCACACGCACGTCGAGGGCATCTACGCTCAGCCCGCCGCCGAGAACTTCGTGCGCATGGGCGTGACGACTTTGGTCACGGGCAACTGCGGAACATCGGCGACGAACATCGGCGAGTTTCTGGATCGCACGCGACAGACGCCAATAGCAGTCAACCTCGCGACGCTCGTCGCGCACGGATCGGTGAGACAGAAAGTGATGGGGCTCGCCAACCGCGAGCCGACGGCTGATGAATTGCATCAGATGGAGCAGACGGTCGATCAAGCGATGCGCGACGGCGCGGTCGGACTATCAACAGGCCTTATCTACGTTCCCGGAACTTACGCGAAGACGGATGAGATCGTCGCGCTCGCGAAAGTCGCCGCGCGCTATGGCGGCGTCTATGCGACACACATGAGAAGCGAGGGCGAGCACATCGTCGATGCGATTCGCGAGAGCATACAGATCGGCGAGCAGGCGAATCTTCCCGTCGAGATTTCACACTTCAAGATCGCGAGCAAGCGTCTCTGGGGCCAGAGTCCGATGACGCTCGGCTTGGTGCGCGATGCACGCGCGCGTGGTCTCTCCGTCACGGTTGATCAGTACGCCTACACTGCGAGTTCCACTTCGCTCGATTCGCGTCTGCCGAGTTGGTTACTCGAAGGCGGGCGCGAGGAAGGGAAGAAGCGACTCGCGGACGAGGCGACGCGCGAACGTGCCCATCGCGAGATGCGAGACGCGCTCAAGCGCGGCGGCTTCGACGACTACGACTTTGCGGTCGTCGCAAGCTACCGGCCCACGCCCGCGTTCAACGGCAAGTCCATCGCGCGGATCACGCTTGAGGCTAAAAAGAAAAGGGACGTTGACAGCCAGATCGAGCAGATGCTTGAGATGTATGCGGCGGGCGGCGCAGGCATGGTCTATCACGGCATGGGCGAGCAGGACGTGCAGACGATCATGCGCGAGCCCTTCACGATGATCGCCTCCGATAGCGGCGTGCTCCGCCTCGGCGAAGGCGTGCCGCACCCGCGTGGCTACGGCAACAACGCGCGCGTGCTCGGACACTATGTTAGAGAACTGAAGATCGTTGCGCTCGAAGACGCGATCAGAAAGATGACTTCGCTCCCCGCGCAAACTTTCCACTTGCGCGACCGGGGCCTCCTGCGCGAAGGCTTCGCCGCCGACATCGTCGTCTTCGACGATCAGCAGATCGGCGACCGCTCTACATACGACGAGCCGCATCAGTATCCGGTCGGCATCAGTCGCGTCTTCGTCAATGGTCAAGCAGTCTTCGCCGACGGGCGTATGACCGGGGCACGACCCGGCGCGGCGCTTCGTGGCGCGGGCGCGCAAGGCGTTCAACTCGTTGCGGGCAACTGAATAGAGTGTGTTGCTTGCCACGCGCGCGCGTTAAGTGTATAAGTTCCGGCAACGTTCTTGCGGTAATCCCTTACCGGAAACGAAGTCAAACGCAATTCGTCATCGATCTCAGTCAAAGCTGAACGTCGGGTTTCGCCTCGCGCGAAGCCTCTGATATTTCCGGCACGAATCAGACCCTTCTCAGAGAAAAGGAATGCACCCCATGAGACAGCACGCAGAGTTTGCACGCCGCCTGATCATCCTCGCACTCATTTTCTGCACTAGCCTGTGCGTCGCGCGCGCGCAGGACACGACCGGCACGATCAACGGCACGGTCAAAGACGTTTCCGGCTCGGCGGTCAAAGGCGCAACCGTGACCGTGACCGACGAGGAGAAGAAGATCGTCGTGCGCACCGTCACGACGGGCAACGAGGGCGAGTACAGCATCCCATCTGTGCCCGTCGGCATTTACACCGTGACGGTCGAAGCTCCGAGCTTCAAGAAGAGCGCGCAGACTCACGTCAAGCTCGACGTGAACTCGCGCCGCACCATCGATGTATCGCTCGAAGCCGGTAACATCTCCGAGGTCGTGACGGTTGAAGCCGATCCGCTCACGGTTGAGCTGACGACGCCGACCGCCTCGACCGTCATCACCGGCGATCAGGTGCGCGAACTCTCGATCAATAATCGCAACTTTGTTCAACTCGTCACGCTCGCGCCCGGCGTCTCAAACGATCTCGCCGATCAGGTCTATGTCGGAACGACCAACCCGGCCGGTCAAGCCAACACCATCAACATCTCCGTCAACGGCGCGCGCAGCAGCCAGAACACCTACACGGTTGACGGCGCGGATATCACCGACCGTGGCTCGAACATCACGATTCAGGCTTACCCCAGCGTTGATTCCATCGGCGAGTTCAAGGTGCTGCGCAGTCTCTATCCGGCTGAGGCCGGTAGCAGCGGCGGCGGGCAGATCAACGTCGTCACACGTTCGGGCGGCGAGCGTTTCCACGGCTCGCTCTTCGAGTTCGTTCGCAACGAGCGGCTCAACGCCAACGACTTTTTAATCAACTCGTCAACGAATCCGGCCTTCGGTCGCGACTCGAACGGCAAAGCCAAACGCTCGCCCTTCCGCTATAATAACTACGGCTTCACCGTCGGGGGGCCCATCTACGTTCCGAATTTCGGCGAGGGCGGCACACACGGCGCTGCGCGAAGATTAGCCAAGACGTTCTTCTTCTTCTCCGAAGAGCAACGCCGCGATCTCCGCTACCCGACGTTTAATCCGACCGTGCCGAGCGCAGACATACGACAGGGAATCTTCCCGATCCCCGTCTGCATCAACCGCAACGACGTGGCCGGCTCAACCTGTACGGGCGCGAACATCTTGCCCGCCGGAACGCCGATCCCCGCGGGCCTCTTGAGCCCGGCGGCACAGGCTTACGTGCAGCAGATTTACAACAAGCTGCCTCTGCCCGGTAATACGCTCACGGGCGATCTGGTGACGGCGTTCATCAACAAGTCGAACTTCCGTCAGGAGATTATCAAGTTCGATCACACCTTCACGAACAAGCTCTCAGCTTTCTATCGTTTCGAGAACGACAAAATCCCGACGCTCGATGCCAACTCGCTCTTCTCAAGCGGCAGCGGCTTGCCCGGCGTTGCGACGACCGAGACCAACTCGCCCGGCCGCACGCACACCGCACAATTCACTTACGCAGCGACGCCGAGGACGATTGCCGAAGGACGCTTCAACTATTCCTACGGCGCGATCCTCAGTCACAACGTTGGAACGCTCGCGAGCAGCAACACGTCGATCCCGATCACGCTGCCCTTCGCGAACACGCGCGACCGCGTCCCGACGATCACCGGCAACGGCTTCAGCGCGCTACAGGGCTTCGGCCCTTACGACAACTTCTCGAACAAGAAAGGCGTCAGTGGCAGTTTGAGCACCATCTTCGGCGCGCACACGTTGAAGTACGGAGCTAACTATTCGCGTTATCGCAAGAACGAGAACGCGCTCGTCTCCGACACAACAGGCCCGAATCAGGGTTCGTTCCTCTCCTTCTCCAGTGCGCTTCCTGCCGGAGTCGTCAGCACCGGCACGCAGGGCGCGATCAATCAGAATGATCAACGCTTCGCAAACTTCCTGCTCGGAAACGTCGTCACGTTCCGGCAAGCGAAGTTTGACTACACTGCGGATATGCGCCAGAACAACATGGAGGCCTTCGCACAAGATGAATGGCGCTTCCACTCGAACCTGACGCTCTACTATGGCGTGCGCTTCTCGCGCTACGGCCAGCCGTTTGACAAGAACGGCCGGCTCTCGAACTTCATCCCTTCACTCTACAATGCCGCCGCCGCGCCGCAGGTGACGGGCGCAGGCAACATCATCGCTGGCACGGGCAACAACTGCAACGGCTTGGTCGTCAACGCGCAGAACTTGAAGACCCTGCCCAACTGCACGCCCGGCGTCTCGCCCTTCGGCAAAGAGATCAGCAACACGCCGAACAACTGGGCCCCCCGCGTCGGTCTCGCTTGGGACCCGTTCAAGAAGGGCAAGACCTCGATCCGCACCGGCTACGGCGTCTATCACGAACAGATTCTCGTCGGCTACGACGAGCAGATCATCGGTCAGAATCCTCCCTATCAGGAGAACGTTGACTTCTCGAACGTGCGACTCGATAACCCTGCGGGCGGAACTGTCGTCGCGGCCTCCGCCGCCGCACTCACCATTCGTGGCAGGGACAGCGACTGGCACACGCCCTATATGCAGCATTGGTCGCTCGACTGGCAGCAGCAGTTAACGAGGAAGACGATGTTCACGGCCGGTTACTACGGCTCGAAGGGCACGCACCTCGTCGGCTTGGTCGAGATCAACGAATTGCCTCCGGGCCTTGCGCTGAACTCGCTCTGCGCGCCGGGCAACAACACGCCGCAGGCCTCCACCGTTCCCCTCGTTCGTTGTCAGCCTGCGGGCTACGCCTTCCGCGCGAGCAGCGATGCGCAGTTGACGCTCAACCCGAACGTCGTCGGCGCAACGCGCTTTCAGGACGACCGCATCCTCGATCAGCTCCGGCCCTATCGCGGCTATCGCTCGATCACGATGATGCAGCCGCGCTTCAACTCGAACTACCACAGTCTGCAACTCTTCATGCAGCATCGCTTCTCCGGCATCTCGCAGGTGAGCGCCTCCTACACCTTGTCGAAGAACCTGACCGACGAGCAGAACGACCGCACGAATGCTCCGCAGAACAGCTTCGACGTTCACAGCGAATACAGTCGTGCGACGCTCGACCGTCGGCACATCCTCTCGGTCAACTACATCTACGAGCTGCCGTTCTTCACCAACCGCCACGACCTCGCCGGCCGCACGCTGGGCGGCTGGCAAGCCTCCGGCATCGTGACGGCAAACTCCGGTCTGCCTTTCACAGTGACGACTTCGAGCTACGACGCGGCCGGACTCGGCAACAACGCCGCGCTCATCGCCGGTAACAGACCGAACGTCATCTGCGATCCGAACCAGAACGCGCCGCACACGCTGCAGCAGTACTTCAACACGGCCTGCTTCCAGTTCAATCCCGCGCTCAATGCGAATTTCGGTCTCTCGAACACGCCCGGCAACGCGCAGCGCGGCATCATCAACGGGCCCCCCACCTATCGCGTTGACTTCACGATGACGAAGATCATCCGCTTCACCGAGAACACGCGATTGCAACTGCGCGGCGAGGCATTCAACGTCTTCAACCACACGAACTTTAGAAGTTTCTCCAGCACGAACGTCACTTCAAGTGTCTTCGGTCGCATCGGAGCCGTGCGCGATCCGCGCACCATTCAGCTCGGCGTGAAGTTCTACTTCTAAGCCGCGCCCACACCCACCAAGTCGCCTGCCCGCGAGCGTCCCGCGCGGACGCTCGCGGGCAGACGCACGTTTAGGCTCAAGACGAGTTAGGGCCATCGCCACCGGAATCTACGCAACTCCGTCCGCGATGCGCTTTGTCTCTTATGAACGAATCATGATCGAAGGCATCAACAACACTTCATCAATCGTCCTCAACGGCGCGCGCGTCGTGCGCGCAGACCGCGTCGAAGATCACGCGACGATCCACATCGAAGGCGATCTTATCTCGCGCATAATCACAGGCGCGCATGAAGAGACGAACGTCGCCGCAGGGCCAATCATCGATCTTCAAGGACTCACGCTCTTCCCCGGCTTCATCGACGTGCACATCCACGGCGCGGTCGGCGTCGATACGCTCGAAGCAACGACGGACGATCTGCGACGCGTCGCTAAATTTCTCGCCTCGCGAGGCGTCACCGCATGGCTGCCCACGCTCGTCCCCGCGCCCGCCGCCGACTATCGACGCGCCGTCGCCTCAATCGAGACTTTGATCCGCGAGCAGCGACGCGACGAAGAAGCGAACTCGCGCGCGAGTGTCGGCGCGACTGAGGAGACTGAAGGGGCCGGGAACGAAGATGCCCTCGGCGCGGTCGGCGCGCGCGCCCTCGGCGTCCACTACGAGGGTCCCTTCGTTAACTCTTCGCAATGCGGCGCGCTGCGCACAGAGTTTTTCCGCACGTTCAAAGATGCGTCGAGCCTCGACGAACTCGCAAAGCTCTCCGTCGAGCTCGCGAGTCCCGACGACTCGCGCGCCGCGCACATGATCACCGTCGCGCCGGAGATCGAAGGCGGCATCGCACTCGTTCGCGAACTTGTTAGCCGTGGCTGGATCGTCTCCGTCGGTCACACGCGTGCAGACCTCCACGTGCTCGAAGCGGCACGCGCGGCGGGCGCGCGTCACATGACGCACTTCTTCAACGCCATGTCGCCGCTTCATCAACGCGCGCCCGGCCCCGTCGGTTGGGGCCTGATGAGCGACGACGTAACCTGCGACATCATCGCCGACGGCGTTCACTGTGATCCGCTCATGCTCCGTCTCGCTCTTCGCTGCAAGACCGCGCATCGCCTCGCGCTCATCTCCGATGCGGTTCTTCCGGCGGGCCTGGGCGACGGCGACTTCGAGGTCTGGGGCGAGACGATCAACGTCACCGGCGGGCGCACGCGCAACGCACGCGGCGCGATCGCCGGATCGGTCATCACCATGCTCGACGCCGCGCGCACCATGCTCTCGCTCGATTGCTCACACGCGGATGTCGCGCGCATGGCTTCGCTCAATCCCGCACGCCTCGTCGGAGTCGAACATCTCTGTGGCTCAATCGAAGAAGGGAAGCGCGCTGATCTCGTCGCGCTTGACGACGGAGGTCGCGTGCGACTCACGCTCGTCGGTGGCCGCATCGCATTCATGGAGATGCCGACGGAGTCCTGACTTGTAATGATCCGTCAAACGCGAAACGAAGAAGCGCGAGCATTCGTCGCTATGAAGAAGCGCGATCATTCGTCAATGAATGATCGCGCTTCTTCGTTTCCCACCTTGCAGTCGCCCGTGTGCCTCTACGATAAACCTCACTGGCTTCGGCCCACTCGTGTCGGCTTCGCATCTTCGTAAAAGCCAGCGCGCCTGTACGACTCGTCGAGCAATTCGACAGGGTGACACACCCGCAGCCGGAGATTCGCGAGACGCGCGCCCGCAGCGATCTGCATATGACAGCCCGCGTTGCCGGTCGCGAGCACCCTCGCGCCGGTCTCTGCAACATGCTTCAATTTCTCCGCGAGCACGCGCGAAGAGAGATCGGGTTCAAGCAGGTTATAGACGCCCGCGCCGCCGCAGCACACGTCGCTGCCTTCGAGCGGAACGAAACGCAAACTTGGGATCGACGCGAGCACGCGCAAAGGTTCTTCCGCCGCGTGCTGGCCGTGGAGCAAGTGACAAGAGGCGTCGTAGGTAGTCGCGACAGGTAGATCGAGTTGCGCTCCCGAACGCAGGCCAGTCGCCGCGAGTTGTTGGCTCACGTCGCGCACGCGCGCGCTGAAACTTCGCGCGCTCTCGGCGTATGCGGGATCGTGTTCGAGCAGGTGCGCGTATGAAGCGAGCATCGCGCCGCAGCCTCCTGCGTTGGTGACGACAGGCGCATCGCCTCCGGTCGCAAACGCATCGACGTTGCGGCGCGCGAGCGCGCGGGCCCCTTCGAGGTCGCCCGCGTGCGCGTGCAGCGCGCCGCAGCAACCTTGCGCGTCCGGCAATTCAACCTTGCATCGGTTCGCGCGAAGCACGCGCGCTGTTGCTGCGTTGACGCGTCGGAAGAGGCCCTCCGTCACGCAGCCCTTGAATAGTTGGACGCCGCGCGCGTCGGCGTCGTCATGTGATACGAATGTTACTTCTTGAGCTTCATCGTTCTTCTTAGAGAGTTGCACGGGCGATGAGGAGTCGAGAAGCGCGAGCGCGAACTCGAATCGCGGCGAGACGAGATGCGGGAGTTTCGATGCGAGCAACACGCGCGCGAGTCGCGCATCGCGAAACAGACGCGCGGCGATGAAGGCGAGACGGAGGCGTCGCGGATGCAGCCAGATGCGGCGCAAAATGAAGTTGATGAGGCGATTCGTGTGGCTGCTGCGGTCGCCCGCTTCGCGCAAGTCCGCACGCGCGGCTTCCAGCAGTTGCCCGTATTCGACGCCCGCCGGGCACGCGCTCTCACACGCGCGGCAGCCGAGACAGCGATTGATGTGTCGCTCGAAACTTTCGGAGGCGACTGCAAGCCGGCCCTCTTCCGCCGCGCGCATCAGGTAGAGCCGGCCGCGCGGGCTGTCGTTCTCGTCGCCCGTGTGCACGTAGGTCGGGCACGCTTCGAGGCACAGCCCGCAGTGAATACAGGCGAGCAGTTTCGACTCCTCTCTCGCGAGTGCGCTCGCGAGCGAAGGTGTTTGCGCAGACATCAATCGAACACTCCTGCGCGAGAAGCGACTCGGGCCATCGCGATCCGATCAAGCGATCTCTTTACATCAATCGAATTCAACATTCATGCACGCTCACGCGAAAAAAAGTTCCGGCGAAAGAATCCCCTGCGGGTCGAGTTGACGTTTGATGCCGCGCATCAGTTTCGCCGATGCTTCGCCCGCGCCCCACTGATCGAAACCAACTCGCGCGAAGTTGCGTCGCAACTCTTCGGGTGCGCGCTCAACGACAAGTGAGCCACCGAGCGCGCCGACTTCCGCGCGCAGGCGCGCGAGACTCGCCGCGCATTCGTCTCCATCTTCCGCGAGATTCTGAGAGACGCGCAGGCGGCCCGCGCCGAGGCTCGCGATCCACGCAGGCTGAGAGCTGGCGCGCGCGCGCCCCTCTTCAACTTTCTGAATGACGACGGGCAATAGCGTCGGCAACACGCCGAGTCTGAGTTGTAAATGATTCTCGTCGCGTGCAGGTTGCGCGGCGATCTCTCTCCAGAGGTTCGTGTCTTCGTCGATCACTTCGAGTTGCGAGAGAGTATTCGTTCCCTTCAATAGCGCTTGGGCTCGTTCGAGCTGCGAGCCAACGGATTGCGCGGAGCCCGCGAAACGGATCAGAAGCGTAAACATCGACGCTGCGCGCTCGTGTGCATCCCGCATTGATGTTCCACGCGAAAACAGTTCAAGGGCCACCGGGTGAAACTCTCTGGTACGCAGTAGTCGTGCAGCGTCGAACAAATCTTCGTAACGCGCGGCGCGCGCCGAGAGTGTCGCTTCGCGTTCCGGGCGAGGCCGCAGCTTGAAAGTGATCTCCGTGATGAGTCCGAGCGTGCCGAAGCTACCCGCGAATAGTTTGCAGAGATCGTAACCCGCGACGTTCTTCACGACGCGACCGCCGACGCCTATCTCGCGCCCGTCCGCGAGCACGACGCGCATTCCCAAAACGAACGCGCGCGGCGAGCCATAAGCGAAACTGTGCGCGCCCGCCGCGCCCGTCGAGACGATGCCGCCGACCGTGGCTCGCCCATCGTCCGGCGGATCGAGCGGCAGCCACTGATCGGCGCGCGCGAGTTCGGCGTTAAGTGTGGAGAGCGAGAGGCCCGCCTCGACCGTCGCAACAAGATCGGCAGGCTCGTGTGAGATGATACGATTGAGTTTGAGCGTCGAGACAACGATGCAACTATGCTGGAGCGTGTTCATGCCGCCAAGCCACGCGCGCCTACCTGCGGGCACGACCGCCACGCCCGCGCGCGCGGCCACCTTTAAGACTTCAATGGCCTCTTCAGTCGATGCGGGCGAGACGATCAGGCGTTCACGTCGAGACTCTTCGCGCCCGGTCTGCGCTATCGATTCAAACTCTCTTTGTAGATTCTCGGAGATGAGTTGGAATGTGGATGCATCAAGCGTCTCGCGAGAGGATGTAGAGCGAGCCACGACCGTGGAAGTGTCGCGCGCGTCGTCGCAAACAGGATCGTGCGTCTCACTGGCCCGCATACCTGCGCGACCGTTTACGTTCGTCTCAACTTTAGAAGAAAGGACGTTCGTCGCTTCTTTGAACGAAGCGACGATGCGCGCCTCGCCACAGCCGCGAGGGGCCGGAATGATCTTGCCGGGATTGCACAAGCCGGAAGGATCGAAGGCGGCACGCAGCGCGAGCATCGCATCGAGCGTGTCTGCGGAGAAGAGCAAGGGCATGTATTTGCTCTTGTCGAGCCCGACGCCGTGCTCGCCCGTGAGCGTGCCGCCCGCGCGTATGCAGGTCTCGACGATCTCTCGGTTCGCACACTCGACGCGCCGCAACTCGTCGGCGTTGCGCCGGTCGAAGCAGAGGATCGGATGCAGGTTGCCGTCGCCCGCGTGAAAGACGTTGGCGAGAATCAAATTATACTTCGCGCTGATGCGATAAGTTTCCGCGAGCACTTCGGGCAAGCGCGAGCGCGGGACGACCGCGTCCTGCAACATCATGTCGGGCGCGAGCCGGCCCATCGCGCCGAACGCGCCCTTGCGCGCCGCCCACAGTTTTTTTCGCTCGCGCTCGTCAGCCGCGCGCCGCACTCCGCGCGCACCATAGCGCAAACAAATCTCTTGTGCCTTTCGCATCTCATCGTCGAGTCCGTCTTCGAGTCCATCGAGTTCAATGAGCAGCGCGGCTTGCGCGTCGATAGGAAGGCCTGCGGCGAAGACGCTCGCCTCAACCGCGCGGATCGTCGCGCCGTCAACCATCTCAAGCGCGGCGGGGATCAAACCTGCGGCGATGATCGCAGAGACGGCGCGGCTCGCATCGTTGATGTCAGTGAAGTCTGCGAGCAGCGTGCGAACTGATTGAGGCAGAGGCAACAGTTTAACGGTCGCCTCGGTCGCGATGCCGAACGTGCCTTCGGAGCCGACGAACGCGCCGAGCAGATCGTAGCCGACGCAGTCGCCCGCGCCCGACGCGCCGAACGAGACGACCTCGCCGTTTGATAAAACTACTCGCGCGCCGACGACGTGATCGGTCGTCACGCCATACTTGAGACAATGGATGCCGCCCGCGTTCTCCGCGATGTTGCCGCCAACCGTGCAGCTCGCGCCGCTCGAAGGATCGGGCGCGTAGTAGAGCCCGTGCGGCGCGACCGCGCGCGACAACTGCGCATTGACCATGCCCGTCTCGACAACCGCGATGCGATTCTCAACATCGAGCTTCAAGAGCCGACGCATTCGGGCCAGTTCGACAACGACACCTTCGTTCACCGCGAGCGCGCCACCCGATAGGCCCGTGCC
Organism: Acidobacteriota bacterium; assembly: GCA_032229975.1. Taxonomy (GTDB): domain Bacteria; phylum Acidobacteriota; class Blastocatellia; order Pyrinomonadales; family Pyrinomonadaceae; genus JAIVGV01. Next base: position 36,578 of record JAVXVG010000048.1, on the reverse strand, counting down.
CGCCCCGCGCGGCGCGAAGCTCACCTGCGCGCGCGCGAGCTCGCGCAACACGGCGGAGACTTCTTCCGTCGAGGCCGGAAACACAACCGCGCGCGGCGCGTGACGATGCTGCGTCAACCCGTCGCACTCATAGACCAGCAACTCGTCACGCTCGGCGAGCACGTTCGCGCGACCGACGATTGCGCGCAGATTTTCGATCAGTTGATCCACTTCGGAAGGGTGTTGCGTGTCGAATGAAAAAGTTTACGTGACTAACTGGTCAGATGATACACTACGCCAACGTTCCGCCAGCTATCGACTTTCCGAGTCTCCGATGAAAACAGAATCGCTCGTCGCCCTCGCGTTCGCGTCGCTCTTGTGCGTCGCGGCTCTGACCTTTAACACGCGCACGGATGCGCAAAACATGACAGCCGATCTCGTCATCATCAACGCGAACGTCCGCACGTTGGACAAGTCGCAGCCGAGTGCCGAAGCCGTCGCGATCTTCGGCAACAAGATCGCGGCTGTCGGCACGTCCGCCGAGATACGCAAGCTCGCCGGCCCGCGCACGCGCGTGATCGACGCACGCGGGGCGTTAGTCATCCCCGGCTTCAATGACGCGCACGTGCATTTCACGGACGGCGGGCAGCATCTCGCCAGCGTGCAACTGCGCGACGCGGCGAGCCCCGAAGAGTTTGCGCGGCGCATCGGCGAGTTTGCGGCGAAGACTCCGAAGGGCCGTTGGATCACGGGCGGCGATTGGGATCATGAGCGTTGGACTCCCGCGTCGCTTCCGACGAAGGAGTTGATCGACAAGGTGACATCCGATCATCCGGTCTTCGTCAATCGACTCGATGGTCACATGGGCCTTGCCAACAGTGTGGCCCTCAAGCTCGCGGGTGTGACGAAGGACACTCCCGATCCGCCCGGTGGCCTCATCGTGCGCGATGCACGGACGGGCGAGCCGACCGGCGTCTTGAAGGACGCGGCGCAGAGCTTCGTCTATGCGAAGATGCCCGACCCTTCTTGGGATGAGCGGCTCGACTACGCGCGCGCAGCGACGAATCACGCGGCGAGCGTCGGCGTCACGAGCGTGCAGGACATGAGCGCGGGCACGGACGTTGGCGTCTATCAGTATCTCGCTTCGCGCGGCGAGTTGAAGACGAGAGTGTACGCAGTCTCGCCTCTGCCTGCGTGGGAGCGCATCGCGTCGGTAGGCGTGCGCGCTCGCTTCGGCAGCGACTTGATCCGCATCGGTGGCCTTAAAGGTTTCGCCGACGGTAGTCTCGGCTCGACCACCGCGCTCTTCTTCGAGCCGTACAACGACGCGCCGAACACTGCGGGGCTGCCGAGCGACGAGATGTTTCCGCCGGAGCGGATGTACGAGCGCATACGCGCCGCCGACAGGGCCGGTCTTCAAGTGATGATCCACGCCATCGGCGACAAGGCGAACGATACCGTTCTTTCGTTCTATGAGAGAGTGGTCAAGGAAGATGGTGAGCGCGACCGTCGCTATCGCATCGAGCACGCGCAGCATCTTCGACCACAGGACATCGCACGCTTCGGTCGCGCGCACGTCATCGCTTCCATGCAGCCCTATCATTGCATCGATGATGGCCGGTGGGCGGAGAAGCGCATCGGTCACGGGCGCGCGCTCACGACCTACGCCTTCCGCACGCTCCTCGACACGGGCGCGACACTGGCCTTCGGAACTGACTGGTACGTCGCGCCGCTCAATCCACTGCTCGGCATCTACGCCGCCGCCACGCGTCGCACGCTCGACGGCAAGAACCCCAACGGCTGGATTCCCGAACAGAAGATCACTGTCGAAGAAGCCGTGCGCGCCTACACCGTCGGCTCCGCATACGCAGAGTTCACAGACGACGTGAAAGGCACGCTCGCACCCGGCAAACTCGCCGACCTCGTCATCATCGACCGCGACATCTTTAAGATCGATCCGGTCGAGATCGAACGAGCGAAAGTGACGACGACGATCATGGACGGCCGCGTTGTTTACGAAGCGACAAGCAGAGGATAGAAGTTAGAGGTTAGAGATCAGAGGTTAGTGAAGGGGTTATTTCTAACCTCTAACCTCTAACCTCTAACCTCTGACCTCTTCTCCCGGAGGGAGCGTTGGAATTTACGATCATCGAAGGTCTGCGCACGCTCAAGCTCGATCTGGTGATGACGCTTGCGCTCGCCGCCGTCTTTCTCTTCATTGGCGGCTGGTTGCAACGCCGCGTCAAGTTGTTCTCGCGCTCAAGCATCCCGGCGGCCGCAATCGGCGGGCTGCTCTTCGCAACTCTCGTGTTCGCGCTTCGACGGTTCGGTACGCTCGGCGTCTCACTCGATACATCCTTACGCGCGCCGCTACAGACGGCCTTCTTTACCACCATCGGCTTCGGGGCGACGCTGCAACTCTTGCGCGCGGGTGGGGCACGCATGATCTTCTTCTTCTTGATCGCGTCGCTGCTCGCGGTCGTGCAGAACGTCGCAGGCATCGGCGTCGCCGTCGCGCTCCATGCGCCACCCGCGCTCGGTATCATCTGCGGCTCGCTCACGCTGACGGGTGGCCCCGCCACGGGTCTCGCTTTCACGAGCCTCTTCGAGCAGAAGGGCATCGCGGGTGCAGGCGCGCTCATCATCGCCTCCGCCACGTTCGGCATCTTCGTCTCAAGTCTCGTCGGCAATCCCGTTGCCACGTGGCTCATACGCAGACGCAAACTTGCGACCGAGCGCGTGGCCGAAAGAATCGAACTCGTGTCTCGCACGACGGATGCCGCCGAAGAACAGTTCTGGGCCATTGGATCGACCGCCGCGCCGGACGACGAGCGCGCTGAAGCAGAGACCGAAGCGGCGCGACTCGCGTTTGAAGAAGCGCGCGCGACAACGCCGGGCGATCTGTTGCGTAGCCTACTCTTCATTCTCGTCGCGATGGGCGCAGGCGCGTTGCTCAGTCTCGCGCTGACGCGCACGGGTGTTGTCCTGCCGGGCTACATCGGCGCGATGATCGTCGCGGCGGTCTGGAGAAATTTTGACGACACCCATTCTGTTTTCAAGTTCGATCCGCGCGCCATTGATACGCTCGGCACAATCGCGCTCGCGCTCTTTCTCGTCATCGCGCTAATGGATTTGAAGCTGTGGCAACTGGCAGGGCTCGCCGCGCCGATGCTCATCATACTCGCGGTGCAGATCGTCTTGATGATCCTGTATGCTGTCGCGGTCACGTTCGTGTTGATGGGGCGCGACTATGAGGCGGCGGTCACGGCGAGCGGCCATGTCGGCTTCGGGCTCGGCATCACGCCGAACGCCGTCGCCAACATGGAGGCTCTGGTCGCGCGCTTCGGGCCCGCGCCGCGCAGCTTCCTCGTCGTCCCTGTCGTCGGCGCATTCTTCATCGACTTCTCGAACGCACTCGTCATCGTCGCGTTCGCAAACTTTATCAAATGAGAAACGGAAAACTTTTTGTCGCGCTTGCATTAGTCGTACTCTCTTCCCTGATCGTGCCGAGCGGATCGGCGCAGAAGCAGGGCCAGAACAAAGTCGAATCCGCGCAGCCCGTCGCAGGTCGCATCGCACCCGCGCGGTCGCCCGCGCTTCAGTCAATCGTTGACGAGGCGGCGCGCGAGGCTCTGCGAAAGTTCGCCGACAAGAAGCTGACGCGAGAGCAACTCGCAATCACGCTCATCGACCTGCGCGATCCGAATCATCCAACGCAAGCGAGCTTTCGCGGCGGCGAGCGCATCTACCCGGCGAGCGTCGTCAAACTTTTCTACCTCGCCTACGCGCACCGGCTGATGGAAGATGGGAAGATTAAGGATACGGAGGAGCTGCGCCGCGCCATGCGCGACATGATCGTCCAGTCGTACAACGACGCGACCAGCTACGTGCTCGACATGATCACAGACACGACGAGCGGCAGGGAACTATCGCCCACGGAGATGAAGGCGTGGCAGTACAAGCGCGACGCCGTCAATCGCTACTTCGCCTCGCTCGGCTACACGAACATCAACACCAACCAGAAGACTTTTTGCGAGGACGCATACGGGCGCGAACATTTCTCGCGCGGCGCGAACGGCGAGAATCGCAACAAGCTAACGACCGATGCAGTCGCGCGCCTGCTCTCGGAGATCGCCACGGGCCGGGCCGTCACACCAGCGCGAAGCAGTCAGATGATGGAGCTTTTAAAGCGCGACTATTCGGGTGAGTCGAAGGATGCGGACGATCAAGCGCACGGCTTCACAGGCATCGCGCTCAAAGATTTCAACGGCGCGCGCCTCTGGTCGAAGGCCGGTTGGACTTCGACGACGCGCCATGATGCAACCTACATCGAGCTACCCAACGGCGCGCGCTTCGTCCTCGTGACCTTCACCGAAAATCAGGCGAACGAGCGTGAGATCATTCCCACAGTGGCGCGCGTCGTGCTCTCGCATTTTAGTAAATCGTGATTGGTGAATGGTCAATGGTTAATGGTCAATCGAAACTGATCGTCATCGTTCGGGCTTAAATTAAAGGCGCGGATAGTCGTTTCGCTTCAACTGCGATTCGAGACCCACGATTTACCATTCACGATTTGCCATTAACCATTCAGGTCTTTTGCGCGAGCAGCGCTTCTTTCGTCCAGCCGATGGGCTCGTGTGCGTGGAAGCGGTGGCGTTCGAGGAGACGGAAGTGGCGCAGTGTGTGACGCTCGACCTCCGCAGGATCGTGGGTCTTGAAGCGGAACATGAGTTCGAGCAACTTGCTTGCGGGCGCAGGGCGCACGGGGAAGTGGAGCAGGTAGCCGCCGGGCTTCGTGACGCGCGCGAGTTCGGCGAGACCTTCGCCGAGCGGGACGTATTCGAGCGCGCCGCTTGTGGCGACGAAGTCGAAAGTGTCGGACGCGAAGGGTTGCGTGAGCAGGTTCGCTTGAATGAAACTGATCCGGTGACGCTTTGACTCCGATAGTTTGGCGACAGCGGCGCGGGCCTTCTCAAGCGACGGCGCGGAGAGATCGAAGGCAGTGATGCGCGCGGGTCGCGGGAGCGTGCGCAGGAGCGCAATGGTGAGTAGGCCCGTGCCGCAGCCAGCGTCCAAGACGTTCGCGCCTTCGGGGAGTGCGAGCGCGCGCTCGCGCAGGTAATGTTCAATCGAGTGGCTGTAGCGATTGAACTTGAAAGTCATGTCGTAGAGGTCTGCGAAGCGATCGTAGAGCGAGACGGCCCCTTCGTCTTCGACAACGGTGATTGAGTTCTGCGACATTAGTCAGCCCTTCTGCATCGTGCTTGCGCCTCGCGCGCTGTCAGTGAAGCGCAAGGCGCACCCGCCCGCGCGCGCATGTAATGAAAACTGTTCCGGGGGAAGTGATTCAAGGTACGTTTGCCTTTATACTAACTGAGAAGGAATTCTACAAGGCGGTCGGAGAGTCGCGACGCACGACGGCCCTCGTGCCGGACAGCAAATGTGGGGCACGCTAAAGACGCGCGATTGACTCTCAATCGTCTCAACCAAACGACATGAAAAAGTCTCTGCCCATCATCATCATCGTCCTCGTCCTGCTCGCCACGCTCGGCGCGGGGCTGTGGCTCATGCAGCCCGATAGCGCGAGCGACTCGCGCGCCGGACAGAATCGCGCGCAGACATCAGCACAACAGGGCGACGCAAACGTGGCCCGGCCCGGTGCGGACGAAGCTCCGCCCGCGCACATGCGCGGCGCGCAGAACGCGCCCGTGCAGTTTGAGGAGTTCGCGGACTTCCAGTGCCCGACCTGCGGCGCGATGCACACGGTCGTCAAACAACTCCTCGAAAAGTATCCGACGCAAGTCTCCATCGGCTTCCGCAACTTCCCGCTACGCGGCTTGCACAAGCACGCCTCGGAAGCCGCGCGCGCGGCGGAAGCCGCAGGGATGCAGAACAAGTTCTGGGAGATGCACGATCTGATCTACGACAAGCAGAACGATTGGAAAGACCCTGACGACGCGCGCACCATCTTCATCGGCTACGCTAAATCTCTGGGACTCGACGTGCCGCGCTTCACGGAGGACATGGACAGTTCCATCGTCGCCATGCGCGTCGTCGCGGACGAGCGGCGCGGCGCGGCGATGGGCATCACGGCCACCCCCACCTTCTTCATCAACGGGCGGATGCTTTCGTTTGAAGAGAGCAACACGCTCGACAAGTTGAGCGCGGCGGTCGAGAGCGAACTGGCTGCGAAGAAGAAGTGAAGACGCGTGTGGATGGACAGATCGAACAGATCGATCCGGCGGCCGGTGATGCTTCGCGGGTGAACTCTTCGACCGCCGTTTCTTCACGCGCGAGGCTGCTCGACGTGTGTGCCGCGCTGCTCGCGCTCGTCGGGCTCGGCGACGCGGTCTATCTCACGGTCGAACATCTCACAGGCGCGTCGCTTCAATGTTCGATCACGCATGGCTGCGCGGAAGTTCTGGGAAGTCGCTTCGCAACCATCGGCCGCTTGCCGCTCGCGAGCGTAGGCGCACTCGCCTACTTCATGGTCTTCAGCCTCGCCACGCTCTCGGCCTTCGGCTACGCGGGCGCGCGCAAGTTTCTCCTCCCCATCGTCGCCATCATGTTCCTCTTCACGCTCTGGCTTCTCTACGTGCAGGCCTTCCTGCTCCACGCCTTCTGTCAATACTGCCTGCTCTCCGCCGCGACGACGACGCTGCTCACCATCGTCGTCATACTGCAAAGACTCGCGCTCCGCCGGGCCATCACTTGAAGTGAACGACGAGCCACGCGACGAGCGCGACGAGCGCGACGAGGGCCAGCGCGGCGCAGCCGATCATCCCGGCCTTGATTTTGCGCCAACGATTCGGATCGGGCGGCATAAGTGAAGCCTGCGGAAAATAAGGCGGCGGCGTGTTGGTTGGCATCTCAACTCACCTCATGATGAATTTCTGAAACGTCTTGATGAGCAATGTCGTGTCGTCTATCGTTTGAGCATCAAGCGATCAAGTTTTAATCCAATTCACAACTTTTAGGCGAACGCGCAGGCTCAATTCAACTCTTCCAACTCGCAACGCAAAACTTCTGCGACGCTCCAAGCCTGTGCGATGCAGCCGCGCGGCGTGTGCGGCGGATCGCCGTCGAAGATTTCGGAGATTTGACCGACGCCCGCCTCGCGCAAGTGCGCGCGAAAGTTCGAGAGCCACCCGCGCGCCGTGGCAATGCTCTCAGGCGAGCGTCCGTGCACCTTCAAATACGCCGTGACGAATGGCCCCATGAGCCAAGCCCAGACCGTGCCCTGATGATAAGCCGTGTCGCGCGCGTATGCATTGCCCTCGTAGCGGCCGCGATAGTTCGCATCGCCGCGCGCGAGCGTGCGCAGGCCAAAGGGCGTGAGCAGCTCACGCTCGACGCAGGCGACGACCAACGCGGCGCGCGGGCCCGTCGTGATCGCGTGCGGCAGGCTGACGGCGAAAATCTGGTTCGGTCGCACGCAGTCGTCCGGCTCGCCCGCATCGTCGATGTAATCGTAGAGGCACTCGCGCGACTCGTTCCAGAAGAGACCGTTGAAGCTGGCCCGCGCGGCGTCGGCAACGGCGCGACAATGTTTGCGCGTCGGCTCATCATTGAAGCGGCCACTGATCATCGCGACCGTGCGCAGAGCGTTGTACCAGAGGGCCTGAATCTCGACGGGCTTGCCCGCGCGCGGCGTCACCACCCAGTCGCCGATCTTCACGTCCATCCAAGTGAGCTGCACGTCTTCGTTGCCGGCCCGTAGCAGCGAGTCGGAGGTCATGCGTATGTCGTAGTGTGTCCCGCGCTCGTGCCAGCCGACGATCTCAAGTAGCGGCTCATACAAACTCGCGCGCACGAACGCCTCATCGTTGGTGCGACGCAGGTACTCGCCGATGGCGTTGACGAACCAGAGCGTCGCATCGGCGGTATTGTATTCGGGCTGCTCGCCCGCATCGGGAAAGCGGTTAGGGATCAAGCCTTGATTAAGGCTACCCGCGAAGGCGAGCAGTATCTCGCGCGCTACGTCGAAGCGGCCCGTGGCGAGGGCCAGACCGGGGAGCGAGATCATCGTGTCGCGGCCCCAATCGGTGAACCAGTGATAGCCCGCGATGATGGTCGAGAGATTAGCGTCGCGCCTGACGATGAATTGATCGGCTGCGCTCTTGAGCAACGAGAGATAATCCGCACGATCGTCTTGCGTTGCGATATCAGTCGCATCGCGCGTCTGTAGTTCTTGTCGTCGCTCGCGTTCCGAGTCTTCGAGTGACTGTGCTGATGCGGCGTTGCAAAGTTCGGTCGAGGCGATGAGGTTGCAGGTCTTTCCGTCTTCGAGATCGAATGCGAGCAGGCAGGGATTGAACAGGTCTTCGTGGTCATCGAAGCCGCGCGCTCTCTCTTCCGCGTAAAGGAAGTTTCTGTACCAGAGCCCTTCGGCGCGGAGCGAGGTGGCATCGTGCGCGAGGTAGAGCGCGAGCTCGTCATCGCGTTTGCCGAAGCGCAGCAGGCCGCGCTCGATCTTCGCGTCGAGAAAGATATCGAGAGCTTCGCGCGCGAGCGAATGATAGTCGCGGAAGGCGACGAAGGGGCGCAACTCAAGTCGTGCACGTGCGCCCTGCGGCGCGCTATAGCGATAGCGCACGACGGTCGTGTTCTGCGAGTGGGCCATGAAGATCGATTTCTCGATCTCGAAGTGGCCCGCGCGAAAGGTGAAGACGGGGAACGGATCGAGACGGAAGCCCGACATGAGTTGATAGCCTCGTGGACTGATCACGTCAGGCTCGTAGAGGTTCGTCGATAGCTCGAAGCGTTCATCGCCGACGACGATGACTTCTTCAAATTTAGAGAGCAGGACGATGCGCTTGGTCGGCGGGGCGGCGGCTGCGACGAGCAGGCCGTGATAGCGGCGCGAGTTGAGGCCGGTAACGGTCGAGGAGGCGTAGCCGCCGAGCCCGTTCGTCTCAAGCCACTCGCGCTGTGTGGCCGCGTCGAATTGTCTGCACTCGCCTTCGTCGAAACTGATCATTCGCCGCGCCTCCCCGACGCAAGTCCACGTCGCACTTGTACCACAAACCGCAGTCGCGCCCGCAAGAAATCGGTTGAGCGACGTTCAAAGGGTGGGAAGGGAATTTTCGCCGGAGGTTGAAGAGATGCGAAAGACTTTTGCGATCACGATCTGCACCGCCTGTCTCGTCACGCTCATCATTGCGAACTTCGCCGTCGGGTCGCGACTCTCAAAGAGAGTGGCCGACGCGAGGTTGATCAACTCGAACGAGGCTGCACAGTCTAACTTGTTCGACACTAACGATGTTTCGACATCAGACTCGAATATCATTCCATCGTCGGAATTGAACGCGGCGGATGACTCTGCGCAAGATTGGCGGCCCGCGCAGGAGGGTGCTGAGCCGATCCGCTACCAACCCTTTGAGGTTGAGGTGCTCGTCGGTGGCGCGAGGCTTGAGCAATACCCTGCGCGCGGGCGCGTTTACGTCGAAGCGCGCGCGGGCGCGGAGTACGAGTTGCGCGTGCGCAATCCTCTGCCCGTGCGCGTCGCGGTCGCACTGGCCGTTGACGGCCTGAACTCGATCGACGCGCGTCGCACCACCGCGCGCGACGCGAGCAAGTGGATCATCGAGCCCTACGGCACGATCGCCGTGACGGGCTGGCAGATGAGTCGGACGCGCGCGCGCCGTTTCTATTTCACGAGCGAGCGCGATTCCTATGCCAACAAGATCGGCCGGGCCGAAGATGTGGGCATCATCTCCGCTGTCTTCTTCCGCGAGCGACGTGTTTACTCTGAAGTTGCGCCGCCGTCTCCGCGCCCGCTCGATTCGCAGTCGCAACGCGGCGAAGGCGAGTTGAAAAGAGAATCGGAGTCCGCGCCTTCAACGAGCGCATCGGGCGCGCGGCAGCCGAAGGAGCGCGCTGCGACGCGAACAGACGACGACGAATACGCGGCGACGGGGATCGGTCGCTCCATCGGCAACGACGTGCGCTGGGTCAATCTCGATCTCGAACGCGAGCCCGCAGCCGACGTGACGATCCGCTACGAGTATCGCCCCGCGCTCATCAGCCTCGGCATCTTGCCGCGTCCCGTCGTCATCGATCCCGATCCACTCCGGCGACGCGAACGCGCGCGCGGCTTCAAAGACCCTCGCTACTGTCCTCAGCCGTAGGCGTGCGCGGATGGGCGCAACTTGTAGCTTGTTGATCGTCTCTTATCGTTTACGTTGAAGATCGGAAGTGTAGAGTTGCTGATAGGCGCGATAGTTTGCCATGACTTTCATCGCGTAGTCTTTCGACTCGGCGAATCCGATCTCGGCTGTGAAGACACCGTTGTCTTTGGTGGCGGCGCGGCGCACCCAGCGTTCGACGTTGTCCTCGCCGCCATTGTAGGAAGCGGCCACCGCTTCGGGCAGACCGGGAAACATCTTGAAGAGCAGCGAGAGGTATTCGATGCCGACGGGGATATTCACTTCCGGCCTGTAGAGATCATCCTCTGAAACATTCTTGATCCCTGCGCCCGCCGCATACTTGTTCGCCACGTCAATCGTTAGTTGGAGCAGGCCGCGCGCGCCCGCCTGCGAGTGCGCGCGTGTGTTGTAGCCGCTCTCCTGTCGCATGATGGAGAGGACGAAGCGCGGATCAACGTCCTTGCCTTTCACCGCTCTCAAGATCACTTCGCGACTCGGCACGGGATAGTTAGCCGACGCACTCTCGATCTCTCTCTTCACTGATGACGAACGAACAGACGCCGCGCGCTTCGATGCTCCATCGAGTTTTTCCAGATGCTCTGTTGCGCGCCAACCGTAGTAAGAAGTTGTGCGATCTGCGATTGATTGAAAGATCGGGCCAGCCTGCGCTTCCTGCTTCTCGTGTTCAAGTGAGTAGGCTCGCAAGTAGTCGATCTCTGCGGGTGTCGTCTGCACGTCCTTCGAGAATGTGACGCCGCGCAATTCGGTCGCAGTGTGCATTGCCGATTGCCAATCACTTGAAGCGAGTTCGAGGCGCAACTGCGCGAAGAGCGCGTTTGCGTCCGCAGGCTTGCCGCGATACTTCTCACGCGTGAAGCCGATCCACTGCTGCGCGAGATCATTGCGGCCCGCTTCGCGCCAACTGTCAATCGCATTCAGATAAGCGTTCTCGATGCGCTCGCCCTGCGGAAAATGATCCGCGTATTCGAGGTAGCGCGCGGCGGCGTCAGCTGGTCTGCCGAGTCGCAGCATCGTTGCGGCTGTGTAGTAGAAACCCTCGCGCCCCTCCTTCTGCTGTGCGAAGTCGCGACCGAGTCGCTCGAAGAAGGGAAGGGCCTCCGCGTAGCGACGCTCGACGTAGAAGGAGCGACCGATGCCGAAGAGGGCGGCGGGCACGTTTTGATCTTTCGGATAGCGACCGATGAGCGTCGTCCAGTGCTCGCGCGCTTCCGAGAAGGCCCGGTTGACGAGGTAGATCGCGGCGCGACGCATATGCTCCTGCGGGCTCAGGCTCTGAAGCTCACCGTTTGCCTGACGATTCTGACTATCGAGTCGGCGCGCGGAGGCCAGCGCATCGTCGCCGCTTTGATCGTCCGTCGGCACAGACTCGAAGAAGACAGACGAGGCTGGCATCGTCGCATTCGCGTTGTCGCTCGCAGGGGCCACTCGGTAGCAAGCAGGCAACAGCGCAAGCGCATAGAGCATGGCACAGAGGACGAGTGTCGGTGTGACGATCATGTGTCTTCTCGATCTCAAGGCGACGATTTCAACGCGTTCGGCGCGCACTGTTGACGCAACCCGCGCCGACAAAGGATGGTACGCGTCCGTCTCAAAAATTATAAAGGGGAGAATGACAAACCGGCTGAAGACGAAACCCTCGGCGCGTGGGAGTCGCTTCAGCCGGTCGTCGCAAAGTTGGATGCGCTCACATGCAGTCGGGGCAGCCGCAGTCGCAGATGGTCTCCGGACGTTCGCCCGCGCCTTGGCAGTATGCGCTACAGTAGTCGCTGTCTTCGTCGGCGGGACAGAGGCAGCCGGGGTGTTTGCAACCTTTCTTCTCGTCAGCCATTCCTTACTCCTCCCTTTACCGTTGTATAGAATCTGGGCCCCATTCTAACAGTTAAGCCGCGCAAGCGCACGAGCATTTCAACGACGCACGCGCGCACAACGCTTCCGATTCATTCTCCGTCGAGAATCAAGATTCGCTCGCCGCGCCATCGTCTTCAAGAATCTCATAACTCGAAACGATCTCAGCCGTGGGTCTCAGTGTTGCGGCGACGCTGCAATACTTTGTCTCCGACAACTCAATCGCCTGCGCCAACGCGCGCTCCGAAACTCCGCGGCCACGAACGATGTGCTTCACCTCGATGCGCGTGTAAGCGCGCGGGTGCTCGGCGCGTCGCTCGCCGCTCACTTCGACGTGATAGTCCGTCACGCGCTCGCGCTTCTTGCGAAGGATCGAGATCACGTCAACGCCCGTGCAACTACCGAGCGCGACGAGGAGCAACTCCATCGGCGTCGCGGCGCGCGAGCGCGCGGGCTCGGTCTCAATCGCCTGCGCGTGGCCGCTCGGCGTGACGGCGACGAACAGATCGTCGCCCGCGTATCGCACGACAGCCTTCGCGTTCTTAACGTCCAACTCCTTAAACCTTCCTTCCGCGCGTGAGCATAACACGAAGCGACTTTAGTCTCTGCGACTTTAGTTTCCCATTGTCGCGCTCATAGCACGGCGATTGCTTGGTTAAACGGTTGCGCGGCGCGTCGCGCCCGCGCAATAGAGTTATTCAGGCTCGCAGTGACCGCGCCGTGAATCCGCATGATACGCGGAGCTGCGCGCGGTGGACGATCTTTGTACACGTGCTTCATCGCTCATGGCGCACGCCGCGAGAATTTACGGCAACCCGCGACGTGCGAGCAGGAATCACACACGTAAGGTCGCACACATTTGCGAGCGCAGATTAACTTCAACGCTCCAACGTGCGACGACGTAGATCGGATTGCGCGAACAGCGCAAGGCAAATGTCCACTCTCCCACGTTCGACTGAAAACTCCCCCGCAACTGGATGAAGGCCGCGAGCGTCCCGCAAGAGGACGCGGTTGGCGAACGGGCTCTTCATGAGTCCCTTAAAGCAATGTTGGTTTTTCAAGACTAGGAGGGAAGAGTAGATATGAAGAAGGCAAGACGAATCATTTCACTGGCGCTCGTCCTCGCGCTCGCGAGCATTGGCTCGACGGCGCAGGCCCAGCGCACCGGCACGGGCTACACGCGCTACCAGATCAGCCAGATCATCACACGCGTCGAGAGCGACACGAACCGCTTTCGCACGACCTTCGGCAACGCCATCAATCAAGGCAACATTAACGATCAGGGGCGCGAGCAGAACGCGAACCTCTACGTCAACGATCTCACCAACGCCGTCGTGCAACTGCGCACGCGTTTCAGTCGCAGGCAAGCAGTCGCAGCCGATGCGCAACTCGTGCTCGACCGCGCGATGCTCGTCGATACCTTCCTGCGTCGCAACCAGATCGGCGGCCAAGTCGATACAGACTGGAGCACAGTCCGCACCGATCTCAACGATCTCGCGACGGCCTACGGCATACGTTGGCGCGGCAACGGCGGCAACAATCGCAACAACCCGAACGGCGGCTACAACAACAACGGCGGTTATGGAAACAACAACGGCGGCTACAATAATGATCGCGGCTACGGCAACAACGGCGCGGACGCGCGTCTGACGGGCACGTATCGCCTCGATGCCTCGCGCAGCGACGACCCACGCGCGCAAGCTGAAAACGCCGCGCGCAACGTCCGCTACAACGACAGGCAGCGCGTCCTCGATACGCTCATGACGCGACTCACGCCGCCCGATGCGTTGGCGATCCAACGTCGCGGCACGCAAGTGACCGTCGCCTCGACACGCGCGCCGCAGATCAACTTCGTGGCCGATGGCGTGACACGCGTCGAACAGGCCGCGGACGGCCACACCGTTCGCGCGAGCGCAACCTTCGTCGGCGATCAGTTGACGGTCAGCACGTCGGGTGATCGAGACAGCGACTTCAGCGTCAACTTCAACCCGATTGATAATGGTCGCAGTCTCGAAGTCACGCGACGCATCTCGGACATCAACCTGATCGCGCCGGTCGTCGTGCGCAGCGTGTACACGCGCACCGCAGACGTGGCGCAGTTCGACGTTTATCAGGGCGGCGGCTACCCGAGCAACACGAACGGCGGCAACTATCCGACGACGACGGCCGCTAGCGGCGAATTCATCATCCCCGACGGGACGACGCTCGTCGCGACGCTCGACACGAACTTGAGTTCACGCACGACGAACGACAACGACACGTTTACGATGACCGTGCGCGATCAGTCGCAGTATGCGGGCGCGCGCATTGACGGACACATCTCTTCGGTCGCGCGTAGCGGTCGCGTGACGGGCCGCTCCGGCATGACCTTCAACTTCGACCGCATCACACTGCGCGACGGTCGCAGCTACGCCTTCTCCGGTTTCGTCGAAGGCGTGAGGATGGCGAACGGCGAGACGGTGCGCGTCGATAACGAGGGGACGGTGCAGGACAACACCAGCCAGACGACGCGCACGGAGCAACGCGCGGCAATCGGCACGGCGGTGGGCGCGATCATCGGGGCCATCGCGAGCGGCGGCAAGGGCGCGGCCATCGGCGCGATCCTCGGCGGCGGCGCGGGCGCGGGCTCCGTCTATGTGCAAGGACGCGACGATCTCGAACTGCCAAGCGGCAGCGAAGTGACGATCCGCGCGAGCAGCCCGCGATCTGTTTCGCAGTAGTCACGTAAACAAAAAAGGCGACTTCAACAAAGAGCGTCGCGCGTCAGGCATCTCCGCGTGGAGACTAATGCCTGATGCGCGACGCTCGTCGTTTCTATGTTACTTTATGCGAGTCGAAACAACTCGCGCGCGACACGTGAAATAGTAGGCTCGCATCGAGCCTGAGCAAGACGAAGAAGGGCGTTGCGTTCGATGTTGTTTCCGATAGGCTTTCTACTTCACACTTACGATGGAAGGGAAACCGCCGGGAGACCTCAAGCTATCTCCGGTGCGGGCACATCTGCATGGCTGCTATCTTAATCGTCGACGACGATCAAACAATCCGCGACACGCTCTACGATCTCCTCTCCGACACACACCTCTGCCATCAGGCCGAGACGGCGGAGCAGGCCCTCACGTGGCTCGCCGACGACGCCTATGACGTTGTCATCACAGACATCTCAATGCCCGGCATGAGCGGGGTCGAGCTGCTCGGTCACGTCAGACAGAGCCAGCCGCACACGCCCGTCATCATCGTCTCCGGCATCAACGACGAGGGGCATGCAAAAGGCCTGCTCCGACTTGGGGCCTACGCCTACGTGCTGAAGCCTTTTAAGTTGGAAGAGGTGGAAGCGAGCGTCGAAGGCGCACTTGCCGAGCGGCGGCGACGACTCGAAAAGAGTTGATGCGCTCTCACGCGCGCGGCACATCGAAAGCGACTTTGGTTGAGACTTCAAACGCGTGCGCTGCGACGAGTTGATCGTCCGCCTGCGCTGTCGAATCTTTGCGACTCACGATCTCGCCGACGATCTCCGCGATGCGACTCATTGAGAAGGGCTTCGTCACGACCCAATCGACCTGCGCGGCCTCTCGCTCGTCCGAGCCGACGGCTTCGCCCCAACCCGTGATGACGGCGATGGGCATGCACGCGTCGCGCTCGCGCACGGCGCGCGCTAACTCCCAACCGCTCATGCCCGGCATCCCGATGTCAGTAAACATCGCGTCGAACCGGCCCGCCTCAAAGACCGACACTGCCTCGCGGCCACTCGAACACTTCACAGCTTCGCAACCTTCCGCCTCGACGATGTCCGCGAGCAGATCGAGCACGTGCTGTTCGTCGTCCACGACGAGGATGCGCGCGCGTCTTATGGCGGTCGCGACGGTGGCCGTCGTCACGACAATCTCAAAGGCTGCTTCGCCTTCGCTCTGAATCTTGCACGCGCCGTGCGCGATGGGCAGGCGGATGGTGAAAGTCGTGCCCCGATCAACTTCGGAGGCGACTTCGACCGAGCCCTCGTGCCGGCGAATGATGCCGTAGGAGACCGCGAGACCGAGTCCCATCCCGGCCTTGCCCTTCGTCGTGTAGAACGGATCGAAGATGCGCGAGCGAACGTCGGGGCTCATCCCGCAGCCGGTGTCTGAGACGGTGATGATGATCTGCTGGCCCTCTTCGCGTGCCGCGAGCGAGAGCGTGCCGCCGCAGGGCATCGCGTCAACCGCATTGAAGATCATGTTGACCAAAACTTCTCGCAGCTCAGACTCGTCGCCCATGCAGTAAACGCGCGCATCAGTCCGCGACTCGACGCGGATGCTAACACCCGCCGCCTCCGCGCTATCCTTCCAGCGCGGTCGCGTCATCTCCAAAACTTCGCGCAGGAGTTGACCGGCCTCAACCGCAGCGAAGTCCTGACTGCGACGCTGGCGCGCGAAGTCCTGAATGCGTTTGACCGTGCGCGCGCCGTCCTCGGCAGACTTGACGATGATCTGGAGGCCCCTTCTGAGCTTTTCCGGATCGTTCGTACGCATGAGCAGTTGCGCGCGACCGAGTATGCCGGCAAGCGTGTTGTTGAAGTCGTGTGCGACACCGGAAGCCAGCTCACCTAGGGCCGACATCTTTTCGAGTTGCGAGAACTGGCCGCGCATCTCTTCCTGCTCGCGTTGTAGTCGTCCCTGTTCGGCGATGTAATGCGATAACTCTGCGACGTGTCGCTCCGCCTGCTCAGCTTGCGCGGCAGAAGTCTCGACGTGCTTGAGATAGGTGTGATAAGTGAAATAGACGATGCCGATGATGGGGAACGTGCCGAGGAAAGCGTAGAAGCCAGCGACACCGACGAGCTTGGCGAGCGTGCCCGCAGCGAACGCACCCGCAAAGTATGTGACTGAAGTCCAGAGATAGTTGCGAACCCACGTCTCGCGGAACGAACGGTTCTGCCGCATCGCGCCGCAGGCTGCGACGATGCCGGAGTTAAAAGCGTACTGCGCGAAGGCCATCAGGCTCAGGGCCAGCAGGAAGAGCGGCGTGTAGTGTCCGCTCGTGAGCCCGACCACGTCGCCGACCGTCCAGCGCAGTATCTCTGCGGTCGCGAAGGTCGAGAAGGAGACGACCGCCGCGTTGAAGAGGAGCGTCTGCGGCTTGCGGCTGAAGCGTAGCGAGGTGAAGAAGCCGTCGAGCGCAGCGACGACGACCGCCGCCTCGCCGCCGAAGAGCAGCAGCGTGAGAAAGATGAACGTGTCGGAGACGGAGATGTGCGCGCTCACGCGCGGGATGCGGATGCTGAAGCGAGAGCCGACGCCGAGTGTGAGCAGCGCGAGCACGACGAAGCGCGAGTCGAGCCGCGCGAGCGGCATGAACCAGAGGCTGAGCAGGTACGAGGCTCCGCCAATAGCGATCATCGTTCGCATGAAGAGTCGGGCCAGCCGACTTGTGTCTCGTGTCTGCATACTCAAACGTGTGGATTGGTTCAGTGGAGTTGCTGAGGCGGGAGGGGCGGAGGGGCTAGAGGATATTTCCGGTAGCCGCCTTGACGATGATAACAAACGCCGGACGAGTTGCGTGTAAAACTTTTCGCTGCCACAGGCCTTGCATCGCTCTCAGATCGGGTTGGCGCGCTAAACGATTGGATGTAAACCGGCACGACTACTGCGAAGGTGTGCGCCGGTCATGACTGATGTGGCTAACATGGGCCTTCGCGCGTGCGCTTTGCTGACTCTCTCACGCGTTGCGGCGCGGGCGCGTCGTTAAACGCGCCCGCGCCGCAGCGTGAGTATGATCCGGGCCATTAGAGCGGCGTCGTTGCGCTCGCTACGTTCGTGTAGTCGGTGTTGCTCGACTTGCTGAGTGAAGCACGGACGCGGTAGTAGTAACGCTTGTTCGAGGTCAGCTTCGTGTCAGAGTAGGTGACGACGTTCGCGCTGACGGTGGCCACCTGCGAGAAGGCCACGCCGTCGGTCGAGCGTTCGATCAGGAAGCCCGTCTCGTTGGTGGCGTTGTCCTTCCATGAAAGATTGATCTGTGTGCGCGAGGCAGCGGTCGCAACAAGGTTGCCGGGCGAGGGGTCTTTGACGATCGGCATCGATGACGTGGCATCGCCTCGCACGAGTGCGTTCGCGGCTTGCGCGGCAATGTCGCCCATTAGCACGCCGTCGCCAACGAGTACACCATCGCCGACGAGAACACCATCACCGACGAGTACACCGTCGCCCAAGAGCACGCCGTCGCCTAAGAGCACGCCCGTCCCGTAGAAGTAGTTGCCACCGCTAATCGTCGTGCCGTTGCTCGTCAGCAGGCTGTCGCCCAACAGGACACCATCACCCAAGAGCACGCCGTCGCCCACCAGCACGCCGTTGCTCTCCACGGTTGCATCGCCGAGCAGCACGCCGAGGCCATAGACGCCCTCGTACTTCGTCATCAGGTTCGAGCCCGTGCCGTAGGTTTGATCGAAGATGAAGCCCTGCGACCAAGCGAAGGTGTTACCCGCGATGGTCGTCTGCGTTGTTGGCATCGTGCAGGTGGGACACAACAGGGGCGCGCCGGTCGAGAGCGTGACAGTGCCGAGGTCTGCGCGCACAGCCTTCGCCATACGCACCGCGCCCTCGACGTTCACTTCGCCCGCACCCTGCTGCAAGTGGTTGAAGCCGCCAAGCGGTTGAGCAGTGTAACCGAGGATCGCTTTAACGAGGTTGGGCGTGAGTGAAGGATTCGCCTGCAACATCATCGCCGCCGCGCCGGAGACGACCGGCGCTGCCATCGAAGTGCCATTGAGAACCATCTCCTCGCGCGTATCCGAGCCGCTCACGTTTGCGTCGAGCATCGGGTTCTGCGCGACGAGATAGTTGTTGGGCGATTGCGCGTCAACGATCTTGTTGCCGGGGGCCACCAGATCGGGCTTCACGAGATTGTCGTAGTGCTTCACGCTGTTGGCATCCGTCCAGAAGCTGCGCGTGGGCCCGCGCGAGCTGTAGGTGGCGATGCCGTCGTCGGCGCGCGAGTCAGTGCCGAAGGTGTTGGCTGCTCCAACCGTGATGACCGAGGGCTCGTTGCCGGGCGAATGAATCTGACCGTAGAGTTCTCGCCCTTCGCTGTCTTTGCCTTCGTTGCCTGCGGCGGCGACGACGACGATGCCCGCGTCCACGAGACGACGGGCCGCCTGACAGAGCGGATCGAATTGATAAGAGTCAACCGCCGTCGTGCCGAGGCTCATGTTGACGACGCGTATGTTGTAGGTCGTGCGATTGGCAAGCACCCAATCGAGCGCACTCAGCAATGACGAGACAGAGCCTTTGCCCTGCGAGTCGAGCACGCGCAGGTTGATGATCTTCGCGCCGGAGGCCACGCCCTGATACGCGCCTTGTGAGACCGCGCCGTTGCCCGTGGCGATGGAAGCGACGTGCGTGCCGTGACCGTACGGATCGTCGGTGCGGCCCTCGCCCGTGAAGTCTTGACTGTAAGCGACGCGCCCGCCGAATGAGGTATGAGAAGCGTAGATGCCAGAGTCGATAACAGCGACGCCTACGCCAGCGCCATCGTACTTCGTCGATCCGCCGAGCGCGCGTGCTGCGTCCGTGCCTGTCGTGAGCGAGATATGGCCGAGCGACTTCAGAGGCCTGTCGAGCGAGATGTGTTGCACGTCCGAGTTCAGCGCGAGGGAGTTGACTCCCCATGCGGCGATGCGGACGGTGCGCGATGTGAGCTTGCTGAAAATCTTTTTGACGACACCAGAGTTCAGGGCCACTTCGCTGTCGGTCGTCGTGCTCCAAGAGCCGCCCGGCGTAACGATCACGTCCACCGAGTCGCCGCTATTCAACTGCTGCAACTTCGCGCGCAGGTCGGGAGAAAGTTTGTCCGCCTTTTGAGAGTCGGCCAACACGACCGTGTGCGTGCGGTCGGCAAGGATAATGCCGACTGCGATGCAGAGTGCTGCGACGAGCAGTGCGAAGCGCGCGCCGTGGCGGCTTCTGGTCTTTGCCATCTCTTTGTCTCGTTGTCTCATCTGTTAGAATTCGGCGGACACAGACTTGTGGCTTGCCGACGCGCTTCTTTGGCAACGAACGTGCCAGCACGACGTTCCGCAGTTTTGTTGGAAATCTCTAACTTTCAGTCGTGGGTCGCGTTGCGCGTCGGTCATGTCGCGGTCAGCGTGAGAGCTTCAATCGGTCAGCGTGATTCAGCGAGATAAGGCTTTGTAAGAAGATGTCCACACCAGCGTTGCGACGACAGAAGAATGTGAGCGACGCGCTAACGGAGGAGGTAGAACTCTTCCGCGACCGCGCGTGGCGACGCGAGCCGGAGGGCCGGATCGAGACGGCAACGGACGCCGAAGGACTAATCGAGTCGGCAGGCTTCTGCGCTGCGATGACCGACGCGCGCAGACCCGGCGCATCGCTCTACGTCGCGGTCTGTGGCCGGCGCGACGCGCATATGCCGCGCAACGTGCAGAAAGACCCGGAGAGTAGTCTGGCTTGGACGATCAAAGATGAGGTGATGCGGCGCGGTCGCGTCTATTACGCGAAGCTCGCGAAGGGGCGCGCGACATTCGTCGCCACGCGACTCATACCGCACTTCAATGCGTTGTGGGGCATGGCGCGCAAGGACGAGGCGGAGAAACTTTCGACGGACGCGCGCGCCGTCTTGAAAGTTCTGCGACGCGAGTGGGAGATGGCTACCTGCGATCTGCGCTCGGAGTCGAAGCTCGCGGATCGCGCTCGCCTCACACGCGCGCTCGACGAATTGCAGCGCACGCTGAAGGTCATCCCGCAGGACGTGCTCTACGAGCCGTGGTTCACATACGTCTGGGCGCTCTCCGAGAGTCGCTTCGCCGAACAGTTGAAGCGCAAGGTGAGCCGAGAGGTGGCCCTCAAGGAGATCGCGCGCGCGTTCCTCAATGGCGCAGGCGTGACGCTGCGCGGCGAACTCGCGCGCGTCTCAGGCCTCTCTCGCCCCGATGCCGGACTCGGCAACCGCGCGCTCGTCAAGGAAGGCTACGCAGTTAAGATCGACGAAGGCGTTTATCGTCTCGCCGATTTCGAGATGCGCTTGCGCGAGTCGCAATAAGTTGCGACTGTTATTCTAAGTTGCACTCGACGCGGCCGGGTTTCAATCTGCTCGTCGAAGCTATTCGCACGCGCGGCGACGGTCGCGAATCGCGCCGCGCGCATCGAAGGTTTATAATCTGTGCACTGACCGGGCCGACAGGAGATTCGATGAGCCTGAGTTATCAAGCGAAGACGACAATGCTGCTCGCCGCGCTCGCCGGCTCGCTATGCGCCGCCGTGCCGGCCCAACATGACGGACTGAGGGCAAAGGATGAAGGACGAAGCCGACGCGGGACAGTGCGCTCGATCACGATCCCCGTCGCGGTCGGCGTACCCTTGCCGGAGCGCGGGAGTGAGGAACTGCGCCCGCTCGGTCTGACGCTGCTCGAAGACGGCGAGCGACAGGAGATTCTCTCGACGCGCAGCCAAGCGGAGCACGCGCCGCTCTATCTCTCAGTCTTCGTCCAAGATGATCTCGTGTCGCCCGCAGGCAATGAGATCGCCACGCTCGCAGACTTCATACGCCACCTGCCCGAAGGGACGAACGTGATGATCGGCTACCTGCGCGTCGGCTCCGTCCAGATCAGGCAGAAGTTCACCACCGATCTCGAACGCGCGGCGAAGGCCCTCAGAATTCCGGGCGGTACGCCGGCCGTGGGCCCCTACAATCCATACTCGACCATCATCGAAGGGATCAAACGCTACCAGTCGCAGCCCGTGGGCCGTCGTGCTGTGCTTGCCGTCACCGATGGTCTCGACATCTCGCGTGGCGTTGATAACTCCGTCGCCTCGCAGAGCACTGACTTGCAGCGCGCGATCAACGAAGCGCAGCGACACGGCGTCGCCGTCTATTCGATCTACACCCCGACGGCGAACACGGAGCACAATCCCACACTCGTCAACAACGCGCAGGGCGCGCTCGCGCGTCTGTCGGACGAGACTGGCGGCAAAGCTTTCTTCCACGGCACGAACGCGCCCCTCAGCTTCACACCTTATCTGCGCGAGCTGTCAACGACGCTCGACAAACAGATCGCGCTCACTTATCTCTCGACCCACGAGTCAAAAGGCTTTCACAAGATCAAGCTGGAGACGACGCTCGAAGGCGCGCAGTTGGTTTATCCGACCGGCTACAAGCGTTAGTGATCCGCGCGCGTCGTCTCGTCTCGCAAAAAGGTGTTTCCATGTACTTCAAGCAGTTCTACCTCGGCTGTCTCGCGCACGCCTCTTATCTCATCGGATCGGATGCGGAAGCCGCAGTCGTCGATCCGCAGCGCGACGTTGAGCAGTACATCGCGGAAGCAGACGCGCAGGGCCTGAAGATCAAATACGTCGTCGAGACACACTTGCACGCGGACTTCGTCAGCGGCCACTGCGAACTCGCCGAGCGCACAGGCGCGCAGATCGTCATCAGCCGAAAGGCCGACGCCGCCTTCACACACCTTGCGATCTCGGATGGCGACGAGATACAGATCGGCAAGGTCACGCTCCGCTTCATCGACACGCCGGGGCACACGCCTGAAAGCGTCTCAGTCCTCGTCATCGAGAACGAGCTTTCCAACGAGCCGCAGAAAGTTCTGACCGGCGACACACTCTTCATCGGCGACGTGGGCCGCCCCGATCTCGCAGGCGCGCGGGGCTACACGCCCGAAGCGATGTCGTCGATGCTCTACGATAGTTTGCACGCGAAGCTCCTCAAGCTCGATGACGCGGTCGAGGTCTATCCGGCCCACGGCGCGGGCTCGATGTGCGGGCGCAACATCTCGAAGGAGACTTCATCGACCATCGGTCAGCAGCGCAAACTCAACTACGCGCTCGCGCCCATGTCGAAGGATGAGTTCGTTCGCATGATGACGACAGACTTGACGCCCGCGCCCTCATATTTTTCTCACGACGCAGGGATCAATCGCACGGGCGCGACCGCACTCGATAAGCTGTCGCGACCACGCGCTCTCGCAGCCGCGCAGGTTCGCGAACTTCAAAGCCTCGCCTCTCTCGTCTTGGATACGCGCATCGCCGCAGAGTTTGGCGCGGCGCACATACCCGGCGCGTTGAACGTTGGACTCGGCGGACAGTTTGCGTCGTGGGCCGGGAGCTTAATCGAGCACGCGCGAAAGATCGTCCTCGTCGCAGAGGGAGAAGGGAAGATTGACGAGGCGGCAATGAGGCTCGCGCGCGTCGGGCTCGAATCGGTCGAGGGATACTTAGAGGGCGGGATGGAGGCTTGGCACGAAGCCGGATTCGAAACTTCGATAGTTCCGCAAATCTCTGTCGCGGAGTTGCACAGGCGCATCGATGCGGGCGAGGGCCTGCAAATCCTCGACGTGCGACGACCCTCAGAGTATGAAAGCGGTCACGTTCCCGGTGCGCTCTCAGCGTCGCTCGCCGAGTTGGGAGGGAATAACCTTGAAGGTCTCGATCCTTCGCGTCCTCTGGCTGTCATCTGCGCCGGAGGCTACCGTTCCAGTGCTGCGACGAGCCTGCTCGCGCCGCGCGGTTTCACCAGAATCTTCAACGTCGAGGGCGGCACTTCGGCTTACGTCGCCGCAGGCTATGAGGTCGAGAGGTGATCTAGTTTTTGCTGGTTATCTCTTCGACGATGCGAACTCCGCAGTGTCGAGTCGGCCTCATAATTTGTCAGCTCAAGTGATGGAAAAAACGGCGACCGTTTGATCCGGTCGCCGTCGTATTTCGAGGGCGGCTAGTGGGTCTTGAACCCACGACCTCAAGATCCACAATCTTGCGCTCTAACCAACTGAGCTATAGCCGCCATGACTGATGCGCGAACTATACTAGCGAAGCCTCCGCCGCCTGACAAGTGAGCAACGATCATCATCATCAGTCGCTGCTAGACCTGTTTCAGATCGAAGCTTGATCCACATACCCCCGGCTGGACTCGAACCAGCGACCCACAGCTTAGAAGGCTGTTGCTCTATCCAACTGAGCTACGGGAGCGAGAGCCCGTCCAAGTGGGTAATGTTATCATGCGCTCGCGAGGACGCGCTAACGAACATGAGGAATGAAGATCGGTCGGAAAATATTTCCGAAAACACGAACCCGTGGAAAGTTTTGTCAACGCGAGTTGTCTATCACAATCCGTGGATCAGCTTGAGGGAAGATGCGGTGGTGCATCCCAACGGCGAGCCCGGCATTTATGGCGTGGTGCATTACAAGAACAGAGCGGTCGGCGTGCTCGCCATCGAAGGCGGAGATATTTATCTCGTCGGTCAGTATCGCTATCCGCTCGGTCGTTACTCGTGGGAGATTCCAGAAGGCGGCTGCCCAGAAGGTGAGGAGCCGCTCGACGCCGCGCGGCGCGAGTTGGAGGAGGAGACAGGATTGCGTGCGTTGAGTTGGCGGAAAATGGGAGAGGCGCACCTCTCCAACTCCGTCTCTGATGAGCAAGCGATCTGGTTCGTCGCCACGGGGCTCACGCAGGGAGAGAATAGTCCCGAAAGCAGCGAGCAGTTGAGTGTGCGCCGCGTGCCCCTCGAAGAGGCTTTGCGGATGGCTCTCGCGGGAGAGATGACGGACTCGGTAAGCCTACTTGCGATCTTTCATTACTTCGTCACTTCTATCTCTTCAGTGAAGGAATGATCCGGCGAACCGATCTTTCCGCGCACTAAGTTAGAATTAAAAGAGAAAGACCGCGAAGCAGTGAGCCCACGGTCTTTCTCTTTGAGAAATTGGATTTGCCGATAACTCAGGCGGCGTAGCGGTCGTCCATCGTCACAGTCTCTGCGAAGACTCGGCGACCGTTAATTGCGTCGTCGATGATCTCACGCACGGCGGCTACGTCCGGGTTAACATCCATGCGATCACAGGCACGGAGGTGACGCAAGATACCTTCCGTCGCGATGTCGAGCGCCGCACCTGTCAACTTGGAATAGCGGCGCGCCTGAATGTGGTCGATCAGTTTCAGCCGCTCTTCCAGCGGCAGCGTCACGTTGAAAGTCACAGTACCTTTGCTCCTTTTCAAACCGTTGCAGTACGGCTCATCTTTGATGGCTCAACTTTAGATGCCGAACACATCGGTTTGGGTGTGTTTCGATTGTAATTTGCAGAAAAAACGCAAGAATCCCTCACGAAACTTACGCTACTACTTCCTTGCTCCAAAAATCACTAGCTAGGAAAACAAGCATATTAGCCGAAGTCGGATGAAAAATCTAGACTTATTTTCGATGGAAAACAGGTGCGGCAGTTGCAAGTTAATTGCTTAATAATGCTTGGGGGCAGGGCAGGGCAAACTCACGAGGTTCGGGTTGAGATGCCGAGATATAAACGGCGGAAAAGAGCGTGGCAAGGGTGGAAACGCAAAACCGACTGCGAGAGACACGCGGTTATTCGTCCCGCCACTCGCAGCCGGCGCGTTCGTAAATTCGGAAGAGTTTTAGCGAAGAGCGGTCGCCCTACTTTTTAGGGACGACGTTGTCCTTCATAGCCTTGCCAAGCCGGAATTTCAAGGTCGTCTTGGCGGGGATTTGGATCGTCTCGCCGGTCTGCGGATTGCGCCCCTCGCGGGCTTTGCGTTGCGAGAGAACCATCTTGCCGAAGCCGGGGAGTGCGAACTCGCCGTTATTCTTCACCTCGCTGCCCGCAAGGTTCGCCAGCTCCTCGAAGATTTCCTTGACCTGCGTGCGTTTCAAGCCTGTCTTTTCGGCGAAGTGGTTGAAGACCTCCGACTGTGTCATGCGCTTTTTGGCTGCTTTGGTCACCATGGTGATATGTGACTACCTCCTGCTAACGGGGAAGAATTGATAAAACTTGCAGCAGGACATATACCACACCACAGGCGCGATGTCTCCAAAAAAACCGACTTTTTGGCTATTATTTTAGGTTAATTCAGATTGGGAGGGATTTGAATGCTTTCCATCCAGAGCAGCAAGCCAACCTCGAAGGCTTTAACTTGCAAATCGGGGCGAGAGGATTCGAACCTCCGACCTCTCGGTCCCAAACCGAGCGCACTACCAGGCTGTGCTACGCCCCGCAAACTTTAGAAGTATCAGACGAGCGAAATGATATTAACAGACTCACGAACCACAAGCGAAAATTTTATTCCGAAGCAGATGCCGCACCGAAACGCTGGAGCAGGTATGTTTTCGCCTCAGCAAGGGCGCGCGCACGATGGCTGATCTGCTGCTTCACACTCGATGGCAGTTGTGCGAACGACTCTTCGTAGCCGTCTGCAACAAAGATGGGATCATAGCCGAACCCGTTCGCGCCGCATGGCTCCGCAGCTATCCGGCCTTCACAGATTCCACGGAAGAGTCGAAGCTCACGCGTGGCTGGCTCATAGATCGCCACGACGCATACAAACCTCGCGCTGCGATTCTGTACGCCGCTCTGCGACATCTCATCTAGCAGGCGAGCGACGCGCACCTTGTCGCTCGCTCCCTCTCCTGCGTAGCGTGCCGAGTGGACGCCGGGCGCTCCGCCGAGCCCATCGACTTCCAACCCGGAATCATCAGCCAACGTCATCTTGCCGAAGAGGCGACCGTAGAAGTTTGCTTTGATGACGGCGTTCTCATCGAAAGTCTGACCCGTCTCTTCAGCCGCCTCAACGTGGGGAAACTCCGCGAGGCTACGCAGGCGGACGCCGACGCCTGCCAGCAGTTCGGCGAGTTCAATCGCCTTGCCTGCGTTGGTCGTCGCGACGATCAGTTCTGGAGCGGTGTTCATTGCGGAGCTAACTCGCCAGCGAAAGGACTAACGACGTGCGAATAATAATTTCTTTCCAAGCTGTCGGCTTTCATGATAACAATAATTCGGGCGTCCTCACATCAGGCTAACGCCCTCGCGCGCCGATTACTCAAACGCATTCGTGCATCATGAGCTTTAACCTTCTTACTTCCACACTTGCCGTCAACCCCTGCCAGTCTCTGTCTCATCAGACTACGGGCGACAGCGAGGTCGCGTCACAACACGCAGCCGCGCACGAGCTAGTCGTCTGGCTCGCGGCGCTGCCGAGCTACTTCGATTTGAAGAACCACCCGCTATGCGACGGCGACAGGGAGAAATACTTCGCGAGAGACTACGCGCCGGAGACGCGAATTGTGCAACAGGCGCTTCGTCGCTGCCTACACTTGTGCCTGCTCGAAATTCGTGAGCCCGCCCCGTCGCTGTCAGTGGATGATCGCTTCACGCTTGGAGACGCCAAGGTCGGCATCGTTGATGCACCGCTCAGTCGCCATCAGATGCACGCGTCTGCGCCCATGTGGGAGGGCCTGTGTGAACTCTATCTCTACTGCAACGCACTAACACGGTCTAGTAAAGTCGAGTTCGTCTCGTGGATGGGCCTGTACGATGCGGCGATCCGCGTGCTTGAGAGGTTCGACTCATCGCGGCTCTCCTGCGTTGCGCAGCCGGAGGGCCCGTTGCCACGTCTCCTCTCGCGAATTAAAGAGGCGTGCGATTCAACCGCCGCGCGCGCCGGCGCGGGTGAGGTCTCGGTCACCCTGTCCTTGTTCGCACAGTGTCTTGAGCAACTGAGTTTCGTGGGTGAGTTGCTCGCAAAAGATCGACCGATCAAGCTGACGCTCCCCATCTTCGCGCACGTCAGTGCGACGGCGCGCGCCGCCGCCTCGCTCCTTGAAGGGATGGCGCGGCGCGCAGCCGAAAGCGGAGGTGAGCTTTACGAGTTGTACGATAGTGCGGGCTATGCTGTCAGGATGGAGTTGAACAAGGTCTTCAGCCGCGAGCTAGTCGGACTCGCCTCATCGCATCTCGCGCCCGCGATCTACACGCGGGTTGAGAACGCGCATGGTCTGCTCCGTGACTGCTTCCAGCAGACCATCATCACGCTCGCGCAGGCCCTCGATCCAAGTCTCGACGCCGCGACCGTCTTCGACACCCAGCTCACGAAGCTGCAAAACTCTTTGCGCTTGCGCGAGGAGTTGTGGACGCTCTCAGAGCTTATCAAGCGCGCCGAGCGTGGCGGTGGTAAGCCCCTCGCGCCGCTCGTCGCGCGCCTGCAAGACTTTCAGCAGGGCGCGATGCGCCACCTCATGTACAAGGACTGGGAATCGTTCGAGCGCTTCGTCGCCGAGATCAGTGCGGCCCGCGGAGCAGTCGAGCTTGGGCCGGTCCTGCACCGCTTCGCCACCTACCTCGATGCCCTCTTCAACCAGATCAATATGCGCGTCGCGCTCGCGGATCATCCCTTCACGCCGCCGCCGCTCGCAGACTGAATCTGAGATGGCCCATCTCGTCTTTGTCTTCGGAGACGCCCGTAGTTGCAATTCGTCACGTGCTCATCGAGCTGAAGATTCCGGCGCGAGCTGCAAGGCAATGTTTGCGAACTGACCAAAGGGCGAGACGGTCCTGCGCTCCAGCCCATCGGTCGCAAGTCTCGTCGCGCTCACGTTGAAGGGAAGTAAAGCGATTGCGCGCGCGAGCGTCGCGGCATCGGGCGGCGTCGAGTTCGCGGGGCTGCGTCGTGCGACTAGCGAGATGAAACGACTCGCGCTCTCACGTTCGTCTGTGAGTGTGAGGACGAGGGGCGTTGCATCCGAGCCGATGACTCCGAGCGGCTTCTTGAAGTTGTCAGTTGTGTCGAGTGTGCGACCTGCGGCGTGCGCTTCAAGGCATCGGCGCACTCCACCCTCACTTCCGAGAATCACATGATGCTCGAAGAGGCTCGCCGCGCCCAGTTCTTGATCGGCAGAGACAAGCATCTCCGCCTCGCCGACGCGCTCGACGCGCGCCTTGCCACCCAACCGCTTGACGATCAACGCGCGCAACGCCGCCTCGTCGCGTGCCGCAGCGATGAGTAGCAGTTCGTCGCCTTCATCTCCCATGCGCGCCGTCGTGATTTCGGGCCCGACCGCGCGTAGAAACTCGCGCGGCGAATCGATGCCGAAAGGTTTGAGGGACTTGTCGAGGAAGACTCCGGCGAGTGGCGCGAATGCGGGATCGAGTTGAGAAGAGACGACCGCGTTGATGCCGCGCCACGTCTCCTCCGGCTCCGAAAAACTGTAGCGGCTCACTTGGCGAGAATCGATGGGGAGAAGATTAGCTGACTCAAAGGTAGCTGCGGGCGAGGCTTCGAGTGCGATAGCCAGTCGGCGCGTCACGTCAGAGGGCAGCGCGAAGAAGAAGTCGTCCTCGACCGTGTCGTTCTCGATCTTCGCGCTCCACGCCGCGCCGCCGAGCAGTCGCGCGGCGAGTTGCGGGACGACAGCCGCGAGCGCGCTCTGTTCCTTTGCGCCAGCCGCCGATTGTCCTGCGAGCACGAGCGCAGCGATCTGGGCCAGCTTCGGCGCACCGCCCCGTGGGATGTAGCCGAAAGCGAGCGCGCCATCGGCGCGGACGCGCTTGCGCATCGACGCGAGTTCCAGATCGTTTGCGAGGGACGCGCGTTCGCCTCGACGCACGGCGAGACACGATTGCACAGCCGCATCGTCGTTACCGACGTAAGCTACGCTATCGAAGATCGCAGCGACGATCTTTTTACCGCCGACGGGAGCAGTCCAGATGAGGAATGGCACGCCGCCACGCTCAGTGCGCTCAAATTTCGGATCGCCGTAGTTCTTTCGCGCGAAGTCGCCGACGAAGTTTGCGACGGCCTTCTGCACGCGCGACTCGTCCGTATGAGTCTCAACGACGATCACGAGTCGCGGGCTGATCTGTAGCGCGCCACCGCTCTCCTCCTTCGCGTCAATGCCAAGCACGGCGACTGCCACTTGCGCGCGCGAGAAGATGACGGACTCAGCCGATCCGATGCCCGTCCACTTCGCAAACGAGGTCAGCCAGCCGAGCTTCATCGAGTTATCATTGACACCTGCGGCTGGCGCGAGTGTGCGCCAAGCTGACGTTGATGTGACGCCGCGCAAGACTTCGGGCAGGCTGTTTGATTCCAGATAGACGAGCGAGTCCTGCGGAACGTAGTTAGCCATCTCGACCGACTGCGGTCGATCCCACCAGAGCCACGCCGCCGTAGCAAGCAGGAATACACCGAACACGATCAATAGTGCGCGCAAGATTCGCTTCACGTCGGCATCGTATCCGCGTGTCGTGTCGCAAAGCAAGGATGAAAGCCGTGGCGCGTTTGAGTTGATAGTTTGCGCAGGGAATTTGCAGCGTGACGCCTCGGATTTTCAACGTAGTCATAACTGGAAGATCAGTGAGCCTTCTTCAGAAAGTCGAATTGGCGCGATTAAGTTGGTAGCTCAAACACAGTAAATGCTATGAGTTAAACAATCGAAATTTATGTTGACAGTGCAAAACCGCGTGGGCTATATTCTCAAAGGCGGCAGGACTCATGCTCTTGCCGATGATCTAAGCGGCTTCTTTGACACGGGACGATAAGGGCACACCTCGCGCGAGCGGGGGTCGCAAAGCCGACGGGAGTCAGACGGGTTCGCAGACCTGCATATGACTCGGCCGGGTTGCCGAAACTGGGTCGCACACACGAGTCGCCTCAGAGCTTTTCCTTCCCGCCCTTCTCGCTCGCCCACTTCAAGCCGCACTTCGTCAAAGTCAGTCTCTCAGCTCTCCTTCAAGCGATGCTCATCGCAGACGACACACACAACGCCGGTTTGTTAATCAAGATGAACCCCTCCGCACGTTTCACTCTCCGACCCGCCGCACGTACACAACGCACAAGAGTTCGACGCATACGCGCGCGCCTCCGCCACGTCCAGCGCAAGAGGACACAGAAGCACTCAGGGGACAAATAGCTCATGTTCAAAAAGAACGCGAAGAACAAGAACCTCGTCGGCTTGGACATCGGATCGAGTTCCGTCAAAGCCATCGAGTTGCAGGGCAAGCCCGGCAGCCTCGTACTCATGAGTCTCGCGCACGAGCCGCTCCAGCCCGACTCGGTCGTTGACGGCCAGATCATGGAGTTGAACTCGGTCTCGCAGACCATTGCGAACGTGTTTCAGGCAAACCAGATCAAGGCGACGCGCGTGGCCGCCGGAGTTTCGGGCAGCTCCGTCATCGTCAAGAACATCATGGTGCCGCCGATGACCGACGAGGAGCTGGAAGAGTCCATCGACTGGCACGCCGAGGAGCACATCCCCTTCGACATCGCAGACGTGAGCCTCGACTATCAAGTCGTCGGCTCGACGCCAGACTCTTTGCACGTTCTGATGGCCGCCTGCAAGCGCGACTTCATCGCCAACATCAAGCAGGCGATCCAACTCGCCGGCAAGCAGCCTCACGTCATCGACGTTGACGCCTTCGCTTTACAGAACTGCTACGAAGTGAACTACGAGCCGCAAGCCTCGCAGACCGTCGCTCTCTTAAACGTCGGTGCTTCGACGATGAACATCAACATCGTGCAGGGCACGCGCAGCGTCTTCACGCGCGACGTATCAGTCGGAGGCAACCAGTACACGTCGCTCTTGCAGAAGGAGCTTGGACTCACCTTCGAGCAGGCGGAAGCAGTCAAGCGCGGCGGCCCGTTGCCAGCCGGCGCGGAAGGTCGCAATCTTCATCAGGTGCTCGAAACCATCTCGGACATTCTCGCGCTCGAAATCCAGAAGACCTTCGACTTCTATCGCGCCACCTCTGATGAGGGCGAAGGCGCGGTGCAGAAAATTCTCATCTCCGGTGGCGGCTCGAAGCTATCCGGTCTCGTGGACTTTCTGACGAACCGCTTCGAGTTGCCGGTCGAGAACTTCGATCCGTTCCGCCGGATCAAGATCGATGCGCGCCGCTACGATGCCGAGTACCTCAAGGAAGTCATCCCCGAAATGGCCGTCGCAGTTGGACTCGCTTTGAGGGGAATGGAGGCTTAAATGATCAATATCAACCTTCTACAGTCCGTGACGGATAGATCGGGCGGCGTCGCTGCTGTCGAGGCGCGCGTGGCCAGTCCGCGTGGACAGGGCCTGCTCGCGTTGCTGGCCGTTGGTGGCCTCCTCCTCTTCGGCGCGTCGTTCGACTACGTGAGTGCAAACTCCGCGCGCACTTCGGCGCAGACCGATCTCGCGCACGAGCAGGAAGTGGCCGCGCGGATGCAGGCGATCAAGAAAGAGATGCAGGAGTTGGAGAAGCGCACGCAGGAAGTGCAGACGCGCATCGACGCGATCAAGAAGCTGCGCTCCGCACAACAGGGGCCTGTTGCCGTGCTCTCCTCGATCAACGAGCGACTGCCGAAGCTCGCCGACTTCAAGCTCTCAAGCATTGAACAAAAGGGCGACGATCTAACCGTCAAGGGCGACTCGCCGGACGAGGCTGCGGTGACGCAGTTCGGTCGCAGCATGGAATTCTCGAACGGTCTTTTCACGAACGTAAGCATCGAGATCAAGCGCGACCCGCTCGAAGTTCCGAAGGATGCCTTGAGCCCGCTCGCGAAGGAAGTGAAGCCGACGACCGTCTCCTTCACCGTCAAGTGCAAATACACTGCGCCCGGATCGAACACGAGCGCGGGCCAGCCGCAGCAGCAGAAGGGCGCAACGCCGCCCGCAAATCAAGTCGCGCAGAAGTAGAGTTAAGGCACTGGCGCTGACGCTCGTGCGTCGCGCCGGGAGGGGACGAAAAAGCTCATGTCCAGATTGGAAGCACTGCAACAGAAACCGTGGTACGTACAGTTCGCGCTCTTCGCGGCGGTGGCCCTCTTGATCTACACGCCCTTCTGGTGGTTCGTCACGAGCGGCGTGCGCGCAGAGGCGAAGGACGTGCAGGCGCAAGTCGATACCTTGCGCGGAGAGAACGCGCGCGCACAGGCTGCCGCGCAACGTCTCAACGAGTTCAAGGCGGCGTTCGCGCGCGCGCAATCAGACTACGACGATCTCAAGGCGTTGCTGCCCGAAGAGCGCGAGCTGACGAACGTGCTTCAAGGCGTGCAGGATCGCGCGCGCGGCCATCTGGTCGTCACGCGCTTCACGCCGAAGGACGATTTCCAGCAGGACTACGTTTCGGGCAAGCCGGTCGAGGTCGCCGTCTCAAGCAGCTACAATCAGCTCGGCGCGTTCTTCGCACAGATGGCCGCCTATCAACGCATCGTCTCGATCACAGACTTCAAGCTCGAAAGCATCAAGGAGCAGGCATCAGGCGACAAGACGCTCGACGCGCAGTTCCTCCTCACGGCCTACTACCTGACGAACGAGAAGATGCTCAACGCGGCGAAGCAAGAGGCCGCAAGGAAGGCTGCGGCTGCGAAGCCGGCGGGCGAACAGGCTGATCCCGCAGCGAAACAGCCCGACTCAAAGTAATCACACTCAAGGCTCAGGACACTTCATTCAGGTGCGACCCATGAAACACGAACAGATGAAGAGCATGAAGAATCTGATCACACTCGCGGCGTGCCTCGCGGTTACGCTTGCGGGTGTAGGCGCGACGCGAGCGCAGCAGGCGAGCGCGAGCTATCGCATGACGCCGCACGATCCGTTTGAGAAACGCAAATTCAACACGAAGCCGGTCAAGCCGGGCCCCAAATTGATCGAGGCGCCGCCGATCGAGAGTCGCATTCAGCAGTACAAGGAGCGGAAGGCTGCGGCGGTCGCCGCGCAGCTGCCCGCGCCGAAGCCGACGACGGCCTTCCTCCTTAACGAAGTTCACGTGACGGGCATCTTCCGCACGCCGCGCGGCTGGGCTGCAATGGTCGAAGCTGATCCGATCAAGCTCTCCTACACGGTCTATCCCGGCGAGACCTTCTATAACGGGATGCTCGTCGCCATTGAGGAATCTCGCTTGGTCTTCCGACGCGAAGCGCGTTGGACTGACGGTAAGCGCGAAACCACCGTCGAGATGAAGCCGCTCGCGTTGCCCAACGCCGTCAAAGACGGCATGACGACCACAGCCTCCACCGGCCCGACCGCCACACACATGTCGCCATCTCTTCCGGCCCTCGGCGCGTCGCTCAACGACGACGCGATGAAGAAGATGGTTGAAGACTTCACGAAGTTGCTGTTGCCGATGTTCGGCTCGCCTGCGAACGTTGATCCGAATTCGCCGGAAATGAAGACTCTCATGGAGCGCTTGAAAGGCGCTGCCAAGCCGAAGTGAAGATCGCGCGACGCAACGATTAGCGCGACGGAGGAGCGGTTCGGTCGAACGCAATATCCAACCTGTAAAAATTTGCGACGCGACTGAAACTCGAAACTCCGAAGCCACCTCGCCGGCCCACCTCCTCGCCCAATGAGGCGGCCCAATCGAACGAGCCGCCTCCCTTCCTACCCGACAGCCTACGGACGATTGACAACGTCAGACCTTGAACTCCCGCATTGTGCGGCGCGCGCTTTGATGGATCGTGCACGGGCGCGATCCGAACGAGCGTTAGCGCGTGGCGGGATGAGACGGTCAACACCGAAGAAGGAACAGAAAATGTTTAAGAGACGACACCCACTCAAGAGAGCAATCGATAGAGGCGCGCTCGTCCTCTTCCTGCTCTGCCAGCTCAACCTTGCCGCGCTTGCTGACGCGAACCCGGCCCGCATCTTCGCCACTGGCGTTCGCACGTCGGTCGAAGGCGCGGCGACACGCATCACCGTTTCGGGAACCGCGCCGCTCGCACACAGCGTCCGTCGCGTTGACGAGCACACGCTTGTCATCGAACTCCCCGGCGTGGATGCGGGCAAGCTCTCCCCTTCTTACGTCTCCGATTCGCCGCTCGTCACAGGCATGAGCGTGCGCTGCGACCGTTCGCCTGCGGGCGATGCCGTCGCGCGTTTTCTCGTTGCGTTGCGCCAGCCCGCGCGCGAGCGCACGTATCTTTCCGGCAACGATCTCGTGTTGGAGTTGACGCCCGCCGAGTCAGTTAAGTCAGAGATCGCTTCCAACGCTTCGGCGAATAACACCGCCGTCGCTGCTCCCGTCACCCAGCAGCCGCGCCCGACGCCGAATCCCGCGCCGACGCCAAACATTCTCATCACGAATCCCAACGCGCAGACGCCCGACGGTGCGCCGAAGGCCATGTCGCCCAACGCGCAGGGCCAGCGTTACGGCGAGTATGGTTTCGTCGGTGAGCCGATCAATTTGAACGTCGTCAACGCAGACATACGCGACATTCTCAACTACATCACCGAGCAGTACGGCGTGAACTTCGTCATCGACTCCTCGGTCGGCAAAGTTCCCGTCACCGTTAACGTGACGGACGTGCCGTGGAATCTCGCGCTCGATTCGATCCTGCGCGCCAACCGCCTCGGCATAGAGGTGACGGGCAACATCCTGCGCGTGGCCACCATCGAGGTGCTCGCCGACGAGGCTAAGGCGCAGAAGACCATCGGCGAGGCGAAGCTCGATGCCGCTCCGCTCGTCACAGAATTCATCCGTCTCAACTACGCGCGCGGCACGGGCACGCTTTCAAGCGCGGCGGGTTCATCGGCGGGCTTCGCCGGCGCACGCTCTTCCGGCGCGACCGACTCCTCCGCAAGCAGCTCCTCCGGCGGCTCGTCATCGAGCCAGAGCAGCAACAACAACGCGGATCAGGGCATCCTCCCGATCATCCAACGCCGGTTGTCACGACGCGGCAGCGTCGAGGTTGACGGTCGCAGCAACACGCTCATCATCACTGACGTGCGCGACAACATCGCGTCGATCCGCCAGCTCGTCTCGCTGCTCGATCAGCCCGAACCGCAGGTCGAGATCGAAACGCGCATCGTCATCGCCAACCGCAACTTCAGTCGCGACCTCGGCGTGCAACTCTCGGCAGGTGTGCTCTCAAGTCGCGGCGGTTTGGGCAACATCAACACGATCACGCCGGTCGATAACGCGCCGACAGGGCCGGTGCCCGGCGGCGTCTTCGGCGGGCTGTCGAACACGATTGCTCCCGGCCCCGGCCTGCGCGCTAATGTGCCGAGCACCGTCATCGGCCTGACGACGGGCATCTTCGGCACGGCGCAGATCAGCGCAGAGATCACTGCGGCAGAGACGAAGGGCCAGGCGAAGATCGTCGCCAACCCGCGCGTCACCGCGCTCAATAATCGTCCGGCGCAGATCGAGTCCGGCTCGCAGATTCCGGTCGTCACGCCGCAGACCGGACAGGGCAGCGGCGGCACGGTCATCTTCACGACCACT
The DNA here is from genome assembly GCA_032229975.1 of Acidobacteriota bacterium. Lineage (GTDB taxonomy): Bacteria > Acidobacteriota > Blastocatellia > Pyrinomonadales > Pyrinomonadaceae > JAIVGV01. The sequence continues at coordinate 613 of JAVXVG010000048.1, read as the reverse complement.
TACATCTCCGTGCCCTTGCGCCTCTCCGTCACGCCGCAGATCACGGACGCGGGCACGGTCATCCTGCGCATCACCGCAGAGAACAACTCGGTCAACCTTTCGCTGACGAACTCGCTCGGCACGCCCGGCATCGACACGCAGCGCATGACGACCGAAGTGCTCGTCCCCGACGGAGGCACAACCATTGTCGGCGGCGTGCTCGCCGACAGCGAAGGCGAGACGCAGAATCGCACGCCGGGTCTGGGTGGCCTGCCCGTCCTCGGCAACCTCTTCAAGCGTCGCGCGACGACGCGCACGACCAACGAGCTGCTCTTCTTCATCACGCCGCGCATCTACCGGCCCGATTACAACGGTCGCCCGATGGCGAGCGTTGTCACGGATCACACTCGCTCGACGACCATCCAGCAGCCCGTGCCGCTCGGCAACCCGCAGACCAATACGCCCGCGCCGGGCACGCAGGGCCAGTCGCAACAGAGCGAGCCGACAGGCAACACGCCCGTCCTGCGTCCGCCTACATCGGATCGTCCCCCGCAACCGGAGGAGAAATAGTCGTCATGTTCAAAGAGACTCTCCAGAGTGTGATCGATCGCACGGAGGGCGCGACCGGCGCGCT
>JAVXVG010000047.1:0-25794 GCA_032229975.1 Acidobacteriota bacterium | reverse complement strand
ATCAAGGTTATCTCGCGCCGCAGATCGAGCAGCGCGCGCCGCTCGACTCGCAGCGCAACACAGTCGCGGTAACTATCACGGGTGGCGTCGGGCCGAAAGCGACGGTCGTCGTGCGCGGCTACGATCTCAAGGAGAAGGCGCAGCGCGATCTGCTACCTGTGCGTCGCGAAGGCACGATTGATCAGTCGGCCATAGTTGAGGGCGCGCGGCGGCTGCGCAACAAGCTGCAAGAGAACGGCTACTTCTTCGCGCGCGTGCGCGCCGCTTGCACCGTGGATGCAGCCGCGCCGCAAGCCTCAATCGAGGACGTAGAGTTTGATGAGGACGCACCCGAAGTCGATCCCACTTGCCAGAACTTGAACCCGCAGGCTTTGAGCGGCCACACCGTCAACATCCTTTACGAAGTCAATCGCGGTCGTCGCTTCCGTCTCACAGACATTCGCATCGTGGGCACGGGCCAGCTCGCCATCGCCGACGTACAAAACGAGTTGCGCACGCAGACGCGCAACCTCCTTGAGTTCATCCCCTTGCTCGGCTACGGGCATGGCTACACAAGCAACGATGCGCTTGAGCACGATCGGCAGATCGTCGCGGCGCGGATGCGCGAGCTAGGCTACCGCCGCGCGAAAGTTGAAGTGCTACAGGGCGTCGCGCTCAACAGCGAAGACCTCATTATCACTTTCTCCGTCACCGAAGGGCCCTTAACGCGCGTCGCCGGCATAGAGGTGCGCGGCAATCAGATTTACGAGGCGAGTCATCTGCTCGACGAGCCCTGCCTTGCCGCTAAGCAGACGAGCGCGCCGTGCACCGTCAAAGACGCACCCTACTCGCGCGCGGTCGCGCAGGCCGACGCACAGCGCATACGCGATCTCTACGCGCGTCACGGCTACATCGACTCCGAGGTGAGGGCCAGCGTCGTCGAGCTGCCGAAGAAGGGCGACGACGAGCAGGTCAGGATCGTCTATGACGTGAACGAAGGCGGCAAGGTCTTCATCGACCGCATCTTCATCAACAACGCCGAAGCCGACACGCCCGGCTCGCCGCGCATGAGGACGAAGCGCGCCGCCATCCTCGAGGCCATCCCGCTCAAGCCCGGCAAGGAGCTGCGCTACGACGAGCTACGCGAGAGCGAGCGCGTGCTCTACAACACGGGCGCGTTTCGCAGCGTCGTCGTCCGCACAGAGCCGCACGGCGAGACCGCTTCCGGTTTCCGACAGCACGACGTGATCGTCGATCTCGAAGAGTTGCCACCGCGCCGCATAGATTACGGCGGCGGCTACTCGACCGACGGTGGCCCCCTCGGGCTCTTCGAGATTTATCATAACAACCTCTTCGGCTCTTTGCGGCAGGGCGCTTTGCGCGCGCGTGCCAGCACCCTGCACCAGTTGTTCCGTCTCGAGTTTTTCGATCCGCGCTTCCGCTCCTACGGTCAGACGAAATTCTCGCCGCTCGCCATCTCGGCGCAGTATCTTTCGGATCGCAGCGTCACGCGCTTCTTCCGCTCGACGCTCGACAAGGGAACGTTCGGCATCGTCCAGCGACTCGACCCGAAAGGCAACCCGATCTCGATCAGTTGCACGCTGCCCGAAACGCAATGCGCGCAAGTGGGCCAGCCTGCGATCAATCGCTTCACCTTCAACATCGAGTCGCAGCGCGTGCTGCAAGAGCGCACGAACACGATCCTCTTCGTGCGCTACAACTATGAGGACGTGCGCCTCTTCAACATCGGCAGCCTCTTGCTCGCGCCTATCTTGCAGCCCGACCGGGCCGTGCGCCTCTCACGTCTCGGCACGACCTTGACGCGCGACACGCGCGACAGCGAGTTCGATCCGACGCGCGGCGAGTTCTTCACCGCAGACTTCTCCGTCGCGCTTCGACAGCTCGGCGGCAACTTATCGTTTAGTAAACTGCTGACGACCTACAGACGCTACTGGCGTTTCGGCGATTCCCCGACGCGCGCCGAGCAACTCGACCGGCAGCGCGGCGGCATACTCGCGAATGTGGGCGGCGCGGTTCGTCAGACCGTCATCGCCGTCAATGCCACGCTTGGCGCGGCGAATCTCTTCAACGCGCGCGACCGCGACGGCGTGCCCGGCATCTCCGACGTGGATCGCACGCTTCCCATTAGCGAGCGATTCTTCTCCGGCGGCTCTTCCACCTTGCGCGGCTTCAACTTCGAGGAGGCGGGCCCCCGCCTCGCCGTCTGTCCCGGCTCGCTCGTCGTGACGGGCGTACAGAATTGCGCGGGCGGCGTCTTTCGCAATAGCAAGGGCGAGCAGGTGCGTCTCGATCCGTTCGACGTGCCGGTTGGCGGCAATGCCCTCGCCGTCGTCAACGCAGAGGCGCGCGTGCCCTTCAAGACGAACTTTCAGATCGTGCCCTTCTACGATGGGGGCAACGTCTTCCGGCGCGTCGGCGACATCTTCGGGCGCAACGACCGTAGCAACTCGACCGACATCAACGAGCGCAACCTGCGCGTCACGTGGGCGCACACCATCGGCTTGGGCTTCCGCATCAAAACGCCTCTGGGGCCCCTCGCCATCGATTACGCATACCTGCTCAACCCGCCGGAGTTTGAGATACCGCAGGCGGCCGGTTTCCCGCCCGCGCTTCATCGTCTCCCGCGCTCGCAGATTCATTTCCGCTTCGGGCAGACGTTCTAAGAACTACGGATTTCGGATTGCGGATTGGAGAAGATGCAACGAAGAGGGACGGATGAATAGGAATCAAGACGAGATGAGCGAACGAAGACGGAAAGGCATGAGCCGACGCCCGGAGGCGCGGTTCGTCACCAGTCTCTGCCTGTTGTTCGTTCTCTTCTGTTCCGGTGCGCGCACGGCGTCGGCGCAGGAGGTCGTTGATCGCATGGTAGCCACGATCAACGGGCGCGAGTTGATCACCTACACAGACCTGCTCTGGCAGCTTGCGCTCGAACCCGACACGCCGCTCGACAACCCGCGACCGCAGGACTTGCGCAACGCGCTCAACCGTCTCATCGATCAACGTCTCATCGTCGGCGAAGCCGGCCGCCTCCCCACCGTCGCGCCGAAGGAGGACGACGTAAAGAAAGCGACGAACTCTCTCGTCAATCTCTTCCCGTCGCAGTCGGCCTTTCAGGAGCGCATCGGCCGCGTCGGTCTCACGGCCGAGCAGCTTCACGAGATCGTCAGCCAACGTTTGGAGATCGAGAACTATCTCGACTTCCGCTTTCGCTCCTTCGCCGTCATCTCGCAGAAGGAGACCGCCGACTACTACCGCGACACCTACGTCCCGCGCTTTCGACGCGAGCACCCCGGAGTGATCGTTCCCACGCTCGAACAGGCGACGCAGGTGATCGAGCGCACGCTCACCGAAGCAAAGGTCGAGTCCGACACCAACGCCTTCCTCGAAGACGCACGCTCCCGCGCCGAGATCATCATCCTCGATCCGACACTCGCAAATAGCTAGAGGCTGGAGGCTGGATGCCCGTTTGGAATTTTTACATCAAGCATCTAACGTCTGACATCTTCTTTCATGTCGCATGAGTTAAAGAATCCTGCACGTCGTCCGCGCGTCGCGCTCGCGCTTTCAGGCGGCGCGGCGCGTGGGGCGGCCCACGTCGGCGTGCTGAAAGTTTTGCTCGCGAACAACATCCCCATCGATTGTGTCGCGGGCACGAGCGCGGGCGCACTCGTGGGCGCGGCGTTCGCGGCGGGCCTGTCGATTGATGAACTAGAAAAGTTCGCGCTCACGATGCGCTGGCGCGACTTCGGGCGCGTCACACTCTCGCGCCTCGGCGTGCAATCGAACGCGCGCATGGAGGAGTACGTCCGCGCGCAGTTTCCAATCACGCGTATCGAGGCGTTGCGGATTCCTTATGCGGCGGTTGCGACCGATCTCGACACGGGCGGCGAGGTCGTCTTGAAAGACGAGGGCGATCTGGCCTTCGCCATACGCGCGAGCTGCGCCGTGCCCGGTTGGTACGTGCCTGTCGTTGACGAGCGCGGGCGACAACTCGTCGATGGTGGCCTCGTCTCGCTCGTTCCCGTCGCCGCCGCGCGCTCGTTCGGCGCGGACATCGTCATCGCAGTGGACGTGAACCACGAGGGCGCGACATTCTTGGGCGCATCGCGCACGGCGTTCGGCGTCATCCTCCAATCGATGGTGCACGCACAACGCAGCGCGTGCGCGCATCAGGTGCGACAGGCGGACGTAGCCATCCTGCCGCGCGTCGGGCACATACGCTGGGACGAGATGCGACGCGGCGCGGAACTCATCGCTGCGGGCGAGGCGGCCGCGCTCGAAGTTCTGCCACAGATCGAGCGACTACTCGCAACGCACGCGGTATAGCGCGACGTGAAAGAGAAATCCGCCGCCGATTAGTCGTTTACTTAAACTCGAACGCAAACGAAAAACTTCTCACTGCGGACGACTAAGCCTCGCCCGCTTGCGGACACGTGCGCGAAGACTTTTGGATCGGTGACGAATGAGACTTAAAGAGTTGATGAACAGACGCGCACCGCGAGTCGTCGTCTTCGCGCTCGTCGCCGCGTGCGTGCTCGTCGTCTCGTCGCTTGTTTACAGCTACAACGTCGCTGCGCTCAGCATCGACGAGCGGCTCGCCGCAGGTTACCTGACGAGCCGGGCCGGAATCTTCGCCGCGCCGCGCACGCTTTGCGTCGGCCAGAGGCTCACGCGCGAACGCCTGATCGATGCGCTTCAACGCGCGGGCTACGCCGGGACGAATGCCACCGGCGCGAACAACGTAGCGAGCAACGTCTGGAACGGCGCGTTCGTCGCGCGCGACGATGAGATCGAGATTCGACCGCGCGATGCGACGCGCACGGATCGCTCAGCCGACGCGCTCGGCTTCGCGCCTGCGGCCATCCGCGTCCGCTTCGACGTGCAGCGCGACGCGATCTCAGAGATCACCGGCGACGATGTGTCGCTCGACTCCTTCACGCTCGAACCCGAACTGCTCACGAACGACACTGCCGAGAAGAATGCGAGCCGCGCCGCGCTCTCCTTCGCAGACATTCCGCCTGTGCTCACCGAAGCGATCATCGCCATCGAAGATCGTCGCTTCTTCGAGCATCGCGGTCTCGATGCCGTCGGCATTCTTCGCGCCGCCGTCAGTTGGTCGGGCCTCGCTTCCGATTCGAGTGCGCCCGAACATCAAGGCGGCTCAACCATCACGCAGCAGCTCGTCAAGAACACTTACCTCTCGCCCGAACGCACGCTTCGACGCAAATTCAAAGAGGCGATGCTGGCCTTCGCGCTTGAGCGTCGTCTCTCGAAGCGAGACATCTTCGCGCTCTACTGCAACGAGATTTACCTCGGCCAGCGCGGCGGCGCGGCGGTGCGCGGCGTGCGACAGGCGGCCCGCGCTTACTTCGGCAAAGACCTGCGTGATCTTTCGCTCGACGAAGCCGCGACCATCGCCGCGATGATCCGGAGTCCCGCGCGCTATGCGCCCGACCGTCACGCCGACGACGCGCGCGCGCGACGCAACGTCGTCATCAGTGCGATGCTTCGCGAAGGCTACGTCGCGCGCGATGAGGCGGAGTTGGCGCAAAGTTCGCCCGTCAACGTCGCGCCCTCATCATTCGCCGACGGCGCGACCGCGCCCTACTTCGTCGATTACGTCAATCGCATTATCGACGCACGACTCGGCGAGCGCACGGACACGGACGAGCGCACGCTTCGCATCCACACGACCATCGATCTCGAACTGCAACGACTCGCCGAGTCCGCCGTCTCGCGACAACTCGCGCGGCTCGACGAAAGACTCGCGCGATCTCGCAGCGCACGCGGCCTAGATGCTGATCACAAACCCGTCGCTACGAGTCATAAACTTCAAGCCGCGCTCGTCGCGCTCGATCCGCGCGATGGCCGCGTGCTCGCTCTCGTCGGCGGTCGCGACTACGCCGCATCGCAACTGAACAGAGTTACCGATGCGCGACGACAGCCCGGCTCCGTCTTCAAGCCCTTCGTCTATGCCGCCGCGATTGAGCGTGGCATCTCACCGACAGAAACTTTTGCCGACGCGCCACACGACTTCAAATTCGATCCGCACGCGCCCGCTTACCGGCCCACGAACTACGGCGGCCAGTTCTCCATGCGCGACGTGACGATGCGTACCGCGCTCGTTAAATCTCTGAACGTCGTGACGGTCGATCTCGCGTTGCGCACCGGACTGGATCGCGTCTCGCGACTCGCCGAAACTTTTGGCCTGCCGCGCCCCGCGCCTTATCCTTCGATGGCCCTCGGCGCGAGCGAGGCGACGCCGCTTGAGATCGCCGCAGCTTATACCGCCTTCGCTCGTCAAGGCGCGCGCGTCTCGCCCGTCGCCGTCATGCGCGCATCGGATGCAAACGGCGTCGCCCTCATCGAGACGGCCGCAGCGTCGCCGCGACAGATCGTCGCGCCCTCGACCGCATACATGATCACGGACACGCTCACAGCCGTCCTCGATCACGGCACGGCGCGCGGCGCACGCACGCTCTTAAAAGTCTCCGCCGCCGCAGGGAAGACCGGCACGTCGCGCGATGGATGGTTCGCGGGCTACACGCCCAATCTCGTCTGCGTCGTCTGGATCGGCTACGACGACAACACGCCGATCAACTTAACGGGCGCAGACTCGGCCCTTCCCGTCTGGTCAGACTTCATGCGCGGCGCGCTCGAACTCCGGCCCGAACTCGGCGGCAAAGCCTTCGACGTGCCCGCAGGCATTACGCTCGTCGAGATCGACACGGACACGGGCCTGCGCGCCTCGCCCTCGTGTCCACAGCGCGAACTCGTCGCGCTTACGCCGACACTCATACCCACCACCGAATGCAACGCGCACGGCAATGATCTCTCCACGCTCTTCGCCTCGCTCACGTCCGTGAGCAGTAACAGCGACGAGAGGATCGCGCGCCGCGCCGCCGACTCTGCGCGCGATCTACTCACGTCGGACGAGTCATCACACGCGAAACTCGCGCCCGCTTTGCACGTTGCGGCGCGGACTCAGACCGAGACAAGTCGCGATGGTCGAACTGCACTCACGAACGATCTACAACTCGTCCGCGATCAGGATCGACGGCGTTGAGAGCGGAGCGCAAAGCTTCTTCCGCTAGAAAACATCTGACTTAAAAGTTGAGTTTAGTCGTCGCTGCGTTCGAGGATGACTTGGGCGATGGCGTGCTCGGAGGTGTGAGAGAGAGAGAGGTGCGCGCGGGTCGCGCCGGAGAGTTGGAAGAGTTCGAGCGCGCGTCTGTGGAAGACGATGGCCGGTGCGCCTGCGTCTCCGCGCGTGATCTCCACGTCCTGCCACGCGACGCCACCGCTCCAGCCCGTGCCCAGAGCTTTCAGCGCGGCTTCTTTCGCAGCGAAGCGCGCGGCATAATGCTGCGGGGCAACTGCGCCGCGCGAGTCGCAGTAGTCGCGCTCAGCAGGAGTGAAGACGCGCGCGACGAAGCGCGGCGTGCGCTTGAGCGTCGCGCGCACGCGGGCCACCTCGATCATGTCTATGCCGACTGAGACGATCAACGTCTTCTCCGATCCAGAGCTCACGCGCGCAGGCTTCTACTGGCGCGCACACGCGAACGTTCGCGCACTCTCCTCGCGCGCGCTCGACGATGCGGGTTTTGCCAACGCATTCTCAACACGCACCGGCGGCGTGAGTCCTTTCCCCGCAAACGACCTCAACCTCGCGGGCTTCGACGAGGACACTGCGGAGAACATACACGAGAACCGCCGACGCTTCCTCGCGCTCTTTGAAGGCGACTGGACGCTCGCCGCCTGCTGGCAGGTTCACGGCACGAACGTGCGCACCGTGCGCGCACACGATCCAACGCACCCACGGGGCGAAGATGAACGCTGCGACGCGCTCACGACTGATTTGCCGCGCCTGCTCCTCGGCGTCAAGACCGCCGACTGCGTGCCCATTCTCTTAGCCGATCCACGCACCGGCGCGTGCGCCGCCATCCACGCGGGCTGGCGCGGCACGACGGCGCAGATCGTCTCACGAACAGTCGCGCGCATGAAAGAAGAGCATGGCACGCGCGCTCTCGATGTCTCTGCCGCCATCGGGCCTGCCGCGCTCTCGTGTTGCTACGAGGTCGGCTCCGAAGTTATAGAGACTTTCAAAATCAACTTCACAGCTTATGCCGACTCGCTCTTCACGCCGACGCGCCAAGGACACGCGCTCATCGATCTACACGAGGCGAACCGGCGACAACTGATCGACGCGGGCGTCTCAAGTGGAAACGTTTTCGCCGCCCCGCTCTGCACGATGTGTCGCACAGACCTCTTCTTCTCCTATCGCCGCGAGAAAAAGATCAACGGTCGCACGGGTCGATTGCTTGCTGTGATTGGCAGGCCGCAAGCTCACGCCGCGCCTGAAGTTTAAAGAACATGAGAGTTGTAACCCACACTCAAACTGTTTGAGACGCGGCTTGACTTTAATATTTTCGCGACTACCATTCAAGCCGTTCTTCGCGAAGCGCGATTATCCGATCTAATCAAAGCAACTCATCTGATCAAAGCAACTCATCTGAAATTAGCGAGCGAAAGTACGACGACTCGAAGCAACGCGTCCAACACGTCGCGCCCTTCACCTTACTTCCTTGATCGCGAACGCTCGATCCGTCTCTATCGTGGCGACGCTCTCGAACTGTTGCGGCGCGCAAACGCTGGCACAGTCGATCTCGTCTTCGCAGACCCGCCTTACTTTTTGTCGAACGATGGCGTTACCTGTCAGTCGGGCCGGATGGTGAGCGTCAACAAGGGCAAGTGGGACAAGCTGGCGAGCGCAGAGGCGATGCACGACTTCAACCTCGCGTGGCTCTCGGAGTGTCGGCGACTGCTGAAACCTACGGGAACGATCTGGGTGACGGGCACGTCGCACAACATTCATAGCGTCGGCTTCGCGCTGCAAACGCTCGGCTTCAAAATCTTGAACGACATCGCGTGGCACAAGGTCAACCCGCCGCCGAACCTTTCATGTCGCTACTTCACGCACGCGACCGAGACGATACTCTGGGCCCGTCGCGACGCGGGCGCACGCCACAAGTTCAACTACGCGGAGATGAAACGCGCGAACGCGGGCAAGCAGATGCAGTCGCTCTGGCGCATACAGGCCCCGTCAGCGCGCGAGAAGCGTTATGGCAAGCACCCGACGCAGAAGCCTGAAGCGTTACTCGAAAGAATCCTCGCTGCTTCAACTGACGCGGGCGATCTCGTCCTTGATCCTTTCTGCGGATCGGGCACGACCGCCGTCGCCTGTGCGCGCGCGTCTCGCCACTTCGCGGGATTCGAGTTGGACGAGAACTATCTGAAGATCGCAGTTAAACGGATCGAAGACGAAGCAGGGTGAAGAGCCTTAGCTGTGAGCGGTTACTTTCGCACGCCGCCGAAGAACTGCGTGTTGATGCGCTTGACCTGTTCGGCCGGGGCGACGACGTTGATCGGCATGTCGATCTCGTGCGAGACGGGTGGGTAGCAGAGTTCGTCGTTGCAGGCTTGATAGCGGACGCGCGCCTTGAGTTCGGTCTCGCCTGTCTTGAAGTTTGGAGGGAAGGTAAGGTTGAAGTGTACGACGACGCGGCCCTCGTAGAGCGAGAGCGGATCATTTGAGAACTTGAGCTTGCGCGTTGTGCCGCGCGGGAAAGCGAGCGGCGTCAGGCGGATGCCTTCGGGCCCATCGAGCTTAATGGTCGTCGGGATCGAGAACTTGCCCGCAACCTTGTTGGCGTTGATGTGAAAGCCTGCGGGAACGTCGATGACGATTGCAGCTTGAACCGGGCGGCCCTGCGGGGCACGATTCACAGCGTAGAAGCCGTTGATCTGCACGTCAGCCTGCGCGCGCGCGGCGTCGGCGGCGCAGCAGAGCAGCAGCAGGGGAAGCACGAAGAAGATCGCGCGCCGGAGAAGTTTGCTTCGTGTCGTCGTGTTCATAATTTCAAATCTCACAATTTCAGATTTCACATCTCGCTAGAGTTCAGATCGCCAAGTCCCGCGCTCAGCGTGTTAATTGATGCACGAGCGCGGGGCTGAGGTTGTTCGGCTGCGTGCGCGCGGCGAGTTGACCGCAGGCGGCATAGATGTCGCGCCCGCGCGGGCGACGCACGTAGGCTTGGATGCCCTTCGCTTCGAGGATCGCTTTGAAACGCTCGACGCGCTCCGTCGATGACGGTTGATAGGGCAAGCCTTCGGCGGCGTTGTGCGGGATCAGGTTGACCTTCGTGCGTAGTTGATGACGATTGAGCAGGTTCGCGAGTTGTCGCGCGTGCTCGCCTGTGTCGTTGACACCATCGAGCATGACATACTCGAAGGTGAAACGCTCACCGGCCTTCAAAGACTTCTCAAACTCCTTGCAGGCGGCGAGCAACTCTTCCAAGTTCCAACGCTTGTTGATCGGCATCAGCTCGTCACGCAACTCGTCGGTCGGCGCGGCGAGCGAGATGGCAAGGTGGGGCCGGTCGGGCACGCGCGCGAGTTCAAGAATCTTCGGCACGACGCCGGCGGTCGAGACCGTCACGCGATTCGGGACGATGTGCAGGCCCTCATCCGACGACATAATCCGCAACGCCTTCATCAACGGATCGAAAGCGAGGAACGGTTCACCCGCGCCCATCGCGACGAGGTTCGTGCCGCGCGGCGTCGGCACGCCCTCGCCGTAAGCGTCGTTCAAGGCGACGATGATCTGCTCGACGATCTCGCCCGCCGTCAGTGTGCGCAGGAGTCCGAGCTTCGCCGTCAGACAAAAACTGCACTGCAATGGACAGCCCGACTGCGATGAAAAACAGATCGTGTCGCGACGCTCTTCGGGGATAAAGACGGTCTCGACCGGCAGGCCGTCGTGCGTCTTCAACAGGTAGCGGCGCGTGCCGTCTTCCGAGACGTAGCGCGACTCGACGGTTAAGGTCGAAGCGGTTGCGTGAGCGGCGAGCGCGGTGCGCAAGTCCTTCGGCAGATCGGTCATCTCTTCGGACGAGCGCAGGCGACGACGATGGAGCGACGCGAATATCTGCCGCGCGCGATAGTCGGGCTGGCCCAAACCGCGCACGAACTCGCGCAACTCATCTTCAGTTAGCCCTGTCAGATGCAACGGTTGATCCTTCACGCCATCATTTTAACATCCGCGCCGCATGTGTGACAGGCGCGGCTCGCCTCGCGAAATATGCTAGGATGACGGCGCAGCCGCTCGTCTCGCCTCACGAAGTTTTACTCACTGATCCGGCGCGGGACGCTTGCGACGCAATCCACGGCGCGGGGCGTGTCTCGATCCACGCGCGATTCGACTAACTCTCTGGACAGAGACCTCAGACGGGCCCCCGGCGGAGAAGAGCGCATGAACAAAAGAAAAATTTCCGTCGTCATCACAGACCTCGACAACACTCTCTACGATTGGTTCGATGTCTGGTCGCAGTCGTTCGACGCGATGCTGACGAAGTTGATCGAGCAGAGTGGCGTGCCGGAAAAAACTCTCATCAGGGAGATCAAAACGATCCACGAAAAGTACGGCACTGCGGAATATGCCCTGCTGATTCGGGAAATCCCGTCTCTGCAAAAACTTCATCCCGCAGAAGACCTGACGAAAGTTTACGCCCCCGCCATCGCTGCCTATCGGCAGAAGCGCGACGAGTGCCTGCGTCTCTATCCGCGCGTCTTAGACACGTTGAAGGCCCTCAAGGCGAAGGGGTGTCTCATCGTCGGCTACACCGAGTCGCAACTGCTCTACACCGATTACAGAATGCGCGCGCTCAACCTCGACGGGCTCATCGACTATCTTTACTCCCCAGAGAGCCACGCTCTGCCGCTCAACCTATCTCCCGATCAAGTGAACTTCTACCCGACCAATCCTGAGAATCTGAAGTACACCGTCCACCGGCCCACGCCGAAGGGCGCGGAGAAGCCGAACCCCAAAGTGCTGCTCGGCATCATCACCGACATCGGTGCAACGAAAGAGAGCAGCATCTACGTCGGCGACAATCGTGTGAAAGACATCACGATGGCACAGGAGGCCGAAGTCACGGACGTTTACGCCGCCTACGGCGACATAGACAAAGAGAGTAAAGGGTATCAACTGCTGCGACAGGTGACACATTGGAAGCCGACTTCGGTAGAGAGGGAAAAGAAGGAAGGCGACGTTGTCCCGACCTACACACTGAAAGATTCGTTCGGCGAGCTGCTCGACCTGTTCGACTTCGTGCCCTTCTCCGGCGCGGCGACCAATCACGAGATCGCAAACCCGTAATGAAGGAGGAGGAAGATGGTTAACAATATAGCACCGCTCGCGGCTAACGCCGTGACGATAGTGCCGCTTGCGGCTAACGCTCTGACAGAGGAGCGGCTTAAGAGCTACATTGAGGTGTGGAAGAAGACCATCGAGGTTCAAGAGCACTTCAATGATCTGGAGCTACGTATCAGGAACTTCGCCATCACGGTGCTCGGCGCGGTCTTAAGCGGCACGGCGCTCTCGCTCAAAGAGGGGCTCGCTGTTTCGCTGGCTCATCACAGATTCCCCCTCGCTGCGCTCCTGATGTTCGTCGCGCTGATCACGTGGCTCGCGTTCTATTCCATGGATCGCTGCTGGTATCACCGCCTGCTCTATGGAGCCGTGGCTCACGGTTATCAGATCGAAGGCCGGCTTGCGTTGGTGTTGCCTGACATCGGTCTCACACATAGTATCGGTAAGGCGAGCCCAATCCCTATCACCATCAATGGCAAGAAACGGGAGATCAAAACCACGGCGAAGATGGACCTGTTTTATTTGGTCATCGCCGGTCTCTTGACCATCCTGCTGGTCGCACTCTTCTTAATGCCGCCTTCGGAGAAGGGCCCGGAGCCCGGCGTGACCAGCAACAAGGCCGTGCCCGGAGCCGCGAAGCCGTAGCCATCGCCGATGAATAAGAACTCGAACGTCGCGCCCACGGCATGCAACCGGAACGCTCAAGGGGTAGGCGCGAAGGCCGGACGGAACGGCAATCAATAGACGCCGCGTGCGCGCAGGCAAACTCTGAAGGTCAACACATTGAGCCAAGAGATCAACTTGAGCGCGGAGGAGGTGCGCGTCACGGGCGCGCTCGTCGAGAAACAGGTGACGACGCCGGAGTATTATCCTCTGACGTTGAACGCGCTCGTCAATGCGTGCAACCAGATATCGAACCGCGAGCCCGTGGTCGTTTATGACGAACGAACAGTCGCGAGCGTGATCGAGAGCCTGCGCGCGAAGGGGCTCGCGCGCGAGGTGCGGACAGCGGACGGGCGCGTGCCGAAGTATCGACACGTCTTCGACGAGACGCTCTCGCTCACGCGCGCGGAACTCGCAGTGATGTGCGTGCTCATGCTGCGCGGCGCGCAGACCGTCGGCGAGCTGCGCGGTCGCACCGAACGACTCTACACGTTCTCCGGTTTGCAGTTCGTCGAGGCGACGCTCGAAGGCTTGATGGAGCGCAGCGACGCCCGACCGCCGCTCGTCGCTCGCTTGCCACGCGCTATGGGCCAGAAGGAGGCCCGCTACGCGCACCTGCTCTCAGGTGAGTTGAAGATCGAAGAGATTGAATCGACGAGGGCCAACGAAGCGACCGCGCGCGGCGGACGTGTTGACGCCGAGCGCGTCGTGCGACTCGAAGAAGAGTTGAGTACGCTTCGCGCAGAGTTGTCGGAACTGCGCGGGCAGTTCGCGGAGTTCAAGAAACAGTTCGAATAATTGAACGCGACAAAGTGATGAGCAACAAGGGCGACGCGCGCAAGACGCGCAAGGGCAGTGTGACGAAGAGATCGAAAGGCGCAGGCCATCACACACGCGCGCGCGAAACCGGCCCGGCCAGATCGAGCGCGAACGAAGCGACCGCGCCGGGCATCGAGGTGCGCGCGTCGAAGATCGACGGTCGCGGGTGCTTCGCGACCGTGCGTTTCAAGAAGGGCCGGAAGATCGCGGAGCTGGTGGGCGAGCGCGTCTCAAGGGTTGAAGCGGCGCGGCGGATGCGTGGGCGTCGGCGTCTGCACATCTGCGCGATCAACTCCTATTGGGGCATCGACGCCAGTCGCGGCGGCAACGGCTCGCAGTTCGTCAACCACTCCTGCCAGCCCAACTCATTCCTGCGCATCACACACGAGCACATCATCTTCTTCGCCCTGCGCGACATCGAGCCCGGCGAAGAGATCACGCTCGACTACGTCAATTCCTATCACCCGGACGACTATCGCTGTCGCTGCCACGCGCCCGGCTGCCGTGGCACGGTGAATCTCATCGAGAAGAGACAGGCGCGTTAAGTCATAGCCAGAACTGTCGCACTAAACAGAAGAGGCACGCATGAGGTTTCAAACTTCATGCGTGCCTCTTTCGTGTCAATCGTGTCAGTCGCGCTTTCGCGGCGCGGTTATGATTTACTGTTGCGGCGAGCCCGCGCGTTCACCGGCGGTGGGCCTGCCTTCGGCGTCAAGGATGGTGATCGAGCCAATGTCGCCGAGCGAGCGCAAGCCCGGTTCGATCACTTTGCGGTCGCCGACGACGAGGATCGCCATGTGATCAGGGTCGAGATACTTCTGCGCGACGCGCTGCACATCGGCGAGTGAGACGGCTTGGACGCGCGAGAGGTAGTTGTTGAAGTAGTCGTCGGGCAGATCATAGAGGACGAGCGCGGAGAGTTGCCGTGCGATCTGTTCGGGCGTCTCGAAGCCGCGCGGGTAGCCGCGAATGATCGCCTGCTTCTGGTAGTCGAGTTCCTTCTGCGTGATGGGTATCCCGCCGCGCACACCGCGCAGCTCCTTCATGAACTCATAGACCGACTCCTTCGTTACAGCCGTCTGCACGCCCGCCGAGGCGGTGAAGGGGCCCGCGCCGCGTCGATAGTCGAAGCCCGTGCGCGCGCCGTAGGTGTAGCCCTTGTCCTCGCGCAAATTCAAGTTGATGCGTGAGACGAACGCGCCGCCGAGCATCGAGTTCATCACGAGCAGAGGGAAGTAGTCGGGCGTCGAGCGCGAGACGCCGATCTGTCCGATCTGTATGACAGACTGCGCCGCGCCCGGTCTATCGACGAGGTAGATGCGCGTCTTGCCCAAATCTTGTCCGGGCGCGGAGACGTTGACCGCCGGAACATTGGCGGGCCTCCACGCGCCGAGGGCCTTCTCAAGTCGAGGAATGATCGTCGCCGGTGTCACGTCGCCGGAGACGATGAGCGCGGCGTTGTTGGGCCGGTAGTAAGTCTCGTAGAAGCCGCGCACGTCCGCGCCGGTCATCGCCTTGATGGAAGCCTCGTCGCCGTTCTGCGGGTGGCCGTATGGATGGTTGCGCCCGTAGAGCAGAGACGAATAGACCGTGCCCGCGATGCTGTTGGCGTCGTCGCGTCGCTGTTGCAGACCGACGTTGCGTTGCGCGCGCAGGCGCGAGAGATCAGTGTCGGGGAAGGACGGGTTCAAGAGCACGTCGGAGAAGATGTCGAGCGCGCGGTCGAGATGGCGCGTGAGCGTAAGCAGGTTGACGTTCGAGGAATCCCAAGACGCGCCTGTAAACAATCTCGCGCCAATGGAAGAGAGTTGATTCGAGATGTCGAGCGAGTTGCGCGTCTTCGTGCCTTCGTCGAGCATATCGGCGGCGAGCGACGCGAGCCCCGCGCGGTCGTTCGGGTCTGCCGCCGCGCCCGACTTGATGACGAGGTTCATGTTCACGACCGGCAACTCGTGATGCTCGACGATGAGAACCTCCAGACCGTTCGACAACTTGTGTCGTTGAATGCGAGGCAGCGTCAACTTCGGATCGGGCTTCGGCTTCGGCAGATTGCCCGCCACGGAATCCTCAATCGGGTTGCGCTTCGCCTTTGCAGTGCCCGCGTTCGGCGCAGTCGGCGCGACGTTCGTCGCGGGCGGTGTCGCGCCCGCAGCCTGCGACGGCGCAACCTGCGCTTTGGTCTGCGTCTGCGCGCCCGCAGGCTTGTCGCCGCCGGACGTGGTGGTCGCGGTGCTCGTCGTGGTCGAAGCTGCGCCCGCACCGGCCGCTTGCGGATCGGTGTTGGGCTTCGCGGGCATCTCCGGCACAGGGCCGGTTGCGCCGCTTCTGCCCCGACCCGTGGGGATGACGGAGACGATCAGACGATTGTCGCTCAAGAATTGAGTTGCCACGCGCTTCACTTCATCGCCGTTGACGCGACGATAGCGCGCGAGGTCTTCGGCGAAGTAGCCGGGCTTGCCGAGGAAGGTGGCGTACTGGTTGAGCTGATCGTTCTTGCCGCCGAAGTCGCCGACCGTTTGCAGGCCGTAGATGAAGGCCGCCTCGCGACCATTGTAAGCGCGCTCGATCTCATCGGAGGTCGCAGCCTCCTGCTTCATCTTCTCGATCTCTTCGTTGATCGCGCCTTCGAGTTCCGCAAGCGTCTTGCCCGGCTTGGCGGTCGCCGTGACGCGGAACGTGCCCGCGAGTTCCTCCGAGTTGTTGAAGGCTGACACGTCCTGCGCGATCTGTCGCTCATAGACGAGCGAGCGATAGAGGCGCGAAGATTTGCCGCCGCCGAGTATGGAAGCGAGCGTGTCGAGCGAAGCCTCGTCCGGCGTGTACTGCGGGACGGTGTGCCAAGTCATGTAGAGGCGCGGCAGCGCGACGCGATCCTGCATCTCGACGCGCTTCGTGCCGTCGAGCTTCGGCTGCGGCGGATTCGGGCGGACAACTTCGGGCCCCTTCGGGATCGGCCCGAAATATTTTTCGACCAAGCGACGCGCATCCGCCGGATCGAAGTCGCCCGCGATGGCAAGACTCGCGTTGTTCGGCGTGTAGTAGCTTCGGAAGAAACTGCTGATGTCAGCGATGGAGGCTTTCGTTAGATCGTCGAGCGAGCCGATGGTAAGCCAGTGATACGGATGATTCTCAGGGTAGAGAATCTCGTTGATGCGCGCGCCGATCAGTCCGTAGGGCCGGTTATCGTAGCTCTGTCGCTTCTCATTCTTCACCACGTCGCGTTGGTTCGAGAGCTTCGCTTCGTTCAACACGTCGAGCAGTCCGCCCATGCGGTTCGACTCCATGAAAAGCGCGAGTTCGAGAAAGTTCGAGGGGACGACCTCCCAGTAGTTCGTGCGATCCGTCGAGGTCGAGCCGTTCAAGTTTCCGCCCGCTTCCTGAATCGGTTTGAAGTAGTCGTCGTCGTAATCGCGCGAGCCTTGAAACATCATGTGCTCGAAGAGGTGCGCGTAGCCGGTCTTGCCGGGCGTCTCGTTCTTCGAGCCGACGTGATACCAGATGTTGACGCCGACAATGGGCGTCGATGGATCGCGGTGCAGTATGACGCGCAGGCCATTCGCCAGACGAAACTCCGTAAAGTCGATGGACGGCAAGACGCCCGTGCTGGCGGTCGAGGCTGCGGCTGCGGTCTTCGTCGTCGTCGTTTTTTGCGCGTTGCGGCCCGCTTGCGCGAGCGCGACGGACGGCGCGAGCAAAGCGACGGCGAGCGTCCATGATAGAAGGCGTGTGAATCTCATCGTGGGCTTCTCCTTACAACTCAGGTTTCAACTTGTTCGGGTGTGCGTGCGACCGTCGAAGAGACGTAGTCGCGACGAAATGGGGGAAGCGACTGCCGACAACTCTGCGGACGGTTGGTTTAAAGGGAACGAATAGGAACGATGCGCGCATTCTATTCCTCGCCGCGCCACTCGCGCAACATCATTCGCGTTTGAAGATCGAATTCTTATCGTTGATGGTCTGACGAATCAGTGTGGTGAGATTCTATGCGAGGGCATCCCGACGTGAATGTGCGCGCCGGTCGCAGAGCCGGGGATAGCCATGTAGAAGGCAAAGAAGGGAATGCCGTTCGATTGCAGATAAGCGATGAGGGCCTGGCCCTCGCGGCTCGCGGGGCTGAGGGCCACGTCCATCGCATTGCGATGATCGAAGCCTAGTTGATTGTGCACCGCAGTCTGACCGAACGCGCTGATGGGAAGTTGTCTGCCGAACGACTGTTGGAAGAAACTCATCACGCGACCCGCGCCCGATGAGAGCGACCAAGAGCCCGTGCCTGTGTAGCGTATGTAAGCGGTCGTGCGCAGCATCTTCCCGCGCGCGGGTGGCGGGGTGGATGCGACCTGCTCAATAGCTTTTTCTTCAACGAGAGCTTCGGCGATCTGCGCGTCTGCCGCCTGCATCTGCTTCTGCGTCTCCACGATCTTCGTCTTCGCGTCGGTTAAAGTTTTCTCGCCCGCGTCAACGTCGCGCTTCGCAACGAGTCCTTCAGTGTAAAGCTCTTTGAGCTTGCCGAGTTTGTCTTCAGCCTGTTTCGCGTCGCGCTCGTAGAAGGTGAGCAACTGCCCCAAGCTCTTCTTGTACTCGCCCGTGAGGCGCACGAACTCGTCGCGCAAGCCCGCGACCTGCTCCTTCGTGGCTTGCGCGGGCGTCTGTGCCTTGCTCTTCTCGTTCTGCTTCTTCTCGCCTTGCGGCGCGCGCGCGGGCTGTTGCCTCTTGCTTTTACTCTGAGCGCAGACGGATGAGACGAACAACACGAACGAGAGCATGAGCAACGCGGACGAAGCGACGATGCGCGCGATGCGCGTCAACGCGACGTGCACGTGTTGCGTCTCAACCAGATGGGCCGGTTGAGTCGTTCGTGCCTGTGCGCGTCTGTTCGTCTCGCCTGTCATCTCTATATTTTAGTGCATCGCGACCGACGCGCCTTTGCGCGCGCGCACGCGTTTGAAGAGAAGCGTCGCCGGGATGCAGAGCGCGCAGATGAATGCGAGCAGGCGGAAGTTGTCGATGTAGGAGAGCACCATCGCTTGCCGGACGAGTATTCCGTACATCGCGCCCATCGCCTGTTGCGCACCGGCCGTCGCCGAGCCGGAGTTGGCCGTCATCGCGCCCGTCATCTGATGCATACGCTGCTGCACGATTGGATTGTAAGGGTTCATGCTCGACGAGAGGGCCGCCTGATGAATCTGCGCGCCGCGCGAGAGCATCGTCGTGACGGCGGCGATGCCGATGCCGCCGCCGGTGTTTCGCATCAGGTTGAAGACGCCTGCGGCGTTGCCCATCTGCTCGTTCGAGAGCGTGCCCATCGCGGTTGTCGTCAGAGGCACGAAGACGAAGCCCATCGCCGCGCCGCTAATGATGCTCGGCACGACGATGCTGCCCATCGAGATTTGCAGGTTGATGTCTGAGAACATGTAGGTCGAGTAGGCGAGCACGGAGAAGCCGAACATGATCAACCAGCGACTGTCGATCTTGCCGACGAGCCGACCGATGAGGATCATCGAGAGGATCGATCCGATCCCGCGCGGGCTCACTGCTAGGCCACTCTGCACCGCCGGATAGCCGAGCAGCGTTTGCAGGAAGAGCGGCAAGAGCGCAATCGTGCCGTAGAGCACGACGCCGACCATCGTCATGAGCAGCGTCCCGACCGCGAAGTTGCGATTACCAAGCACGCGCAAGTTTACAATCGGCTCTTTCGAGCGCAGTTCCCAGACGACGAACGCGATGAGCGTCGCCGCCGCGAAGACCGACACCCACAGGATGAGGTTGGACGAGAACCAGTCTTCCTCTTGGCCCTTGTCGAGCACGAGCTGGAGCGCGGCTAAGCCAACGGCCATGAGCCCGAAGCCAACGTAGTCGATCCGGCCCGGCTTCTGATTTTTAATGTACGGCGGGTCTTCGATAAACGCGTTCGCCATCAACACAGCGATGATGCCGATGGGCACGTTGATGTAGAAGATCCAACGCCAAGAATAGTTGTCTGTGATCCAACCGCCGAGCGTGGGCCCGATGATCGGCGCGACGACGATGCCCATGCCGAAGACGGCCATCGCCGAGCCGCGCTTCTCACGCGGGAAGCTCTCCATCAGGATCGCCTGCGCAATAGGTTGCAGCGCACCGCCGCCCGCGCCCTGAATGATGCGCGCGACGATCAGAAATCCGAGACTCGACGCCGCGCCGCACAACGCCGAAGAGAGCGTGAAGATGATGATGCAGCCGATCAGGAATCGCTTGCGACCGAAGTAGCGCGAGAGCCAGTTGGTCGTCGGTAGAATGATCGCGTTTGAGACAAGGTAACTCGTCAGCACCCACGTCGCCTCTTCCGGCGTCGCCGAAAGATTGCCGCCGATGTTCTTCAACGCGACGTTTGCCACGGAGGTGTCGAGCACCTCCATGAACGTGGCGAGCATCACCGACGCAGCGATGAGCCACGGATTGAAGCTCGGCTTCCACTCCGCGTGCGCCCGCGCGACATCGCTCTGCGACGCGCTCGTCGTCGCGGCTCGCGCACCTTCGTCGCCGCCGTCCCGCGCCGACACACGACCGCCGCGATTATTCGCTGCGACCGCGTCGCTCATTTGATCTGCACCTCCGGCACGACAGACATTCCGGGGGCCAGTTGGTGTTGCGCGTCGAGTTGATCCGGATCAAAGACGATCTTGACGGGCACGCGTTGCACGACCTTGACGTAGTTGCCCGTCGCGTTCTCTGCCGGCAGCATACTGAAGCGCGAGCCCGTGCCCGCTTGTATGCTCTCGACGTGCGCCTTGAAAGTTTTGTCTGGATAGGCGTCAACGCTGATCTCGACGGGTTGATTCGGGCGCAAATTTCCGAGCTGGCTCTCCTTGAAGTTCGCCGTCACCCACACTTCGCCGGGCACGACCGCAAGTAGAGGCTGGCCCACCTGCACGAGCGCGCCCTCCTCAATCGACTTGTTCGTCACGCGCCCAGACTCAGGCGCGAGAATCTTCGTGTAAGAGAGTTCGAGTTCCGCCTGCGCGACCGCCGAGCGCAGTTGCTCGATGCTCGCGCCCGCCGTCTCCGCCTGCGCCTGACTCACGGCTACCTGCTGCGGCGCGGTGTTCGCCTGCGCGAGCCGGCCCAACGCTTCATTCACGCCCGCCTGCGTGCCCACAACTTGCGTCTGCGCGCGTCGCGCGTTCTCGGCTGCGGTCGTCTGCGCCGCACGCGCTTCGTTGACCTGCGCTTCGACTGCGGAGACGCGACCACGCGCCGCTTCGACCTGCGCGTTCGCGGTGCGCGATGTGGCGACAGCTTGATCGAGTCGCTGCTGCGATATCTCATCCTTCGCGTATAGCTCCTGATAACGCTGCACGTCCGCGCTCGCACGCGCAGCCTCGGCTTCCGCCGCCGCAACCTGCGAGCGCGCTTGCGTCACGTTCGCCTCGGCAGAGGCGACACCCGATACTGCTTGCGTGATGCGCGTGCGCTCTGCCGCAGCCGCCGCGCGCTGCGACTCGACACCAGCGCGGGCCTGTTGCACGGTCGCCGAAGCCTGTCGCACGCTCGCGTTTGCGTTCGCGCGCGTGAGCGCGACGCCCGCGTGTGCTTCGCGCAGTCGGGCCTCGCCTGCGGCGAGTGCAGCGCGCGCTTGATCGAGACGCGCTTGATAATCGCGCGGATCGATCTCTGCGAGCAGATCACCGGCCTTCACGTCCTGATTCGACTTGACGTAAACCTTCGAGACGTAGCCCCCGACCTTCGGACTGATCTGCACGACATGTCCATCAATGAATGCATCATCCGTCGATTCGTGCGCGCGCGCATAGAGCCAGTAGCGCACGCCGAAGATCGCGCCGACGAGGAGCACGAGGGCCGCGCCGATGAGAAACGCTGGACGACGAAACAGCTTCCGCTTCGCGCGTGCCGGAGCATCGACTTCGTCATCGACAGACTCGTTTGTTTCGTCGGACACACTATCTGCATCAGCCGCATAGTTGTTCTCTGCGCTGCTCATCTTCGCGTTGCCGTTGCCGTTTGATGTTGCTTCACCATTCGGCGACAAGTGCGCTCGCGTCGTGTCGCCGACGCGAGCTTCCTTCACATTCTTGTTCTCTATCACGTCCGCCATGTTCGTCACCCTGTCCGTCTAACTTGCTGTTGCTCGTCCTTAACAATGAAAACTCTTATGCGCCGTTCGCAGTCGCTCACCAGCGAAACTGTTCGGCGCGACCCTGCGATGCGGCAAGGTTCAAACGCGCAGCGTTGTACTGCGCGAGGGCCTGCACCTGCGAGTCGCGCGCGTTCGCGAGCGAGGTCTGCGCGTTGACGACTTCGAGATTGTCCGCGACGCCCGCACGGAAGCGGTCGCGGGCCATCTCAAGCTCCCGCTCTGAAAGACGCACGCTTTCGTCCGAAGCGCGCACTTGTTCAGCAGCAGTGCGCAGCACAGCGAGCGCGAGCCGCACGTCCTCTTCAACCTGCCCGCGCACGTTGCCGAGCGAGAGTTCAGCCTGTCGCTCGCGGCTCTCCGCCACAGCGATGCGACCGCGCGTTAACCCGCCATTGAAGATCGGTACGCTCAGTTGAATAGCCACGCGTCGCGTCGGCAAATCGGTGTTCGTCGGCGTGATGCCGCTCACGCCATAGTCTGCAACGAACTGAACCGAAGGCAACTGCTCGGCGCGCGCCGCATCGCGTTCCAACTTGTTCAACTTGATCTCTTCTTCGGCGATGCGAACTTCCGCGCGATTCTCCGTCGCCTGCGCGAGGAGCGATTCGGGCGCAGGGGCCGGTTCGTCGATGAAGCGCAGAGGGTCTGTCAAAGTTAGAGTGCCGCCGAGCGTGAGACCGACGACGCGCTGCAAGGTGAGACGCGCCTGCTCCGAAGCGGTCTGCGCTTGCGCGAGTCGCACACGCTCCTGCGCAAGTCGCGTCTCGGCGCGCGTCACGTCAACTCCAGTCGCGACGCCGGCCGTGCGTTGATCTTGCGCGAGCTTGAGAAGCGTCTGCGCGAGTTCGACGTTTGCCTGCGCCGCCGCGACTGCACGCGAAGCACGCAACGCTTCGAGATAGATGAGGGCCGTGCCGCTCGCCACTTGCTCGCGCGCGAGTCTCTCTTCAGCTTCGGCGACGCGCACGCCCGCACGTCCCGCCTTGTAGTTTTTGATCGCCGAGAGATCGAAGACGCTCTGCACGAGACGCGCGCGCGCGTCGAAGTTGTTGAAGGGCCCGATGAAGGTCGAGGTGATGCCGGGGAACGTGCCGGGCTGGAAGCCGAGCGCGGCGAGATTCTGCGTGACGCTTGCCTGATACGCGCTCGCCGACACGTTCGGCAGAAGCCCCGCGCGCGACTCCTGTCTGAAGCCTTCAGCCTCGCGCCGACGTTCGTGCGCGAGCAGCGTCGAGAGATTGTTCTCGATGGCGATCTGGATCGCCTGCTCAAGACTGAGGGCCGCCGGAGCCGAAGCGTTGACGCGCGCCGCGCCGGGGATCGACTGCGTCGCGCCGCGCATAGGCGAGCCGACCTGACCGGCCCTCGTGCCGGTCGTGCCCGAAGGCTCGCCCTGTGAGTTGCCGATCGTCTGTCCTTGCTGGCCCTGTCGTTGCGCGCCCGCGCCGCCTTGATTCTGCGGCTGCTGTTGGTTCGCGTTGCTCTGCCCGCCACGGTCTCCGCCCGGCTGACTGCTCTGCGGGCTCTGCGTGCTTTGACCCGCAGGCGGTGCGCCCTGCGTGCCTGTCGTCTGCGCCGCGACCACAGAGACGGACGCGAGCGCGAAAGCGATGATCAACTTCAAACGAATGATTCTCATTTACGACCCCTTGCTCGCTTCCCCAACACGCCGACGCGCGCCATTCGCTTCGCGCGAGCGCAACGAGTGCAGGACGTTATGCCGCAGCTTCGTCAGCAACTTGCTCAAAGCCGCCTTGTCCTTGTTGCTCACGCCGCGAAACATCTCGCGCACGCGCAGGTAGTGGCCCGGCAAAATCGATTCAAGCAGCGCGTGACCGGCCCGCGTCAGACGCACGAGGCGCACGCGCCGATCCTCTCGCGAGCTGACGCGCTCGACCAGCCGTTTGCGTTCGAGCAGATCGATCAAGCCGGTCGTGTTCGCGCGACTGACGAGCAACAACTCGCCCAGCTCGTGCATCGGGCAGCCATCTTTGTCGAAGCGACTGAGGATCATCAGCGCATTAAAGGAGCCGAGCGTAAGCCCATGCGCGTCGATGCAGCGCGCCATGTGCGACTGGATCACGTCGCCGGTGTAGATGAGGTTGACGAGCATCTCCACCGACTGCCAGTGGAACTCCTCGTACCTCTCGCTGTGCTGGCGCATCCGGCGCAGGTAGTGCTCCTCGCGCCTGTCCCCAGCCTCGCCCGCCGCTTTCGCCGCTCTCTCCATGAGAATCAAAGTTTAATGATTAGGAACTTGATTGTCAAGTTCCTAACTATCTTCTCCGCAGCACTCGTGCGCGGCTTCGCCTTCCGAGCCCGCCCTGTTTGGATAACAGCATCATCACGTGATGCTGCTTCCATTCTTTGTCTTTTTGATTGAAGTTTCGTTCCGCGAGCGTTGGCGGAGCGCATATGCGACCGAGCGTGCTTGAGAAGTCGGGATCAGTGTGAGGTCGCGACTGTCGCGTGCGCGTCGGTTCGCGTGGCGGGAAGTCGTATCTCGACGGCAAAGCCGCTGCCCGCGAGGTTGGAGGCTGTGACCGTGCCGCCGTGCGTCTGGACGGCGCGCTGCGTGATCGCTAAGCCTAGGCCCGTGCCGCCTGACTCGCGGTCGCGCGCGTCGTCCACGCGATAGAAGGGCCGGAAGATGTCTGCAAGGACGGCTTCGGGCACACCCGCGCCGCGATCGCGCACGGCGATGACGGCGAGCCCTTGTCCGTTTTCGTTTCGATACTCAAGTGAGACTTCGACCGCACTGCCTTCGGGTGTGTGGCGCAGGGCGTTGCGCACAACGTTCTCGACGGCGCTGTGCAGGAGTCGCGTCGTGCCCTGTGCATAACACTCTTCGGCAGATGTAAGTTGAACCGTGCGGTCGTGCGCGCGCGCCTCGAAGTCTGCGTCGGCGACGATCTCGCGCAGGAGCTTGGCGAGATCGACAGACTCGCGTGGTGTCGCATCATTACCGCTCTCACGCCGCGCCAGCGTGAGCAGTTGAGAGATCATCTCGTTGAGGCGCACCGCCTCACGTTCGATGCGTTCGAGCGCGGAAGCGGCGTCGCTGCCTGCGCGCTTGCGCGCGAGATCGAGCGCGACGTTTAAGCGCGCGAGCGGCGAGCGCAGTTCGTGTGAGATGTCGCGCACGAGCCGGTTCTGCGCGGTGACGAGAGTTTCGACGCGCGCGGCCATCTCGTCGAAGTCGCGACCCAACGCGCCGAGTTCGTCGCGCCGCCCGCCGAGCAACGGCGAGACGCGTGCGGAGAGATCGCCTTCGGAGACGCGGCGCGTGACGCCTCTGAGTTTTAAGACGGGCGAAGTGATGTAGCGCGCGAGCCAGTAGCAGAGCAGACCGGCGATGAGAATTGCCGCGGCGAGACGCGCGCCGAGAGCGGTCGGCGTGTCGCCGATGAGGAAGCCGAGGTGGCCGAACGGCGGTCGCGGCGGTCGCTGGCCTTCGGGCAGGCCGCGCGGCGGCGGCGGTGGCCGCAGTGGGAAAGAGGCGACGAACACGTAAACCTTGTCACCTTCGCGCGCGGGCGCGGGTCGCGCCTCGACCGCCATGCCATCGGCCATCTTCGACGCGGGTGAACGGGTTTGTGCGACGCGCCCGGCGAGTTCCTGCTCGTCCACCGTCACGTCGCCGCCCGCGAGCGACTTCGCGCTCAAGTCGAAGAGGCGCGCACGGACGTTCGATTCGTTCTCGACGTGATGCAGGAACGAATCGAGCGACGATGCGCCATCGCGTTCGTAAGTCTCGACGGCGTTGCGCGCATAAGCCGCGACGACGCTCTCGACGAACTGTGGCGGTCGCGGTGGCGACTCCCCGTGCGTCAGGTGCGTGATCAGCAAGATCGCGCCGACGACGAGCACCATCGCCAGCCAGAACCAGAGGAAGACTTTAAGGAAGAGACTGCGCAAGTTTTAATCTCGATGCTAAGCGCATTCATCAATGCGACTCGCGTTCGCG
>JAVXVG010000046.1:0-108902 GCA_032229975.1 Acidobacteriota bacterium | reverse complement strand
CGGACGCATCCGGTGCAGCGTTCGAGAACGCGTAGTTCAGCTGGGTCAGCTTGTCGGCAGAGCCGCTCGTATCGACGTTCTTCACCTCGAAGCCGCTGTAGACGCCCCATTGGATGAAGTACCCGGTGAGCTGCTTCCCGCTGTCCTTTGTGGTGGTGCTCCTCGCGCCGGCCGTGGCAGCGACGCTGAGAGCAGCGACGGCAACGAGCAGAGCAGCTACGAGCACGCGTAGACGTGCCTTCATGTTCCCTCCCCCTCGGGGCCCGCCAGGGGCGAGCCCGCGTAATCGACACTTCCGATTTACTCGCACTCGCGTCAAGGATTGATCAAGACCACTTCTGCTAGGTCAAGTCCAACGCCGGAGGGCGGAGCGATGCCCGTGGCGGTGGTTTTCAATTCAAATGATTGGCGGTAGAGTCTCCCTTGAGACTGACGAAACGAGAAGCATTGATCCATGTCAACAGTTGCAGCAAAGACGACGGAAACGTTCGAGATCGCCGGGCGCGTCTTCACGTCGCGCCTCATCATCGGGACGGGGAAGTATCGCAGCTTCGATGAGATGAAGCGCGCGCACGTGGCTTCGGGCGCGGAGATGGTGACAGTGGCCGTGCGTCGCGTGCCGCTCGACAGAAGCAGCGAGTCGTTCCTAGATCATCTCGATCCTTCGCTCGCGATCCTGCCGAACACGGCCGGGTGCTACACCGCCGAAGAGGCGATCAGAACCGCGCGGCTCGCGCGCGAGGCCCTGAACACTGATCTCATCAAACTCGAAGTCATCGGCGATCAGACGACGCTCTTCCCTGACAACGAGCAGACGCTCGAAGCCGCGCGCGCACTCGTCCGCGAAGGATTCATCGTGCTGCCATACTTCACCGACGATCTCATCATGGCGAAGAAACTTCTCGATGCGGGCTGCGCCGCCGTCATGCCGCTCGCCGCGCCCATCGGTTCGGGGCTCGGCGTGCAGAATCCCGCGAACCTCGCGATCATGCGCGAGCAACTGCCCCGTGCGACGATCATCGTCGATGCCGGAGTTGGCACGGCGAGCGACGCGGCCATCGCGATGGAACTCGGCGCGGACGCCGTCCTAATGAACACCGCCATCGCCGAAGCTCGAGACCCCGAATGCATGGCGAGGGCCATGCGCCTCGCCGTCGAAGCCGGCCGCCTCGCACATCTCGCCGGTCGAATGCCCAGACGCCTCTACGCCAGCGCGTCGAGCCCGCTTCAGGGCGTCATCAAGTGAAAGCTGTGAACGGTGAATCGTAAATCGTGAATAGAAAGAACAGGTCGTTCTCTACTAACGATTCACCGTTCACCATTCACCGTTCACCGTTCACGATTCACGGATTGGCCGCGCGAGGCGTGACGCTGGCAATCGTGCCGTTGCGTTTGAAGTCCGTGGCGTTGTTGTGTGTGTTCGTCGCGTTCGGACTGCGAATCAGATCGTTGGTCGTGCCACTGGTGAAGATGAGGAGTGTGCCTTCACCATAAACGTTGAACGGCGCGGCGGGCGCGGTCGTGCCGCTCTGGTAGGTCAAGCCGTCGAGCTTGGCCCCGCCGATCTCGATCTTGATCCCTCCCGTCGTGTTGTTGAGATCGAAGCCGGACGCGCTGGCGTTGTAGTCGGCGTTGGTGCCGAAGGCCTGCGCGCCGTTGGCGATGAGAAAGTAGGAGTGAGGCACGATCAAAGTCGTGAGACTGCCGACCGCACCGGGCAGCGTGATCGCGGCTGGCGTGTTCGTGCTTCCCGAAGGCCGGAATGAAACGACGAGGCCACTGATGTCGAGCGTCTGCGCGGTCGTGTTGTAAAGCTCTATGAAGTCCGCGCGTTGAGGCGTGGGCGAAGGCGAAGGCGTCGGCGTCGCGAATGAGACGAGCGCCTCATTGATGATCACCTGACCGGCCCCGGCGACGGGCGGCGCGTTGACTTGAAGCGTGGCCGGATCGCTCGTGATGCCGCCCGACGCGGCGATGATTTGTGCAACACCCGCGCCCTGCCCCGTCGCGAGCCCTGCTGCGTCCAACGTCGCGACGCTGTGATCGCTCGAAGTCCACGTGAAGCCAAGCCCGACGATCTGCTGGCCGTTCTGATCGAATCCTTGCGCGTTGAACTGCCGCGTCTCACCCGTGGCGATTGTCGCAGATGAGGGCGAGATGGCGATGCGCGTCAGCACGGGAGGCGGCGGATTCACGGTCAGCGTCGCCGTGTTGCTCGTGATGACGCTCTCGCCTTGACTCACCTGAGCCGTGATGTGCGCCGCACCGACGCCCCGCCCGCCCGCCGTTGCAACGACGCTACCATCCGCGTTCTCTGCGACTGATTCGACGCGCGCAATGCCCGCGTCGTCAGAGGTGAACACGTATGTCGCACCAATGAAGGGTTGATCGAACTGATCGAAGGCGCGCGCGGTGAACTGTTGAGTCGCGCCTACATTAATGGCGGCGGTCGCGGGCGTGAGTGCGACGCGCGTCAAGACAGGCGGTGGCGGATTGACGACGAGGGACGCATTGACTTGAAGACCACTGGCCCGCGCTCGCACGTTCGTCGTTCCTGCTGCGACGGCCACGACGTTCGTGCTTATGCCGGTCGTCGGGGCGAGGGAAATCTTTGTAGCGTCGCCCGCCTCCCACGCGAAAGAGACGTTGAAGATTTCGATCTCACCGGCGGCGGTCGCGGCGAATGCGCGTGCTGCGAAAGTTTGCTGCGCGCCGAGGTCGAGCGAGGCGGAAGCAGGAGTGATCTCGATGCGCGTGAGTGGCGAAGAACCGAAGGGCGTGCCGTCGGCGCGCGTGCCGGGTGAGTAGATGCGCGCGGCTGCGTTCGTGGCAGTTGAGTGTGCGATGAATCCGCCGCCCGCGCTTCCGATCTCTGCATCGGGCGAACGCGTGAGCGACTGATCAATCGGCGCGGCGGGTGCGCCCGCGACGATGCTGCCGAAAGCCTGCGACGCAATCGTGATGTCGCCGGAACTTGCCGGCAGCTTGACGATGACGTTGTCGCCGCCATCATTCAAGCCGAGCGAAGCGGCGACAAAGACGAGCGCGCCGCCGAAGGCCGGATCGCGCGCGGGTGGCGAGCCGCCGCCGAAGACGCTCGCGGCCTGACCGGCCGCGAGCGACGCGCCCGCAGGGAAGGTGAAGCGATTGGAAGTTGAATCCGCGATGACGATGCCGGAGAGATCGAGTGGCGCGTCGGAGTTGTTCAGCAGCTCGATGAACTCGTCGTCGTTGGCGTTGCGAATGCCGTCGCGGTTCGCGTCGCCTTCGATAGCGGTCGTGCTCGGATTGTCCGGCGGCACGTCCGCGAGAATCTCGTTGATGACGAGCGGGGCGATGACGTTGATCGTCGCCTGCCCTGAGACAGTACCGCCCGCGCCGTCCGCTGATGTGGCGACGACAGTGGCCTCGCCAATCCCGACTCCACGCGCGAGCCCGTCCGTGCTGATGGCCGCAACCTGCGCGTTCGTGGTCGTCCAACTAAACGTGACATTCACGACGGGCTGTCCGTTCTGATCGAAAGCCTGCGCATTGAGCTGCCGCGATTGCCCGCGATTGATGCTCGCGCTCGTAGGCGAGACGATGATGCGCTTGACGATGGGCGGCGGTGTCACGATGAGCAGCGTCGCCCCCGCACTCTTTGAAACGCCGTTCGCATCAAGCGCGGTTGCGGTAAGACGCACAGAACCTTCGTGCCTGCCGTTGAGCGTCGCTGTCGCACTTGCGCCGCCCGCGTCGATGACCACCGCATCGACGGACGCGAGCGTCTGATCGGTTGAAGCGAAATCGATGCGGGCCGGGGCGTAAGGTTGCTCATACTGATCGAAGGCACGAGCGGCGAACTGTCGTGAGTCGCCGACGCTGAGTGTCGCGGACTGCGGCGATAGTTCCACGCGCGCGAGCGCGGGCGGCGGCGGATTGATTCTCACCTGCGCGTTCGCTTCGAGCCCACCGGCGCGTGCGCGAATGTTGAGAGGGCCTGCCGCGACGGCGCGCGCGATGGTCGAATCACCACTCGCGGGCGCAATCGAAAGCAGCGCGGGCGTGCTTGCGTCCCACACGAAAGAGACGTTCGGCAACTCGCGCTCGCCGCCGTCGCCCTGCGTGAATGCGCGTGCTGTGAAAACTTGCGAAGCGGCGATGTCGAGCGACGCAGAGGCCGGTGTGATCTCGATGCGCGTGAGTTGAGGCGAGCCGAAGGGCGTGCCGTCCGGGTAAGCGCCGGGCGAGAAGGGCCGGGCCGCCGCGTTCGCCGCCGCAGCGTGCGCGACGAAAATGTTCGCGAGTCCGCCGGTCGCGTTCGCGCGTTCGCGCGTGAGCGATTGATCGCTTGGCGCGGGCGCGTCGCCTTGCGTGCCATAGCCCTGCGAGGCGAGAGTCGCGTCGCGCGTGCCGATCTTGAGCTTGAGCGTGACAATGTCGCCGCCATCGTTAAGACTAAGTGAACTCGCCTTGAAGATGAGCGAGCCGCCGAACGCGGGCTCGTGTGTGGAGAGATTGCCGCCACCGAAGACGACGAGGGCCCGGCCCGCATCGAGTGTCGTGCCCGTCGGGAAGGTGAAACGATCTGCCGTCGCGTCGGAGATTCTGACGCCGGAGAGATCGACCGTCGCGGCGGAAGGATTAAGTAGCTCGACGAACTCATCGTCGTTTGAATCGCGCACGCCGTCGCGATTGGCGTCGCCCTCAACGGCGATGGTCGCGGGATTGTCGGGCGGAACATCGGCGAGGATTTCACTGATGACGATAGGAATCTGCACGTCGATTGACGCGACGATGCTGACAGTGCCGCCCGCGCCGTCGCCGGTCGAAGCGGAGACGTGCGCGACGCCGAAGCCTGTGCCGCGCGAAAGGCCGGACTGATCGACCGAGAGGATCGAAGTGTCGTCGCTTCGCCACGTGAAGTTTGCATCGGAGACGATGAGGCCGTCGGGGTCGAAAGCGCGTGCGGAGAGTTGCGTCGTCGCGCCGCGATTGAGTGAAGTTGAGGGAGATGCGATCTCCACGCGCACGATGCGGGGCGGTGGTTGGACAATCGAGAGACGTGCGGGAGTGGAGATTGTGCCGCGCGCCTCCGCCGTGATCCCGACCACGCCGACTTTGAGCGCGCGAACGTTGCCGTCCGTATTGACCGAAGCAACGAGGTCATCGCTCGAACGCCAACGGTAGATGACGCCACTCAGTTCGAGGCCCTCTTCGTTGAAGGCATGTGCTGTGAATCGTTGCGTCTCATCGGTGCGTAGCTCCGCGCTCGGTGGATCGATGACAACACGCGAGACGGTAATGCTCGCGCGAAAAGGTGAACTGTCGAGGCGCGTGCCGGGCGAGAAGAGTTTGCCTGCGGCTTCGGCAGGTGAGGCGTGGAGCGCGAAGTCGCCAAGCACGTCGGGCGCGCGCGTGAGCGATTGATTGCGATCTCCTTCGAGGGCCGACGCGCCGCCGTAGTTCAACTCATCGACGATAGCTCCAGAAGGATCGCGCAGCGTGATCGTGCCTCCGCCGTTAATGAGGGAGAGACCGCCGGTCGAAGCCGTCTGAACTAGCGCGCCGCCAAACGCCGGATCAAATGGGTTGAAGGTCGCAGCATTCGCGCCGCCGAAGACGGCGACGGCTGTACCGGCTGCGAGGATCGTGCCGCGCGGGAAGGCGTGGCGCGTCGCATCCACGCCGTTCGTCGCGCGCGTCGTCAGTTGGTAGCTGCCGAGATCGATGTCGGCGTCGGCGGCATTGACGATCTCGACGAACTCATCCTGCGATGCGCTACGCGTGCCGTCGCGGTTGGCATCGCCCGCCGCGCCTTCGGGCGGATCGACAAGCACTTCATTGATCGTGAGCGAGAGCGGGCGGACGCGCAGCGCTGCTTCAGCCGAAGCGACGCCGGAAGTGGCCCTGATCTTCGTCTCGCCCACACGCAGCGCGAGCGCACGACCCTGCTCGTTGATCGTCGCGACCTGCGAGTCGTCTGAAGTGAAACTAACGGGTGCGTTCGCGATCTCGATCCCATCTTCATCGAAGACGATCGTCGTGAACGTTAAAGACCTGCCGACACCGAGAGTGGCGTTTGCGGGCGCAAGCACGAGTCGCGAAGCCGCGCGTTGGCCCGTCAGTTGAAGAGTCGCCTGATTGCTCGTGCGGCCATCGGCGGAGATAGTGACAGGGACAACGCCCGCGCCCGCGAGGCTGCGTGGCAGTGCGACGTGAACTTCATCCAAGCCGGACAAGTCTCGTGACGGAATGATGGCTTCGACCGCCGCGACGCGGCCCGCGATGTTGACGGAGACGCTCGCAGCGTGGCGCAGGCCGGTGGCGAAGATGATGACGCGGCGCGTTGCTCCTGCGGCGTCGTGTGGATCGAAGGGCGCGGCGAGGAGCGTGGCAGAATCTAATGCGATTGCTGCTCCCGTGCCGTCGCCGCGCACGGTGAAGATGCCGGGCGCGGCAGTCGCGATCTCAACAGTCGTGCGCGACTCGTAGCCGTCGTGGTTGCGCACGACGATCTGTGCGATGCCGCTCTCCGTCGCATCTGGAATTTGAAAGTTGATCTGCGTCGGCGAGACGTAGAGCAACTGCGCGGGCCGGTTGTTGACGGTGACAGAGGTGTTCTTAAACGAGAAGGGGAATGAACCATCGGCGAGTCGCTGCGTCTGCGCCGAATCGAGTGCGAGGTTGACGCCGAGAGCGATGGCGATCTGTCCGGAGGCGAGCGTCTTGCCGGAGATGAGTGTGAGATCGGGCGTTGCGCCGTGACGCAGTCGCAGGTTTGCCGAGAAAGGTTCGCGTGGTGCGAGCGACGCGAGAAAGATTTCCGAGTTGTTCGAGAACTCGTCGGCAGTGGCCGCGCCCGCGAGCACGCGCGGGAAATTGAAGGCGACGAGCGAGCCGTCGTCATTTAATGAAGAGACGACTTCGGCGGTGGCGGATGCGGGCGCGTCTGTTATGCGCGAGATTTGATTCGTCGGAATGTCGTAGAGGTAAAGCTCAACGCTTGCGTCGGAGTTGCCGCCTACGACGCTTCGGCGCGTGGCGAAAGTGATGCGCGAGCCGTCGCCACTGATGGCCGGATCGAGTGGTACGTCAGAAACTCGCGAATTGAGTTTCGTGATCTGGCGGGTGATGCCGCCGTTGCGCTCGTCGCAGAGGAAGACTTGCGTGGTGTTTGTCGCGGTCTGCGCGGAATAGACGATGCGCGTGCCGTCGTCGCTGATGGCGCGGGCGGGACTGAGCGTGAGAGCGACGACATTCTCGGCGGTGGTCGAACACAATGGCGTTCTCGTCTCGCAGGTCAAGAGATCGAGTTGCGCGGTTTGTGAATCGACGTTCGAGTCGTTGCGAACGAAAGCGACGCGTGAGCCGTCGCCGCTCAACTTGGCATCGCGCGAGCCGGAGATGCCGAGCGTGTGAGTGAGTTGTGTGAAGCGGCGCGCGGCTACGTCGTAGAGAAAGATTTCAAAGTTGCCGTCCGCATTCTCGCCCGTCAGATCGCGATTGGAGGAGAAGGCGACGAGATGGCCGTCGTCCGAGATCGAGGGCTGAAAGTTTCCATCGCGTGTTCGCGAAGACGGATCGGCGGGCGACGTGCGCGTGAGTTGATTCAGTTGGCCGTCGGTCGAGAGAAATATCTCCGAGTTGCGGTCTGCGTTCTCGCCGGTCAGGTCTTCCGTGCTCGCGAAAGCGATGCTTGTGCCGTCTTGCGAGAGGGCCGAGGCGGGCGCGCGCGTAGGAGCAACGAGTGAGAACGTTGGAGCATCGGCGGACACGTCGGCGGTGAACGCGCGAAACTGCGCGGCGACATTCTGTTGGGCGAGCGAGGCAGTTGATTCAAAGACGATGCGACGCCCGTCGCCGCTAAGCGAGGGGTTCAGACTCGTCGTGCTCTCCGGCGTGTTCGTGATGCGGCGCAGAGTTGAGTTCTGCGTGCTGACGCGCGCGTCGGCGCAGACAAGCGCGAGCGCGCAGCTACAGGCGAAAAGGAATAACTTCTTGGCGTGAGGGCTCAAGAGAGAACTCGCGTTTCCCGGTCTGCCGGTCGAGGTGGCAAGCCGCGTGAGGGAGACGAAACCGCGCGACGTGCGAAGCGCGTGCTAACTATAAATCTGAGACTTCAATGCTTTGAGGGTGCGACGAGACGGTGCAGTTCGCGCATGAGGTTTAAGTCGCGCCCGATCCGTTTGACGCGCGGCATTCTACAACTTTCGCGCGTGAAGGCAAGAGAAAATGTCACGAATTAAGAGCAACGCTTTGCGCCTTTGCGTGAGAATGATTTTCACGCAAAGACGCCGGAGTCGCGAAGGAAGAAAGTGAGATGAGGTCTGGCGGCCGCTTCTTGTTGGATTACTAAGAGACCAACCGCGCCTCTTTGAGCGCGCCGAATTCCGGTAGAGCTTGGAAGACTTCGAGAGCGTACTTCACGTTGTTGAAGGGGGCGGAGACTTGCACGCCTTGAATGAGGTCGCGAACTTCGAGCAGCGACTCGCGCGCGATCTGCAAGCCTTCGTCGCGCCCTGCCTCTTTGCCGCGCTCGGAAGCGACGCGCATCCGTTCCATGATCTCCGGCGTGACGATCACGCCCGGCACTTCGTTGTGCAGAAACTCCGCGTTGCGATAGGAGACGAGGGGCCAGATTCCGGCGACGACCGGAATCCGCACGTGCTCGATGCGCTTGAGGAAGTTGCGGAGTTGATCTATATCGAAGACCGGCTGCGTGATGGCGAACTCCGCGCCCGCTTCGACCTTGTACTCGAAGCGTTTGATCTCCTCATCCAAGTTGATCGCGCCGGGGTTGACGCCGACGCCGATGCAGAAAC
Source organism: Acidobacteriota bacterium (assembly GCA_032229975.1). Classification (GTDB taxonomy): domain Bacteria; phylum Acidobacteriota; class Blastocatellia; order Pyrinomonadales; family Pyrinomonadaceae; genus JAIVGV01. The sequence goes on along the minus strand of JAVXVG010000046.1, from coordinate 100,098 downwards.
TCGTCGGGCATCCGACCGGATTGTTGCCGAGGTCGAGCCCGTGATTGAGTTTGTTGACCATGTTGGTCAAGCCGATGGAGTCGATGTCGAAGACGGCGGTGGCATCGGGGTAGGGGCCCATCTTCGGCGGGTCGCCCGTGATGAGCAGGAGATTACGAAGTCCGAGGGCCGCCGCGCCGAGTAGATCGCTCATCATGCCGAGCAGGTTGCGGTCGCGACAGCAATAGTGGAGCACGGATTCGAGTTTGATCTCGCGCTCGACGAGCAGCGCGGTTGCTTGCGCGCTCATGCGTGTCTGCGCGCGGGGGCCATCGGGAATGTTGACGGCATCGACGCCCGCGTCCTTGAGCAGACGGATCGAGTCGAGGGTCTTTTCCGGATCGCAGCCTTTCGGCGGGAGCACTTCACAGGTTGTGACGAACTCGCCGCGAGCGATCTTGCGCGCCCAGTGAGAACGTTCTTCAAGTGGAACAACCTGCACGTCTGCGGGCGTGAGTTCAAACACGCTGGCGGGTTGCTCGCGCAGCGTGCCGGTGATCTTGCGCTGTCGCGGCGAGGCCGCATGGACGGCATCAGAGATGAGCTTGATGTGCGCGGGCGTCGTGCCGCAACAGCCGCCGATGAACTTGACGCCCGCCTGTATCAGTCGCTTCGCGTACTTCGCCATGTATTCGGGCGAGCACATATAAAACTGTCGCCCTTGAACGTCGCGCGGCAAGCCCGCATTCGGCTGCGCCGAGAGTTTCTTGCGCGTGACCTTGCGCATCTTCTCGATAGCAGAGAGCACGATTGCAGGCCCCACGCCGCAGTTGAGTCCGATTACGTCCGCGCCCCATTCGTCGAGTCGCGCGGTGAACAACTCAGGTGTCGTGCCGAACAGAGTGTTGCCGTCCATCTGCACGGTCATCTGCGCGACGACGGGCAGATCGCATAGCTCGCGAACGGCGTGTAGGGCCTCGCGCATCTCGGAAACGTCGGAGAAGGTTTCGAGGACGAAGAGATCGACGCCGCCTTCGAGGAGCGCAGCCGCTTGCTCCTTGAACATCTCCCTCGCTTCGGCGAAGGAAGTGGGCCCGTAGGGCTCGATGCGCAAGCCGAGGGGGCCGATTGCGCCCGCGACGTAGGCGCGATCCTGCGCTGCTGCGCGCGCGAGCTTGACGGCTGTCAGGTTGATCTCGCGCAAAGAGCCTTCGAGCCCGTACTGGCCGAGCTTGTGAGCGGTCGCGCCGAAGGTGTTGGTCTCGATCACCTCCGCGCCCGCGCGCACGTACTCCTCATGCACCTCGCGCACGAGGTCTGGGCTCGTCAGGTTCAGCTCGTCGTAGGAGCGATTGATATAGACGCCCTTCGCATAGAGCAGCGTGCCGACCGCGCCGTCGAAGACGGTGACGTGATCGCCTTCGAGCAAGTCTCTAAAGTTGTCCATTGCAGAAGCACTCAGCTTTCAGCATTCAGCATTCAACAAAGTTAGCCGGAAGGGTTTGGCTGACGGCTGAATGTTGAGCGCTGATTGCTCAAAAGAAAAATCCCGCGCTAAACAACGCGGGACTTCAAGTGTTTTGAAGTTTGACGGGCTTGGAAGAGCCGAGCTGTTTAGCTGTTTGTTTTACGTGGCCGCAAGTCGCCTTAACTCACCACGCTTTTCAGATCGGCTTATACGCCTGCGCGCGCGCGCCTGTCAAGCGCGACCCCGAACAGACGCTTTCGGCGCAACCCGACACGCGTCGGCAGCCTCAAAGCGTGAGACTGTTAAGCCAAGCTGACTCCTGATCGTTTGAAGCCTCCGCCTTGACAGTGGAAGGAAACTTTGGCTGAATGCGTGGCATAGTTACTTCGCGCGATTCTCCCAGCCGTATCAAACCAGTCGAGAGAGGTTGAGCCATGAGTGTGAGCGTTGACGCAACGGGAGCGAGGGACGAAGCAGTCGCGGTTGATCGTCGCGGCATCGCGGGCCATCCGCGTGGTTTGTCAACGCTCTTCTTCACGGAGATGTGGGAGCGGTTCAGCTACTACGGGATGCGGGCCATCCTCATGCTCTACATGACGAAGGCCATCACCCTCGGCGGACTCGAATTCCCGACCAAATATGCGGGGCTCGTCTTCGGCACTTACGCCTCCTCAGTTTACTGGACGCCTCTGCTCGGCGGCTGGCTCGCAGATAAAGTCTTCGGCACGCGTCGCGCCGTTTTGATCGGCGGCATCATCATCGCCTGCGGCCACTTCTCGATGGTCTTCCGCACGATGCCGAACTTCTACGGCGGGCTCGCCTTGATCGCCCTCGGCACCGGACTCTTGAAGCCGAACATCAGCGCGATGGTCGGGCAGATGTACGCCGAAGGCGACGAGCGACGCGATGCGGGTTTCTCGATCTTCTATATGGGCATCAACCTCGGCGCGTTCATCGCCCCGCTCGTGTGCGGCTATCTCGGTCAGAGGATCGATTGGCACTACGGCTTCGGCGCGGCGGGCGTCGGCATGACGCTCGGACTCGTGCAATACGTCTTGAGCGGCGACCGTCTGAAGGGTATCGGCGAGAAGCCTGTGAGGAAGACTGACACAGACATCGATCAACTCAAGGCGCACGATCCGGCGAGAGAGTTGGACGTGGTGACCATCGTGCTGGCCGTTGTCGGCGCGGTTCTCGGTTTTTATTTCAGCTACGATGCGTCGGTTGGTCTCGTCTCGGCTCTGTTCTTCACTGTCGTCGGCATCGCCTTCGGCTACGTCGCGGGCATCTGTCGTCACTTGAACCGCGCTGAGATGGGACGCGTCGGCGTGATCTTCATCCTGTTCGTCTTCGCGGTCATCTTCTGGATGTCTTTCGAGCAAGCGGCGACGAGTCTGACGCTCTTCGGCGATCAACTCACACGCACGAGCGTCCTCGGTCTCTCTTTTCCATCGAGTTGGTATCAGTCGGTGCAACCGTTGTTCGTCATCACGCTCGCGCCGGTCTTCGCCGGCGTTTGGATTTGGTTCGGGAAGCGCAACCCTTCGAGCCCGATTAAATTTTCCATCGGACTTCTCTTCGCCGGTCTCGCCTTCGCGCTCGTCGCGTTCGCTTCGACTCTGACGGGCGCGGGCAAGGTCAGCCCGTGGTGGCTCGTCGGCGTCTATCTCTTACAGACGCTCGGCGAACTCTGTTTAAGTCCGGTCGGCCTGAGCACGGTGACGAAACTCTCGCCCGCGCGCATGGTCGGTTTGATGATGGGCGTGTGGTTTCTCTCGATCTCTTTCGGCAACTTCATCGCGGGCAAACTCGGAGGCGAGTTCGTGCCCGACGCGAACACGCTCGCGCATCTCTTCGGCACAGTTGCGGGCATTACGTTCGTCGCCGCGCTCGTCCTCGTCGTGCTGACACCGCTCATCAAAAAGATGACGCCGCACACGACCCAATAATTTAACGACCTCAAATTTTTTTCGGAGACATGACACCCTTGCGATCAAGACAGGCCCTCTTCGTCGCCGCCTTCACGATCCTATTCACACTTGCGCCCGCGCTCGCGCAGCAGAAGCTGCTCACGCTCGACGACATCTACGCGTCGTCGCTCGCGCAGCGCATCGATTTCAGCGGCTCGCCGCCAAATCCGCGCTGGCTCAAAGATGGCGAACACTATCTGCTCTCAAGTCGCGGCGGGCGCGGCGGCGGCGTGGCGGGCGCGGTGGGTCGCAACGGTGGACAGTTGATGCGCGTCGATGCGCGAACGGGAGAGTCCGCACCGTTTATCGACGCGGCGAAGATGCAGGCTGCGCTCGGCGCGCTGCCGGGCATGAGCGCGGACGATGCGCGCAGGCTCTCGAACATGGGCAGCTACCAGCTCAACGCTGCGGAGACCGAGGCGCTGCTCAATCACGCGAAGGATCTGTTTGTTTATGATCTAACGACGAACAAAGCCTCGCGTCTGACGAACGGGCCAGAAGAGGAGGAGAACGAGCATTTCAGTCCCGATGGCCGGATGGTCAGCTTCGTGCGCGCGAATAATCTTTACGTCGTCGATGTCTCGACGCAGAAGGAGCGACAACTGACGACCGACGGCTCGCAGAAGATCATCAACGGTCGCCTTGATTGGGTCTATCAAGAGGAGCTCTACGGGCGCGGCAACTTCGACGGCTCTTGGTGGAGTCCCGACTCGACGAAGATCGCTTTCCTTCGTCTCGACGAAACACCCGTGCCCGGCTTCGTCGTCGTCGATCACATCCCGTCGGGTCAGGTCGTCGAAGACACGCCGTATCCGAAGGCCGGTGATCCGAATCCGATTGTGAAGCTCGGCATCGTCGATGCTGCGGGCGGCGACGCGCGTTGGGTCGATGCGTCTGAGAAGTACAAGCCCGAAGATTTATTGATCGTGCGTGTGAACTGGACGCCGGACGGAAAACGCGTCGCGTATGAAGCGCAGAATCGCGAACAGACGATGCTCGATCTCAACGTGGCGGGCGCGCAGGACGGGAAGTCTGCAACGATTCTGAAAGAGACCTCGAAGACTTGGGTCGAAGTCATCGATCCGCCCTTCTGGTTGAAAGACGGGACGTTCGTCTGGCAGAGCGAGCGCACGGGTTGGCGTCATCTCTATCACTATGCGGCGGACGGTCGCCTCATCAAACAGATCACCGATGGCAAGTGGGAGGTGCGCTCGCTCGAAGGCATCGACGAGCGCAATGGCCTCGCATATTTCGTTGCGACCGAGCACAGCCACATCGCGCCGCACGTCTATCGCGTCCGGCTCGACGGCACGAATTTTAAACGACTCACGGAAACTGAGGGCACGCACCGCGCCGTCTTCAATCCGACCTTCTCGATGTTCGTCGATAGCTGGTCGGATATCAGCACGCCGATGCAGACGCGTCTGTTTGATTCGGACGGAAAACTCGTCCGCGTCATCGACGAGAACAAGCGCGACGCGGTGATCAATCAGTACAAGCTCGGCAAGGTCGAACTCCTGAAAGTTCCGACACGCGACGGGTTTGAAATGGAAGCGATGTTGATTCGCCCGCCGGACTTCGATCCCGCGAAGAAGTATCCGGTGATGGAGTTCACCTATTCGGGGCCCCACGCGCCGCAGGTTCACAACTCGTGGGGCGGCTCGACGCAGATGTGGTATCAGATGCTCGCCGAGAAGGGCTACGTCATCTGGGTCTGCGACAATCGTTCGGCTTCGGGGAAGGGTGCGGAGGCTTCTTGGCAGGTCTATAAAAATTTCGGCGAGCTTGAGCTGCGCGATCTGGAAGATGGCCTCACGTGGCTACGCTCGCAGCCGTACATCGACGGCACGAGAGTCGGTCTCTGGGGTTGGAGCTTCGGCGGCTTCATGACTTCATACGCGCTCACGCACAGCAAGTCTTACAAGCTCGGCATCGCCGGTGGCACGGTGGCCGATTGGCACGACTACGATTCGATCTACACCGAACGTTATATGCTGACGCCGCAGGATAACCCGCAAGGCTACGAGCGCACTGCGCCGCTCAAAGCCGCGAAGGACTTGTCGGGCAAGCTCCTGCTTATTCACGGGGCGATGGACGATAACGTGCATCTGCAAAACACGATGCAGTTCGTCTATGAGTTGCAGAAGGCCGGCAAGCAATTCCAACTCATGCTCTACCCGAAGTCGCGCCACGGCGTCACAGACCCTCTGCTCGTCAAACAGATGAGGCAGATGATGACCGACTTCATCCAGCAGAACCTCTAACAAAACGATGGATGCGTAATGATGAACGATGAATGAAAGACTAGCTGTCTTTCATTCATCGTTCATCATTTTCATCTTGTTGTTCAGTGGCGCACGGGCAGAGGCGGCGGAGGCGGGGAGATGTGCGGCGGCGTGAGGTGGTTGATGAGATCGCGCAGCGCGCCGAAGTCGTCGGCGGTGAACTGAAAAGCCGCGTCGCCGACTTTGCCGGTGAGACTTCTCGCGGAAGCCAACTTGGTCAGCGTCACGCGCGAGATGAACGCGCCGAGAGAGTCGTTGCATCCGTTTCCGGCCTCCGTATCGCTCGACACCCAGAAGACTCCGTCCGCGCCTTTTACATTCGGCTGATAGGGGAGAATCGCAGTCAGGTTGTCGATCCTGAAGCTGATGATGGACTGTGGAGGGAAGTGGCAAGCCGGAGCGCGTGAGAAGAAGTTGAGCGCGATGTTCATGACGTGCGTCGGATCATTGTTCATGTAGCTGTAGTTGATGCCAAAGGAGAGCGTGTATCTCGCGCCCACGGGTACGCCGACGGGGAAGGGTTGGAGACTGACCATCGTCGTGGCCTGCTCGTCCTCGGAATACGTCTGCGTCTGTATCTGCCACTTCGGTCTGAGACTGGGTGGCCCGATTGTGCTCGCACGCACGGGCGATGGCCCTCTCCTCGGCGGCGGCGTTCTCCTCGCCTGCGCCTGAGAAGCAGCACAACAGGCGAAGAGTGTAGCGAGGAGGAAGAAAAATCTGATCGGTTTTATCATGGGGAAGCTCCGTCCGTTTTATGTGGTAAGGATTTGACAGCCGGAAAGCGTGGCTATCTTCGGAAACGACCCATGCTCGAACCCATGTAGGTGTTGCGGCGCGGATTGTATCAGAATTCCGATCCATTCCACTCACTGCTTTTTAAGAATCCGACGATTGAAAGTGAGGTCGGCTCTTTTATCGTCGCTGGCAGCGCGGGCAGTAGTAAGTTGATCGGCCCGCGTGCGCGAAGCGATGGATCGTCGCGCGACAAACGAGGCACGGCTGGCCCTCTCGGTCGTACACGCGCCAGCGTCCCTCATACGCGCCTCCATAATAACTGCCCTCGATGTCGCGCGGATCGACGTTCATCGTCGAACCGTGCGCGATCGACTCCTCGAAGACTTCGAGGATGGCGCGGTGGAGTCGCGGCAGTCGTCGATGTGAGATGTCGGCGGCGGCGGCGAAGGGATTGACTCGCGCGATGAACATCGCCTCCGCCGCATAGATGTTGCCGAGACCTGTCACCTTCGTCTGATCGATCAAAGTCTCTTTGAGCGTTCGCCGCGTGCGCGCAAAGATCGCGCGCAGGTAAGCGGGCGTGAACTCCGCCGAGAAGGGTTCGGGCGCGAGCGAGCGCAACTCCTTCGCGTCGTGAAGCTCTGACGCATTGACGATCTTCATCATGCCGAAGTGACGCTGATCGGTGAAGACGAGCCTGCGCTTATCGTCGAGATGAAAAACGGCGTGCGTGTGTTTCGGCACGGCCACGCCGGGAGGCAGCAGCAGGAAGCGGCCTGTCATGCGAAGGTGCGCGACGAGGAAGAGTTCGCCGTCGAGCTTGAACAGCACGTGCTTGCCGCGTCGCCCGACGCTGATGATGCGGCGACCGCGCAAGAGTTTCGCGAACGAACGGGGCGAGGTCGCGGGCGCGAGCGCGTCGCGCAACAGTCTCGCAGTTGAGATCGTGCGACCGGCCACGAGCGAGTGGAGCGCACGCGCGACGAGTTCTACTTCGGGGAGTTCGGGCATGAGCCGTCGTGTTGACGAGGAAGGTGTGCGACCGAAGATTATTTATGCGCGGCGAGTTCGACGCCCGCGTTGAGCAGTCTCTCGCGCTTCTGCGTTGAAGTCGCTTCGCAATAGATACGCAGGAGAGGCTCTGTGCCGGACTGCCGGAAGAGCAGCCACGATTCGTCCGCGAAGAGAAGTTTCGTGCCGTCGATCTTCTCGACCGAGACAACGTCAAAGTCTGCGATCTTCGGCGGCGGCTGCGCGGCCAGTTCGCGCACGAGTTCGAGCCCGCGCGCGACTTCGCTCGTGATGTCGCGCCGGTCGTAATAGAACTCGCCGAACTCTCTGTGCATCTCCGAGACCATCTCCGAGGGCGACTTGCCTGCGGCGACGATGGTTTCGAGCAGGAGCAAAGAGTTGAGAATCCCGTCGCGCTCCGGCAGGTGGCCCTTGACGCCGATGCCGCCCGACTCTTCCGCGCCGATCAAGATGTCTTCGCGCAGCATTAGATCGGCGACGTACTTGAAGCCGATGGGCGTCTCGTAGAGTTTGAGGTTGTGCGCCGCCGCGATGCGCTTGGTGAGCACCGACTGCGAGAAGGTTCGCACGACGCCGCCCGTCATCCCGCGCACGCGCGCAAGGTGCAAGAGGATGAGCGGCACGACCTCGTGCATCGTCATCGTCTCGCCACGCTCGTTGACCGCGCCCAACCGATCCGCGTCTCCGTCAGTCGCAAGTCCGACGAGCGCGCCCGTCTCCTTCACACGTTGTTTGAGTGGAGCTAAATTTCGATCAATCGGTTCGGGCGCGACGCCGCCGAAACGTGGATCGCGCTCGGCGCGGATTGTCTCGACTTCGAGCGGGCCGCCCGCGAGAAAACTTTCCACCCAACGCCCGCCCGTGCCGTGAATCGGATCGACGATGACGCGACCGAGCGTCGCGCGCAAGCGTTCGAGATCGACGTAAGAAGCGATCTGCTCGCGATAGCTTGCGATTGAAGGCTCAAGTCTCGACTGCGATCCGGTTGGAAGCTCACCGCGCGCGACCGGCTCTGCATCAACCAGAGATTCGACGGCGCGTGTCGTCTCAGGCGTCGCGCTGCCGCCCCACGCAGCTTTGATCTTGAAGCCGTTGAACTCCGCCGGGTTGTGCGAAGCCGTGATGACCACGCCGCCCGCCGCACCGAGATCGCGCACCGCCCAAGAGACGAGCGGCGTCGGCACATCCGTGTCGAACGCTTCGACGGCGATGCGATTGCCCGTGAGCACTGTGACGGCCCGCGCCGCAAACAGCTCCGACATGAAGCGACGGTCGTAGCCGACGACGACGAGCGGCGCGCTCGTCGCTTTAGCCTCCGGCTCTCTCGTCTTCGTCGCCCGCGCCGCATCGTGCTCGCCGAGCAAGTGTCGCGCGTAGGCTTGGGCCACCCGCTCGACGTTGGCGAAGGTGTAGTCCTGCGCGATGACCGCGCGCCAGCCGTCCGTGCCGAAGCGTATGGGCATCGCCTGTTTGGGCTTACTCATTGCGCGCCCCCGGTCTGCGTGTAATCGGTGAGCGAGGTCTTGTCGCCGAGCACCGCGCCCGCGCCGACCGTTGACGAGCGACCGACGTAGCAACCACGACCGACGATGGCCGAAGAGACGTGCGCGCCCGCGTTGACGCGCGTGTGCGACCAGATGACAGAGTTCTCGACGCGGGCCTTCTCATCGACGTGCACGCCCTCGCCGAGCACGGAGTTGATGACCTGCGCGCCGGGCTTGATCGTGCAGCCATTGGCGATGAGCGAGCGGTCGTCGATCTCCGAGGCGGTGGCCGCGTCAAAGTCGCCGCGTCGATCTTTGAGGTCAATGTTACTGACCGTGCCCGCGAGCAGATCGTGATGAGCTTGCAGGTAGCGCGCGGGCGTGCCGATGTCGAGCCAGTAGGCTTTGACGGGAACGTGCGCGAAAAATTTTTCGCCGCGCTTGAGCAGATCGGGGAAGAGTTGATACTCGAAAGAATAGTTCTCGCCTTCGGGCACGAGATCGAGCACGGAGGGTTCGAGAATGTACGTGCCCGCGTTGATGTTGTTTGAAGGAGCTTCGCCCGGCGCGGGCTTCTCGATGAAGCGCAGCACGCGCCCATCCTCGTCCGTCTCGACGACGCCGAACGACGAAGGATCAGAGACGGGCGTGAGCACGACAGTGGCCGTCGCGCCGCGCCGTTTGTGCTCGTCAATCACTTTATTGAGATCGAGATCGGTGAGCACGTCGCCGTTGAAGACGACCGTCGGCTCGTTGATGTATTCGGCGGCGAACTTGTACGCGCCGGCCGTGCCCATCGGCTGCGGCTCGGTCGTATATTTCAGATGAACGCCGAAGTCTGTCCCGTCGCCGAGCAGTTGCTCGATCTTCGAGGGCTGGTAAGAGAGCGAGAGCGTGATGTCGTTGATGCCTGCCGCGCGCAACGTCTCGATCTGATAGAGGAGGAACGCGCGATTGCAGATCGGGACGATGGGTTTCGGCGTGTAAACCGTGAGTGGGCGCAGCCGCGTGCCCTTGCCGCCCGCGAGTATGAGTGCTTGCATGACTTGATAAATGAGTGCGTGAAACTAGCGAAGCTCGAAACAGCGGCGCGAGTCTAACACCCGACCACGCGCCTTGCAATCGAAGGCTCATCGGGCGCGGATCGCTTGCTTGACACCCCCAAGTCGCAACGTATAATCGATTCGTAAATCGTGAATCGTTAATCGTAAATGGTTGTTTGCGGATTGAGCGCGATTCTTTGCGCGCCGCATCGCTCTTACGATTTACCATTCACGATTTACGATTTACGATCACAGGAGTGAGCAATGTCAGACGCCAGAGAGTCGGTCATCATCAGCGCGGTTCGCACGCCGACGGGGAAGTTTCAAGGCGCGCTGAAAAGTTTTCCGGCGACCGATCTGGGCGCGCTCGTCGTGCGCGAGGCGGTGGCCCGCGCGAACGTCAGACCGGAAGACGTTGACGAGGTGATCATGGGCTGCGTCATTCAAGCGGGCTTGGGCCAGAACCCCGCGCGACAGGCTGCGCTCAAAGGCGGCATCCCGTTCGGCGTCTCGGCGGTGACGATCAATAAAGTCTGTGGGTCGGGCCTGAAGTCGGTGATGTTGGCGTCGCAGGCGGTGAAGTTGGGCGATGCGGAGATCGTCGTCGCAGGCGGCATGGAGTCGATGTCGAACGCGCCGTATCTCGTTCCGAATGCGCGCGAAGGCTACAGGCTCGGCAACGGCACGCTCGTTGACGCGATGATCCACGATGGCCTCTGGTGCGCGTTTGAGAACTACCACATGGGCAACACGGGCGAGGTCATCTCGGAGCGTTACCACGTCACGCGCGAGGAGCAGGACGAGTACGCGCTGAACTCGCATCGCAAAGCGTCGGCGGCGATCAAGGCTGGAAAGTTCAAAGATGAGATTCTGCCCGTCGAGATCAAACAGAAGAAGGGCGACGCGATCACTTTCGACACTGACGAGTCGGTGCGCGAAGACACTTCGCTCGACGCGCTCGCGAAGCTCAAGCCCGCGTTTCGCAAAGAGGGCGGCACGGTGACGGCGGGCAACGCGCCGGGCGTGAACGATGGAGCGTCGGCGGTCGTCGTCACATCGATGGAGAGAGCGCGCGAGTTGGGCGTCGAGCCCTTGGCGCGGATCGTGGCGCAGGCGACTTCGGGCATTCAGCCGGAGTTGGTGATGATGGCCCCGGTCGAGGCGATCAGAAAAGTCTTGCGCAAGGCGGGCTGGTCTCTAAGTGAAGTCGATCTCATCGAGTTGAACGAAGCGTTCGCGGTGCAGGCTGTTGCGATCATGCGCGAGTTGAAACTCGATCCGGCACGGGTCAACGTCAACGGCGGCGCGGTTGCACTCGGACACGCCATCGGCCAATCGGGCTCGCGCCTGCTGACGACGATGCTCTACGAGATGCGACGCCGCAACGCGCGGCGCGGCTTGGCTGCTCTCTGCTTGGGAGGCGGCAACGCCGTCGCGATGGCCGTCGAACGATAGACGCGAGTGCGAGGATGAGAGACTTGTGCGTCGAGTCTCTTTGATGACGATTGAACATCGACAATGACGACTGAAGATCATAACAAGACGCTCGGCATTCTCCATCTCGTCTATGGTGGGCTGCACGGGCTGTTGCTCGCTTTGATGTTCGCCATCTCCGCACCTGTCCTTTACATCCTGACGCACGCGCCGAATCGCGACGCGCCGCCGTTCGCCTTCATCCTCTTCGCTCTCGGAATCGGCTTCTTCATCTCGATGCTGCTCTTCATCCCCACGCTCGTCGCGGGCTATGGCCTGTTGAAGCGCAAGAGTTGGGGACGCACCGCCGGGATCGTCGCGGCCATCCTCGCCGCGCTCAACATTCCTTTCGGCACTGCGCTCGCGGTCTATTCATTCTGGTTTCTCTTCGGCAAGGGCCAGCGTCTATATCGTGACGAGTTTGCGCAGTTCTCGCGTTACTCTCTGAACGACGCGCCGCCGCGACCGGCCTCCGAGTGGATGGGTGAGCAACGCGAGCCGGAGTATGCGCCGCCCGCGCAGCCGCCCGACTGGCGCGATTGATGGCGTCGCAAAGTTTTCAGTTGATCGCGCATCAGGTTTTAACAGAATCTAGTTTCATCAAATTTTCTTCACGGAGACCGCAAGATTGACAGAGATCATCGGAGTGGTGGGCGCGGGCACGATGGGCAACGGCATCGCGCAGGTGGCCGCGCGCGCGGGCTTCGAGGTCGTCATGCGCGACGTGAAGGAAGAGTTTCTTGAGCGCGGGAGGGCCTCGATAGATCGCAGTCTCGAACGCGACGTGATGAAAGCGCGATTGACTGAGGAAGGGAAGCGCGAGATCGTGGCGCGCATCAAGACGACGACAGAGATGTCCGAACTCGCGAACGCATCGCTCGTCGTCGAAGCGGTGACGGAAAATCTGAGCGTCAAGGCCGAGATTTTCCGCGCGCTCGACGATCTGACGCGACCGGAAGCGATCCTCGCCTCGAACACCTCTTCGATCTCGATCACGAAACTCGGCGGCGTCACGCGACGCGCGGATCGAGTCATCGGGATGCACTTCATGAACCCCGTGCCGGTGATGAAGCTCGTCGAGATCATTCGCGGCATCGCCACGTCGGACGAGACTTACGAACGCACGCGCGCGCTTGCCGAACGATTCGAGAAGACGCCGCTCGAATGCAACGACTCGGCGGGCTTCGTCTCAAATCGCATACTGATGCCCATGATCAACGAGGCGATCTTCGCGCTCCACGAAAATGTCGCCACGCGCGAATCCATCGACGGCATCATGCGGCTCGGCATGAATCACCCGATGGGGCCACTTACGCTGGCCGACTTCATCGGCTTGGACGTGTGCCTCGCCATCATGAACGTGCTGCACACAGAGCTAGGCGATCCGAAGTACCGGCCCTGCCCCCTGCTCAAACGCTACGTTGATGCTGGCTGGCTCGGTCGCAAGTCGGGTCGCGGATTCTACGAATACGGTGAAAAATTCTAGACTCTGGAGTCTAAAGTCGCAATGACTTACTTAGACTCCAGACTCCAGACTCCAGATTCATCCATGCGTTACGAGTTTCAAAAAATCCGTTGCCAGCGTTGTCGCGCGGTGAATCCGTTGGGGCAGGAGTTGTGCGACCAGTGCGGGACGCGCCTGATGCTCGTCGTCGAGCCGACGGGGCTGCGCTACGAGGAAGATCAGGCGACGGAGACCATGCCGCCCGCCGTCATGCTCGAACGCATGACGATCCTCGAAAGTGGCTTGAATCGCTTCGCCGAAAAACTTGAGCGCGGCTTCGAGCTGATGCTGCGTCAGGCGGAGAACATCCAGCGCGAGCACCTGCTGATCGAATCGTTGATCGTCTCGCTCGTGCAGTCGGGCGTGATCACGCGTGAGGAGATCGAGCGTCTGTGGCGGGCCACCATCGAGCGCGCGGAAGCCGAGCGACTCGAAGCTGCGCGACGCGAGACGCTGCGAAAGGAGATCATCGCCGATCCACCCGGCGACGACGAAGAGCGTAGTGCTTTCTACGAATTCGTCGGCGAGGGGTTTACGGAGATCGCTGCGGGCGATGCCGAGGGCGGTTTGAGAAAACTCGAACGTGCCGCTCTCTTCGGGAGTGATAACTTCGCGCTCCACTCGTACGTCGGCGAGCAGCACTTCCGCGCGGGCAAGTCCGCGCTCGCCGAGCGATATCTTTCACGGGCCTCCGCTCTCAAAGAAGAAGATGCGCGCTCCAAACTCTTGCACGCCATCGCGCTCGCCGACATAGGCAATCAAGTTGAGGTTGCGCGCCTGCTCATTGGCGAAGCGCAGGATCAGCAGGAGTCTTTCGCAAGTCACTACGCGCTCGGTCGCCTCGCCGCCATTGAAGACGACTGGAAGACGGCGCGCGTGGAGTTTCAGCGCGCGCTCAAACTGCGTCCCTGCGCTGAAGCGCAATACGTCTGCGCGCTCGGCTGGTTCAAAGACGGCAGCGACTCGATGGCTTTGCGCCACGTCCGCAAAGCTATCACGCTCGACACTGAATATCGCGAAGCATACCTGATGCTCGGCTTGATCTATCGCCGCGCGAAGGATCAAGTGCGCGCGCGAGAGGCTTTCGCACGGGCCACCTCCGCGCTCGACATCAAGCGTGTGCGCGGCGAAAGGCCACCGCGTGTCGATTCGGAGCGGGCCCTCTTGATCCTCTTCTTCGGAAAGTCGCGGCTGACGGGCACGGGATTGCTGTTGGCGGGCGATGAACGTCTCTCGCGGCTCATGCGCGAAGATGCGCTCGCCTTTCCGTTGCCCGCGCGTTGACAGTCGCGTCTTGCCCGCTATAATCGGGTCTTTTGTGCGCGGCGTGCTCTAAACGCACGCGCGCACCTGTAGGGTGTTACGATGCAGATCGAAGTTGAGAAGCTGAACGAGCAAGGCGAGGACTTCGAGAAAGTTTACTCGCCCGAAGAGTTCTCGCTCGAAGACGACGACGCGCAGCTTGCGAGCGCGGTGCGCGTCAACGCTCACGCCAGCCGCGTGCGCGGCGAGGTGCTACTGCACGGCGACATCGACACGGCGGTTGAGTTGCACTGCGACCGTTGTCTCGCTCGCGTCGCGCAGCCGGTGAAGATCGATTTCAAAGCCGAGCTGGGCACGGACGAAGGCAGTGTTGTGGAAGCCACCGCGCTGCACGACGCCGACATGGATTTTTCAACCTACGACGGCGAGGCGATCAATCTCGATGAGATCGTCCGCGAGCAAATCCTGCTCGCGCTCCCCGCGCGCCAACTCTGCGCCGACGATTGTCGTGGCTTGTGCCCTACTTGCGGCGCGAACCTCAACGAGCAGGCTTGCAACTGCAAGCGACACGAAACCGATCCGCGCTGGTCAGCCCTCGCGGAACTTAAAAAGGTGAATGGTCAATCGTGAATGGTCAATCGTAGCTGAGTCAGCGCGATCTTGATTGCGCTCGCTCAAGCATCGATACAGAATAACCATTTGCGATTGACCATTCACGATTCACCAGATGGAGTAATCATGCCGAATCCGAAACGACGCCATTCAAAAGCCCGCACGGGGAAACGTCGCGCGCACGACGCGTTGCGCGCGCCCCAGACCGTGACCTGTAGTAACTGTCAAGAGCCGAAGATGCCGCACCGCGTCTGCCCGAAGTGTGGCTACTACAAGGGGCGCGAGGTCGTCCGCATCCAGACGGAAGTCTAAGCCGCGAGTCGGTTCGTGCGCGCGGTTTGATTCGCGCGCGTGAAGATGAAGCACGGACGCCAACTGACGGGCAAGATCGTCGTCGATGCCATGGGGAGCGACCGCGCGCCGCACCCTGAGATCGATGGCGCTTTTGCAGCCGCGCGCGATCTGGGCTGCGTCGTGATCCTCGTCGGACAGAGCGAGCGCGTCGTGCCGGAGCTTCGACGTTGCGGCTGGCGCAAGGACGGAGATCGTGGCGTCGAGTTCGTCGAAGCGGCGGAAGTGATCGGCATGAACGATCCGGTCGCGACTTCGGTGCGCCGCAAACGAAAAAGCTCTCTGCGCGTCGGCGCGCGCCTCGTCGCCGAAGGATTCGCTGATGGTCTCGTCTCGGCAGGCAACACCGGCGCGGCGATGGCGACGGCGAAGATGGTCTTGGGCACGCTGCCCGGAGTTGATC
Source organism: Acidobacteriota bacterium (assembly GCA_032229975.1). Classification (GTDB taxonomy): domain Bacteria; phylum Acidobacteriota; class Blastocatellia; order Pyrinomonadales; family Pyrinomonadaceae; genus JAIVGV01. The sequence goes on along the minus strand of JAVXVG010000046.1, from coordinate 84,493 downwards.
GTCCGGCCCTCGCCGCACTCGTGCCGACGAAGTCCGGCCGCCCAACGCTCATCCTCGACGTGGGCGCAAACTCCGACTGCAAGCCGCACCACCTCGCACAGTTTGCTATCATGGGCGACGCCTACGCGCGCGCCGTGCTCGGAACAACGCGACCGAGCGTCGGCTTAATGAGCATTGGCGAAGAAGAGGCGAAGGGAAACGAATTAACGAAGGAAGCGTTTCCGCTCCTGCGCGAACTTTCAAGTTTGAACTTCGTGGGCAACGTCGAAGGGCGCGACGTGTTCAGTGGCACGGTTGACGTGATCGTGGCGGACGGTTTTACCGGCAACGTCATGCTCAAGCTCTCCGAGGGCCTGCAGGACGCCGTGCTCTCGCTCATACGTCGCGAGTTGTCCGCCTCGGCCATCACGAAGGCAGGCGCGGTGCTCGCACGACCGGCGTTCCAGCGTTTGAAGAAGCGACTCGATTACTCGGAGTATGGCGGCGCACCCTTGCTCGGCGTGCGCAACATCGTCGTCGTCGGGCATGGCAGCTCGAATGCGCGAGCCATACGCAACCTCGTGCGCATCGCCAAAGAGTTCTCCGATAACGGCGCGACCGAGCGCATCGAGCGCGGCATCGCTCAGACGAAAGCGCGCGAAAGTATCGCGGCAGATGCGAGACTCCAGATGTCGGATGTGGCGGGCTAAATTTCCGCACGAAGGTTCTGAGTCAGACTAACCTCTGATCTCTAAACTCTAACCTCTCTTGCTTGCAGAAAGGTTTTGTGATGGCGAAGAGCGCCAAGATCATCGGCACGGGCCGCTCGTACCCGAAAGGCGTCTTGACCAACGCTGATCTGGAAACGATGGTCGAGACCTCCGACGAGTGGATCATGCAGCGCGTCGGCATCAAGCAGCGACACAAAGCTGCGGAGGGTGAATACACTTCGCTCTTCGCCGTGCGCGCCGCACGACAGGCCATCGAGCGCGCTAAGATCGATCCGGCTGAGATCGACTTGGTCGTGTGCGCCACCGTCACGCCCGATCAACTTCTGCCATCGACGGGCTGCATCATCCAGACCGAACTCGGCGCGCACAAAGCCGCCGCTTTCGACTTGGCGGCAGCCTGCTCCGGCTTCCTCTACGGTTTGACGCTCGCCAACCAGATGATTCGCGGCGGCCAGTCGCGCTATGCGCTCGTCGTCGGCGCGGAAGTTCTGACGCGCTACGTCGATTACACAGACCGCTCGACCTGCGTCATCTTCGGCGACGGCGCGGGCGCGGCCATTCTTGCGCCTGACGACGACAATGAACGCGGCATTCTCTCGACGCGCATACGCTCCGATGGTCGCTACGCCGAACAACTTTTCGCGCCCGGCGGCGGCACGCGTCTCGGTCACAGCGCGGAATCGATCGCCGCAGGCGACTACTTCTACAAGATGCGCGGCAACGAACTGTTCAAGGTGGCCGTGCGCTCGATGACCGACGTGTCGCGCGAGGTGCTGGAAGAGGCAGGCTACAAAGCAGACGACGTGAAGTTGTTCATCCCGCATCAAGCGAACCAGCGCATCACCGATGCCGTCGCCGACAAGCTCAAAGTCGATCCGTCAATCGTCTATTCCAACATCGCCTACCACGGCAACACCTCGTCCGCCTCGATCCCCATCGCTCTCGACGAGTGCGTCGAAGCGGGTCGCGTGAGCGACGGCGATCTCGTGCTGATGACATCCTTCGGTGGCGGCGTCACTTGGGGCGCGGTGCTTGTGCGCTGGTAAGAAGCTGGTGAATGGTCAATGGTGAATGGTAAATAGAAATTACCACCGCCAATTCGCCGTTCACGATTTACCATTCACCATTGACCATGATTGCTTACATCTTTCCCGGTCAGGGCTCGCAGTACGCAGGGATGGGCCGCGAGCTGGCGGAGAAATTTCCGGCGGCGCGCGCGGTCTTTGAAGAGGCCGACGACGCGCTCGGCTTCCGCATCTCGCGCCTGTGCTTCGAGGGCCCGGCGGAAGAGTTGCAACTGACGGAGAACACGCAGCCCGCACTACTCGCGACATCAGTGGCCGCTTTGCGCGCACTGGAAAGCGAAGGCTTGCCGCGACCATCTTTCGTCGCGGGCCACAGTCTCGGCGAATACTCCGCGCTTGTCGCAGCCGGTGCGCTCTCGCTCGCGGACGCGATGCGCGCGGTTCGCGGGCGTGGTCGCTATATGCAGGAGGCCGTTCCCATCGGCGTCGGCGCGATGGCCGCGATCCTCGGCTCACAGGCCCAGACGGTTGAAGAGGCTTGCGCGGAAGCTGCGCAGGGTGAAGTGTGCAGCCCTGCGAATTTGAACTCGCCGAAACAGATCGTGATCGCGGGCGACGCGGCGGCGGTTGATCGGGCAGTCGAAATTCTGAAGGCGCGTGGAGCGCGAAAAGTTGTGAAGCTGAAGGTCAGCGCACCCTTTCATTGCGCGCTGATGCAACCCGCGCAGGAGAGACTGGCCCGCGATCTTGAAGAGATCGAGTTCAAAGATTTGCACGTGCCGCTCGTCACCAACGTCGATGCGAAGTTGATCGGCGGTGGAGAGGATGCGCGCGACTCGCTCGTGCGTCAGGTCACTTCGCCGGTGCGTTGGAGCGAGTCGATGGAGTTGTTGACGAAAGCGCATGGCGTCGAGATGTTCATCGAAGTTGGGCCCGGAAAAGTTCTCGCGGGTTTGCTCAAACAGATCGCGCCCGAAGCACGCTCTCTAAATGTTGAAGACGCTGGTGGAGTTGAAGCTGTGCGCGCGGCGCTCGCGGAAAACGATGCGGCGAGTGGCGCATGAGGCGCGATCTGGTTTAATCTTCAACACACACGAACAACGAGTTCTCTTATTTTTGTTTCCGAAGGAGCTGAAACAGTCATGCCCGAACAGGCTGAGATCGAGACCAAAGTCAAACAGATCATCGTGGATGAGCTGGGCGTCGATGAGAATGAGGTGACGCCCAACGCGCGCTTTATCGACGACCTCGGGGCGGACTCGCTCGACACGGTCGAACTCGTCATGCGTTTTGAAGAAGAGTTCGGCATTGAGATACCGGACGAGGACGCAGAAAAAATTCAGAGCGTGCGCGACGCTTATAATTACATCGAACAACACATGAACAAGTAGGTGCACGCTGCGCGACCGTCGAACAATGGATCGGTCGCACGCACGCTCGTGGCGCATCGGCGGGCTTGGCGCGCGAGCGTTGATCTTGTGGTCGCGTCCGCGCGATATGCACGGTCGGTGCATTCGTCTCTGCGCTCGAACGCTCGCCTGCGGAGGTTAAAGGCAAGTTGAAAAGGCGTGTCGTAGTTACAGGACTGGGGCTCATCACTCCCATCGGGCACTCGGTCGAATCAACGTGGAGCGCGCTGCTCGCGGGGCGTAGCGGCGTGGACTTCATACACAAGTTCGACGTGGAGAAGTTTCCCGTGCGCTTCGCCGCAGAGGTGCGCGACTTCGATCCGCTCAAGTACGTGGAGAAGAAGGAGGCGCGCAAGATGGGCTCCTTCATTCACTACGCCATCGCCGCCTCCGACGAGGCCCTCACCGACAGTGGCCTTAAAATCACAGATGAGATCAGCGAGCGCGTCGGCACTTACATCAGTAGCGGCATCGGCGACTTCTGGGCCATCGAGCGCGAGCATGAGAAACTAATCAACGACGGCCCCGGTCGCGTCTCGCCATTCTTCATCCCTTCGGCCATCGTTAATCTCGCCGCCGGTCAGGTCTCGATCCGCCACAAGGCGCGCGGTTATCTCTCCGCGACGGCGACCGCGTGCTCTGCGGGCGCGCACGCTATCGGCGACAGCTTCAAGGTCATCCAGCGCGGCGATGCCGACGTGATGATCTGCGGCGGCGCGGAATCAGCGATCACGCCGATGTCCGTCGCGGGCTTCGCGGCGATGCGTGCACTCTCGACGCGCAACGATGATCCCGTTCATGCATCGCGTCCCTTCGACCGCGACCGCGATGGTTTCGTTCTAGGTGAAGGCGCGGGCCTGTTGATCCTCGAAGAGCTTGAATTCGCGAAGGCGCGCGGCGCAAAGATTTATGCGGAGCTGGTCGGCTACGGCAACACTGCCGACGCTTTCCACATCACGATGCCTGACGAGACGGCTTCGGGCCAGTTGCGCGTCATGCAGATGGCGTTGCGCGATGCGGGCGTCGAGCCCGACGAGGTTGATTACGTCAACGCGCACGGAACTTCGACACCGTACAACGACAAGTTTGAGACGCTCGCGATCAAGAAGACTTTCGGCGCGCACGCGTACAAGCTCGCCGTCAGTTCGACGAAGTCGATGACGGGCCACCTGCTCGGCGCGGCGGGCGGCATCGAGGCGGTCTTCTCCGTCCTCGCGATTCATCACAAGACTCTGCCACCGACGATCAACTACCAGAACGCCGACCCCGACTGTGATCTCGACTACGTGCCTAACGAGGCGCGCGAAGTTCCGGAGTTGCGCCACGCGCTCACCAATAGCTTCGGCTTCGGCGGCACAAACGCCGCGCTGCTGCTCAAGCGATACGAAGAATGAAAGAGCAATCAGCACCCGGCAATCAGCCGGACTTAAAAACTGATTGTTGCTTCTTCCGGCTGAACACTGACGGCTGATTGCTGAATGCTTCTTTATGAAAATTATCGTGCTCATGAAGCAGGTCGCGAACAAGGATGCGATCCTGCGTATCAATAAAGATTCGACGTGGATCGAGGAGAGCGATCTCTCCTTCGAGGTCAACGAGTCGGATGGCTACGCGCTCGAAGAGTCTCTGCGCCTGAAGGAGAAGCATGGCGGCGAAGTTGTCGTCTGCACGATGGGCGCGCAGCGTGCGAAGTCTGTCATCAAGGACGCGCTCGCACGCGGGGCCGATCGTGCGATCCATGTTGTGAAGGACGACACGGCTGCACTCACACCTTACGCGGGCGCGCAGATTTTAGCGGAAGCGATCCGTGAAGAGCAGCCCGATCTGGTGATGACCGGCTTGCAGTCGGACGATAACGGCTTCGCGCAGACGGGCGTCATCCTCGCGGAGTTGTTGGGCCTGCCGCACGCGACCATCGTCATCGAGGTCGATGCTTCGGGCGAGAGCCTGCGAGTGAAGCGCGAGCTTGAGAGCGGTTGGTATCAGTGGTATGCGATGCCGAAGCCTGCGCTCTTAACTATTCAATCGGGCATCAGCCAGATTCGCTACGCGACTTTGAAGGGCATCATGGCGGCGAAGAAGAAAGAGATCAGAGAAGTTGCTCCGGCCGCCTCGGATACAATCGCGGGCCAGCGCATTACCAAGGTTTATTTCCCACAGAAGACCAAGCAGACGCAGTTTCTCGGCGACGGCAACGCCAAAGCTGGCGCGGCACAGTTGGCAGAGAAACTGCGTAGCGAGGCGAGAATTTTTTGAAGCATTCAGCACTCAGTAGTCAGTAGTCAGCCAAATGGTCGCGGCTGAACTTGCTGAGTGCTGAGTACTGAGTGATGAGTGCTACCAATGGCAAACGGAATCTTGATTTTCGCGGAGCAGCGCGGCGGCGTCTTCGGCAAGACGACTTTCGAGGCGTTGGCGGTGGGGCAGCAGTTGGGCACAGCTCTGGGCCAGCCCGTGACGGCGGTCGTGCTCTCGACGGACGCGACGCTCGCGCAAGAGATCGCTGGCTACAAGTTAGAGAAAGTCGTCTCCGTCGAGAACGCGAAACTGAATGAGTACACGCCCGACGGTTACGCCGATGCGATGGAGCAAGCCGTGCGCGCGCTCGATCCGGCCTTCGTCTTGATGCCGCACACGTATCTCGTGCGCGACTTTGCGCCGAAGCTCGCCGCTCGTTTCCGCAAGGACGTGATCAGCGACTGCGTACGCGCATCGGTCGAAGGGGGAAGCGTGACGTTCTCGCGTCGCATCTTCCTCGGCAAGATCGATGCTGACGTAGTCGCGGGTGGAGAGTCGCCGGTCTTCGCCACGTTCCAATCGGGCGCGTACAGAGCGGAGCAGGCTGAGAAGGCAACGGGCGCGCAGGTCGAGTCGATGCAGGTCGAGATCGGCGAGGTGCGTATGAAGCCGGAGCCGCCGTTCCAAGAGGTGAAGGCGGCGGTTGATCTCTCGAAGGCTGAAGTGATCGTGGCCGTCGGTCGCGGCATCAAGGGACAGGAGCACATCGCGCTCGCGCAAGCTCTCGCGGACGCGCTTGGCGCAGACCTCGCAGCCTCGCGCCCGATCTGCGACGCGGGCTGGCTGCCGATTGACCGTCAGATCGGATCGTCGGGCCAGACCGTGACGCCGAAGCTCTACATCGCGCTCGGCATCTCAGGCGCGATCCAGCATCTCGTCGGGATGAAGAACGCGGGGACGATCGTCGCCGTCAACAAAGACCCCGAAGCGCCGATCTTCGACATCGCAGACTATGGCATCGTCGGCGATCTGTTTGAAGTCGTGCCGGTGTTGACGGAGGAGATCAAGAAGTTGAAGGGCTGAAACGTGAAGGCCAGCGAAACGATCGAGAGGGCGAGAGTCACAAGACTTTCGCCCTCTCTCTTTCTCTTCAGGCCGTGCGCGCTTTTTCACTTCGCGCTCGCGAGCGTGCGAAAGTCCGTCAACAATTCTTCAGGCTTCCACTCGTTGCCGCGATAAATCTTGTAGAGCTTGCCGTCGGGCCCGATGACGGCGGTGCGCAACGAGTGGACGATCTGTTCGCCGTCGGGCGCGTAAACGAGTCCGGCAAAGTTCGCGAGCTTGCGTATCTCTTCCGCGTTGCCGCTCGCCAATTCCCAACGCTCAAACTTCTCGTCGGCAAATCTTTCAGTGTGCGACGCCCCGTAGCTGCGCAAGACCTTCGGCGTGTCGTACTGCGGATCGATGCTGACGCTCAACAGGTGCGACTTCTTCGCGAGTTCCGGGTCTTGCGCGAGGGCCCGATCAAGTTTTGCGAAGTTGTTGCTCATCAGAGTGCAAAAGTCCGGTAGCGGGCAGCGCGTGTAGATAAAGGTGACGGCCAGCGCGCGCCCGCGATACTCGCCGAGGCGAATCTTTTTACCGTCCTGATTCGTGAGCGTGACATCCGGCGCTGCATCACCGGGCTGCGATTCGCGCGGCTGCGATGACGAAGACGGAGCGACTGTGGCGGACGGATCGACATCCGCGTGAGTGATGACTGGGTTTTCGATCCACGACCGATCTCCATCGACGACGAGCATCGCCTGAATCTTATCGCCCGCCTTCATCACGTCGTATGCGCTGTGCTCGCGCAGCGTGTAGGGCATCGTCATCGCTTCCATGTAGCCGGGAATCTCTTCGTGTGAGATGACGACCTGCTCCTGCGCCTTGTTGAAAGAGACGATTGTCCCGCGCATCTCGTAACGCTTCGCATTCGCGGACGCGCCTTCGCGCTGACACGCGCCCGCGACAAGCAGGATCGCGACGAGCAAACAGATCGCACACAGCTTCGAGTTTGTCATTCAACGACAGCTTACAGTTAATTGACCGCGTGAAAAAGTTGCCGACGCTGAAAACCTCTTCAACGTGCGCGCAAATTTCGTTGCTCTTGATCATTCAGGCCCGCCGCAATTCTTGGCGAATCAGTTGATTGATCTGTCGGACGCTCTCAACTGCGCGACCGTGAGAATCGCGCCGCGAAGTGTGCTAGGATTCGACGCGGACATGGAGACTGCGAAAAAAATTGAAGGGCACGCGGCAACGCTCGATGGCGCGCGCGTCGCGGCAGAGATCAAGCGAGAGGTCGCGGCAGAAGTCGAACGTCTCCGGCGCGAGCACGACGTACAGCCATGCCTCGTCGTCGTGCGCGTGGGCGACGATCCGGCCTCCGAGGTTTACGTCCGCAACAAGGTGAAGACTTCTGCGGAGCTAGGCTTGCGCTCCGAGCAGCGTTGGCTTCCTGCGGAGACATCTGAAGATGCGCTGCTCGCAGAGATCGCGCTGCTCAACGCGCGCGCCGATGTTGACGGCATACTCGTGCAGTTGCCGTTGCCCGCAGGGATTAACGAGCAGCGCGTTACGGAGTCCGTCGATCCCTTGAAGGACGTTGACGGCTTCCATCCGCTCAACGTGGGCCGGATGATCCTCGGCGCGCAGTCGTTCGTCCCGTGCACGCCTGCGGGCATCTACGAATTGCTCTTGCGCGAGGGCATTAGTTTGCGAGGCGCGAACGCAGTCGTCGTCGGTCGCAGCCACATCGTCGGTCGCCCAATGGCCCAACTCCTGCTGCGCGCCGACGCGACCGTTACCATCTGCCACTCGCGCACGCACGACCTCGCAGAGCACACACGCCGCGCCGACGTGCTCATCTGCGCAGTCGGCCATCCAGCGCTCATACGCGGCGCGCACGTCAGGCCCGGCGCGGTCGTCGTTGATGTGGGGATGAACCGTGTGACTGATGAATCAGTAGCGCGTGAGTTGTTCGGCGAACGTGCAGAGTCGCGCATCGAGGCGATTCGCAGGCGCGGTTACACGCTTGTCGGCGACGCGCATCCGGCGGAGGTCGAGCGAGTCGCGGGCCGATTGACTCCCGTGCCGGGAGGGGTGGGGCCACTGACGGTCGCGATGCTGATGCGCAACACTGTGACGGCTGCGCTACGACGACGCGGGCTCGCAAACTTGAGAGACGTGTGAGTGTTTCGCGAGTAAGGGCGAGAGGCCGCTCGACGTGCGCATCTTTAACTTGATATGCGCATCTTTAATTTGACGCGTCTCTTCTAACACCGGAGCGGCGCGTCTCTTCCATCAAAGTCGTCAACACATTTCCGCGCTCATGCTTCGTGTCGGACTCACTGGATCAATCGCTGTCGGGAAGTCTCTCGTCTCGACCACGCTCGCCGAGTTGGGCTGTCGCGTGCTCGACGCCGATGCGACGGCTCGTGCTGTTGTCGCGCCGGAAACGCGTGGGCTGCGGCTCGTCGCAGAGGCTTTCGGCTCGGAGGTCTTGCGCGCCGATGGCTCGCTTGATCGCGCGCGCCTCGCCGGAATCGTTTTTGCGGACGAAGAAAAGCGTGCGCTCCTCAACGCGATCCTGCACCCGCTCATCATCGCCGCGCAGGACGAGTGGCTGCGCGAATGCGAGAGGGCCGAGCCGCGAGGGATCGCGATCATCGATGCTGCGCTCATGATCGAGACGGAGAGCTTTCGTCGATTCGACAGGCTGATCGTTGTTCACTGCCGACCTGACGTGCAGCTAGAGCGTCTGATGCGGCGCAACGATCTAACTCGTGTGGAGGCGGAGCGAAGAGTGGCCGCGCAGATGTCGCAGTCGGAGAAGATGCGTCACGCGAACTATCTCATCGACACTTCGGAGAGCTTCGAGGACACACGACAGCAGGTCGAAGTAGTTTACGCGAACTTGAAGAAGTTGGCTGAGACAGGCGATGCATCTCGCTAAGCAGTCGAATTCCAGCGCGCGTAGGTTTGGGTCTTTAAATGATCGGCTACAGTCTCGTGCGAAGTAGGTTGATGAGAGAGCAGGGTGGCCCACAGCGTTGGCGCGCGGCTCTGGCACTTGGACTTGCGCTCACGCTTGCTCTGAGCGGCGGATGCTTGTCGAGCGAAGAGGGCGGACAGTTTTACGGTCGCGTCTCAGCGCCGCGCGCTCAGGAGTTACGCTGGAGTGATGGCGGTTTGCCACGCATCTTTGATCCGGCCCGTGCTGCCTCGCCGCCGGATACCGACGCAGTGCGCGCGCTCTACGACGGTCTGACGGACTACGATCCGCTAACGCTCTCACCCGTCTCCGCCGACGCATATCGTTGGGATTCTTCCACCGACAGCCGCATCTGGACGTTCTACCTTCGCAGCGACGCGCGCTGGTCAAACGGTGATCCGGTGACGGCGAGAGACTACCTGCGCTCATGGCAGAGAACTCTAAGTCTCGGCGACGACGCTCCGCACGCAGACTTGCTCAGCAACCTCATTGAAGTGGCAGGAGATCAACACGCGACGCGCGAAGCGCGCGAGTCGAGTGGTAAGAGCGACGCTGATCGCAACGACAAGTCACAGGCAACGGAAGAGCAGGCAACTGACAAGTCAACTGGCGGCGCGGCAAAGATGCAGATGCGCTCCGACGCGGGCGAGGTGGATAAACGAGAACAGAGAGCGGCGCGGGCCACCATTGCCGCGCCGCGTCTCTCTGTCGAAGCTGTTGACGATCACACTCTGCGCGTTCATCTGCGCCGGCCCGATCCGAACCTGCCTGTGCTGCTGGCTCACACGATCTTTCGTCCCGTTCACACTTCGATGCTCGCGGACGAGTTGAAGTCCGGCGAGTTGCCAGAACCCGCGCCATCGCGGAAGAGCGAGCCGCATCGGCGCGAACAGATCGTGACTAACGGGGCCTTCCGACTTTCGGAGACGACCGACGAGGGCGTCGTGCTCGAACGAGAGCCGGGCTACCGCGACGCGGCGAATGTCGCGCTCGAAAAAGTCCACTTCGTTAATGAGCGCGATGCGGAGTCGGCCCTGCGCGAATATCGCGACGGCAAGATCGACGCCGTGACGAACGTCAACGTCGAGCCTGCCGGACTCAAGCTCTTGGCCTCTTATCAAGACTTCAAGCGCACGACTTTCGGCGCGCTCACCTACTATGATTTCAACTCGGCCCGCCCGCCTTTTGACGACGTGCGTGTGCGCGAATCTTTCGCGCTGGCCCTTGATCGAAAGCGTCTGAGCGAAGACACGCTCGGCGGCTCGACCGTGCCCGCCGAAAAATATCTCCCGACTCAAAGCTCGATGGAGAACGGTAATCCGGGCAGCGCGGATGCGTCGAAAAGCGGGCCCGCGCTTGGCTACGATCCGATCAGGGCCCGTCGCCTGCTCGCCGAAGCAGGCTATCCCGGCGGCGATGGCTTCCCGCGCATCCGCCTGCTCGTTAATCGTAATGAACAGCACCGGCAAGTGGCGGAGACTGTCGCGGAGATGTGGCACGACGTGCTCGGCGTCGAGACCGTGATCGAAACGAAGAGTTGGGACGAGTATGAGACGAGACTCCGCGCGGGTGAATACGACGTGGCGAAGCGCAGCCTTCTCATGCAGACGCCCGATGAGGAGCAAAATCTTGCCGCGTTGTTCTCACCGGATCGCTTCGCCTTCGGTGCGGGCGAAGTGGCCGCAACATCGAGTTCTTCGACAACCCACACGGAGAAGGATGACAAACACACGAACGACGCGGAGGCACGTCGTCCATCGGCGACTTCTCGCGCACCTGAGTTGCTCAACGAGGCACAGGCTTTGAAGGAAGTCCCCGCGATCCCGATCTACTTCGCGTCGTCCTTCACGCTCGTCAAGCCTTACGTCCAGAACTTTGGCAACAACCTGCTCGGCATCTATTCGCTCAAGCGCGTGCGCATCGATACGGATTGGCATCCACCCGCGAGCGAGGCGGGCAAAGCCTCCATCGTAGGCCGATGAGCCCGCGCTGCTTTTCAATGACGGCACAACTTGTCGTAGCATTGCATTGCTCTATCGAACGGTTATCGAGTGAGGCGAGAGTTTCACAAACAGGGCAACGTAGCCAAGTCTCTCCACGCATCAAAGTTCGGAACAACGGAAAAACCGCCCACATTAGCCGTTTAATGAAGGGAGACGAAACTTCCGAAAGGTTTTGCATCAACGTTAGCGGGGCTAGTCTAAGTTTATGACCAGAAAACTCTTGTCCTAGAAGCGCGCGGGCACTTATACTGCTATTAAGGCGGTCGCCACCCCGACCGCGACTCTTCTGGACAAAGACGCTCAACGGAAAAGTTTCTTTTCCCTTCATCGTCCGCCCCGCCCCTTGCCGCGCCACAGACAGCCGTCAACCGACGCCCAAATGGAAAAGAGCACGCCAACCGTGCGCGCCTTAGAGCGCCTACAGGAAGGACTGAAGTACCCGCCGCAATGGGACGACGTACAAGCGTCTCTTGCGACGGAGTCAGGTCTCGCGCTGCTGCTCGTCGAAGGTCATCAGCCGCCGCAACTCGTTACCTCCAACAACAACTCTTTCTGTCAAGCCTTCCAGACTTCGACGGCGCACGCGCATCTCTGCGAGCCCTACTGCGGCGAAGCTCATCGGCGCGCGCACGAGCCGGGCGACGCGAGCCGTTATCGCTGTCATGCGGGACTACATTGCGTCGCCGTGCCGGTCGAGATTGGCAAGGGGCGTCGCCTCGCGGTCATCACCGGCCGCGCCTTCGTCTCGACGGCTGACTATCGCGATCTGGTCGAACGTTTCCGCGCGGGCGATCTGCGCGAGTTGCTCGACCCAGAGCTGTTCAGAAATGTTCTCTTCACAAACGAGGCGGAGCTTGCGATGCTGGCGAGCCGCGTCATGGAATGCGCCGTTGAGATCGGAGGAGAGATCGGCGCGCGCTCGCCGGTTGAGGATGATCTGAACGAAGCAGTCCAGCCCGCGCTGCTCGAAGAGGGCGAGGGCCTTACTGTCTCCGAGACTGACTTCTTCCCATCCGGCATCGGTCTCGAAGTTGCTTGCCAGCGCGCGCTCGATGCGATTGCGTCGGCCCACAATCTGAGCTCGCTTGCGCTCTATCTTCGACGCGAGGATTTAATCTCGCCCGTCTCCGCGAACGGAAAGTTCAAGGTCAGCGCGCCGCACGTCTCCCTGCGTCGCAAGCGGCGCGAGGATGGATCGTCGCGTCGCAAGGATCGAGACACAGAGGGCGACGCACTCTTCATCTACGATCCTTCCGAAGTCTCGGAAGTCTTCCCGCTCGGCACGGGCGAAGAGATCAAGGGCGCGCTCGTCGTCGGCGGAAGCTCGCTCGACGAAGCGACCCGTCAAAGGATCAAAGAGTACTGCGAGAAGATCGCCGCGCCGCTCGAACTGCTGAGCCTGCGCGAAGAACTCGAACGCAGGATGCGCGTCGCCTATCACCTCCAAGCCTTCACGGAGCAGATCAACTCGGTCGAGCCCGACGAGGCTTACGCCGCGATCCTGCGTCATTCAACTGAACTGCTGCGTTCCGAGCGCGCGTCGCTCCTGCTCTTCGACGAGTCGGCGAACGAGTTGCAGGTTAAAGCCGCAGTGGGCCCCCGCGCGAAGGCTGCGCGCGACGTGCGCGTGCGTTTCGGCGAAGGCGTCTCCGGCTCAGTCTTGCGCGAGGGACGGCCGCTCGTCGTGCGCGATCTCATGCCCGCCGGTCAATCGCCCGCGCCCGCCGAGCGCAAGTACAAGACGGGCTCATTCATCAGCTACCCGCTCATCGTCGGCAACCGGAAAGTCGGCGTGCTCAACATGACGGACAAGGCAGGCGGCGGCACATACGACGATCTTGATCTCAATCTGCTCGATATGCTTGCCCCGCAGATGGCCCTCGCGCTCGACCGCGCCGAATGGCATCAGAAGGCGACGCAGTTTCAACTGCTCTCGATCACAGACGCGCTCACGGGCCTGCTCAACCGACGCTACCTCGAAGAGCGTTTGAGTGAAGAACTTGAACGCTCGAAGCGACATCGTTTCCCGGTCAGCTTCCTCATGCTCGACATCGACAACTTCAAGGAGTACAACGACCGCTTCGGTCATCAAGCGGGCGACATCGCGCTAGAGATGACCGCGCAGTGTCTGAAGACCGCGCTGCGCACCGCCGACGTGGCCGCACGCTATGGCGGCGAAGAGTTCAGCGTGCTGCTCCCGCAGACTAATCTCGCCGAAGCGCACATTATCGCCGAGCGCATCCGTCATCGCGTCGAGCACACGGCGTTTCCGCATCGCGAGAGTCAGCCGGGCGGCGCGGTCACCGTGAGCATCGGCATCTCGACTTTCGGTCCGAAAGTTGACACGCCCGAAAGCATTATCGGCGCAGCCGACCAGTCGCTTTATCAGGCGAAGAGTCGCGGCAAAAATCGCGTGGAAGCATACGCGTCGCCCGCAACGCAAAACCCTTCCTGAGTCATGCCCAACGGCCACCCCCGCCAGAATTCAACGCTTCGACGCATCCTCGGTCGCGTCGCGCCCGACGACTTTCTCGGTCGCGCCGATGCGCTCTCAGAGATCGTCAGCCTCGCGCCTCACGCCTCCGGCCCTCGCGGCCTGCTCGTGCTTGCCGCGCCGGGCGCGGGCGCATCGGAGCTGCTGCGACAGGCATATGACAAGCTCTTCCAACAGCACGGCAGCGCGTCGCCGATCTACTTTCAGTGGTCGCGCAAGGACAAGAGCGTCACGCTTGCCGCGCGTCGCTTCCTCCACTGCTTTCTCGCGCAACTCGTCGCTCATCGTCGCTCCGAGCCATCGCTTGTCAACGCGCCACCACCCTTGCGCGATCTGATCGACCTGTCTGATCCTTCCGACTACGAATGGATCGAACGACTCGTCGAAGCCTTTGAGCGCGCACGCGACCGGGGCGACGAGCGCGCGCTCGTTCATCTCTGTCTCTCCGCTCCGCAACTCGCCGCCGCGCGTGGCGCGCGCTCGGTCGTCATGTTCGACGACGTGCACGCGGTCGAGAAACTGAAGGGTGAAGTGAACCTCGGCATAGAGATCGCGCAGGTGGCCATCCACGCGGACGTGCCCTTCGTCCTCTCCGGCTTGCGTCGCGGACTCTTCGACGCGCTCAACGGCGGCGACTCGCCCACGCGCTTCGACAGTTTCTCCACACTCAACCTCGACAATCTCTCCGACGCCGACGCACACACGCTCGTCGAGCGCAACGCATTCGCGCGTCGCGTCGCGCTCAATGATCAGACGTGCGATCTAGTCGTGCAGCAGTTACATGGAAGCCCCTTCTACATCTCCTCGTTCGTGCAAGCGGCGCAGCGCGCCGATGTCGAGCTGACGAGCTTTCTGAATTGCCAGCGACTATACGTTGATGAGTTGCTCGGTGGCCGGATCAGTCGTCGCTTCGGCGCGATCCTCGAAGAGATCGCGCCCGTGCTCACTACCCGACGCGCGCTCGTGCGCGTGCTCTACGATTCGGCTGTCAACGCGGGCGGCAAGTCGCCCGCAGAGGCTTGGCGCAGGCGTCTTGAGCTAGAACCCGAGCAGCTCTATCCGGTGATGAACGCCTTGCACACGCACGAGCTGGCGAGCTTCAACGCGACCTTTATGGAGATCAGCACCGGCACGATCTGGCGCGACTATTTGAAAGCAAGTTATCGCTTGCAAGTCGCCGCCGAGCCGCGTGCGCTCGTCGTCGCCGAGACGCTGTTAGAAACTTTGAAGCGCGCGCCGCAGACGATGGCCCGTCACTACCGACGCGCTTCCGCGCTTGGACTTCGCGAACTGCTCACGCGCTTCGACGCGCAGCGCGTGCCCTCTTCGCTCTTGCACAACGAACGCTTCAGTCACTTGTTTCGCGGCCTCGATGCGGAAGAGATCGCCGCCGGACTAGATGCTGAGACGGATTTGATCCGACTGCCGCAGATCGTCCACGCCGCAAGCTGCGAGTCGTTTCATCCGCCGATGCGACAGGTCTGCGACGAAGAGCGTTGCGCCGTCGCGCACGGTTTCGACGCCGCGCCTTACACGGATGCGAATGAAGTCGTCTGGCTCGCCGCAGAGATCGAAGGGAAGATGGAGATCGGACGCGCGCTCACAGAAGTCTGGTGCGATCGGCTCGCGCAGGTGGCGAATGCTTGCGGCTTCCGTCGCGCTCGCCTGTGGCTCGTCTCGGCCGAAGGCTTCACGGCGGAGGCGTGCGAATTTTTGAACGAGCGCGAGGCTTTCGGATCGAGCCGTCAGCAGTTGGAGATGCTCACAGCACGCTTGAGCTCTGAGGGAACAACTGTTGAAGGCTTGAGCGCAGAGCCGCCCGATGAGTTTGAAATGGTCATCCCGATGGGCGGCGACACGGAGTTGATCGCGGCGAACACGGTCGAACAGATCGCGCGTCGTTTGAACTTCCAACTCGAAGACATCAACAAGATCAAGACCGCGCTTGTCGAGGCGTGCATCAATGCCTCCGAGCACAGTCTCAGTCCAGATCGAAAAATTTATCAGCGTTTCCGCGTCGAAAGTGATAAATTAGTCGTCACTGTTTCGAGCAGGGGAGTGCGGCTGCCAATAGTGCAGCCGGGTCAGCCCTCCAACGGCAACGAAGCGAACGGCGAGAGCGCCGGTCGTCGCGGCTGGGGCTTGAAACTGATCCGCACGCTCATGGATGAGGTCGAGTTCGAGCGCGTAGACGACGGCACGCAACTGCGCATGACGAAGTTTCTCCCCCGCTAGAAGGTCGCTACAAAGATGCAGAAAGAGGTCGGCGAGCAGCCGGTGCGCTCCGAGCGCGTCGGCGATGTGGCGGTCGTCCACGCGAGCGACTACCTCAACAAGCTGAGCGGCGAGCGTGTCGAGCGCGAGTGTCGCCAACGGCTCGAAGAGGGTTGTCGCGCGCTCGTCGTCGATTTTCATCAGACGGGCATGGTCAATAGCATCGGCGTCTCGATCCTGCTCGGCGTGATCGACGCGGCAGAGCGGGCCGGTGCGCCCCTCGTCTTCTTCGGTGTCAAAGAGCAGGCCGCGCACATCTTCGAGCTGCTCGGACTCACGCGGCACGTGCGTCTCGCGCGCGACGAGAGCGAGGCGCTCGACTTGATCTCCAACTCTAGCTCCGTCGGCTTCTTCAACAACAAGAGCAAGTAAACCAAGATGCCTTCAGCAGAGACCGCCAAGCTGCTTCACGCCTTCTCAGCACTCGCAGACCTCGGCGAGGAGATAGCTTCCACGCGCGACTTCGAGCAGATGGTTCGCACCACCCTGCACGTCGTCCTCGGTGCGCTAGGGCTTCGTCGTGGCGCGGTCGCGGAGTGCGACGCAGCAGGCGGGTCGCTCAATTTCGTCGCCGCGTGGGGCATGGGCGAAGACGCACCGGAAGAGTTGCCGTTCGACTCGCGTCTACTCGACGAGGCGAATCGCGACGCGACCGATCCATCACACTTCTATGAGAGTCATCTCAAAACGACTTTTCGCGCAGAGCTTGATCGCTGGCAAGTCTCGCTCGTCGCGCCGCTCGTCGTGCGCGAAGAACTCGTCGGGGTAATTCTTCTTGGTGGGAAAGCGACGGGCGAAGCACTGTCTCTTGATGAGAGCGACATCGTGCGCACGATGGCGCGACACATCGGCATTGGCATACACAACCACCGCCTGCTCCGCGAGATCGAGGCGCGCGCCGAAGACAACCGGAAACTCTACGAAGACCAGCGCGCGATCTACCACAACACCGTGCGCGCCTTCGCCGCCGCGATTGATTGCAAGGACAAGTACACGCAGGGCCACTCGCAGCGCGTCGGCAAATACAGCGAGGTGATCGCGCGCGAGATGGGTTGGGCGGACGAGGCTGTGGAGACCATCGCCATCGGCGGCTACCTGCATGATGTGGGCAAGCTCGTCGTCGAGCGCGACATCATCAATGCGCCCTACCGCATCGATGCCAAGCAGTCTTCGGAGTTGAACCGACACCCTGCGGCCGGTTATGAAATTCTCGCGCCGATCCATCTCACCGATGCGATCATCCCGATCATCGCCAAGTATCACCACGAGCGCATCGATGGGCGCGGCTACCCAGAAGGCTTGACGGGCGATGAGATTCCTTTGAGCGCGAAGATCGTCTCCGTCGCCGACTCGTTCGACGCGATGACGACCAACCGCACCTACAAGCGTCGTCTTGAGTTTCCAGAAGTCGTCGCGGACTTTCGCAAGAACACCGGCAAGCAGTTCGCCCCGGAAGCAGTCGTGGCCCTTTTCCGCGCGATCCTCCGCGAGCTTGAAGGCGAAACGAGGGAGCGCACCTTCTCGCGCCTGCTCGGTCGCGACTATCTGCGAAGAGACGAATGCCAGCCGCTAGTCATCGAACTCCTTGCGGAACTCGAAGCAGGCGAGAGCGCGGCGGTCGGCTCGACATGAGACAGATGCAACTTGAAAATTAGAAAGTGAGTCGAGACGAAAAGACGCCGCACGTGAAGATCAAATCACGCGCGGCGTCTTCGCATTAGCGGGCAGGGAAGTCGATCACTTCGGCTCAGGGCCGGTGCAGGCGGGCGCGTAGAGCGCATCTTTCTTCAAGCTGATGATGGGATACTCGGCGGCTTGCTGGTTCAGCTCCGTCCACTCCTGATATTGCTCCGGCACAGTAGGCTCTGAGAAGATCGCTTCGACGGGACATTCGGGCACGCAGGCGTCGCAGTCGATGCAGGTCTCCGGATTGATGTAGAGACGGTCGGGCAGCTCATGGAAGGCCTCGACCGGACAGACGGCGGCGCAGTCCGTGTACTTGCAATCGACGCAGAGTTCGGTCACGACGTAAGTCATATCTCGTCTCGAACCTCGAAAAGAAATTTAACTCACAGGCACATCCCAGCAGCAAGTTCTATCAGCAAGATTCATCAGCGCGGCTGAATCCTCAGCGTGTAGCTGCAAATCTCGATCTTCTCGTCGGGCGCGATCTCGACCGCTTCATCGCGCGGCAACTCTCGCCCGTTCGCCAGCGTCGGGTTGCGGCCCTTCGACGTGAGCCAGAACTTGCCCGCCTCGTCGCGCGCAAGCGTGGCGTGAACGCGGCTCACTTCCGCGTCGCCCTTGATCGGCAGATCGACCTCCACGGTCTTCGAGCCGCGACCGATGGTGATGTCCGGCTTCGTGATGGGCACGACACTTTGACGCACGCCGCCGCGCCACAACTCGACCGAGTAGAGCGCCTCGATGGGACGCGCACGCACGCGCGTCACGTCCGACTCGCTGTCGTCGCCATCTTGCGCCAACTGATCGCTCTGAAGAGCCACGTCGGGCGTGGTGGCCGCGCCGACTTCGGGTCGCGTCGTGACCATCGTGTGCCCGCTCTCAGTCGCATCCCACACAGGCTGCACGCGAAACTCGCCCTTGTTGAGCGTGCCGTCAACTCTCAACTCGACGGCGAACTGTTTCGTCGCGAGCTGCGTCGAGCCGCTGATCTCACGCGCGCGCTCGGAGAGGACGTGGAACAGGCCCTGTTCGAGTCCGCGCCTTTTCTCGCCCTGCCAGTCTTTATCGTCGTCGCCTGAGAGATAGACGATATATTCGGGTGGGATGTAGGTGGGGCCCCCCGGCGGCGTGAACATCTCGCGCTGCATGACGGTTTCGATCTCTCTCGCCACCTTGACTAAAAATTCTTCCCAGACGCGGCGCGGTCGCGACTGCTCGTCAACGTTCGCAAGCGGGTCTTCGTCTATCTCGCCGTCGATCCACTTGCGTATGGAATCCAGAATGCTCACTCTTAGCTCACCTCGCTTCTTCTGAAACAGCTTAGCGCAACTTCGTCCCGTCGAGCCAACCCCGATCCGCTCCCTCATCATCGACGCGTGGCGTGCCGCGCGAGATCACGTCGATCTCTACCCAGCTCCCGATGACCTGCCGGATGCGCACGCGCGAGCCCGCTTCGATCTCGCCGACGCGCGCGGTATTGCGATTCGGGCCCTCGCGCAAATTCACGTTCGTCGTCGCAGTCATCTCATTCCCGACCTTCAAGCCCTGATCATTCGACGCGCTCGATCCATTGCCTTGCACACCCGCAACCGGCGCGGGAGTTGTCGTTCTTTGACGTTGATGCACAGAAGCGTAGATGCCGAGGAGCAGGACGGCGAAGCCTGCGAGCAGGAGCAGCACGACGATCCAACGGCGCGCGTGATCCTTGAAGAATGATCCGCGCGTCAACTGCTCACGTTCCGTCTCATTGCGTCGCAGGGCGGGATTCGCTTCGCGTTCGCGCGCAGGCGATTGCTTCTCGCGCTCACGCACGGGCGCGGGCTCAACGCGGACAGGAGGCACGTGTGGCTTAGTGGCCCGTGGCGTTGGCTCAGGCTGCGGCGCGAGAGCGACGGGAACGACGATGCGCGGGCGTTGCGCACTCATCTGCGCCCCGTCTCGCGCGCGCGTGGACTGCGGCTCGAATTTCGCGGGCACGGGTTCAGGCGGCAGTTCGATCTTTTCGCGCGCGCCAATGATCTGTGAAAGCGGTTGCGTCTCTTCAGAGGCGGGTAGTTGTGAGAGCAGTTGCGTCTTCGGCATCAGCGCGTCGCTCAACTCATCCCAGAACTCACGCACTGTTTGATAACGCTTCGACGGAAACGCTTCCGTCGCACGACGCAGCACGCGCAGGGCATGCGACGCCCACGGCTTCGCGGCGATCTGCGCCGGTAAATCCGCGATGGGCTTCTGCGAAAAGCGACGTGGCGCTTCTCCCGTGAGCATCGTGTAAGCGGTCTTGGCGAGCGAATAAACGTCCGCCGCCGGAGTGAGCCTGCGTGTGGACTGATCAGCCGCGCCCGGATCGAGTGGGCCGGTCTGCAAGAGCGGATGGTGTTCGGGCGCGGCGTAAACGTCCGTGCCGACGCGCGTGATACCACCGTCGCCCGCCTCGATCTTGGCGACGCCGAAGTCGGCGATCTTCACGGTCTGTCGATCTCCTGTGAAGAGCAGATTCTGCGGCTTGATGTCGCGATGGATGACGCCGCGCTCGTGTGCGTGTTGCAAGCCGTTGCAGACTTGATCGAGATAGAAGAGGGCCTGCTCGATGGAGAGCGGGCTGTGGCGGCACATATCAGCCATCGTGCCGCCGGGTAAGTATTCGAGCACGAGATAGTGGAAGGTGTGGCCGGCGAGATCGATGGCCGTGCCGTGTCCGAGCCGGTTGATCACGTTTGGATGACGAACGCGGTCGAGGGCGATAGCTTCGTTGCGGAAGTTCTCGATGAGTGTGCGTTCGAGTTCGAGATCGATAGAGCCTTGCAGGAAGACGTTGAGCGCCTTGATGACGACCTGCGTCGGCGAGCTGCCGTGCGTCGAGAGGTCGTGCGCGAGAAAGACCTCGGCGTAGCTACCGCGACCGAGGCAGTCCAACACCTCGTAACGCCCGTCGAGCCTGCACTGCTGGAGCTTGAGTTCGCTCATCCTCTCGCACTTACAAATCTGCGATCAAAATTAACTACGTCGCCGCGTCGAAGCAGAAGTGAAAATCGCGACGGCCACTAAAACGGTGTTGCGGTCGGTGACGCGGCGGCGGCGGTCGCACCCGGCGACGGGCCACTCGCACCCGGCGACGCGCTCGTCGCTCCGCTCGTCTGTGCACTATCGATCAATGCGGAGAGCGACTGCGCCGCATCGTGAACCGCGCTCTCATCGTTGGCGCGGACGGCTGCGGCGGCGAGCGCGATGCGCGTGTCAACGGAGAGCGTGTCATGCGCGTTCGCGCTCGATCCGATCTTCTGATCGGCGAGTCTGAGCGCACTCAACGCCTCCTGATTTTTGCCCGACAGGAGCAGCGCACGACCGTAGAGCGAGAGGAAGCGCGCATCGTTCGAGTCCAGAGATTTCCCGCTCGTCTCGCTTGCCATGCGGCTCGACTCCGCGAGCGGCGCGGCGTCCACCTGTTGACGCAGGCCCTCGTAAACCGGATCGGAGACGGTGGGCAACGGCGCGGGTGTCTGCGTCGTCGTCGCTTGATTCGCGTCTTGCATCTCGCGCGACTGCTGAAACTTGAGTCCCCCGTAGAACGCGCCTGCACCGACGATGAGCAGCAACAGGATCGTCATCAGCCAATTGCCCGCGCGCCCCGTCGGGCCCGGCTCGCTCGCGACTACCGCGCGCGTTGCGCTCGGCTCGGAGTCGCGCAACTCGCCTGCGATGCGAGAACGTCCGATGCCCGCGCTTGCCGCAGCCGCTTTGCTGGCCGCAGTCGCATTGGGCGTATCAAGCGTGGGCGAGAGTTGACTCGCGGTGGCGATCTGTTCAGCCATTTGCGTGTCGCGCTCGGAGACGAGCGTGATCTCGTCATCGGCGTCGAAGGCGTCGGCGGGCCGTCTCATGCGCGCGCCGAGGCGAACGGTGACGGCGGTCAGGTTGTCTTCCGCGCCGCGCTCGAAGCAGCGTCGCTTCATCTCAGCGCAGGCTTCTTCGAGCGTCCCGGCGGCGCGCATGATCGCGCTCAGTTCGGCGTCGGAGAGGTGGCGCGTGATGCCGTCGGAGCAGAGCAGAAAGATAGTTCCGTCTTCGACCTCGAAGGTCTTCAAGTCAACTTCGACCGTGGGCTCGGCTCCGAGCGCGCGGCTGATGACGTTGCGACTCGGATGATGCGCCGCCTGCTCCGCCGTCATGCGACCGGCCCGCACCTCTTCTTCGACGACCGAATGATCGTCTGTCTCTCGATGCAAGCGGCCCTGCGGATCGAGACGGTACAAACGCGAGTCGCCGACGTGCCCGACAGTCGCTTGCCTGCCTTCGAGGTGCAGGGCGACGATGGTCGTAGCCATTGAAGCAAGTTGTTTCTGCTCGCGCGACATCTGATGAATGGATGCGTTGGCGCGCTGGATAGCCAGCTCCAACAAATCTTCCGCATCTTCGCCCGGCGTATGATGCCGGAACGCTTCATCGAGGACTTCGACTGCGGTTTGCGAAGCGACCTCGCCGGCGTTTGCGCCGCCGACACCGTCGGCGACTGCGAAGATGCGTCGCTCTGGATCGAGTAGAAAAGAGTCCTCGTTGTGCGGCCGCTTCTCGCTCAGGCCGCGGTCGGAGACCGAAGCAGTCTCAAGATCGGGCTGTGTCAGTTGTTCGCTCATTCAACCGCCTCCGGGATCGTGATGGTCTCGCCTGCGTTCGCGGCGACGTTCTTGAAACGTTCGGGCGGCATCGCCCCGCGTGCGTCGCGAGCGTTGCGGTGCGAGAAAGCCAAGAGCATTCCGAGCATGGCGAAGCTGGTGATGAGGCTGAAGCCGCCGTGCGAGACGAAGGGCAGCGTGATGCCCGTCATCGGCAGCGCGCGCGTGATGCCGCCGATGTTGACGAGGGCCTGAAAGCCTATGAACGCGGTGAGACCTGCGGAGCAGAGTTTCGTGAACATATCACGCGCATCAATCGCCGTGCGCACGCCCGCGCTCACGAAGACGATGAGCGCGAGGATGACGACCGCGCCGCCCGCGAGCCCGAGTTCTTCACCGATAGCCGCATAGATGTAGTCTGAGTCAGCGACTGGAATAACTTCCGCGAAGCCTAATCCGAGTCCGCGACCCGTCGTGCCTCCGGAAACGATGCCGAAGGTGGCCTGCGAGGGTTGGAAGGCGATGCGGTCGAACCACACGTCAACGTTGACGGTCTTCTGCATCGCGGGACTCTGCTCTGCCAGCTCCTTCATGCGTGCGTCGCGCGCGAGCGCGTCATCATAGTCCTTCTTCCACCATGCGGTGTCGGGCGAAGGCGGATCGAAGCCGTCGAGCCAGAGATGAAAGCGTTGCTTGATGCGCGATGGCAGCGCGGCTTGCACGGGCGCGGCGAGCGTCGGCAGCAATGGAACTTTCTCTTGAACCGATGGCGGGAGCGAGCCGACGACGAGTATGCCGATGACGATGATAATCGAGCCGACGAAGACGAGCAGTTGGGGCCACCTTCTGACGGCGACAAGATAGAGCGTCGCGTATGCGCCGCTAAAGACGAGCATCTGCCCGAAGTCTTGCAGGACGAAGAAGGGGAAGAAGGGAATCAAGGCCATCACGAGCAACGGCACGATGGCCTGCGCGCGCGGAAAGCCCCAGTAGGTCTTTGCGAGATCGCGATAGTAAGCCGTTAGAATTCCGGCGAAGCCGAGCAGGAAGGGAATCTTCGAAGGCTCCCACGGCGTCATGTTGCCGAGCGCCTTGCCCGCGCGCGACGTTAAGACCGCCGCGAAAAGTGGGACGAGCGTGAGGAGCACGACGATAAAGCTGTGGCGTTGTACCCAATCAAGATATCGATCCTGCACACAGGCCCAATAAGCGAACGCCATCAAGAGGAAGGCGAAGATCGGAATCCACGTGTAACTAGAAGTGAGCGCGCTCGTCGCAGTGATGTTCGATTGATGCGAGAGTTGCGGCGTCAGATCAGACTGCGCTTGCGTGGCGTCCGTGGGCAGGCCGAGTATCTGTTTCTTATCGGGCCCGTAGAATTCATTGATGTAGCGCAGGCGCAAGACCTGTGTCTTCTCGGCGCGCGCCTCGGCCTTGTTGCGCGAGTTGTATTCGGGATCGCTGTAGAGCCTGTACTGCACGAGCGCGCCGACGGAGAAGAGCAGCAAGGCGGTCGTGTAGAGCACCCAGTTGCCCTGAAACTTCATGCGACGCGAGAGCCAGAAGAGAATAGCGAAGAGCGGTAAGTAGAGCGCGAGATCGCGCGCCGCGCCCACGGTCGTCGGCTCAAAGCCGCGCAGCAACGCCGCGCGATAGACGGCGACGTAGCCTGTGACTTGTAAGCCGAAGATCAGGAGCAGCAACAGCAGGTGTGACGAGGCACGATTCTTCATAATTGGATTCTATGGGCCACCTTAGTTCTCATGGTGTCTGTTACTTCGCTCTCGACTCGTCAACTTCAAATCCCGCCGGCCATCTTTCTCATGCTGCGCCGTCGAAAATTCTCTCCGCATTTCTCATCGCCACAGATTCATTGTCAACGATTGTTGTTCGCGGGCGGCGACGGAGCGGGTTGCGCGCGTGGTTGCCGACGCTGTGCGGGTTGTGCCGTGTTCGTCTGCGACTGTGGTTGCGTCGGCGACTGCGTGGGCGTTTGTGCCTGCGTCGGTCGCGCGTTCTGTCCCGCTTTGTTCTTCGTCTGTGGCTGAAGCTGCCCCGGCTTGCCCTGTTGCGCGGCAGGATTGCCGACCTGTCCGAGCAGGCCCAGATCGCGCGCCTTCAAGACGAGCGCGGCGGCGATGGGCGCAGCAGCACGCGCGCCATAGCCGCCGCCTTCGACGATGACGGCGATGGCGAGTTGCGGGTATTCAAGGGGAGCCATGCAGAGAAACCAACTGTCGATCCGCTTCTCCGGCGAAAGCACGGGCACTTCGTATTCGCGTATGATGTTGCCGCGACGGTCGCGCTCATACTTCTTCGTCGTCTTCATCTCGCCGGTCTTCGGATCATATTCCGGCACCTCCTTCTGCGCCGTGCCGGTCTTGCCGCCGGAAGTGATCCCTTGCGCGGTGACGGGTGCGAAGACGCTCGTCGCCGTTCCAGAGGGCCCCATCGAGACGAGTCCCATGATACGACGTTCGTCCGCCGCGATCTGCGGCGTCATGACTTGATTGAAGACCGCGTTCGGCCGGTTGAACTCGATCCTCGGCTTCATCAACTGGCCCTGCAAATTTCCGATTGCCGAAACGACCATCGCCATCTGAAGCGGCGTCATCTGTCCCGCGTAGCCCTGCCCGAAACCTTCGAGCGCAAGATCGTACCTCCGCATCTTCGCGTTCGCGAGCATCGTTGACTCGCGTGGGGCGAGTGCGCGCGCAACAGCATCAGTGCTCGCGTTCCAGATGTCAGCGCGCTTGCGGCCTCGCAGGAGATCGTTGGCATCATCATACGTGCCGATGCCGAGCAGCTTGGCGGTGGCGGCCAGCTTTTCAGGCCCGAGCTTGACGGCCATCTGTGCGAAGAACTGATTGCTTGAGATCATCAACGCCTGATCCATGTGCATCGGGCCACACACTTCACACGAGCCGTTGTCGTCCGTGATCGGCTTCGCGCCCGGCTCGGCCATGTAGCCGCCGGGGTAGCCGGAGAAGGTCGAGTCCTGCATCCCGTTAAGGTAGGCGGCGGTCATCACGACGGTCTTGAACGTCGAGCCGGGCACGTAGTACGCGCCGAGCGCGCGATTAACTAACGGACGGTCGCGCTCGTTCGCGTTCAGCTTGATCCAGTTCGACTCGTCTTGCACTTCCTGTAGAGAATAGGAAGGGTTGCTATACATCGCCAACACTTCGCCGGTCTGTGGGTTGAGAACGACAACCGCGCCGTGTCTATCCTTCAACTGATCGACGGCGGCCTTCTGCAACTCGCCACTGATCGTGAGCTGCACGTCGAGGTTCGCGGGGAGCTTCACGTCGCGGTCGAGCGCGAGGTCAATGGATTCGGGCGCAGACTGGCTCTGGATGCCGAAGAGGGCCCGCTCCAAGCCGGGATCGCCGCGCTCCGATCCGAGCAGTTGGGCCATCTCGCGGTCGAGCGGATATTCGCGCTCGATCTTGCCGTCGGGCTGTCGCTTGTAGAGAGCTATCGCGCTGTCGAGCTTGCCCGTGCGATCCATGATCCAGCCGCGCAGAGTCGATTCGGCGAGACGACGATTGCGCAAATCTTTGTACGACAACTCCTGAAAACGGTCGTTCGTCGCCGCCGCATAGCGCGCCCAATAGACGTGGAAGCCGAAGACAGAGAGCGCGAGCAAGATGAAGAGCCAGCGCAGCGCGTAGAGCCCGCGATTCGTCGATGTGACGCCGAGACGCTTGCGCACCTCGTTCGGCATATCGTCTGAGGCGACCGCAGAGAGGCCGGTTCGCCTGCGCCTCATTCCGCGCACGAGTCCGAGCCCCAACAGCAGGAGCATCAACACCAGCCCGCCCGTATAGACGAGACTCAAAACCGCAGGCTGTTTTTCCGGCAACGCTTCGAGTAGAAACATATTGGTCAATGGTGAATTGTAGATGGTTAATCGTGATCGAACGGTGAATGCGCTAACCACACTCATCAAGAGGCGACGAGCGGAAACTGCCATTCACCATTCACCACTTACCATTTACGTTCTTCTAAATCTGACCTCCACATCGCCGAAGCCGATCACGTCGCCGTCTTCGACATGACGCGCCTCGCCGTAAGCGATGCGACGGCCATTGATGAAAGTGCCGTTGGTCGAGCCGGTGTCGGAGACGAGGAGCGTCCCCTCGCGGTTCATCAACAACGCCGCGTGAATTTTCGAGACGCTCGGATGATTCAAGTAGAGGTCGCTGTCGGATGCGCGCCCCACGTTCAAACGCCTGCCGCCCGGCTTGAAAGCGAGCGGCGTCTCTGTCGTCTCGCGTCCAATCGTCGTGCGTGCAACAATGCGCACATCCTTCTGTGCAGCGAGCGAGCCGGGCTGTGTGTGCGGCACGTCCGGGCCACCCGCTTCGGCGCGACGACGTTCCTCGTCCTCGCGCTTGAGATCATCTTCAAACTCGCCGAACGTCGGATCGACAGCGATGCCGCTCGTAAAAATATCGACGACCGTCTCCACCTCGACGGGCGCGAGCGTGCGCAGACGAGCGTCGTTGATGTGATCGATGGCGGCGGCGAGCACTTCGTTCTCAAGCTCCTTGATCGCATCCGCCGGGGCTTCCGAATGCGTGCCCCATTCGATCTTAAGTTTCATGAGGTGCGGCGCGATCCGGCCACGCCGCGCATCCTCGCGCACGCGCTCATCGATCAAACGCTCCATGCGCTCGATGAGATTCGACGTGGTGAAGACTGTGCCTGCCTCGCCCGTGCGACCGAGCTTGCGATCAACAGCCGCGCCCATGCGGTCGAAGACGCGCCGCAGCAGTCGCTCGACCAACGCCTCGTCGCGCTTCACACCGTCAGGCTTCTTCTCAGGCTTGTCCATACACTCAATTACGATCACGCCGCGCGCAGGTTCGCGGCGCGTTGCGAGAGTTGTCCATGTCACGCTTCGAGGCGCGTTCGTCGAAACGCGCGGCAAGCGGGGGAGTGAACTTTTTTCGTTTTACTTGCGAAGCTATTCTAAGGGCAAACGGTGAAAGATAAAAAGGAGAAAAGCCTGTTCGACGCTTTCGCCCACGGATCGCAGCATTAATTTATGACCCTCACGCGAAACCACGCTGCCGCGCCGCCTCGTAGAGCACAACGCCGAGTGCGACCGCGACGTTCAAACTCTCGACCGGCTCGCGCATCGGAATACGCACGCGCGCGTTCGTCTGCGCGATCTCTTCCGACGCGAGCCCACCGGCCTCCGCGCCGCAGATGATCGCGTGCGCGCCGTGCCAGTCGTGTTCGGTGTGAGATTGTTTCGCGTCGAGGTCTGTGCTGACCGTTTCGATCTCGCGCACGTGACACCATTCGATCACTTCATGAAAGCTGGCCCCCGACCAGATCGGCAGACGAAACGCCGATCCCATCGCGCTACGCAACGCTTTGGGCGAGAGCAGATCGGCTGTGCCCTGCGTCGCGACAACGCCCGCCGCACCCGCAGCCTCCGCTACGCGCAGCATCGCGCCCGCGTTCGCAGCGTTGTTAATTCCGTGCATGACGACGACGAGCGGCTCGCGCGTCAACGATGACTCGAAAGTCACAGCGTCGCACGCGGGGCCATTCGCAAGCAGAACGATCCCCTGCGGCGTCTTCGTGTCCGCCACGAAATCGAGCACGTCTTCGGAAACTTCAGCGGCCCTCGCGCCGACCCGGCGCAACTCTTCAAGCAGCCTCGCGCCTCTTTCGTCAGACGCGAACTTCTCAGTGAACAAAATATCTTCGACGTAGAGACGCGAGCGTGCAGCTTCTTCGCATAGCCGCAACCCTTCGACGAAGATGAGACCTTCCACGTCGCGTTCGCGCACGGCACGCGCGCGCCGTGCCAGCGAGTTCTGTCGGCTGTTGATCATCTCTGGCGGCCCAACGTTATTGCAACTGCTTCGCGCCGCGCGTTTCCCATGTGAATTTGCGTGGACATGCGAGGCGTTGCACAATCTCAAAGAGTTTGAAGAGAGAGCGTGCAAGTTTAACAAGAAAGCATGAGGCGATGGTAAATGAAAAGGCGTGTTTTGATCGCGGTCGATGATATGTTCTTCGCGTCGAAGATTCGCGCGACGGCGGAAAGCCTCGGCGTTGACTACGACAAGGCGCGCAACGTCGAGTCTGCAATTGAGAAAGCGCGCGCGAATCGCCCCAGTCTCATCGTCGCCGATCTACACTCCGAACGCTGCGACGCGGTCGCGCTGGCCCAAGCCTTAAAAGCCGACGCCGATCTTCGAGACGTGCCGCTCCTCGGATTCTTCTCACACGTCCAGACAGAGCTGCGCGACCGCGCCATTACCGCAGGGTTCGACCGCGTGCTCCCGCGCTCCGTCTTCACACAACAACTTTCACAACTCATTCAGGGCGACGATCAAACGTAAAACGGAGAGACTGTCGAAAGCGAAAAGATCGGCGTGCGCTAAGGTGCACAGCCGATCTTTCTTCTTACCCGCGCGATGATCGCGGATCGTCGCTCTTGCGTCAGCCCACGGGCGCGGGCGCGATGACTTCGTGGATGGCCCGCACCTCGCCGACGATCTGTTCGTACTGTTCGAGCGTGAGAGCCTGCGCGCCATCGGAGAGGGCCCGTTCGGGCTGATCATGAACTTCAATGATGAGGCCATCTGCGCCGCAGGCGACTCCGGCGCGCGCAAGCGGCGCGACCATGTAGTTGTGGCCCGTGCCGTGCGAAGGATCGATGACGACAGGCAGATGCGAGACGCGTCGCACCGCAGGGATCGCCGCGAGGTCTAAAGTGTTGCGTGTGTGCTGCGCGAAGGTGCGCACGCCGCGCTCGCACAAGATCACGTTGTAGTTGCCCTCGGACATCACGTACTCGGCGGCGAGCAGCCACTCTTCGAGCGTCGCCGCCATGCCGCGCTTGAGCAGCACCGGCAACGACGAGCGACCGGCCCGCTTGAGCAGAGAGAAGTTCTGCATATTGCGCGCGCCGATCTGGATCACGTCGGCGTAACGCTCGACCAGATCGACGCCGTGCTCGTCCAGAGCTTCCGTCACGATCTTCAAACCGTAGGCCTCGCGCACTTCGGCAAGTATCTTCAAGCCTTCTTCGCCGAGACCCTGAAACGCATACGGCGACGTGCGCGGCTTGTAAGCTCCACCGCGAAAAAATCTTGCACCACTGCGACGCACCGCCTCCGCAACGGCGAACGTCTGCGCGCGACTCTCGACCGCGCAGGGGCCCGCGATGATCGCCAACTCTTCGCCGCCGATGGTCGCATCGCCGACGCGCACGATGGTCTTTTCAGGTCGCAGGTCGAGCGAGATCAGTTTGTAGGGCTTCGTGACACGGATCGCTTCGGCGACGCCGGGCAGCAACTCGAAGTGCGAGGGATCGACCGCGCCCTGATTGCCCGTGATGCCGATGGCGGTGCGTGTCGCGCCCGGCATCGAGTGTGGCCGCAAGCCGAGTTCCTTGATGATGCGCAGCACGTCCTCGATCTCGCGCTCCGTCGCACCGGCCTTCATTACGATCAGCATATCGATAATCCAGTTTTGAGTTTTCAGTTTTCAGCCGGAATGATCATATCGGCATTCAGCTTTGTCGAACCTGAAGACCGAGAGATATTCACTGCCGACCGCTTGCTAATATACGTCTCTCGCGCCTGAAAGCGCGACCCGAAGCGCAGCCGAGCGATGGCCTTCGTTTGCTCCGACATAAACCGCATCACATCTTTTCCGGTACGTCGATGCCGAGCGTACTCAGCCCGCGCGTCAAGTGATCGCGGACGTGCGCGGCGATGTTGATGAGCACGGCGCGGCGCGCGGCGTCCTCTTCGACGATGATGCGATGTCGATGATAGAAGAGGTTGAAGGCGCGCGCGAGTTGGAAGACGAACTTGGCGAGGTGGGCCGGCTCTGCCTGCGCCGCCGCCTGCGCGATGGCTTCATCGAGCCGGCCCGCGAGCGTGACGAGCGACCATAACTCGTCGCCCGCTTCGCCTTCGAGAACGCGACCGATCTCCGTCGCTCTGCTCGCAGCCGCGTCGCTTGCTATCGCACTCCCTTCCGCATCAGGCTCGACGCCCGCAACGTCGGTCGCTCCCGCAACGAACTCGCGCGCGGCGCGCAAGGTAGCGTCGTCGAGCTTGCGGAAGATCGAGTTGGCGCGCACCGCCGCGTATTGACAGTAGGGGCCGGTCTCGCCCTCGAAGGAGAGGGCCTCCTTGAAGTCGAAGGCGATGATCGAGTTACGCGTCCACTTCAAGAGGAAGTAGCGCAGCGCGCCGACGGCGATTGTGTGCGCGGTCTTGCGCTTCTCGTCGCCGGAGAGTTCCGCGTGGCGCGCTTCCACTTCGCGCAACGCGTTCGCCTCAATCGTGTTGAGCAGATCGTCTGCTTTGACGCCGAGCCCGCGTCGTCCACTCATCTCGACGTGCGGGCGCGCGCGATCTTCCGCGCTCAACTCAAGCCCTAACTCTTCACACGCTGCGGGCGAGAGCGCGACGACCTCATAGCTCAAGTGCACGCTTGCTTCCGAAGAGACATCTGCGGCAATGGCCGCCGTGCCCTTCTGCACCACGTCCTGCGTGTAAGACTGTCGCGTGTCGATCACGTTATAGACGATGCGACCGCCGCCGAAATGAGATCGCTTGCTCGTCTGCGAGTCTTCGCTCGCATCGCTCGTCGTGACCCAGACGGTGTGGCCGTCCTCGTAGGTGTGAAAAGGTTTGTAGTTGAAATCGAGACCGAGTTTGCCGAGCTTCCACAGTTGATACGCGATGTCTTTGCCCGCGTAGGTCACCGTGCCGTTCGAGCGGACGATGATCTTGTCCGCCTCGTGCTCGTCGTTGCCCGTGTGCATCTCTGTGGGGAGCACCCAGCAACCGGCGTTGCGCCCTTCGGTCTCGAAGCGGATCGCATCCGTTTCCTTCAGACGCTCGAAGGCCCGTTGCCAGAAACCGAGTTTCAAAATGTCGGACTCGCGCGGCAGCAGATCGTATTCGATGCCGAGGCGCAGCATCGTCTTCAAATGACACTCGACGACGCGCGTCGCAACGTAGTCAGCGAGTTCAGCAGTCGGGTTGTCACCTGCTTCGAGCGCATGCAGAGTTTCGACGCGCAGTTTTAAAAGTTCCGGGTCTTCCTTTGCCTCGGCGTTGCCGTGGCGATAGAAGAGACCGACGCGCGCGTACAAATCCCAACAGTAATAATCGAAGGGCCGTTCGGGCGGAAGCGACGCATCCATTCGTCGCACATCTTCGAGCGTCATACGCTCAAGATGAACGAAGCCGACGACGACATCGGCGACCTGCACGCCCGTGTTGTCGATGTAATTATCTACTTCAACCGTCTCGCCACGCGCGCGAAGTATTCGCACGAAAGCATCGCCGAGGACTGCGTTACGAAGGTGACCGATGTGGGCCGCCTTGTTCGGGTTGATGTTCGTGTGCTCGACGATCAACTTGTCGTGCTCGTGTTGAGGCGCGCGACTTTGATCTTCGGTTGTCGAAGCACGATCCTCTTCGTCGCTTCCAAGTGCGATGCCCGCGAGTGCGGCGGGACGGTTGTAGAAGACGTTGAGATAGCCCGCGCCCGCAACCTCGACGCGTGAAACCCCCGCTTCTCGTTCGAGCGCGGCGCGTAGTTCTTCGGCTATCGCGCGCGGGTTCGACTTCTGGCCCGTCGCCTGCTTGATACGCTTCGCCAACTCGAAGGCGACGGGGAAAGCGAGATCGCCAAGCTCTGTGCGCGGCGGGACTTCAGCCGAAATCTGTTCGAGCGAGATGTTGAAATGCTCCCGCGCGGTCGCGCGCACGCGCTCGCGCAATGCGTCGGGGAGGCCTTGTAGTTTCGATTTCGTGTTCATCGTTTCGCGCTCCGGCGCGTGGCCTTCACTCCATAAAAAAAGTTGCGCCGGAAAAGTCGAAAGTATAACGCAACGCTTCGACGCGTGGCTAACCGCGCGCCGAAGTCGCTTGCTTGACACCTTCGCGGCGCGCTCTGCTACCATCCAACTCGAACTCGATGACGAACAACACACTCACGGATGCGTTGGAAGAAGTCCGCGCGAGACTGCGCGCGGCTCGTCACGTCTTCGTGCTGACGGGCGCGGGCGTCTCGGCGGAGAGCGGCGTGCCGACGTTTCGCGGCGGCGGCCACGCGGCGGTCTGGAAGGGAAGGCCCTTCTACGAAATCTCTTCCGCCGGAATGGTCGAGCGCGACTTGCCAGAAGTCTGGGCGTGGTTCGACCATCGTCGCGATGTGCTCAAGTCTCTGCGACCAAATCCGGCCCACATGATCATCGCGCGTTGGCAGGGAGAGTTCGACAGCTTCACGCTGGCTACACAGAACGTCGACGGTCTGCATGGTGCGGCCGGCTCGCGCGAAGTGTTGGAGCTACACGGCAACGTCTGGACTGCGCGCTGCACGCGCTGCGACGCACGCGCCGACGTGCGAACACTCGACGACGAGGCGCGGCCACCCGCATGCCCCGGCTGCGGCTCGCCGATGCGCCCCGACGTGGTGCTCTTCGGCGAGATGCTGCCCGCGTCAATTTACCAACGCGCGGCGATGCGCGCGGCATCGGCGGAGGTCTGCTTCATCGTCGGCACGTCCGCGCTCGTCTATCCGGCGGCGGGCCTGCCTGAGATCGCGAAGCGCGCGGGCGCATTTCTCGTCGAAGTCAATCCTGAGCAGACGCCTCTCAGTGATCTCTGCGACGTTTCTCTACAGGGCCGGGCGGGCGAACTGTTGCCACGGCTCGAAGCCGACTTGAGCGTGCGAGGCGACGCGCGATGAGAACTCTCTACTTCGACTGTTTCGCGGGCGCGAGCGGCGACATGATCCTCGGCGCGCTCGTCGCGGCGGGCGCGGATGCACAGAAGCTGCGCGAGCAGCTCCAACTGCTCGACGTTTCCAACTTCGATGTCTCCTTCCACACAGTTGATCGCTCAGGCATCAGCGCGACACGCGCCGAAGTCCGCACCGAAGACGAAAAACATCACAGACACCTCTCGATGATCCTCAAGATCATCGAACGCTCGCGCCTCTCAGCATCGGTGAAGGCGCGCGCCTCTCGCATCTTCGCGCGGCTCGCCGAAGCCGAAGCGCGCGTGCACAACGTCGCGGTCGAGTCGGTACACTTCCACGAGGTCGGTGCGATGGATGCGATCATCGACGTGGTCGGAGCGTGCATCGGCTTCGAGCTATTAAACGTCGAGCGGTTCGTCGCGTCGCCCTTGCATACGGGATCGGGCACGGTCGAGATGGCCCACGGGCGTTTTCCCGTCCCACCGCCTGCGGTCGTCGAACTGCTACGCGATGCGCCGACGTATGCGACAGACATTCAAGGCGAGCTACTCACGCCGACAGGCGCGGCGATCATCAGCACGCTTTGCGAAAGTTACGGCGCGATGCCGATGATGCGCGTCGCTTCGGTCGGCTACGGCGCGGGTGGCCGCGAGTACGAGCGTTTCCCGAACGTGCTGCGCGTGATGATCGGTGAAACGGAAGGCGACGCGGGCGACGAGAGGTTATTGATCGTCGAGACGAATCTCGACGACGTGTCGCCGCAGATCATCGGGCACTTGATGGAGCGAGCTTTTGAGCGCGGTGCGCTCGACTGTTATTTCACGCCGGTGCAGATGAAGAAGAACCGGCCCGGCGTGCTCATCTCCATCCTTTGCCATCCGCAGGAGCGAGAGGCCATCTATCAGTTGCTCTTCAACGAGACGACCACGCTCGGCGTGCGCTCGCACGAGGTCGCGCGTCGCGCGCTCCCGCGTGAGTCTATGTTGGTTCAGACGGAGTTCGGCGCAATTCGCATCAAGGTCGCGCGCACGCAAGGGCGCATCGTCAACGCGTCGCCAGAATACGACGACTGTCGCGCGGCCGCGCGCAAGTTCGACGCGCCCTTGCGCGACGTTGAAGCCGCAGCCCGCGCGGCATTCTTAAAGACTGTGATGAATGAAAAAAGTCTGTAGTCTGGAATCTCAAGTCTGGAGTCAAAGATCGGAAAAGTTTTCGACTCAAGACTCCAGACTTGAGACTCCAGACTTGTCCGGCACGAGGAGTTAAGTTATGAGCGCAGGTTATTCGGCGACCGAGCCTGACGAATCCGATCTGGGTGAAAAGCCAACGGGGGTCGATCTCGAAAAGATCGCGGCGGGCGTGCGACTGATCCTCGAAGGCATCGGTGAAGACCCGGAGCGGCCCGGCCTGCTGCGCACGCCCTTGCGCGTCGCGGAGATGTACGCGGAGTTGACGGCGGGGATGCGCGAAGACCCGCGCGCGCACGTCGCGGCGTTGCCGGGCGACAAGCACGACGAGATGGTGATCGTGAAAGACATTCAGATCGCTTCGATGTGCGAGCATCATCTCGCGCCCTTCGTCGGTCGCTGCCACATCGCATACATTCCGAAGCAGGGCCGCATCGTTGGACTCTCAAAGCTCGCGCGCCTCGCAGACACTTTCTCGCGGCGTCTGCAAGTGCAGGAGCGCTTGACATCGGAGATCGCCGATACGTTGTTCGATAACTTGAAGCCCGTCGGCGTGATGGTCGTCGTCGAAGCCGAGCACACCTGTATGACGGTGCGCGGCGTGAAGAAACCGGGCTCGATGACGATCACGTCGGCCCTGCGCGGCGGCTTCCGCAAAGACCCGCGCACGCGCGCCGAGGCGATGGCTCTGATCCGTGGCAGAGAGTGATCAGCTTTGTCAGTTGTCTGTGGCCGGTTGTCCGTTGCTGTTTGTCTGCCATGAACTGTTGATGAATAATGTCCCGCGCCGATGAATCAGGAGCGACTGAAACATAATGCGATTGAAGAGAAGAACAACGGACAACTGACTACTAACAACGAACACTTAATGGAAACCTTCTACGTCACCACCCCGATCTACTACGCCAACAGTTTGCCGCACGTTGGTCATCTCTACACGACCGTCGTCGCCGACTGCGTGAATCGTCATCGCAGGCAGCGCGGCTTTGAGACCTACTTCTTAACAGGCACGGACGAGCACGGCACGAATATCCAGCGCGCCGCCGCGCGCGAGGGCCGCGCGCCGAAGGAGCAGGTCGATTACGTCGTCGGCGAGTTAAAGAAGATGTTCGCCGCATATCATCTCGACGACGCGCATGGCGGCTACGACATCTTCATGCGCACGACTGAGCCCTTCCACTACGAGGGCGTCGCGAAGTTCTGGCGCAGGATCGCCGCCGCCAAGACGCCGAAGGGGCGCGAGGCCATCTACAAAAGTTTTTACGAGGGCTGGTTCTGCGCGCCGTGCGCGACGTTCAAGACGGAGGACGAGTACGCGAAGCCCGCACGCGAAGGCGACGCGCCGCTCTGCTTGATCCACGAAGCTCCGCTCGACCGCGTCTCCGAAGAGAGCTACTTTTTTCGCCTCTCTGATTACGGCGAAGCGCTGCTTGCGCTCTACGAATCGCGACCGGACTTCATCCGGCCCGAAGCGCGTCGCAACGAGGTCGTGAGCTTCGTCAGTCGCGGGCTGCAAGACCTGTCCGTGAGTCGCCTGAAGTCTTCCGTCTCGTGGGCCATCCCCGTGCCGGACGATCCGGCGCACACGATCTACATCTGGCTCGACGCGCTGACGAACTATGCCACAGCCATCGGTTGGGGCAACGACGAGCGCGAGCGAGCCGTCGGCTTCGAGAAGTTCTGGCCCCCCGTGCACCTGCTCGCGAAAGATATCCTGCGGCAGCACGCGATCTACTGGCCCGCTTTTCTCATGGCTGCCGGGATCGATCAGCCGCGCGGCATCGTCTCGCACGGCATCTGGCTCGACGCGCAGGGGCGCAAGATGTCGAAGACCTTGCGCAACTCGGTCGATCCATTTCTGCTCCTGCGTCATTTTCAGCGCGACGCTATCCGCTATTTTCTTCTGCGCGAGATGGCCTTCGGTCAGGACTCGCGCTTCAACTACACCGCGCTGCTTGAGCGCGCGAACAGCGATCTCGCGAGCGGTCTCGGCAATTTAGCGAGCCGCACGCTCGCAATGATCGGTCGCTATCGCGAAGGCGTTGTGCCTGCGGGCGAGATCGAGGAAGGGAAGCGATTGCTCGCCAAGCGCGTCGGCGTCGAAGCGGATGCGCAAGGGCTGGCCTCCGCGCTTCAACTCGCGCGCGATCAGTTCATACAGCAGTTCGACGATCTCGCCTTCAGTCGCGCGCTCGAAACCGCTTGGACTGTAATCGCGCGTGTTGACAAGATGATCTCTGATGCGAAGCCGTGGGAGCTGGCGAAGTTGGAAGAGCAGAGCGAGACTCTGAATGCGGTGCTCTATCGGGCCGCCGAGTCGCTGCGCTGGCTCGCGGTGTTGCTCTACCCGTTCATGCCCGAAACCATGCGCTCTCTCTGGTCACAGCTTGGTCAGCAGGAGGATGTTGAGAAGATCGATCCGCAACAACTCACTTGGGGAGGCCTGCAGGCAGGGACGCGAACCGGCGAAGTCGCCGCGCTCTTCCCACGTCTGGACAAAATCAAAGTCATGACAGAGATCGAAAAAGAGAACGACGCAACGCAGCCGCAAGAGACTCCGACGACAACGGCGAGGGCCACCGAAGCCGATGCCGTCTCCGGCTCGCCGACGAATGTTGAAACGCTGCCAACTCCACCGCAACGCGGTGCGACCGAAGCCGATGCTGTGCCGGGCGCAAACAGAAGCGCGACCGAAGGTGTCGTCGAGATGATCGGCATCGAGGATTTCGTGAAAGTGGAGTTGAGAGTCGGCGAAGTGCTGACGGCGGAACGCGTGCCGAAGTCTGACAAGCTACTGCGCTTCACGGTCGATCTCGGCGAAGCGCAGCCGCGACAGATTCTCGCGGGCATCGCCGAACACTACGAGCCTGAGAAACTTGTCGGGCGCAAGATCGTCGTCGTCTCGAATCTCAAACCTCGCCGCTTGCGCGGCTTCGAGTCGCAAGGGATGGTGCTCGCCGCATCGGCCGGCGAAGAGGGCAAGCCCGTCCTCGCCACCTTCACCGAAGACGTGCCCAACGGGACGAGACTGAAATGACGATGAAGTATGAAAGATGCACGATGAAGTAGAGACGTGATGCTCTTCATTCATCGTGCATCGTTCATACTTCATCGTTGAGTTTCCATGTTCATAGATTCGCACGCGCACATTGACGGCGAAGCGTTCGACGCTGATCGCGCGGAGGTGGTTGAGCGCGCACGCGACGCAGGCGTGCGCGCGATTCTCACGGTGGGCACGGGCGATCCACACGCGGGCGAGTTGGAGCGCGCGATTGAGACGGCGGAGAAGTTTGAAGGTGTGTATGCGGCGGCGGGCGTGCATCCGCATGACGCGAAGTTGTTCGACGACGCGGCTGAAGAGCGTTTGACGAAGCTCGCGCGCTCAAGCTCGCGCATGGTGGCGTGGGGTGAGATCGGATTGGATTATCACTATGATCATTCGCCGCGCGAAGTGCAACGCGAAGTGTTTCGTCGGCAACTGCATTTGGCGCGCGAGGCGGCCCTGCCCGTCATCGTTCACTCGCGCGAAGCCGACGAAGATACAATCGAGATACTCGAAAGCGAATGGCAAGGAGCAGCGCGCGCGGGCGTGCTGCATTGCTTCGGCGGGAGTCAGTGGATGGCCGAGCGCGCGCTCTCGCTCGGCTTCTACGTCTCATTCGCGGGCAACGTCACATTCAAGAACGCTGAGCCGTTGCGCGAGGTGGCCCGCACGATCCCGCTCGACAGACTCTTGATCGAAACCGACTGCCCGTTCCTTGCGCCCATGCCTTTGCGCGGACGCCGCAACGAGCCCGCGTTCGTCGTCGAGACCGCGCGCCGGCTCGCGGAGTTGCGCGCGGAGACGATTGAAGAGATCGGTCGCGTCACCTCAGAGAACTTCTCAAAACTATTCGGCGTGAGTCTCACCACACGTTAGTTGAAAGCCTCCCTTTTACTCTGCCGGATAAAGTGAAGCAGAGGCTTTGCCAAGCCTCGCGTAAATGTTATAAAGAATCGAGCCGCGCGGCGAAACAACATGATCGCTTTCGCACGTTCCGCGCGCCACAAACGTTCCCGTATGAGCACATCAGGCCATCTCGCCGCAGCCGTCGAAGAGCCGCAGGTCACGGCGGCGCGCGTCTTCAGTCTCATCGCAGACGAACTCGCGCTCGTCGAAGATGAGTTCGAGCGCGCGTGTCGCTCGAACATTCAAGTCATCTCTTATATCGGCGAGTACCTGCGCGCTTCGGGCGGCAAGCGCGTGCGACCCGCGCTCACGCTGCTCTCGACTCATGCTGCTGGCGGCGATGCCGCGCGTCCGAACGTCGTCCGCATGGCGACCGTGATGGAGTTTCTGCACACGGCGACGCTCGTCCACGACGACATCATCGACAACGCAGAGACGCGCCGCAACCGGCCCTCGATCAACTCTCGCTTCGGCAACCAGACCGCCGTGCTCATGGGCGACTGGCTCTACATGTCGGCGTTCGAGACGAGTCTCGAAGAACGTTCGCTCCCTGTGCTCGACATCCTGACGGCCGTCACGCGCAAGATGACCGAAGGCGAGTTGCTGCAACTCACCACCATTGGTCGCTGCGACGTGACGGAGGAGCTTTACTTCGACATACTGCTGCGCAAGACCGCCTATCTCTTCAGCGCGTGCTGCGAGATCGGCGCGCTCTTGGGCCATGCCGATGAGAAGTCGCGGCGCGCGCTCGCCGATTACGGTCTCAATCTCGGCGCGGCGTTTCAACTCGTTGACGATCTGTTAGACTTCACGGCGTCTGAGGAGTCGCTTGGTAAACCGGCTGGCGTCGATCTCTTGGAAGGCAAGATCACGCTGCCGCTCATCTACCTGCTCGCACGCGACGAGGGCCAGCGCGCCGCCGTGCAATCCGTCATGCGCGAGGGCGCATACAACGCGATCACGCGCGCGCGCCTCGTCTCTGCCGCCGAAAAGTCCGGCGCGCTCATTGAAGCGCGCGCACGCGCCGACGAGTTCGCCGAGAGGGCCTGCCACGCGCTCGAAGCCCTGCCCCCTTCGCGCTACAGGGACGCGCTCGCCGCGCTCCCCACTTTCATCCTCGAACGCGACAGGTGAAAAGAGAAGGATGAAATAGGAACGATGAACCATGAAGTAAGAACGCTCCGTCTTTCATTCAGCATTCCTACTTCATCGTTTAACCATCATGGCTGACGACACTCTCTTAGCCACTCTCGAACAGAGCTTGCGGCAGACGCGCATGACGCGCAATCGTCTCGCCGCAAGGCTGACCGATCTCGAACTCGAAGCCGACAAGCTGCGCACGGAGATCGGCGAGATGGATGCCATCGCCAGCCAGACGCAAGCGGCCATGTATCGCATCCTCTCCTCGGTGCTTGCGCGCGCCAACCCTGCGCCGCCCTCCGATGCCGACATCGAGAGCGCGCTACGGCACGACGAAGTTGGAGGCATCTCCGCCGCTCATCGCATACAGTCGCAACAGCACTTGCAGCAACAGCAGGTCGTCGCGCCGCAGCCGACCTATGTCCCGCGTCCGGCCATTCCGCCCGTGCACCCTGAGACAGAGGCGAAGAGCGATCGCTTCATCGACCGCACCATCCCCCAAGCCACGACGCTCATCCTGCGCGAATCGGCTGTGCCGCTCCACGTCAACGAGATTTACAATCGCCTGCTCGAAGGCGGCTTCCAGTTCACCGGCCACAACCCCACGATCAGCATCGCCGTCTCGCTCAACCGCAACAGACGCTTCCGCAAAGTGGCCCCCGGCACTTTCGATCTCACCATTCGCGACGCCGCACAAGCATCTTGAAAGCAGAGGTTAGAGATCGGAGACTAGAGGTTAGTAAAAGACAATCTGATTTTACTAACCTCTGATCTCTGGCCTCTTCGTACTTATGCGTGCAATGATTCTCGCGGCGGGCTACGGCACGCGGTTGTGGCCCCTGACCATCGACCGCGCCAAGCCCGCGCTTCCCTTCATGGGCCGCCCCCTTGTCGGCTACGTCGCCGAATACCTCGCGCGCCACGGCTGCCGCGAGATCGTCGTCAACCTCCATCACCGGCCAGAGTCCGTCCGCGCCGCGCTCGGCGACGGCTCTCGCTTCGGCGTGCGCCTCACTTACGTCGAAGAGCCAACGATTCTCGGCACGAGCGGCGCGCTCGATAACGCGCGTGAGTTCTTCGAAGACGACACCTTCATCGTCATCAACGGCAAACTCGCGACCGACATCGATCTCAACGCCGCGCTACGCACGCACCGCGAAACCCGCGCACTGGCTACGCTCGTCCTGCGCGCGAACGCCGCGCGTGAACGCTACAGCGTCGTCGATGTTCAAGACGGATTGGTGCGCGGCTTCGGCGCATATCCTCTAGCGTCCGATAAGGCCGGAGACGCGTCTCGCGTCTCACCGACAGGGAAGCCGTCCGACAATCAGCGCGCGCTGAACGGCGACGAAAGATCACGAGGCTATGGCGATCCGGTTGAAGACACGGACGAAGAAAATTCCTCGCGTGAATCACACGTCGCGAGCGCGCCTCTGATGTTCACAGGGATTCAGATTCTTGAGCCGCGCATCTTCGATTACATCCCGCGCGGAGTCTTCTCACACTCGACGGTCAACGTCTATCCGCGCGCCATCGAGTGCGGCGAGACTATCGCGGCACATGTCGCTGCGGGCTACTGGTACGAGCTTTCCACCATGCGTCGCTACCTCGACACGAGCGTCGCGCTCATGCACGCAGAGGGCCGCTCGGTCGAACTCGGCGAGGGCGCGCGCATCGACGTGGGAGCAGATGTCTCTGATGCAGTGCTATGGGAAGATGCTTCGGTCGAGGCAGGTGCGCGCGTGCGCGGCGCGATATTAGGCGCGCGTGTGAGAGTGAGAAGTGGTGAAGTGTTTGAGGAGTGCGCGATTGTTCGTGCAGAGTTGATCGCAAGTTCTGCGCGACCGTCGAAGGCGCTCGAAGGCGAGTTGCGGGGCGACAATTTTGTCGTCAAACTGTCGCGGTGATACAATCCGCCTGCTCCCGTAAACACTCGCTCTTGATTGCCGAATGATGCGCGCGAACGATCTCTCGCCATCTTTGAACCGAAGCTCCGACACGCGACTCGCGTCAGATGAGCCATCCAACCAGCATCACCGCCAACGCCTTCGATGCCCCCGCGCTCGCGCGGCTCGAAGATTACCTGCGACGCGACGGCGACGGCGAAGCGTCGCAGATCGTCGCGCTTACGCCCGACGCTTCCACGCGCGAGTATTTCCGTTTCCCTCGGAAGGACGCGACCGCCGTCGCCGCAGTCTATCCCGAACCCTTCGATCCAGAGCTGCACCCTTTCATCGACGTGACACGACTCTTCGAGGCGGCGAAGCTGCCCGTTCCGGCCATCCTCGACGTTGACGCAAGGCTTGGCATCATTGTTCAGGAAGACCTCGGCGACAGGCAACTGCGCCGCGTCTTCGAGTCTTCATCCGAAGACGAGTGCGAGTCATACACCGAGCGGGCCATCCAACTCATCGCCGACATTCAAGCTGCAACCCAACTCGCATACGAGCGCGACTCTATCGCCAGCCGGCTCGCCTTCGATGATGCGAAGCTCTCTTGGGAGATGGACTTCTTCGTCGAGCACTACTTCCGAAGCTATCGCCACGAACAACTCTCGCACGGCGAAGAAGCGCAACTGCGCGCAGAGTTGAACGATGTAGCATCGGAACTCGCCGCCCGCCCGCGCGTGCTCTGTCATCGCGACTTTCACTCGTCTAACCTGATCGTTGATCAAGACGACAACTTGCGCATCATCGATCATCAGGATGCGCGCATGGGGCCAGCCAGCTACGATCTCGTCTCGCTGCTGCTCGACCGTCAGACGGAAATTCCTTCGCTCGCAGAGATCAGGCAACGTCGCCTCTTCTTTCTCGAAGAGCGACGCGCGCGCGGTCTCGCTGAGATCGCGGCGGAAGATTTCGTGCAGGAGTTTCGACTGATGACCGTACAACGCTGCCTCAAAGCCTGCGGCACTTTCTCTTACCAGACGGGCGTCGCCGGTCGCGCCGCAGCTTATGAACAGTTCATCGATCCGATGCTCACAATCGCCGCGCAAGCTGCCGAATGGCTCAACCGCTTTCCCGCGCTCCGTGCCGCCGTCGCTGCGCGCGTTAACCCTCCCTCATCGCACTAGGCAACCTGAACGCTCCTACTGCGTGCGCTGCGTCAGGCAAAAAACGCTTCGATGGAAGATGTTGGAGGCAGATGTTTCGTCATCGCTCCTTTTGACATTTGAAATCCAGAATCTGTAATTTGAGATCATGACCACTTCGACGGACACACAGACGACGACAACAGGAGCGGACGCGCCGCACGTTTACATACGCGATCTCTCACGGCACGCGGGCGAGGAGATCAGCTTGCGCGGCTGGCTCTATAACCTGCGTTCGAGCGGCAAGCTGCTCTTTCCGCAACTGCGCGATGGCACGGGTCTCGTCCAATGCGTCGTCTTCAAGAAGAGCGTGCCCGAAGAGTTGTTCGAGCAACTTAAAGGTCTGGGGCAAGAGAGCGCGCTCATCATTCGCGGAACTGTGAGGGCCGACGAGCGCGCGCCCGGCGGTTACGAGATCGACGTGACGGGCGCGGAAGTTTTGCAATCGGTCGAGGGCTATCCGATCACTCCGAAGGAGCATGGCACGGAGTTCCTCATGGATCATCGCCACCTCTGGCTTCGCTCGCGCCGGCAGCACGCGATCCTGAAAGTGCGTCACACTATCGTCCGCGCCGTGCGCGACTTTCTCGATAACGACGGATTCACACTCTGCGACACGCCGATCCTCACGCCCGCCGCCTGTGAGGGAACGACGACGCTCTTCGAGGTCGATTACTTCGGCGACGAGAAGGCGTATCTTTCACAGTCGGGCCAGCTCTACAACGAAGCGACCGCCGCCGCGTTCGGTAAAGTCTATTGCTTCGGGCCCACGTTTCGCGCCGAGCGATCAAAGACACGCCGCCACCTGACGGAGTTCTGGATGGTCGAGCCTGAAATGGCCTTCGCCACGCTCGACGATGTGCTGTCGCTCGCCGAACGCTTCCTCTCATCAATCGCCGCGCGCGTGCTCGAAGAGCGCAAGGAAGAGTTGAAAGTTTTAGAGCGCGACACAGCGAAGCTCGAACTGATCGTGCCGCCGTTTCCGCGTCTGCACTACGACGACGCGGTGAAGTTGCTGCACGAAGGACACGAGCGCGGCGAACTCGAAACGCGTTTCGAGTGGGGCGGCGACTTCGGCGCGCCCGACGAGACTTACATCTCGAAACGTTTCGACAAGCCCGTGATGGTGCATCGCTATCCGGGGGCGGTCAAAGCCTTCTACATGGCGCGCGATCCCGAAAGGCCGGAACTCGCGCTCGGTGTTGACGTGTTAGCCTCGGAAGGCTACGGCGAAGTGATCGGCGGCGGCGAGCGGGCCACCTCGCTCGAATACTTGGAAGAGCAACTCAAGCTGCACGACCTGCCGCGCGAAGCCTTCGAGTGGTATCTCGACCTGCGTCGCTACGGCAGCGTTCCGCACGCGGGCTTCGGCATGGGGATAGAACGCTGCGTCACATGGATGTGCGGCATCGAGCACGTCCGCGAAACCATCCCGTTCCCGCGAATGCTCTATCGGCTTAGACCATAAAAAGTCTGGGGTCGTGAGTCTGGAGTCTGAAGCCGGAGGCGTTTTGACTCCAGACTCACGACTCCAGACTTTAGACTTGATGTATGGAACGCATCGTCACCATCTTCGGCGGATCGAAGTGCGGCGAGGACTCTGTCGAGTACGCGCAGGCCCGTCGTGTGGGACAGTTGCTCGCAGAGTCGGGCCATACGATCTGCACGGGCGGATACATGGGCGTGATGGAGGCTGCGAGTCGGGGGGCGCACGAGCGCGGTGGCCGCGTGGTCGGCGTGGTGATGAATCAGTTCAAGGGTGAGCCGAATCGCTATCTATCAGAGAAGATCGCGTCCGAACATTTTTATGAACGCTTGCAGCATTTGATCATGCGCTCGGTCGGCTTCGTTGCGATTCGCGGCGGGATGGGAACTGTCACGGAGCTATCGCTCGTGTGGAATAAGTTGCAGACGCGCGTGCTTGAGCCGCGACCGCTCGTTCTGCTCGGCGACTGCTGGCGGCCGGTCGTCGAAGCGTGGCAGAAGAATCTGGCCGTGAGTGATGCTGACGTGGCGACGCTCAACTTCGCGGAGACGCCTGAAGAGGCTGTCGAGATCATTCTTAAAAAATCTGAAGGAGTTGTTATATGAACTGCCCGAATTGCAACGCTCCACTTCTGCCAAACGCGCAGTTCTGCGGCGCGTGCGGCGCGAAACTCGGCGCACAAACTAGCGGCGCGCAAGCGAGCGACGGCGCGACGAATTACACTGCGTCCGGCGTCGCCGGTTATGCGGCGGGTGGCCCGACGGGGCACGGCATCAACATCGACGACGATGCGCGCGGCACTGGGCGCGGATATAGTTATGAGATTCTTCATCAACCGTCGTATTCGCTCGCGGTCGT
This sequence comes from Acidobacteriota bacterium, assembly GCA_032229975.1. Lineage (GTDB taxonomy): Bacteria > Acidobacteriota > Blastocatellia > Pyrinomonadales > Pyrinomonadaceae > JAIVGV01. The sequence continues at coordinate 39,536 of JAVXVG010000046.1, read as the reverse complement.
GCAGTTGCAGGCGGAGCAATCGATCATGGCTGAAGCGGGCGCGATGGTCTCGATGTCTGCGAACATCGAGTTGCAATCGCAAATGAAGGGCGGACTGCTCGGCGCGCTCAAGCGCACGGTCGGCGGCGAGTCGGCTTTCGTCTCGACGTTTACGGCGCGCGGTGCGCCGGGTGAAGTCACGTTCGCGCCGGGTGGCCCCGGCGACATTGCGGCCATCGAGATGTCGAACCAACTCTTCTACGTGCAATCGAGTTCGTACCTTGCGGGCGACTCATCGCTCGTCGTGGATACGAAGTGGGGCGGCGCGAAGTTGTTCTTCGGCGGCGAAGGCCTGTTCGTGCTGCAAGTGACCGGGACGGGGCTGCTGCTCGTCTCGTCCTTTGGAGCGATCCACCGGAAGCGACTCGCGGCGGGCGAGCGTTACGTTGTTGATACGGGCCACCTCGTCGCGTGGGAGGGAACGACGCAATACACTCTGCGCAAAGCCGCATCAGGTTTCTTCCGCAGCATGGTGAGCGGCGAAGGCGTCGTCGCAGAGTTCACGGGCCCCGGCGAGTTGCTGATTCAGACGCGCAACCTCGCGGCGTTCGCCGGACTCCTCAAGCCGTTCTTCCCCACGCAGTCGGGCGGCGGCAGCGGCTTCAACATCAACCTCGGCGGGTAAATGAGTTTCAAGTTCCATGTTGCAAGTTAGGAATCAGATCAATGTTGCAACATGGAACTTGAAACTCAGGGCAGTCTTGCCACTTGGAACTTAATTCATGTCAACACTCGTCGAGCAGCCGAAAGATGCGGTCGTGAGCCGACCGCCGGGCGAAGGGCGGCGCGTGAGCGTGCTCGGCGTTCCGTTGAGTTTCGGCGCGGGGCTGGCCGGCGTCGATCTAGGGCCGGCAGCGATGCGCGTCGCGCGACTTACGCAACGTATCGCACAACTCGGCTACGAGGTGCGCGACATGGGCGACCTGCGTATCGAGCAGCCGCGCGAGCAGGCCTCCACGCAGGGGAAGGGGAGATATCTCGTAGAGGTGGCCGCCGCGTGCGAGCTGATCGCAGAGGAAGTGCAGAAGATTTTGCGCGCGGGCGAGCTGCCCCTCGTGCTCGGCGGCGATCACTCAATCGCGGCGGGCTCGGTGGCGGGCGTTGCCGCCGCAACTCGCGAGAGCAAGGGCCAGATCGGTCTTATCTGGTTCGACGCGCACGCAGACATGAACACACCTGAGACTTCCGCGTCGGGCAACGTTCACGGGATGCCGCTCGCCGCTCTGCTCGGCTACGGCGCGCAGGAGTTGACGCACGTCGTGGGCTTCGCGCCGAAAGTCGAACCGCGCTTTTGTGCACACGTCGGCGCGCGCGACCTCGATCCGGCGGAGCGCGAGTTGATTAAACGACTGGGATTGCGATTCTTCACCATGCGCGAGATCGACGAGCGCGGCATGAGCGTTTGTATCGACGAAGCAATAGAGATCGCGCGTCGCGCGCCCGCCGGTTATCACGTCACGCTCGACGTTGACGCGCTCGACCCCGGCGACGCGCCCGGATCGGGGACTGTCGTGCGTGGCGGACTCACGTATCGTGAGGCGCATCTCGCGATGGAGAAGATCGCAGAAGCGGGTGGGATGCTCTCGCTCGAAGTCGTGGAGATCAACACGACGCTCGACATCAACAACCGCACGGCTGAACTCGGCGTCGAATTGATCCTCTCCGCACTCGGCAAGACGATTCTCTGAAAAACGTGAATGGTAAATGGTGAATGGTAAGTCGCAAGCGTGGCAAACGGTGCTTACGATTGACCATTCACCATTCACCATTTACCAGCAAGGAGTAGAGGTTGGCGAAAAAGATCAAGATCGGGATCATCTTCGGGGGCCGCTCCGGCGAGCACGAGGTCGCCGTGCGTTCGGCGCGGTCGGTGATTGACGCGATTGATCGAGCGAAGTACGAGGTGATCCCGCTCGCGATCACGCGCGAGGGCCGTTGGCTATCGCCCGCCGAGTCGGTCGCGTTGTTGCCCGCCGAGACTTCGCGGCGCGTGTCTGAGAAGATAGGCGCGAGGACAGAGTCGCTGACCATCGTCGGCGATCCTTCGCGTGTTGGTCTGGTCTCGCTTGACGAGGGCGGCCAGTCCGCTTTGTCGTTCGACGTGATCTTCCCCGTGCTGCACGGAACATATGGAGAGGATGGGACGATACAGGGATTGCTTGAGATGGCCGGTGTGCCCTACGTCGGCTGCGGCGTGCTCGCGTCTTCGACGGGCATGGACAAGGTGTCGATGAAGGCGCTGTTTGAGCGCGCGGGCCTGCCCGTGTGTCGCTACACGTGGCTGCTGCGTTCAGAGTGGGAGCGCGAGCGCGAGAAATTGCTGCGACGCGTCGCGCGCGAGATCGGATATCCGGCTTTCATCAAGCCAGCGAACCTCGGATCGTCTGTCGGCGTCTCGAAAGCGATTGATGCTGCAACGCTCGCGGCGGCGATTGATCTTGCGGCGCGTTATGATCGCAAGATAATCATCGAGGAAGGATTGGATGCGCGCGAGATCGAATGCGCGGTGCTTGGCAACGACGAACCGGAGGCGAGCCTGCCCGGAGAATACGTCGTCCACGACGAGCGCGGGGCCTTCCTCGACTACACGGAGAAGTACGCAGCTACCGGCCACGTCGAATTCGTCGTGCCCGCGCCGCTCTCTAAGAGCTTGACGAAGCAGATACAGCGTCTCGCCGTCGAAGCCTTCAAGACGCTTGATTGTGCGGGGCTCGCGCGCGTCGATTTCTTCCTGCGGCGCGATACAAAAGAGCTAGTCGTTAACGAATTGAACACCTGCCCCGGTCTCACAGACGTGTCCGGCTACCCGAAGATGTGGGCGGCGACGGGCAGGCCCTTCACACAAGTCATTGACCGCCTCGTCGAGCTGGCCTTCGAGCGTCACCGCGACAAGTCGCGCAACGAGACGAGCCTTTAAGTGGTGAATGGTGAATCGTAGTTGAAGAATTATTAAGCTCGAACGATCAAGGTCGAGCCGAACTGCTTGATGGCCTGATCGATTTACCATTTACGATTGACCATTCACCACTTTCGGCATCTCCTCGCCGTTCCACTCATATTGTGCTGTCGCGACGAGGGGAAGGAGATGCTTGTAGAAGCGGACGGAATAGGCGAGATAGCCGAGGGCGCAGAGCAGTTGCGCGATGCCGAAGGCGACGTGAAACTGTCGTCCGATGAAGAGTTCGGGCGAGCGTCGGATGGCGTAGGCGGCGAAGGCGTTGAAGAGAACTGTGACGGGCATGAGCAGGCGGACGTTGAGCAGTTGCTCGCGCTCGACTGCGCGCAGCAGGGCCAGTGCGCCGGGGAGATTATGCTCGGAGAGGCGGCGGCGGATCATGCGCAGGTCGAGTGCGAAGAGCAGCCAGATGCTTAAGCCGTAAACAGAGGTGAGCGCGAACCAGTTGAGCGGCGAGGCGAGTTGTGAGAAGACGACGGATTCGATGAGCGTGCTCGCGATGTAGAGAAAGTTGTGACCGAATTCGAGGGGCCAGCGTATGACCGTGAAGGTGTGCAGGAGCGAGCGCGACCAGAAGAGTAGGATGACGACGAGACCGGAAGCGACGTAGGGGAAGAGCGCGAAGTCGAGCCCGACGATGACGGCGATGCTCGGCGCGACGAGCACGGAGAGCGCGACGCCCTGCACGATGCTGACGAGCGTTAGCTCAACCGTCATCACGAGTGAGTCGAGTTCCTTGATCGTGAAGGTCTGCGCTTTTGTAGGCACGGGGGTTTCAGGCCCTCAGTTATGAATAGTGCGAATAGACGGCCTTGACCTTTTCCAGAAAGTCGCGGCGGTCGAGAATGTAGTGGAGCTTGACCGCGCCTTCACCGCCCGCGAGCATGTCGATCAGTTTTTCGAGCACGTCGAACTGATCGTGCTCCGAGACGCCGCGCGCTTCGAGGTAGCCGCTGTAGCGGAGACGACGCACAAGCTCGTTCAAAGTAAGACGCCCTTCGAGCGTGACGCCGCCATGCGCTTGTGAGCGACTGAGAAGATACTGCGCGAGCAGCGCGTCGCCATAGAGCGCGGGCGAGAGGAAGAGGCGCGAGCCTTCTCGTTCCCAACCCTCTTTGAGTCGATGCGAGCGTCGGACGGTGCGTGCGCCCTCGAAGGCTTGCGCCCAGTCGGCCTTCGGATCGTTGCGTTCGAAGAGCGCACGTGTGGCTATGATGAGCCAGCTTTCATCCGCGAAGTCGAGACTCTGACCGAGCGCGTCGAGCCATTCAAAGAAGACCATGCGCCGCGTTGACTTTGCATCGGAGATTTGAAATTGATCGTCTGACTTGGGGAGCGACTTGATGAGTGCGCGGCGCGGCGCGTCTGTGAGCTTCGAGCCTTCGATGCGGTGGAGCGTGAGACGCGCGTGCCAACGCTTGGCGGCGTCGCAGTATGGACAGCGCGGGTGCTTCTCATGGCTATCGAAGAACGGGCGCGTGGGAGTAGTGGCCGTCAACTCCGCGGCTGTGGGCGCGTAGCGTTTGATCTCCATGTAGGCGGTGCGCGGTGCGAGCCCCATCTGTTTGGTGAAGAGATCGAAGATGCAGGCGAGGCAGACGAGGCGCGTGTAAGTTGAAAGCGCGCCGGCGGGGAAGTCGCCTAAATCGATCTCGCGTTTTTTCGCGGTGGTCGCCATGCGCGTATTCTAACCGATTCTAATGAGCGACGGATCAAAAACAGAGTCGATACGAGAACGCTCGACGCTCGTTCTTCGCGACGGCGACGAGGCGCGCGAGCGCGCGCGTACCGTTGTGCAAAGCGGCGGGGTCTTGGCGTTTCGCACGGACACTTTCTACGGGTTGGGCGCGAGCCCGTTCGACGCTGCGGCGGTTGACGCGATTAACGAATTGAAGGGCCGGGAAGGCAAGCCGATCCTCGTCGTGGTAAGCGACGCGGACGTGGTGAACAAGCTCGTCGCAAATAGATCGAGACTGTTCAACCTGCTCGCGGAAAAGTTTCGGGCCGGCGCGCTGACGCTCGTCGTGCCCGCGCGCACGGGATTGCCGAAAGAGTTGACCGCCGGGACTGCGACGGTCGGCGTAAGACTCCCCGTTGACGAAGAGGTGCGCGCCTTCATACGTGCCTGCGGAGGTGCGCTGACGGCGACGAGCGCGAACCGCGCAGGAGGGCCACCCGCCAAGAGCGCGGACGAAGTTCTGCGTGCTTTTCCGGCGGGGCTCGATCTGATCGTTGACGCAGGCGCGTCGCGCGCGGTCGAGCCTTCGACGGTCGTGGACGTTAGTGGGAATGCGGCGCGACTGATACGCGAGGGCGTGATTCCGTGGCGCGAAATCGAGAAGGCGATTGAAGAACTCAAGTGAGAGCAGTCGATCCAACCATCCTCACGGCATAGACATTTTCAGCTTCACTTCGTCACAGTCAGAGTTCGCACGAAAGTCCAATCGCCGCTCGGCGGGACGCTGATGTTGCCGACCGACTTCTTGGCGACGACGATGTTGTTCCAATACCAGAGCGGGAGCATCGGCACGTCGTTACTGATGATCTGTTGCGCCTGCGCGTAGAGTTGTTTGGCGCGCTCGCGATCTGCGGTCGAGGTGGCTTCGGCGAGAACCTTGTCGAGATCAGGGTTGCTATATCGACTGCGATTGAAGCGGTAGTTGCCTTTGCCCGTGAGGAACGTGAAGAGATCGCGCAGAAAGATCGGGTCTTGATTGCCGCCGACCCAACGCCCCATCGTGAGATCAAACTGGCCCTTCTGTACCTGATCGCGCATCGTGTTGTCTTCCAGCGTCTCGATGCTCACAGGGATGCCGACATCGTGGAGCGCGTTCTGCATGATCCCTGCCGTCTGCCGACCGACGGCATTCGTCGCCGAGATTTTGAAGACGAGCGGCTTGTCGAATCTCATGCGCGCGCCGTCGCCATCCGGATCGCGTAAGCCCGCTTCGTCCAAGAGTCTCTTCGCCTGCGCCTGATCGTAAGGATAAATTTTGCCCTCGGAGTAGGCCCACGATTCAGGCGGGATGATGGAGTGCGCGATGCGCGCCTGCCCCTGCAAGAGATTCTTGATGATGCCCTCTCGATCAATCGCGCAGGCGATGGCCTGTCGCACGCGCGGGTCTTTCAGATGCTCACTCTCCGTGTTCATCGTGACGTACTGCACGTTCGCGCCCGGCGACTGAACGACCTGTAGGTTCGGACTCTTCGCTAGTCCGACGTAGGTGTCCGGCGTCAGCGCGGTGTTCGCCGCGACATCGACCTCGCCGCTCAAGAGTCCAGCCTGCTGCGTGCCCGCGTCGAGGATGACGCGCACGCGCAGATTTTTCACGGCGGGCGGGCCCTCCCAGTAGTCTTCAAACGCAGCCATGTCAACGAACTGTTGCGCCGCGTTGCGACTGACAAACTTGTAGGGGCCCGTGCCGACGGGCTGCTGCTCCTGCGTCCCGAAAGAGCCTTCGGGAATAATGCCGATGGGGATGAGGTTCGAGAAGAGTTCGAGCCACGGCTTGCGCAGACGGAAGACGACGGTGCGCGCATCGGGCGCGTCGATTGAAGTGATGAAAGACTGTCGCGCGTCGCCGCTTCCTTCAAAGAACGAGGGCGACTTGGGCGAAGGCGAGTCGGGCAAGAGGAGTTGATCGAAAGTGTACTTCACGTCCGCCGACGTGAGCGTCTTGCCGTTGTGAAACTTCACATTGTCGCGCAGTGTGAACGTGACGGAGAGGCCATCGTTCGCGGTCTTCGCTTCCGAAGCGAGTTCGGGCACATAGTCGAAACGCTCGTTCTTCTTCATCAAAGAGTTGAACATCAACTGACGGTATCGCTCGCTGGCCGCATCGGAGGCAAGCAGAGGACTCAAACCGCGCGGGCTCGGATTCGCTTCGAGCACGAGGACGAAAGTGTTGCTCGCCGTGCGGTGGCAACCGCCGAAGACGAGCAGCGCGACGTTGAGTGCGAGTGTGATGAAGATCGATAGGCGGCGCGTCGGCATTAGAATTTGCCTCCGTAGGTATAGTTGAGTTTGCTGTTCAGGGCGGCCACCTCGGCGGAGAGTTCATTGAATCTCTCGCGGTCGAACGCAAGCGGCGGCTGCGCAAGCGACTTGTAAGCCGAGATGCGACGCAGCGAAGCGTCGATGCGTTCTTCCGTGATGACGCGGTCGCGCGCGGCTTGCAGGAGCGCATCGTAACCGCGCCGGATGAGATCGGGCCGCGCGCAGATGAGCATCATGTCCTCGCCCGCTTCGACGGCGAGGCGCACGGTCTCTTCGATCTCGTAGTGGCGCGCAATCGCTCCCATCTCCAGATCGTCCGTCACGACGAGACCTTCGTAGCCGAGCTCTTCGCGCAAGAGCTGACCGACTATTTCAGGGTTAATCGAAGCGGGGACGAGACGGCCACCCGCCGTGCCACGTCGCAGGTCGATGTTGGGAAAGCCGCCGTGACTGACCATGACGGCCCTGACGATGTTGTCCTCGCGTTGGAACAGTTCGATGTATGGCGCGAGGTCTTGCGCGAGCAGATCGTCATGCGTGAGCTTGATGATCGGCATCTCCTCGTGCGAGTCGATCTCACCCGCGCCGATGCCGGGAAAGTGCTTGGCGCAGCCCAAGCAGCCCGTGCCTTGCAGACCGCGCAGGTAAACCATCGTGTAGCCCAAGACCTCGCCGGGCGAGCGACCGTAAGAGCGCGAGTAGAGGCCATTCGAGAGCAGGTCGCGATCATCTGTCATGATCGAGAGCACAGGCGCGAAGTTCATGTTGAAGCCGAGCAGACGCAAAGTCTCGCCCGTGATGCGACCCAGAGCGCGCGCGGCGGCGAGATCGCCGTGCTGTCTGATCGTGCGCGCTGAAGGCATCGGCGTGCAGATTTTTCTCAGACGATCGACGAGCCCACCTTCTTGATCGATGCCGAAGAGCGGCTCTGTCGGCACGACTTCGCGGATACGATCGAGCATCCCACGCAGTTGCTCCGCGCTCGCGACGTTGCGACCGAAGATGATCACGCCGCCGGGCTTGACGTATTCGACGAGAGCGCGCGTCTCCGCGTCGAACTCCGTCCCCGGCAGGCCGATGTAGAGCAGTTGCCCGATCTTCTGTTCGAGCGGAAGTAAATGAAGGTTATCGCGCATCGAGTTACAATAAACGTTGCGTGTGGCGTGAATGTCACGCGAGCGGCAGAACATCCGCATGAAGGCGCGCACCTCGTTTGCACGCTCGGATGGGCCGGAAAACTTTTGCGGGAGATGAAGAAAATATCGGAGCGTGGGACGGGAGGGCTGTAGGCCCTCTTCGGCTCGCCGTGTGCATCGGATTTAAACGGTAAGTGGTCAAACGATTCGCTTGCGTATGTCGATTAGGATCGCGCGTATCTCTTCCGGCGAGAGTTTTTCTAACTCAGAGGCGCGCAGCTCGTCAAGCAAACTCTGATTGACGGCGTCGAAGAGCGTCGCTTGCACGGCGAGAGCGCGCCGACGCGCGCGGCTTGCGGCTTGAATGAGCCCACCATTGTTGTGCGCGTGCGCGGACTTCGTTGATGCGTCATCGCTTGTCGCGGCAAGTTGCGACTTGTCGCCGATCTCGTCTGTGAACACGTCTAGCTCGTAGCGTTCGAGCCGTTGCAACACGTCGCGCGCGCGCTCCAAGACGGCGGGTGGCAAACCTGCGAGACGCGCGACTTCGATGCCATAAGACTTCGATGCGCGTCCGCGCTCGACGCGATAGAGGAAGACGACTTCGCCATCGCGCTCGGCGACGCGTATGCGATAGTTCTGCGCGCCCGGCAGACGCTCTGCGAGTTCCGTCAACTCATGGTAGTGCGTGGCGAAGAGAGTCTTCGCGCCGTGCTCCGGCGAGTCGTGCAAAAATTCCGCGACCGCCCATGCGATGGAGAGACCGTCGAAGGTGGCCGTGCCGCGACCGATCTCGTCGAGCAACACAAGCGAGCGAGGCGTCGCGTTGTGCAGGATCGCTGCGGTCTCCGTCATCTCGACCATGAAGGTCGAGCGACCGCGCGCGAGATCGTCGCTCGCGCCGACGCGCGTCCACACGCGATCGAGCACGGGCAGACGCGCGGACTCCGCCGGGACGAACGAGCCCGCTTGCGCGAGGATCGAGATGAGCGCGAGCTGACGCAGGATCGTGGATTTGCCGCCCATGTTGGGGCCCGTGATGATGAGCAGACGATCCGTCGAGTTGTTCATGTAGAGATCGTTGGGAACGAAGGGCCCATCCGCGTGTGCCTCTATGACTGGATGGCGGCCCTGCCTGATCTCGATCTCGTCCGAGTCGTGAAGCTGCGGCTTTGCATAGCGACGACGCACGGCCGTCTCGGCGAGCGCGGCCAGCGCATCGAGCGTGGAGAGCGAGCGCGCCGTCGCTTGCAGACGTTTCGTCTCACGCGCGACGCTTGCGCGCACCTCTGCGTAGAGCGTCGCTTCGAGTTCGCGCATACGATCTTCCGCGCCGAGGATGCGTCGCTCCCATTCTTTCAGTTCGGGCGTGGCGAATCGTTCCGCGTTGGCGAGCGTCTGCCTGCGCTCGTAATCGGCGGGCACGCGCGAGGCGTTGGCTTTGGAGACTTCGATGAAGTAGCCGAAGACGTTGTTGAAGCGCACGCGAAGGCCGGCGATGCCGGAGCGCGTGCGCTCGCGCGCTTCGAGTGCGGCGATTGTTCGCTTGGCGTCGCGGCTCGTGATGCGCAACTCGTCGAGTTCGGCACAGTGGCCCTCGCGGATCGCGCCGAGGTCTGAGAGGTTGACGGGCGCATCATCGCTGATGGAGCGCGCGAGCAGATCGCGCACGTCCGCGAGTTCGTCCGCGCTCTCACGCAAGACTTGCAACAGCGATGACTCCGAGTCCGATAACGACCGGCGAATGGCTGGCACTTGATCGAGAGAGCGACGCAATGCGTTTAGATCGCGCGGCGTCGCGGTGTTCATGCTGACGCGCGCGCAGAGGCGTTCGAGGTCGGTGATCTCTTTGAGCGGTGAGCGCACGCGATCACGTCGCATCTGCGAGCGTTGGAGTTCTTCAACCGCGCCGAGTCGCGCCTCGATCTCGCCGCGTCGCACAGAGGGCCGCAAGAGCCAACTGCGTAAGAGTCGCGCGCCCATGCCTGTCACCGTCTCGTCGATGACGCCGAGCAGCGTGTGCGCGCGTCCGGCCTGCGACTGCGACTCGACGAGTTCGAGATTGCGGACGGTGACGGCATCGAGAACCAGTGTGTCATGCGCCTCGAAGAAGTTGATGTCGTTGACGTGCGCGACCGCCTCGCGCTGCGTCTCGCGCGCGTAGCGCAGGCAGGCCCCTGCGGCGGCGATAGCTAAATCTTTTTCCGCAAGCCCGTAGCCTTCGAGCGTGCGCGCGCCGAATTGTTCGAGGAGCTGCGAGGCGCATGAGAGCGGTTCCCAGAGCCAGTCGTCAAGCGGCGTGAGCGCGAACGTGCACGCGCCGAGTCGCGCGTTGTCGGCTTGCGCGGGGCGTGGGAAGGGAACGACGTTCGAGCGTCGCAGCGTGGCATCGCCGTCATTCGTCTCATTCGTCTCATTCGTCTCATTCGCATCATCCGTCTCATTCGCGTTGTTCGTGTCGTGGCTTCGATGCGCTTCTGTCGGCGATGTGAGCGGTAGTGTTGCCGTATGTTCGCGCGTTGTAAAACTGTCTTTGATGAGTGGTGAGAGCGAGATGGGGAAGAGAAGTTCGCGTGGAGCGTAGGATTCGATGTCGGCGCGTATGCGCTCCCAAGCCTCTGCGCCGCGCGCCTCGGTGGCCCGAAACTCGCCCGTTGAGAGATCGAGAAACGCCGCGCCGAAAGTCTCACCCGCGCCGCAGACCGCCGCGAGATAGACGCACTCGCGCGCATCGACGAGCTGCGGATCAATGGCCGTCCCCGGCGTGATGACGCGCACGACCTCGCGTCGCACGAGCTTCTTCGTCTGCCTGGGGTCTTCCGTCTGCTCGCAGATGGCGACGCGATAACCTTTGCGCACGAGACGCGCGATGTAAGTCGAGACGGCGTGATGCGGGATGCCGCACATCGGGATCGGCGTGCCGCGATCCTTGTGGCGCGCGGTCAGTGTGATCTCCATCTCGCGTGCGCCTGTGATGGCGTCGTCGAAGAATAGTTCGTAGAAGTCGCCGAGGCGAAAGAAGAGGAGCGTGCCGGGGTGCTGCCGCTTCAGTTCATGATACTGGCGGAGCATCGGTGTAAGCGTCGAGTCGGTCATCGTTATGAGAGGGCTTGGCGAGCAGTTTTCATTCGCCGAAACTATGGCACGACGGGGCGAAAGTGGGCAAGCGATGCGCGCATGCAGACTATTGAAAGCGACGAATGAGAAGGCGTGAACGTATGAATCGCTGCTGCAACTCACGCTTGCAGTCATAATCTTGAGCGTATCGCGACACTATCTTCACGAGAAGTCTCTAAGATGAGTGACGCGGTTGAGGAAAATTTATGAGCCTGACGACGCAACTGATCACACTTTTCGTGCTGGCCATCCCCGTGGCTTGCGCCGCTTGGACGGTGACGCATGAAGAGGTGTTTCGCGAGCCGCGAGAGTTCTGCGTCTCGAAGACCAAAGAGTGCCGCCGTTGGTACGAGCGGAAGTTTTTTTATCTCTTCACGTGCGAATACTGCTTCAGTCACTACATCGCGCTCCTGTTCCTCATCATCACGCGCTTCCAACTTCTGTTTACGGACTGGCGCGGCTACCTGCTCGCGTGGTTCTCGCTCGTCTGGATCGCCAACCAGTACATGAGCGTCTATAACCGCCTGCGACTCGACATCAAGAGCGAGAAGATGGAGCAGGAGATCAAGGAAGAGATCAAGCAGGAGATCGGCGACAGGGAGAAGGGCCTGCGCTCCGGCTCAGTCGAGCTACACCTGCCGGTCGAGGGCGGCCCATCGCGTGCGACGATCAAGCGTGACCCGCGCACGAAAGAGGTTGAATCGACGCGCGCGGGCGACTAGCCGGGCGTTTGAGTAAACGTGTGAGGCGGAGGTCTGAGTGAAGCGCGGAACAGCGCGAATTAACCGAAGAAGATTTCGGCGACGTGATAAATCTCTTCGTCGAGTTGCTTGATCTCGCACACGGCTTCTTCGAGCGGGATGCTGATGATGTTCGCGCCGCGCAGCGCGACCATGCGTCCCCATTCGCCCGTGAGGGCCATCTCGTAAGCCTTGACGCCGAAGCGCGTGGCGAGCACGCGGTCGAAGGCGGAGGGCGAGCCGCCGCGCTGCACGTAGCCGAGTTTCGTGATGCGCGTCTGAATCCCCGTGCAGCGTTCGAGCTCGTGCGCGAGTATGTCGCCGATGCCGCCGAGTTGTTCGTGTCGATAGATGCGCTCGCTCGTCTCCGCCGTCAAAAAGTTTTCGCTCGCGACCGGGCGCGCGTCCTCTGCGACGACGATGATCGAGAACGGACTGCCCTGCGATTCGCGATGGCGTATGAAGTCGCAGACCGACGAGAGACTGAACGGATGTTCCGGGACGAGCACCACGTCGGCCCCGCCCGCGATGCCACCGTAAGCCGCGATCCATCCGGTGTGACGGCCCATCACTTCGACGACCATGACGCGGTGGTGCGACTCCGCAGTTGAGTGCAAGCGATCAATCGCCTCCGTCACGATGCCGACCGCCGTGTCGAAGCCGAAGGAGAAGTCCGTGCCGCCGATGTCGTTGTCAATCGTCTTCGGGACGCCGACGATGGGCAGTGCGTGCGCGCGCCAGAGTTCGAGCGCGGTGCGAAGCGATCCGTCGCCGCCGACGACGATGAGCGCGCCCAGTTCGTATCGCTCGAAGTTCGCTTTGAGTCGCGCGACGGTCTCTTCCGATTCGAGCGGGTTGAAGCGAGACGTGCCGAGGATCGTGCCGCCGCGCGGAAGGATGCCGCGCACGTTCTCGCGCGACAGCTCTAAAGGCTCTTCGTCCTGCGTGAGACCGAGCCAGCCGTTTCGTATGCCGAGCACTGGCCCGCCGTCCGCGCTGGCCCGTCGGACGACGGCGCGTATGACGGCGTTGAGACCGGGGCAGTCGCCGCCCGCTGTGAGTATGCCGACACGCAGAGCCATGATGAAGAAGACCGTCTGAAAGAAGTCGTTTGCCTGAGTTAGAAGCCGCGCCTATAATCACGCCTCCGGTCGAATCATGTCAAACACGAGTCCCGAAGGCGCAACGAACACGCGCGAGGATGCACGGGTTTCAGCTAACGCGACGCCGCTCATGCTCTGCGTAGACACGGCGAGCGACTTGCGCAGCGTCGCGGTCGTGCGAGGCACGCGCATCAACGCGATCATTCGCGACGCGGTCGCGCCGTCCCGTTCATCCGTGCTGCTCGAAGAGATCGACGCCGCGCTGCGCTCTGCCGGAGCGTCTCTTCAAGACATAGAGCTTTACGCGGTCGCCAACGGGCCCGGCAGCTTCACTGGATTGCGGGCCGGTCTCGCGACGATCAAGGCGTTCGCTTCGATACACGCGCGCCCTATCGCTGCCGTGCCGACGCTCCACGCCGTCGCTCTCTCCGCAGGCGCATCAATCCAGACGCTCGCCATGATCCCCGCCGGTAGGGGAGAGGTCTTCGCGCAGACCGTGCGTGTGGATGAAGAGGGCCACATTGTTGAGCTGTCAAAGGCGGCCCACGTGAGTCCCGCGCTCCTGTTGCGTAGCGCGGCGAGACAGACGGGTTCATTAAATTTTGCCGGGGGCGGCGCGCGCGCGCACGCGGAGCTGATCGTGAGAGTCGCTGACGAAGAAGGCATCAGGTTGATCGACGAAGCATCGACCGTAACTGCTCGATGCTTTGATATCGCAAGTGTGGAGCGTGTCTGGATGCTCACGCGTGAGGTTGATGATTACGCGGCGGAGATCGCGCGGTTGGGCCTGATAAGCTATGAGGCGGGCCAGACTGTTCAAGCTAAAGATTTAGCGGCATCATACGTCAGGCCCTCTGATGCGGAGTTGAACGAGCGATGTCACAGGTAGAGCGAGCGAAGGGAAGCGAGATGGCGCGCGTCTCCGAGGCTTACGAGATCGCGGAGATGTCCGCGCACGATCTGTTGGAGGTCGTCGAGATCGAGGAGACGTGTGGGCTCAGTCGTTGGGGTTGGGATTCGTATCACGAAGAGTTGACGCGACCGGAGTCGATCATGCTCGTTGCACGACGCAACTCGCTCGATGCGACGGGAAAACAGCTCCACGGCTTCGTCGCCGCACGACTCGGCGCGGACGAGTTGCACGTCAATAACATCGGCGTGCTTGAGGTGGCGCGTCGTCAAGGGATCGGCACGGCCCTGCTTGCGCGCGCCACGGAGCGGGGCCAGTTGCAGGGCGCGCAGTCAGTCTTGCTGGAAGTTCGGGCCAGTAACGAGAGCGCGCTGATGCTCTATCTCAGGCAGGGCTTCGAGATCGTGGGCAGGAGGCGCAACTACTATCACGACCCGACGGAGGACGCGCTCGTGATGAGAAAGGCGCTGCGATCTACCACTTGATTCGGTGTGCGGATTTGATTACCATCTCGCTACGCAAACTCCGTCACGAGGGCTTTCATGTTCGCTTGAGTGACGGGGCGTTTTAACCCGACCGGCACAAAAACGCATCTGTCAAAGGAGGCTTCCACGACTATGGAGACAACCAACACGGACAGCTTGAGAGAGCAACTCATCATGAGCGACCCGGAGTTTCGCGATCTGGCTCGCGCGCACGGGCAATACGAAGCACGCCTGAGTGAGTTGTCATCTCTCCCGTATCCGAGCGACGAAGAGCAATTAGAAGAGGTCACTTTGAAGAAGAAGAAGCTGGCTGTGAAGGATCAGATGCAAGAAATCATACTACGTCATCAGAGGTCTAGCGCGACGGTGCACTAAACGTGGCGCAGCGTCTGGTGCGCGACGGACTCCATCATCGGAAGGGGACGCCGGTTCTTTAGCCGCGCGCCCCTTTTTTGTTAAAATCATGAAAGATTAAAGTCACACGCGAGTTCTATTCTATGGTTCGCGACGGCATCCCATTCGTTCTCATACCACTGGCTCTGGCGGCTCTCGCACTGGCCCTCGGCTACTGGTACGTCGCGCTCTTGCTGCTGCTCATCGCCGCCTTCATGGCCTTCTTCTTCCGCGATCCGCGTAGGTCTGTGCCCGTCGAAGACGGACTCGTCGTCTCGCCCGCCGACGGGCGCGTGACGCGCGTCGCAATGCTCGACGCAGGCGATCCAGCGTCGCCCAAAGTCGTCAGCATCTTCCTCAGCGTCTTCGACGTGCACATCAACCGCGCCCCCATCGCCGGCGAGATCGCCGACTCAACTTACACGCGCGGCCGGTTCGTCATCGCCACGCGCGAGGATGCGAGTCTCGTCAACGAGCAGAATAGCCTGACGATCCGAGGGGCGCGCATGACGGTCGTGTGCAAGCAGATCGCCGGCGTGCTCGCGCGTCGCATCGTCTGCTGGAAGCGCGTGGGCGACCGTGTCACGCTCGGCGAGCGTTTCGGTCTTATCAAATTCAGTTCGAGGACTGATCTGATCCTGCCGCATGAAGTTGAGGTGGCGGTGCGCGTCGGCGAGCGCGTGCGCGGCGGGGTGAGCATTATCGGGAGGCTGCGGACATGAGCGTGTACCAGTTCAAGAGGGAAGAGGATGACGTGCCGCAGCCCGTGCGTCGCGGCATCAAGAAGGGGCTTTACGTCGTCCCTTCAGCCTTCACTGCGGCGAACATCGGCATGGGCTTCTACGCCGTGATGGCGGCCCTGCGCGGCTTCCAACTACTCGAAGGCGGCACGCAGACTCAACTCGAAGCCGCCGCCGCGCACTTCGATAACGCCGCACGCGCCATCGGATGGGCGGTCGTCTTCGACGCGCTCGACGGCCGAATCGCGCGACTCACAAAGACCACGACCGAGATCGGCATCCAACTCGACTCTCTTGCGGACGTGCTGACCTTCGGGATCGCGCCCGCCGTGCTCGCCTATGCTTGGGGCTACGGCGCGGCTCTGTCTGATGGGAGCAGGGCGCACGCGCTCGGCTGGTTCCTCTCCTTCATGTTTCTCATTTGCGGCTCATTCAGACTGGCACGTTTCAACGTCCAAGCCATCCGCCCGCGCGTGCTCGCAGAGGGCAGTGCGAAAGTCGATAAGAAAAACTTCGTCGGACTGCCGATCCCGATGGCCGGATGTTTCATCGCTTCACTCGTTCACTTCACCCCGATGCCGCTCTCGTACTATGGCATGGACGCAGGCAGGCTCTATAGCGGACTCCTCATGACTGTAGTCTCCCTCTTGTCGTTCCTCATGATCAGCACGGTCAAGTATCCTAGTTTTAAAACACTTGGATCGGGACGACTTAGTACGAGGTTAGTGATCTTGGGGGTCGCAGCCATAGGGATGCTCGTGTGGCTTTACTCGCGCTACATCCTCATCACTTTTGTCACCATCTACATTCTCTACGGCTTGCTCATGCGGCTCGGCACGGCGTTTCGTCTCCTGCGTGCCCGGCGAGTTTAGGGCCTACCGCACAAGCGTTCTCGCGACACGAGTTTTCGAGCGGAGAGATTATCTCGACGCAGTGAAGGCTATGAGCCCGAGTTTCGTGGGAACAAGCAGATAGTTTTCTGCTATGACGGGAGAGGCGATGAGGGAATTATTTTTGCCGAGATCAAGCGTATTAATTTGTTTACCATCACGCAGCGAGAGGACTATACATATCTCTTCTCCGACCGGGGCAAAAAGACCTGCGTCCTCTTGTAGCAGTGGCTGAGCGGCAAGCCGATCGGTCAGGTGTCTTTTCCAGAGCCTTTTCCCACCCTGACGTTTTAGAAACGTGATGGAGTTGTCTCGCGAGACGACCAGTAGCCCCTGTGAAGTTTGACCTAGACTCTGTATCTCATTTCCCATACGCTTACGCCAATCTACTACTAACGAGTCCCCCATCTCCGAGAGAGCGTAGACGTATCCTTCCGCAGTTCCCAAATAGAAGGAACCATCTGGTGTTAGAAGTGCGGTCGTAGCGTGGTTAGGCGTCCGATAACGTCTTGCGGATGTTCCGTCCTCTTGCCTCAGAGCGACCAGTTCTCCATCCTCCAAAGCCAGATAGAGAAAACTATTATTAAAGATCGGCGCGCTCAATATGCGACTTGACTGCTGAGACGACCACTTGATCTGCCCGGTCTTTTTATCGACACCCATAACCATGTTGTTAAAGGAGACTGCGAATAGCGTCGAGGTATCGGAGTTAGAAATATGTAGCACTGCCTTGGGGAGCGCACGAAGCCAATGGATCACGCCGCTTGAACCGCTGATTGATCGCAAAAAGACTCCGGGCTCTTTTGATCCTTCACCGAGCGCTTCTTGCGCCACGTTGGCAACATATAAGCTCTCACTATCGACGGAGGGTTCGACCAACACGTCGCCCCCTACATCTGTTTTCCACATGAGCTGACCGTCTTTGATCTGAAGCGCAATTATTCCTCCACCGGCAAGGGGGATATAGGCTGTCTCCAGATTTCTAACCGGCGTGATGGCACTTAAGGAACTTGACGGGTAGTACCACCTCATGGTTAAAGGGCGGCTCAACAGGAGCGACTGCCCTTTAATCCCGACGCACGCAGATAGGATAATTACCGCAAGGGCTAGCGAGATATTAATTGTCGGAGCGTAAGTCGAGACTGATGTGGTAATGAGCGACAGGTTGGATTTATTGTTTGAGTTCATTTAAACTTTGGTTAGATGATCTACTTTCATAGCAGGGAAGTCCGGTAAAACCCTGAAAGGAATATAGCCTTGGATAATCGCGCGGAGCAAGACTTAATAGCCATCTTAGATTTCGGGTCGCAATACACTCAACTAATAGCACGGCGCATACGGGAAATCGGCGTCTACTGTAAAATATATCCCTATGATACGCCCCTCACGGAACTGAAGCGGCTCTCACCCAAGGGGATTATCCTTTCGGGCGGGCCCTCGTCAGTTTACGACTCGGACGCACCGCGCTTAACCAAAGATTTTATCGGGTCTTTCAGTTGCCCCATACTTGGCATTTGCTATGGCTTCCAACTGCTGTGTGTTTTAATGGGCGGCAAAGTCACTCCCTCGCCAAATCGAGAGTATGGATACGCGCGCCTCAAAATCACCAATACAGAGAGCCCCCTCTTCACAGGGTTACCGAAGGAGATTGATGTATGGCTTAGCCATGGCGACTTCGTTAAGACCTTACCACCGGACTTCTTGGCTATAGCAGAAACCGCAGGCGCGCTTAACGCTTTTGAGAACTTAAGCAAGCGTTTATTTGGAGTGCAGTTCCATCCGGAAGTTGCGCATACGCCTCTAGGTGCTGAAGTATTAAGCAATTTCGTATTGAATATTTGCGAGGCAGAGACTAAATGGACGCCCGCTTCAATTATTCAGGAGCAGGTTGACTATATTAGAGCCAAGGTGGGAGAGGATAATGTTATTTGTGCCTTATCGGGAGGGGTTGACTCGACGGTTGCGGCTGCGCTGGTACAGAGGGCCGTTGGGGATCAGCAGCACTGTATTTTCGTTGATACGGGACTATTAAGAGAGGGCGAATTTGAATCCGTTGGCAATATCTTTAAATATCAGATGGGTCTTAATGTACGTCAGGTGGAAGCCGAGGACCTTTTCTTACAAGCGCTGAAGGGTGTCAACGACCCTGAAGAGAAGAGGAAGATTATCGGGCGTTTGTTTATTGAAGTTTTCGAAAAGGAGTCAGCCCGCTTAGGAAATGTCAAATATCTAGTACAAGGGACCTTGTATCCAGATGTGATTGAGTCGATTTCCTATCACGGGGGGCCCACAGCCAGCATCAAGTCGCACCATAATGTTGGGGGCTTGCCGAAACGAATATCCTTCCAATTAATAGAGCCCCTGCGCGAACTCTTCAAGGATGAGGTGAAGCTGCTCGGCAAAGACTTGAATGTCCCGACAGAAATCCTTACGAGACATCCTTTCCCCGGACCCGGTTTAGCTGTCAGGATCATTGGTGAGATAACCCCCTATAAGGTAGCTTTACTTAGATCGGCTGATCGGATCGTGGAAGAAGAAGTTCGCCGTGCCGGGCTTTACGGCTCGATATGGCAGGTGTTCCCCGTCCTGTTACCCGTCTCTACGGTAGGTGTGATGGGAGATTACAGGACTTACGAAAAGGTGATTGCCATCCGTGCCGTCACGAGCTTGGATGGCATGACGGCGGACTGGGCACGCCTTCCACATGACCTGCTTGGTCGACTCTCGTCCAGATTGGTTTCTGAAGTGCGCGGGGTAAATAGAGTTGTTTATGACATCAGTTCAAAGCCGCCTAGCACCATCGAGTGGGAGTAGAGGGTTTCGTTTTGCTGGGAGATGAAATTGCGCAAGTATCAGGGCGCATTTTAAGGACTCTTAAGCACCTGTTTACCTAATGCTCATGCTTAGAGATTAAGTAGTCTCTTGTATTAGGATTCACATGATGGAGAATCGCTTTCAATCCGCTATTCAACGGGTCAAAAACGCGCGTCATCCAGATCGCCCCTATGCGTCGGATTACGTGGAAAGATTATTTAAAGACTTTACAGAGTTTCATGGAGATCGTCGCTTTGCCAACGATACAGCTATCATTTGCGGCTTTGCTACCTATTACGGGGAGACTATTGCCCTGATTGGACAACAAAAGGGGAGGGATACAAATCAACGTCGCCTTCGTAACTTCGGAATGCCAAAGCCAGAGGGCTACAGGAAGGCTATTCGCTTTATGAACCTTGCCGCCAAATTCGATTGTCCTATCTTTACGTTTATTGACACGCCTGGTGCTTACCCCGGTATCGATGCAGAGGAGCGTGGACAGGCTGAGGCTATCGCACGGAATCTTTTCGAGATGGCGAAGCTAAACGTTCCGATAATTGCCACGGTTATCGGAGAAGGCGGATCGGGAGGAGCTCTAGCTATCGCAGTCGCAGATGTGGTAATAATGCTTGAAAACTCTATATATTCGGTAATTTCCCCGGAAGGCTGCGCTGCGATCCTTTGGAAGGACGCGGCAAAATCTCATCTGGCAGCGGAAGGGTTGAAACTTACATCTCAGGAATTATTTCATTTAGGGATCATTGATGAAATTGTAGATGAGCCTAGCGGAGGCGCCCATACGAGCCATGACAAAGCAGCGGAGATGCTAGATGTTGTACTCTCTGCGAAACTCCAGGTACTAAAGAAGGAATCAATTCACGAACTCCAAAGTCGGAGGTATAAAAAGATAAGAAGATTGGGCTCTTTATGATTCGGGCATAATTCTAAAACGGAATGTCATCATCGCCTACATTTGAATCCTGAACTTCATCTACACTCGCCGCCTGCTCAGGACGAGAATTCTTGGGTGCAGACTCATCTCCCCTCCCACCGATAAACTGCATATCGGTGGCGTGCACCTCCAAAGTATATCTTTGGCGACTGTCCTTGTCTGTCCACTCTTCGACCCGGAGCCGTCCTTCGATATAAATGGGACGTCCTTTTGTCAGGTATTGAGATGCCGTCTCAGCTTGTCTTCCCCAGAGGGTGACACGAAACCATGTGGTGATATCTTGTGTCTCCCCTGCGCGATCCTTACGCCGCTCATTCGTCGCTAATGTAAAACTACATACAGGCGTCCCTTGAGGGGTATAACGTAATTCGGGGTCGCGCCCTAAGTTTCCGACAATCGTTATTTTGTTGAATGACATGAGCCATTTGCTCCTTGAAAGGTTTCAGATGTGAGCCTCATGATATCGTTCTAAGTTATGGGAGGTCAAGGGCAATCGACTTAATCGCAGCAGGGAAAACGGGTTAAATGTAATCCTTAAAGAATGGAAAGAGTTCTCGCCTCGTATACTTCTTTCTGCTACTATGCGCGACGCTGAGGCTACAAACGCTAATGGATAACAAGAAGGTTTACATCGAGACATACGGATGTCAGATGAATGTTGTCGACAGTGAGCGCATTGTCACGACACTAAAATCGTCGGGCTATGAAATGACTGACGAGTCCTCTCAGGCGGAGATTGTTTTACTAAACACCTGCTCAGTAAGAGAGCGCGCGGAGCAGAAGGTTTTTAATAGGTTGGGAGAGCTCCGACATGATAAACCTCAAATCTTTGGTGTTATGGGTTGTGTGGCACAATTAGAGAAGGAGAAACTTTTTCGACGTGCGCCCTTTCTGAATTTAGTGGTTGGAACCCATGCAATAGATCGGCTTCCTTCACTGATCGATCTGGCCGTAGAGGGTCGGCAAAAACTTTTAGATGTAAATGACGAAGATGAAGGAGGTAGTTTAGATGTAGCAGAGAGGGCACGCAGTTCGCGCTGGACGGCTTTTGTTCCGATTATTGAAGGATGTAATAAGTTCTGCACTTATTGTATCGTGCCGTATTCCAGAGGGCGTGAGAAAAGTCGATCTGCCGCTACGATTATTAAGGAAATAGATGACCTACGGCAGAATGGTTATCAAGAGGTGCAGCTAATTGGGCAGAATGTGAATAGTTATCGCCCCAAAACAGAAACAGGACTCGAACGCTTCTCTGGGGACACTCCATTCTCGCGCCTCCTGCGAGCGGTTGCAGCGACCAAAATACCTCGCGTTAAATTCACCACCTCCTTCCCCAGAGACTTTCACCCGGATATAGTTGCGGCGCTAGATGAGAATAATAATCTATGTAACTGGATACACCTTCCTGTTCAATCTGGTAGTGATAAGATTCTTAAAGCCATGAGGCGTGGATATTCCGTTAGCGATTATTTAAGTCGCATCGAGGCGATCAGCAGAGCAAAGCGGCAGTACGCATTGACGACCGACATCATCATTGGCTTTCCCGGAGAGTCACAGCGTGATTTCGAGGATACGATGAGATTGGTGAGGGAATGTCGATTCCACAGTATTTATATTTTTAAATATTCGATGAGACCCAATACGCCTGCGGCAAAACTCTATGATGACGTTAGCAAGAGTGAAAAGACGGCACGTTTTAATCTACTCGAAGATGTTCAGCGGGAGATTCAGAATCAAATTTTTTCCGAATACATAGGCAGGGACGTTTCCGTCCTTGTAGAGGGATTCAGTGCCAGGTCTGAGAGAGACCTGACAGGTCATACGACTTGCAATAAAGTCGTCAATTTTCCCGGCGATGCGAGTCTCTTGGGAAAAACGATGTCGGTAACCGTTACCTCTGCCAAGAGTCATTCACTATACGGGCAGTTAAGTTGAACAGCTCAGCACATTCGAGGGTCTGACGATGCAAATCGAGGTTAAGATTAGAGGGCTCATGATGGATCCGAACAGCGGTACGCCTATTATCATCCTTAAAGACGTGAACAGCGAGACCTTGCTCCCCATTTGGGTGGGTGCTTATGAAGCCAATGCCATAGCGTTGGAGATCGAGAAGATAGCTCCGCAGAGACCCATGACACACGACCTGCTGCGAAACCTAATCGTGGAGATGGGTGCAGAGGTAAGCCGGATTGTAATAACTGAACTAAAGGACAATACTTTCTTTGCGGCGATTGAGATGGTGAAAAGTACGGGGGAGCGTGTGATGGTCGATTCCAGACCCTCGGATGCGATTGCGTTGGCTTTACGATCTGACTCCCCAATCTACGTCAACGAGGAGGTTATTAAAACCTCTCAAGCCGTCCGTAGCGGCGAAGACGAAACCCCGGATAGTGAAGAATGGCCGGATATCATAGGGGAGGCGGGCGATCTGCCAATGTGAGTATGAGCCCAGCCCTTCTAATCTCTCAGTTGAAATCAGGAGGTTGCCACTGAAAACAGTTATCGCCATAGCCAATCAAAAGGGAGGTGTCGGCAAGACCACAACCGCCATTAACTTGGCGGCTGCCTTGGCTCAAAAGGGATTGCGTGTCTTACTTCTTGACTTAGACCCGCAGGGTAACAGCTCAATCTCTTTTCTTAGTCCGCAGTCAATTGAACTCTCCGCTTACGAGATGATTGTCGATAGTCAGTTGAGTTCAGAGAGTTTTATTTATCCGACTCCAGTTGACAACTTGGACCTTATTCCGGCGCGCATAAATTTGGCGAAAGTCGAATCCAAGCTTGTAGGCGATTTTGACGCTCCATTCCGGCTCAAAGATCGGTTGGAAGCGATCAAAAACACCTATGACACGATCATCATTGACACGCCACCGACTTTAGGTCTGATAACGGTAAATGCCCTGGTTGCTGCGACGCATGTTCTAATTCCCATCCAGTCGTCCTATTTTGCTCTAGAGGGAACTGATGACCTCCTAGAGACGATTGAAAAAGTTAAAGCTCGACCTAATCCGGAACTCCAGATCTTGGGGGTCCTAGTGACTCTATACGACCGCCGCACAACCCTCGCGCGCGAAGTGTATAATCAAATTCGGAATGTTTTTGGCGCGCAACTCTTCGAGACAATTATCACTAAAAGCGTGAGGCTGGAAGAAGCGCCTGCTTATAAAGAGTCAATTTTTTCTTTTGCCCCTCAGTCCTCCGGTGCTAGTGAATATTCGAGGCTTTGTGACGAGGTGCTGAATCGTGTCTAAACGAGGATTGCCTTCAGGAATTCAGATGCGGCATGACGCACATTATGTGGAAGAGTTGTCGAGCCACCACAGCACTCCTATAGGTCGCCTACTCTATATAGCTTCGATTGATCCTAACCCTGAACAACCTCGAGTCGAGGTGGGAGATTTGACTGATTTAGCGTCCTCGATCCGGGAGAAGGGTGTGCTTGAGCCGCTTTTGGTGAAACCGTCTCCGGTCAAGGGACGTTGGATGATAATCGCTGGAGAAAGGCGTTGGCGAGCGTCAAAGATTGCTGGGTTGAAAGAGGTGCCATGCATTGAAATGGACGTTGATGAGGGGGCAGTCGCGGAAATTGCCTTAATAGAAAACCTTCAACGAAAGGACTTAACCCCCTGGGAAGAAGCCGATGGTCTGGCGGCCCTATGTGAAAAACATGGCTACACGCACGACGATGTGGCAAAGAAAGTAGGGAAGAGTCGTACTACTGTAACGGAAGCCCTTGCTATTGCCGCGCTACCTGAAGTAATACGTGAACAATGTCGGCGCGCCGACATTAATGCCAAATCTATGCTCCTGGAAATCGTCCGCCAGCCAGATGACGCTTCCATGCATCGCTTGTTGAATGAGATTAGTCTCCATGGTCTAAGCAGGGAAGACCTAAGAAAGGAGCGCCAGTCTAAGCAGGGAGCAAGTAGTCGAAAAAAATCAGCAAGCCCTGAGAGATGTACTTATAAGTCCCCAAACGGTGATTTTAAAGTTGAAGTCTCTTTTAAGAAACGTGAGATTGAGCGGAAAGATATTGAACTAGCCCTGCAGGAAGCCTTAAAGTCTTTTGGAAAGAGATCAAATGGAGTTGGTTAGCTATCTAATCTACTGCGCCTGAGAAACTAAGGCTACGGTTTTACACGTTGCTTTGCGACAGCATTCCGCATTTTTCTTGCCCAGCGATCCAGAGTGGGCTCGAGTGGTTTAAATATTTTTGCTCTGAGTCGATGCTCATGCTGACTCCACAGTCGTATGTATTTCTCACTATAGCCCCTGATTGCTGGTTCCATCTGCCCACGTTTGATAGAGTGTCTAAGAGTTGAATAATAATGTTGCCCAACTAGTGAAATGAGCAAGCCTGCCAAGTTATTCTTGAAGGAGAGTCTAAGAATGATCCTTTTGTGAAAGGGCTCATTTGTCCCGGCGAGTTGTTGTGTGGATATCTCAATAAATGCAGGTTTGGTAGCTTGTTTAGGATAGTAAAGCCCAGGCAACTTCACATTTAAACGGTTGCGCATCTGAGGTTGAGTTATAACGTCGATAAAGATGATACGCTCTAATCCGATTGTATGCTCACGAGGTAGAATCTCTAGGATCCTTTCAACCTGTGTGGTGAAGTTTCTTGGTAATTTTATGCCAGACTGATTCTCAACTTTGATAGTCATAAAGTCATATGACTGTATGTTAGCGCGCGACAATACGTCAAGTTTAGCATTCCCCATAACGAAAGGCATCGTTTCGGCAAGAAGCTCATGCGAGATTTAGTTAAAGACTATATAGGCTACTTGCAAGTCGAGAAGGGGCTAAGCGTTAACACGGTAAACAGCTATCTGCGGGATCTAAAGTCGCTTGACAAATATGCCTTGGGGGTTGGGAAAGAGCTTGGATGGCTAACGAAGGATGATCTGCTCGGGTGGATAAAAAAACTAACCCTTGAGGGTGCAGCAACAAGCTCGATGGCGAGGCGAATTTCAAGCGTTAAAGGTTTCTATAGGTATCTGCTCCGAGAGGGTTTGGGCAAAACATATCCTCATGCGGACTTGATAAGTCACACCGTTGAGAGAAAGTTGCCAGCATTTCTGGAGGGCAACGAGGTGGATGCCTTAATAAGTATTCCGAACTTGAAGACTCACATGGGAAGGCGAGATCGAGCCATTATTGAGTTGCTCTACGCCACCGGCATTAGGGTCTCTGAGTTGGTGAATTTAAGAGTTCATGACGTGTCTATGGAGCGTGCGCTTTTGCTTTGTCAAGGTAAAGGTTCAAAGCAGCGTTACATCCCTTTAGGGAGATCTGTATTGATATCTCTTAGGGAGTATTTGAATGTTCGCCACATCTTGCTGGAAGAAAAGGATTCGGACGTGCTCTTTATAAGGAAAAAAGGCGAGCGCATAAGTAGGCAGTATATCTGGTCATCATTAAGAAGATATGCAGAACGTGCCGGACTGGGTCGGGTTAGCCCACATAGTTTGCGGCATACGTTTGCAAGTCATCTTATTCAAAGGGGCGCTGATTCACGCGCGGTCCAAGCATTATTAGGCCATAGCGATCTGGCCACTACCCAGATATACACACATATCTCTAATGAGCACCTAACAAAAACTCTTGAACAATTTCACCCACGAATGAAGGTAGAAAAGAGGAAATGAATTACGTCCGATAATATATATTATGTAATGTTTGGCTTTGCGTGGAAAGTCCTTGTGATTAGTGTCGCCCGACTGTGCGCATGCTTATCTCAAACACTCATCCATGTATAACTTGTTCACTCTGCCTAAATATTTGCACAAAGGTGTAGCAGATCAAAGTGATAACAAAGATCCATCCAAGCAAAAACTCAATGCGAACTTGACAGAGTTATGCCCCGTTGTTACAGTACGCGGTCTTTCGTCAACCCCTAGCTGTTATGAGGTATTAAATTGAGTAGCCAGTCGAGTTATCTTTTTACGTCGGAGTCCGTCACCGAAGGTCACCCCGACAAGATCGCGGATCAAATCTCTGACGCAATCCTAGATGAAATAATCCGACAAGATGAGAGAGGGCGCGTGGCTTGTGAGACATTGGTAACCACGGGACTAGTAGTTATCGCAGGAGAAATCACAGCCAACGCCTTCATTGACTATTCTCGGGTGGCACGTGAAACCATTAGAGGTATAGGTTATACCAGAGCTAAATATGGTTTCGATTGCGATACTTGCAGCGTCCTGACGGCCATTGATCGGCAGTCAAGCGATATCGCACTTGGAGTTGATACGGGCGGTGCTGGCGACCAAGGGTTAATGTTTGGCTTTGCCTGCAATGAAACGCCCGAATTAATGCCCTTACCCATTCAACTCGCACACAACCTGTCAAGGCGTTTGGCTGAAGTACGACGTAATCAGACTCTCCCCTATCTCCGCCCTGACGGAAAGTCCCAAGTTACGATTGAGTATAGGGATGGACGTCCATTTCGCGTCGAAGCCATTGTTATCTCTACACAGCATGATGCAAAGGTAAAGACAGAGCAGCTACGAAGTGAAATCGCCGCAGAAGTCATTAAGTCCACAGTCCCTGAAGAGTTGCTTGACCAGAATACTAAATTACACATCAATCCCACTGGTCGCTTCGTAACAGGTGGTCCGCAAGGCGACGCTGGACTAACCGGGCGGAAGATCATAGTAGATACATATGGCGGCTATGCTCCGCACGGAGGCGGGGCATTCTCAGGAAAAGATCCGACCAAAGTGGATCGTTCTGCAGCATATATGGCGAGGCACATTGCCAAGAATATCATTGCTGCAGGCTTGGCTGAGCGTTGTCTTGTCCAATTAGCATATGCGATTGGTGTCGCAGAACCGGTCTCTGTCTTGGTTGATACTGCGGGCACAGGAAAGGTTAGCGAGATTCGCCTAGCTCAGATCGTCCGAGGCATATTTAATCTCACTCCGAGAGGAATAATTGAGAGTCTCCATCTGCTTCAACCAATCTACCAAAAGACAGCAGCTTATGGGCATTTCGGGCGAACAGAAGCAGGCTTCCCTTGGGAACAGACCAACAAGGCTGATTCATTACGTGCGGAAGCAGGGGTCTAGCAAGGCAATTCAACAAACACACGAGGAAGGGGCTTAATATGACTACCACCACAGACTTCGGATATGACATTAAAGATATAGGTTTAAGTCGGGACGGTAAGAAGCGCATTGAGTGGGCTGAGCGCGAGATGCCTGTGTTGAAACTCATCAGAGATAGATTCTCTGGCGAAAAGCCCTTGCAAGGCATACGTCTAGTAGCCTGCGCGCACGTCACAACAGAGACCGCGAACTTGGTTCGAGCGTTAAAGGCTGGTGGTGCAGAGACAATTTTAATTGCTTCCAATCCCTTATCCACGCAGGATGATGTCGCCGCCGCACTCGTCGCCGAATGGGAAATCCCTGTCTATGCGATCAAGGGTGAATCGACCGAAACTTACAATCGACACGTCCGCGTCGCGCTTGATTTCAACCCTCAAATTATCATTGACGATGGTTCAGATGTGGTCGCCACCATGATTAAGGAGAGGCAGTCATTATTACCCGGCATCATTGGCACGACCGAAGAGACCACGACAGGTATCGTGCGACTGCAAGCAATGGAACATTCAGGTGTTCTTACCTTCCCCGCCATGGCAGTAAATAACGCACAGACGAAGCATTTTTTTGACAACCGGTATGGAACCGGGCAATCCACTCTGGACGGCATAATCCGAGCCACCAATATCTTGCTGGCTGGTCGGACAATTGTTGTCGTAGGCTACGGCTGGTGCGGTAAAGGGGTAGCCATGCGTGCGCGCGGGCTCGGTGCCAATGTCATCGTCACTGAGATTGATCCGATTAAAGGAATCGAAGCAGTTATGGATGGGTTCCGCCTGCTCCCTATCGTTAAAGCCGCCCCCTTGGGTGACGTGTTCATTACCGTGACAGGTAACCGTCATGTAATTAATGAGGAACACTTCCGTCTGATGAAAGACAGCACCATCGTCTGCAACAGTGGACACTTTGATCTTGAGCTTAACTTGGAAGCACTGCGCTCGCTATCGGAGCAGCCTGTTACGCTCAGACCTTTCGTTGAAGAGTATAAGATCAAGGAGAGCGGCAATAGGATCATTGTCTTGGGCGAGGGACGCCTGATCAATCTCGCAGCTGCGGAAGGACACCCCGCCTCAGTCATGGATATGAGTTTCGCTAACCAAGCTTTATCAGTAGAGTTCTTAGCGCAAAACCGTGGACAATTAGCACCAGGGGTTCATATGCTACCCAAGGAAGTTGATGCGGAGATCGCGAGTCTCAAACTTCATTCCTTGGGACTTGAAGTTGATTCGCTTACCCCCGAGCAGCTTGAATATTTATCAAGCTGGGAGATGGGTACCTAACCACTTGATCTTCTAGGTGCGCGTTCGCGAGAGGAGATAGACTCCGCTCAAAGATAACATTACCGGCAACATCAAGACCGATATTTGCGGAGAGATCAGCCCGTAGATTCCAGCCTGAGATAAGACAGCGTTCCCCAACCAAAAACAGAGTCCGAGGATCACGGCAAAGGCTAAGGGCCTGATCACCGATCGCCGTCCGAAGGATAACGCCAATGGCAGTGCGTTAATCCACATGACAAGCGAATAACAGGGCTCCACCGCTCGCTTCCATAAAGTAACAACAAGAGCATTCAAATAAGAGGGAGATACGGCGGGTACGGTCGCGCTTAATCGCCTTAAGTCATTCCTTAAGTCTTTCGTCTCATATTCATTTGGCTGTTTAAGTGTAGGCTTAAACAGGGAGAATTGAGTGTTCTCGTCAACGACCGTCTCGCTTCGCTGCCCACTAATGCCTTTGCTCAACTTATCCAAGCCGCCGAGGGTGGACACCTCTTCGAGTAAAAGCCCTCCGTCGCGCGTCGGGTGGCCGACCCGCGCGCGTGCAATCTCCCGCAAATGGATTCCCTCCTCATCGAATTGATAATCCGTCGGCTCCTCCAATACTTCAGAGCCTTCTCCATATTTATATGAATAGATATGCCGGTCCGCAACGGCAAGCCATTGGAAGCCGGTGGATGATCCGGCCCTCACCGGCTCGCCTCGAATCTGCGAGCGGAGAGCATTCTGCTTTCGGTTAGCCGCAGGCAGCAGCCTCTCCTGCAAGCCATAATTCGCCGTGCAAATAAAGAGCGAAAAGATGAACGAGGGCAGCGCCAAGCGGTAAAAGCTTTGTCCCGTTGACCACCAGGATATCGCCTCGCTACGCCGTGCCATCAGCGCGTAAGTTGTCAGGACGGAGAGCAGCGTCGCGATGGGCAATACAGCAGTAGAGGCAAAGGGGATCAGATACAGCAAGTAGAGCGGGATGAGGCTTGGCGGAGTCCCACGCGCCGCCGCCAAGCGCAGAGTCTCGAAGAACGTAAAGATCAGAAAAACGGACGAGAGGACTGTTAGCGATAGCAGGAAATACAGGACTAGCGAGGTCAAGACAGTACGGTCTAAGAGACCCAATAAGGATAACCTCAGGCTTCTGAAATCTCTGCGAGATCTGTTTAAATAAGCAACGGGAGGCTTCTCAAGTCGAGCTGCGACCAGAGGGGACGACAGACGGACATCACTGGGAAGTACAAGCAATACTCCGGCGACTAATGTGAAAGCTGTCGCCGCCCAGTTCCCGATCAAAGGGCTGGCCGCCCCCGTCCGAGTCAAGTAGTCCCCCCCCAGAAAAACCAAGTAATACAAGACCATCGCGAAGAGCGAGTAAAAGGCACCGAGAGCGCGCCCTCCCCTTCGCGCTCTCGTGCCTAAGCCCACGCCTACCAAGACGAAAGGGATGGGAGTTACCGCGAGTGCCAGCCTCTTATAAAAAGATGAGAGAGCGTCGCGTTTCGCGTTGCCGGAACTCTGCCTGTATCTGTCGATCAGATCGCCCCAGCCTAGTTCATCCTCATCCGTATCGCGAGCAAGTTGGCTCGCCAGAGACGCCCGCCCGCTGTTAATTCTTAACCGGAGCTGCTCAGAACGCTCAGTTAAGATTTGTCCGACGGGGCTGTTAGCGACCTGCTGTTGAGGTGAAATGGTTGTCACGACGGCATCGCTCAAGACCAGCTCAGTCTGGTCCCCTCCGACGTCGAGTCGTCCCTTGCGAGCCGTAATCAGGCGGAGTTCGCCACCGGGTTCTGACCAGTGTATGAAGACCCTCCCCCATTCACCGTGCGACTCATCCCCATCGCGGACATAGACAACTTTGCCGGGTAGTTGTGTGTTGAATGAGCGCGGCTGAATCGGCGACTCCAGCTTGTCGAGCGCTGCGCGATAGAGCACTTGGCGCATCGAGCGGACGGCTCTCGGCGCAAGCACAAAAGCATCCAGAACAGCGAACGAACTGATAAAAATGGCAAAGACAAGAACTGGAGTAGTTAGTCTCCGGCGGCTCATGCCGGCAGCACGAAGCGCGACCAACTCGCTATCACTCCCGAGACGGGCAAAACCGGTGGACGTGCCGACCAAAACCGACATGGGCAAAGTAAAGAGCAGGACGCCCGGAAGCACACCGAACATGATTTCCATGGTGAGGGCGAACGGGTCGCGCGCGAAGCTCAGCACTTCGGCGAACTTCCCAGACTGCTGTAGCAAGAGTAGCCCTGTTAGGATGAGGAGAGAGAGAAACAGGTAGGGCGTTACCGTCTTGATCAGATATCTATCTAACAGAAGTCTCCTCTCAAGCATGATGTTTGGCCGTCTGATCTTTTACACCTGGTTCGCTCAAGAGTTCGCACCCCCTCTTGACCTGAACCGAGGCTCACGCTCAAGTGCGCGCGCTGTCAGGATATGGAGGACTTGGCTCACGACCGTATCCGTCGAGGGATCGGCCGGGTAATGATCGCTCCTCTTTGCCCACGCGAGTGGAGGGATTTTCAAGGCGGAGATTAGCTTTGCGAGAGCCTCCCGGTGCATGATCAGACCCTGTCCGCCTGCGCAACGCGTGCACGTGAGTGCGCTGCCAGTGCTTAGGACGGCACCCGCGTTTTCAACTTCAAGAGCTGTCCCACAAGATGTGCACGTGGTGGGATCAGGGAGAAAGCCTGAGAGTCTTAGTGTCCATATTTCGCTATAGAGCGCGATTTCTTGGACTCGTCCGGGCTCTTCTTCCAGTGCCTCGAGACAGGCTTTGAACATTCTGAAGAATCTTTCGTCTGGCGACCTCAGAGGGGCAAATTCCATGATAAGTCCCGCCACATGCTCTAGTGTCGTGAAGATGGAATCGTTTCTCGTCAAATCAAAATATGACTTGACGATCTCCGCCTCGCCGATTGAGACCAATTCGCGCATCTCCTTCTCGAAGAAGGTGAGACGGATTATAGTGAATGGCTCCAAGCTAGCGCCGTATCTGCTTTTGAGTTTTCTTGCGCCCTTGGCGACGCCGCGCACCACTCCTTCCTGCTTTGTCAGCGCGACTATTATTTTATCTGCCTCCCCCAGCTTTAAGTTGCGCAGGACGATTGCCTCTGTCTCAAAGAGTGCCATGTTCGTAGCTCTACTTCTCTGTCAGAGTTATCAAGAATTTGAGCAAGATAGGTGTAGATAGTTAAAGTTATCGGACGCGTCTAGAGGGGTAGCCAATATAAGAGCCAAGCTAAGATGAACCCGACCGCGATAAATTCGCCGAATATCTTAAAGCCATAGCGGAAACTTTCGTGACGCCCTTCACGTCCCACTGTACCGAAGATACAGGCGACGAGCGCAGCAAACAAGATCATGATCAGAAAGTGTCTCAACGCTTCCTCCCTACCACAACGTCAAATGTGTCCAGAGCAGCAAGGAAATTCAAGAGTCCGGCGATCATTAAAAAGATATTCCCGTACTCCGCCGTCGCCTTCTGCGCCTGATCAGACAAGCCTATTCCTGACCATTGACACAGGACATAGAGTGATCCGCTCCCCAGGTCGCAGAACCCGTAAACATATGCGAGCAGCCCGATGTCTGACACGTTCTGCAAGCCGAAGAGGTGTCCGCCAAACAGCAGACCGATTGCAAACATTGTAGAGACCACCCCGGCAACGATAACCCCTCGGAAGGCACGACCAGCCCAGACATATCCCGCACCAGGTATCACCCATGTCGATATGCCTGCGGCGAATGCCCTTGCTACGCCTCTCCCAGTTGAAACTTCTCTATTCAACAAACGGCTCTCCCTCGCCTGTGGCGCATTGCCCACCGGCCATGTCAGGACTATAGTAAGGGGGCAGAGCGCAAGCCTTGCAAAGCCTCACCCCATCCACGAGAACTTCCCTGCCGTCATTAACTCCCTCGCCGCATTTCATGCAGATGACACGCCTGTGTGGACGACCCGGCAGATCCAAATCGGTGACTTCAACTTTAACCCATTCAACCTTGAACAAAAGTTTATCAGACGCGGCTAGGTAAGTTTGTACTTGCCTAGCTTTTTTATTTTCATATGCTGGGTAGAGGGTGTCCGCAAGTTCTCTGGAGCTGTCCAATGCGATGAGACGTACTGCGTGTCCCGTCTGTAGGTTCAAGAAGGTGGCAGCCACCTTGCCATAATCGACGTATTTGAGACTGCGCTTCCCTAGTCGCACTCCAGTGACCGCACTGATTGCGTCCGTCATGCAGCGATCAATCTCCACCCACACAATTAAGTTTTTCCTCTCAAGATTGCGTGGGTCTTTAATATCGATGAGCGAGCACCCTAGCAGAGCCATGCGCGCCCCCAAGACCTGACCCGGACACATATGCCCGTGCAGGCTCTCGCATTCACTTAATAACTGTTCCAGAGGCGGCAGCATCACACGAATCTTGTGTATCACTTGAGGAGTCGGCGCGGCGACATATCTATAATGACACTCTTAATCTATTTTATTAAGTGTCGTGGCCGGCTAATACAGCAGATACCTATCCCTGGCCTCGATAAATTCCGCCAGCCCGGGTGCCCAAGAGTTCTCTATGTTCTCAAGTGAATCCCCTGCCTCTATTGCGCGCCGTAACTTATCCGTTCCGGCAATTACATCAAGGGGATTTTTATCATACACGTACTCGTAAGGAGGCTCTTTCCAACGAAATTGCTCTCCATAGAGATCATGTATTACTTTAACGATTGCTACTCCGCTTATCACCGGCTCAAACTTTTCTCTATCTAGCACGTGAAGCTGGACGCCCCCACATGTCTGACCCGCCTGCTTCTGAAAGGTAGGGCGAAAATAGCAGCCCCGGAAATAGACCCCCTCCAGAGAGAGAGAGTTCAATGTCTCCGCCAGGCGCATGGCATCGACGTAGGGCGCGCCTACAAGTTCGAAAGGTCTGGTCGTCCCCCTGCCTTCCGAGACCTGTGTCCCTTCCACATGAACCGTGCCGGGAAACACTGTCGCAGAATCCACAGTGGGCATATTGGGCGAAGGAAGCACCCAGGGCGCGTCCGTCTCGTCCATCCACAATTCCCTCGCCCAGTCACCCATCCGTATAAGTTCGACCTCCCCGCCAACGCCCCACTCGCTTTTGAACATTTGCGCCAACTCACAAATGGTCATGCCGTGCCGCGTCGGAAGCGGATATTGACCGACGAATGAAGCGTATTCGGGCTCCAAGATGTTGCCTGCCACTGCCACGCCGCCAATCGGGTTGGGTCTGTCGCAGACAACGACCTTCTTCCCAAACCTTGCGGCGGCGCGCATACAGTTTGCTAGCGTGTATATGAAGGTGTAGATGCGACAGCCCACATCCTGCAGGTCGAAGACTAGCACGTCCACGTCTTCAAGCATCCTCTCGGTCGGCTCGCGCGTCTCGCTGTAGAGCGAATACACGGGCACGCCCGTGTCTGCATCGACAGCGTGCGGTGACTCGACCATGTTGTCCTGCAAGTCGCCGCGAGCCCCGTGCTGTGGCCCGAAGAGAGCTGTCAGCTTCCACTCCCGGCTCTCGCGGAAGAGATCAGCGACGTGACGGAAATTGTGATCGACGGATGCCTGATTGCAGACGAGCCCGACACGCGCCCCGCGCAACGTCGGATGCCCCTGCCGCAGGAGCCGCTCCACGCCAAGCTCAACCTTTCTCTTCGTTCCGCGCGAATGTTCCGTGGACATTCATCGATCCTTTCTTACAGCTATTTCCCACTCACCCGCAGAGAACGGAGCCGCCGTTCACGCTCAGAACCTCGCCTGTGATGTGGCGCGCCCAATCACTGCACAGGAATAGGATCGGAAGGGCGACATCGTCCGCCGTGGCGACACGACCGAGCGGAATTGCCTTCTCGATCTTCGCGCGCCTAGCAGGGTCTGCTAACTCAAGAGCCGTCATCTCCGTGTCAACCCAGCCGGGCGCGATAGCGTTGACGTTCACGCTACGGGGCGCAAGCTCAACCGCGAGAGATTTGACGAAAGATATCTGCCCGCCTTTTGCAGCCGCGTAATTTGAATAGTTTGCCTCGCCGCGCTGTCCCGCCGTCGAACTGACGACGACTATGCGCCCGCATTCCTTAAAGAAAGGGAGCACCGCTCGGCACATCGTCCAAGTCCCTTTCAAGTTAATGTCCATCGTCCGAGCCCAGACATCCTCTCCCATGCGCTCGATTGGTGCGCCCTCCCAGACCCCCGCGTTGCAGATCAGAATATCAACTCCGCCGAACTCCTCGATGGCCCGGTTCACGATCCGCTCCGCGTCGGACAGATTCCGCACGTCCCCTTGCACGGGCAGTGCTCTTCCGCCTGCCGCTTCAACTTCCTTGAGTAATTGGAGAGCACCCTCTTCGTCTCGGACATAATTGATAACGACATTCGCTCCCGCTTCGACAAGCCTTTTTGCTGTTGCCCTGCCGATCCCCCTCGATGCGCCCGTGATGATGGCGACGCGATCGTGAAGATTCAAGCTATCCGATAACATCAGAGCCAGCCTTCCTAATCTTGAATCGAACCAAGCAATACACTATCTTAATGACTTAATGACTCAAAATTATAAAACTCAGAATCTAAGGCTACTAACTTACAGTAATCTTGAGCAAATTAGGTGATACCAACAATAGTAATCCGACACACCTGCAGCATCCCTTCAATCATTCCCCAATATTGCTTCCAAGCTCTTTGGCGTTATCGGACGCTCGAACTATGATACTTGCCATGCCTTTCGGTGATCATGGACTGCGCGCATAAGATGTCTGCTTCGTCGCAAACTCTGCCGAAGCGGCGACGAACTTTTGAAAGAGTCTCTCCGAGAGCCGGTCGCCTCTCCAATCGATCTCAGGATGCCACTGCACGCCGATGCCCCATCGATCAGAGCGCGTCTCCTCGATCGCCTCCACGAGCCCGTCCGTAGCCCATGCTGTCGCATGCAGGTTCTCGCCGACAGTCTCTATCGCTTGGTGATGATGACTGTTGACGCCTTCCTCTTCCACGCCTGACATTCCTCCCAACAGACTATCGCCGAGGAAACGAACGCGATGCGAGCGCCGCTCCCTTGGGGCCCCCTGCTCGTGCTTGATCGCTTCCGGTAACTGACTCCCTATGTCTTGCACGAGCGTCCCGCCTCGCTCCACGTTCCAAATCTGCATGCCGAAGCAGATGGCGAACAGTGGCAGGCCGCGTCGCTCAATCTCCGATAATACGAGCGCGTCCGTCTCATCCTTTAGCGGGTGAACCGCGCCGAGACCCGGCAGTGGGTCGCGCCCGTAGCGCAGAGGATCAACGTCAGAGGCGCTGCCGGGCAACAACACCCCGTCGAGCTTATTGACGACCGCGCTGATATATTCGCGCTTCGGGATGAGTGAGACGTGCACGGGTACGCCGCCCGCCGCCTCCACAGCCTCGCTATAGAAACGAGCGAGATAGAAACGCTCCGTCTCCAACTCGTGCCGCATCGTGATCCCTATGATTGGTCTCGACTGATTCATCTCACACGCGCCGCGCAGAGTCCTTCAAGTCGGGCTCAGAATCTTATAATTCTTATCCAAGTCAGTCCCGACTAATCATACATGAAAATTGTCAGGCCAACGATCAGCCGACACCTTTCTGTTTAAATGATGCGCGCCAAGACCCGGCTTGACTTCTCTTCCGACCACTTCCTATAGTCTTTCAGCCTAAGCACATGAGTCTGGATAAACAACAGCCGCGCTTTCGTAGCACGACCGTCCTGCTCGTCAGGCGCGGCGCGAACGTTGCAATGGCCGGCGACGGGCAGGTCACGCTCGGCGACACCGTCATGAAAAGCGCGGCGCGCAAAGTGCGCAGGCTTTACAACGAGCGCATCCTCGCGGGCTTCGCAGGAGCGAGCGCCGACGCCTTCTCTCTGCTCACGCGCTTCGAGGGCAAGCTCGAACAGTATCATGGAAATTTAGAGCGCGCCGCCATCGAGCTGAGCAAGGAATGGCGCACGGACAAAGTCTTGCGTCACCTCGAAGCGTTGCTCGTCGTCGCCGACGAGAAAAGTTCCTTCCTCCTCTCCGGCAACGGCGACGTGATCGCGCCCGACGAAGAGGACGGCGCACTGGCCATCGGATCGGGGGGCTCCTATGCCCTCGCCGCCGCACGCGCGCTGCTCGCGCACACCGAGATGAGCGCGCGCGACATTGCCGTCGAGGCGCTCAAGATCGCGGGCGACATCTGCATCTACACGAACCAGAAGATCATCGTCGAAGAACTGGCAACGAAAGCATGAAGGATCAAGTATGAAGTAGGAACGATGAACGATGAAGTGAGAACAGATCATTTTCACTTCATCGTTCATCGTTCCTACTTTATCGCTTCGCTCATGGTTATCTATCTACAAGGCGAGGTTGACGAAGAGGCGCGGCTCGACGAGATGACGCCGCGACAGATCGTCGCCGAGTTGGACAAGCACGTCGTCGGTCAGCATGCGGCGAAGCGCGCCGTCGCCATCGCCCTGCGTAATCGCGTGCGTCGGCAGAAACTCGCGCCCGACATGGCTGCCGATGTGATGCCGAAGAATATCATCATGATCGGCTCGACCGGCGTCGGCAAGACGGAGATCGCACGCCGCCTCGCACGTATGTCGAACTCCCCTTTTCTTAAGGTCGAAGCGTCGAAGTTCACAGAGGTCGGCTACGTCGGGCGCGACGTTGAGAGCATGATTCGCGACCTCTCGGAAATCTCCGTCGAGATGGTGCGCGGCGAGAAGATCGACGAGGTCTCGGAGAAAGCCGAGATGAATGCGGAGGAGCGCATACTCGATCTTCTCCTGCCGCCGCGACAAACTTCCAGCTACTACAACTTCGACGCTGAAGAGGATGCCGCCGCGCTTGAGCCGAAGCAGTCGGAGTCGCCCGACGCGCGCGATGATCAGTTCAACCGCACGCGCGAGAAGTTGCGCGAGCAGTTGCGCGCGGGCAAGCTCGACAATCGCCTCGTCGAGATGGAGGTGCGAGATCGCGGCTACCCGACCATCGAGCTTTCCGGCCCACAGGGCGTCGAAGAGATGGGCATCAACATGAAAGATATGCTCGGCAGTCTCTTTCAGGGCAAGACCAGGCGCCGCCGCATGCTCGTCTCTGAGGCGATGGAATATCTGATGCAGGAGGAAGAGGAGCGTCTCATCGACATGGACGCTGTCGCGCGCGCTGCCCTCGAGCGGGTCGAATCCGCCGGCATCATCTTCCTCGACGAGATCGACAAGATCGCGGGTCGCGAATCGGGCGGAGGTGGCCCTGACGTGTCGCGCGAGGGCGTGCAGCGCGACATTCTGCCTATCGTCGAAGGCACAACCGTCAACACGCGCTACGGCATGGTCAAGACCGACCACATCCTCTTCATCGCGGCGGGCGCATTCCACGTCTCGAAACCTTCTGATCTGATCCCTGAGCTACAGGGCCGCTTCCCCATCCGAGTCGAGTTGGAATCGCTCACGGTCGAAGACTTCAAGCGCATCCTGACCGAGCCGAAGAACTCTCTCATCAAGCAGTATCGCGCGCTGCTCGAAACCGAAGGGATCGATCTCGAATTCACGGAGGATGCCATCAGCGCGGTCGCCGAGTTCGCCGGTCGCGTCAACGAGCAGACCGAAGACATCGGCGCGCGACGCCTGCACACGATCATGGAGAAGGTCTTGGACGAGATCAGCTTCGAGGGGCCCGACCTTGAGCCGAAACGACAGGTCATCGACGCGACTTATGTCAGCAACGTGCTTTTGGAAGTGGTCAAGGATCAAGACCTCAGCCGCTACATCCTATGAACAAGTCGAAGGTCGAAGAGTGGAAGGCGCAAAGCTCGCTCGCGGAGAAAAGTTCGGGCCTGCTTTTCATCTTCGTTACATTCCTGTTCGCGCTCTCACTCTGCGCCGCGTGCGGCAAGCGTCGCCCGCCGGAGCCGCCTGTCGAGCGCGTGCCGCAGCGCACAGAGCTGCTTTCAGGAGCGCAACGCGGCAACGAAGTGATCCTGAGCTGGCCCGCGCCGCGCCGCAACGCTTCCGCCGGGAGCGTGCAGAGCATACGGCGCGTGGACGTGTATCGCGTCGCCGAGCGACCGAACGATCCGCTGCCGCTCACGGAAGAGGAGTTCGCTTCGCGCTCGACCCTCATCGGCTCGATCACTTACGAAGAGATTCAACGGAGCGGCGAGACGCTCGCTTACACTGACACGCTCACGCTCACCGAGCCGGTGCGCCTGCGCTACGCCGTCCGCTACGTCAACTCTTCAGGCCAGCGCGCGGCGTTCTCAAACTTTCTCTTGATCGAACCGGCTTCGACTGTCAGCCGGCCGCCTTCCCTCGCCGGTGTGACGAATCCTTCGGAGAACATCGTGCGCGTGCGTTGGGATGCGCCGAAGGCGAACGTCGATAACTCGACGCCCGTCAATCTTCTCGGCTACAACGTCTATCGCACGGATCGCTCGCAGACGGAACAGGCCCAGACACCGCTCAATCCCGCGCCCATCAATGCGACCGAGTTCAACGATCAGACTTTCAAATTCGGCGAAGAGTATTCATACGTCGTCCGCGCCGTCTCGCTCGGCACGGGCGGCTCTCAGGTCGAGAGTCTCAACTCGAACTCGCTTACGATCACGCCGCGCGACATCTTTCCGCCAAGCGCGCCCACGGGCTTGAGCGTCAACGCGAGCCCGCAACGCATCTCGATCTTCTTCGCCGCGAATCCGGAGCGCGACGTGGTCGGCTACAACATCTTCCGCTCAAGCGATCCAAACCTTCCGAAAGATCAGTGGCGCAAGCTGACGCGCACGCCCACTGATCGCACCACCTACAACGATGAGGCCGTCGAGCCCGGCGTGACTTATTATTACTACGTCAACGCCGTCGATTCAGCAG